>CALSBJ010000033.1:0-63076 GCA_943373155.1 Akkermansia muciniphila | reverse complement strand
CATCGCCGATCTTCACCGCGCTGGCACCGATGTCGTTGGTGTCTTCGACCGAGGAAATCAGTCCACCGCCGTCGTAGGCGATGTTGAACTTGCGTGGCAGGTCGTAGAACTCCTTCGAGCCGATGATGAGCGTGGCGAGCTCGTTCACCAGCGGACGCACATCGATGAGTTCATGTGGATCATAACCCGCGCAGGGATTCATCGTGATGTTGCGGATGTTGTCGGCACCTGCGCCCTTCGAGTGCAAACCGCAGCCCTGAATGCGGCGAAGCACCTCGGGGCAATTCTTCGGCTCGATGAGGCGAATCTGAAAATTGTTCCGTGTGGTGATCTGGATGTAGCCAGAGGTCAGTTCACTCGTGATCGAGGCCAATTCACGAAGTTGGTAGCTCTTTACCACGCCACCCGGGATGCGCAGGCGGCACATGTAACCATCTTTGACGGGATTCAGCCAGAACAGGCCATTCCACTTGTATCGGAAGACGGATTCAGGCTCCGGCTTGGCGTTCCAGCGGGCATCCAACACGAGCTGCTCAATGGCATCGAAAGGGTGGAGTTCGCGTTTGATGCGCTCTTCCTTGGTCAACTCATCGAGAGCAGGTCCCGCTGGTGCGGCGGGAGCAGGAGCGAGATCGCCGAAGCTCACGCCGCCTGCTGCAATACCCGCGAAGAAACCTTCGAGGTAGCGCTTCTGCTCACCAGTGAAGTCTTCGCCGATGGGTTGGGCCGCGATGGCCCTTTCTGTGGCAGGAAGAGCGGCGGTCATGACTGATGAGAGGCTACTTTGATCTCACGCAAAGGCGCAAAGGCGCAAAGATCAGAGGGTTTGGGAACCTTTGCGCCTTTGCGCCTTTGCGTGAGACTTTGGATTGGAGGCTCAATAGACATCGCGGGCGTAGCGTTTGGTTTTCTTCATGTCGGCGACGTAGGCAGTGGCCTCGTCGGCTGTTTTGCCGCCTTGGGTCTCGATGATGTGGTGAAGAGCATCATCGACGTCTTTGGCCATGCGTTTGGCGTCGCCGCAGACGTAGAAGTGGGCGCCTTCTTCGAGCCATTGCCAGAGTTCGCTGGCGGCCTGGAGCATGCGGGTTTGCACGTAGATCTTCTCCTCCTGATCGCGGCTGAAGGCGGTGTCGAGACGGGTGAGATGGCTGCTTTGGACCCAGGCGATGATCTGGTCGTGGTAGAGGAAGTCGATGGCGCGTTTTTGATCGCCGAAGAAGAGCCAGTTTTTGCCGGTGGCCTTGGTGGCCTCTCGTTCTTCGAGGAAAGCGCGGAACGGCGCGATCCCAGTGCCGGGACCGACCATGATGACAGGCTTAGTGAGGTCGGTGGGCAGACGGAAATGATTCGCGGCGTGAAAGTAGATGCCGGTGGTGTCGCCGAGAGCGAGGCGATCCGAGAGGAAGGTGGAGGCGACACCTTTCTGCGCGACGCCATCGGTGGTGTAGCGCACCGCGCCGACGCAGAGATGCACTTCATCCGGATGCGCCTTGATGCTGCTGGCGATGGAGTAGAGGCGCGGCTGCAGCTTGCGGAGGTTTTCGAGGAAGGAATCGAGCGTGAGGCCGGATTCAGGTGTTTTGCCGAGGAGGCTGCGCACTTCGTAATCGGTGAGGAGAGCCTCGTGGAGGGTTTTGCTGCCGACTTGGGTGTTTGGATCGAACCCGTGCGCCGCGATGACGGCATCGACGACTTCGGGGCAGTTTTGGACGAAGACGCCGAGGGCATCCCCCACTTCGTAGGTGAGACCGCTGCCGGTGAGTGAGAAGGCGATGTGGTGCGTGTCCTTGGCGCTGCCGGGGGCATTCAGCGTGTCGTTCGCGATGAGTTTCGCGGGGAAGGGACGCTTCTTGGACCAACCAGTGGCTTCTTCATCGGCCTGCACAGGTTGAAAACCTGTGCCACTTTCTTTGCCGCTGAGGATGGTAAAAGCGTTTGAGGACCACGCCTTCGCTAGGTCGTCGAAATCGACATCGCAGTCCACGCGGTCCACGATGCGGGTGGCGCCGAGCTCGGCGAGACGTTGATCGAGTTTCTTGCCGGCGAGGCAGAAGGTGTCGGCGTAGTTTTTGTCGCCGAGGGCGAGGACAGAGTAGTTCACGCCGTCGAATTTGGGGCTGCTGCCGTTTTGATTGATGGCGTCCCAGAAGGAGATGGCGTTGTCAGGCATGTCGCCGTCACCCCATGTCGAGGTGATGAGAAGGACGTTCTTGTCTTTGATGAGATCGGCTGGTTGCAGCGAGTCGAGGCCCGCAGCTCGCGCTGCGAAACCTCGACCCGATGCTTCCCTGGCCAGCCGCTTGGCCAAACTTTCCGCGTTGCCGCTCTGACTGCCGAAGGCGATGAGCAGAGGCTTGTTCGCCTCGGCAGGTGTTGAGACACCATTCACTCCGCCGCCGCGCTGGAGGACTCCGGCGAGGAATCCATTCAACCAGGCGCGTTGATCGGCGGTGAAGGGGGCGTTTTCAGGAATGAGCGGCGTGATCTGCATGTCGGACGCGGTTTAGAAGTCGATCTGCACCTGCACGTAGCCGAACTGGGCGTTATCAGCGGCCCCGGTTGCCTGAAGGTAGTCCCCGGCAAAAAAGTAGCTGTAGCCGGCCATGATGCCGACGTGCGGGTTGAGCTTGTAGATGGCGGTGAGGTCGATCTCCTGGCCGCGGAAGCTGCTGTTGGCACCAGTGGCGGCGGCATTGAGCGGACGCACGGTGGTGACGCCGTTTACGCGATACCAAGCGTCGGAATTCGTGGCGTTCCAGTAGAGGTGGTAGTCGAGCATGACCTTCAGCTTCGGTGTGGGGGAGAAGCTGATGTTGAGCTGCGGATTGTGCATGTTGACCCAGCCCGTGGTGTCCATGTAGCCGTAGAAAAGATGGTTTGTGGGATACAGATTCTGAAAGGTGCCGATGTCGCCATCAGCGGCGTTGCCATCTCCGCTGCCGTAGTTGTATTGAACCGCGAAACGGGGTTTCCAGGCGTGTTTGAGCCAGTTGTAACCGACGGCCCAGTGACCGGCGAAGGCGCTCAAATCGCGACCGCTGACGTCACCGAACTGATACGCCATCTCGGTGGTATAGTCCCAACCGCCGAGCTTTTTCGGATCGCCCTTCCACAGGGTGCCGACGGTGTAGAAGTCGGTGTCGCCAAGCGGAGCCCCGAAGTTGCCATTGCCGTCGTCACGCTTGTTGAAGAGGTAAAAGTCCGTCGTGAGATTGAACGGCACGAACAGCGTGGAGGCGTAGATGCCGCTGAAGTAGTCGTTCGACGCTTCATCGTTATCGAGGAAGGGCGATTGGTTCCACATGTTGTTTGTGAAGGCCACTGGCGACGACACGAAGAAGTCGAGGGAGAATTTTTCCGCGGTGTAGCGAAACTTCGCGGCGTCGAATGTCCGGGCCGAGTTCAACCACTCGAGCGGACCGACGAGACGCTGATCGCCATAGCTAAGGAACTGGCGTCCGAGCGTGGCGCTGAGGCCTTTCTTCGGATTGCCGAGCTGCACATAGGCTTTCAGGATGTCGAAACTGTCATCGCCTTCCGCAGCGAAGGTGCCGACGTTGTTCGGACGGCTGCCTCCGAGCTCGCGAATGTCCTGGCCCTGGATGTAGAATTTTAGCCATGGGTTCACGTCGTAACCGAGACCCAGACGAAAGCGCTGCAGCAGCCACGAGGCATCCTGTGGGCCGTTCAAGGCGCTGTTGAAGTCGAAATTGTTGTCACGAATTTCGAAGCGCATCTTTTCCTGCACGTCGATGGTGAGGCCGCCGTATTTGATCGGCGCATAGGCCGGTGGTGGCGGTGCAAGGGTGAAGCCCGGCACGGGCGGTGGAGGTGGTGCGGCCGGTTTGGCAGCGGGTGTTTGCGCGAGCGACACGGATGTCGTCGCGAGCAGGATCGGTAGCAGCCTTTTCATGGTATTGCGGTTTGTGGGTGTGGTGTTTGGGTTTTCGGCTACGCGGCGGCTGTAGGGTCGAGGGAATGCCCAAATCACTCAGCCAGCGCCGTGCCAACGACCGCCAGCCTGCCAAGCAGCAGCTTGAATCCTTTGCGTGGTTTGAATGAATTCCGTTCATGGATGGCGCTGTGCCGAAACTTTTTCCGGCAAATGCCCGCGGTTTCTGGAAATAGGCTGAAGAGTCACCCCATGCCCAGCCTCGACGATCAGCGCCACGAACACTTCCTCCGCCTGTTTGCGGAGCATGAGGCCGCCTTGCACACGCTGCTGCGGGCCATGCTCCCCAGTCGCGAGGACGCCAGCGAGGCGATGCAGGAGACCATCATCGTGCTTTGGCAGAAGTTTGGCGAGTTCGATCCGGCACGTGACTTCCGTGCCTGGGCCTCAGGCATTGCCCGGAACAAGGCTCTCGCCGTCCTGCGCGACCGGAAGCGCGACCGGCATGTCTTTGACGAGGATTTGGCCACCCGGCTCGCCGATCGGGCGGCTCTGCACGAACAGCGCACGCTCTGCCGAAGCGACGCGCTGGAGAGCTGTCTGCACAAGCTGCCGCAGACGCAGCGTGAGCTCGTGCTCAGCGCCTACACGAAAGGCAGTCGCATGGATGATCTCGCGGCACGGCGCGGCCAGACGCCGATGTCGCTCTATAAAGTGCTCCACCGCATTCGAATGGCCCTGATGGCCTGCGTGGAGCGCACCCTGGCCGAGGAAGAACATGCATGAACACCGACTGGAACGAACTCATCCACCGCTACATCACTGGACAGACCAGCGATGAGGAAACCTGCCACCTGGAGGCCTCGTTGAAGGCCGATGACGAACTCGCGGATCTTTACCTCCGCCACATCGAGCTGGAGGTCGCGCTGGAGACACAGGCATCTTCCGCGCAGATCACGCGTGAGCTTCTCAGCGCTCCCGCCGAGCCGGTGACACGTCGCAGCACGAACTGGTATGCCTGGCGTCCACTCACTGCGGCGGCGGCGGGGATTGTTTTTGGGATGCTGTGCACGTCGGTGGTGTTTGGTTTTGTGAATCAGCGGGCGGCGGTGAAGAAAGTGCCGCTGTTGGATTTCGATGCCGGCTTGGAGGATGTGACTCAAACACTCAAAGATGGGCTGCCAGATCATGTGGGGCAGTGGGGCATGGATGAAGCTAGCGTCGTGGTTGCCGAGGAAAACGTGGTGCCTTTGCAGGGTGAACGCATGCTGCGTCTAGAGCCTATTCCGCCGCAGAAGCCGGTGAAGAACCATACCTCGCGGGCTTATCAGATGCTCGATTTACGCTCGCAGCCTGTAGCCATGTTGAATGGAGAGGTGGAAGCGGAGGTCGCCGCTTCGTTCTGCGCCGCGAACAGCGATGTGAGCTCGCGTTACCTCATCCGTGCCATCGCGCTGGATGAGGTGCCGGAGACGGCCACAAAGAACTTTTGGTCAAAGGTGGAGAGCGATGGCGTGGTGTCGGAATCGCAGCGTTTTGACACGCTGCCCGGTAAATCGGGCTGGCACACCTTTTCCATGAAGCTGCGCCTGCCGCCGGGCTCGAAGACGCTGGTGCTGATCTTCGGCGCTGTGCCGCCAGAGGACACTTCGCGCCCCGCTTTGGTTCACTACCTCGATGATGTGCAGGTCTCGCTGCTCACCCCTCAACCGCTTCCATGATCATGCAAAACTCCCCTCTCGTCACTTCCAACCGCCGCCACTTCCTTCGAGCCACCGGCATCAGCATGGCGCTGCCTTTGCTCGAATCGCTCGGCGGACGTGTTTTCGCTCAAAATGCCGCCGTGGGCAGTCTCGCAGGCCAAGCGGTCAATGCCGAGCGGCCGATGCGGATGGTGTGCATTGGCAATTTGCTCGGTTTTTATCCACCGGCCTTCTTTCCGACGAAAACAGGCGCGGATTATGAATTGCCCGAGTCCGTCGAGGCATTGAAGCCGCATCAAAAAGACTTCACGCTCTACTCAGGCCTCGATCACGGCATCAAAGGCGGTCACTTTGCCATGAGCTCCTTTCTCAGCGGTGTGAAGACCTCCGATGCGAAAGGCATGCCGGAGGGCAACATCACCGTGGATCAACGAGCAGCAGAGACGCTGGGAGGAGCCACGCGATTCCCTTCGCTCACGCTGGGTTCGGAAAGCGGCATTCACGGCGGCTGTCTCATGTCCTGGACCCGCAGCGGCACCCGCGTGCCACCGATCAGCACGCCGCGTGAGTTGTTTCAGAAGCTCTTCATCACCGAGGATGCCAAAAGCCTCGCGGCGTCGATGGACCGGCTCGATGTGAAAGGCTCCATCCTCGATGCGGTGAATAGCGATGCGAAATCACTCCAGCGGCACCTCGGCCAGCGGGACAAGGAGAAGCTCGACGAGTATTTCACCTCTGTCCGCGACGTGGAGAAGCAAATCGAACTACGTCGAAAGTGGGCCAGCGTGTCCAAGCCGGACCCGAAGATGCAGGAACCGAAGAACCGGGATTTTGTCTCCGACCTGCCGGTGATGTATGACCTCATCGCCCTCGCCTTGCAGACGGATTCCACCCGCATCGCCACCCTGGAGATCGGCGGTGACTTTGAAGCTGCCGCCTTCGGTTTGAGCGGCGGTTATCACGCCTTTTCGCATCACGGCATGAGAGAGGAAGCCATCAAAGCCCTCATCAAAATGGAGCGCTATCAAGTGGAGCAGTTCGCCAAGTTCCTCGCCAAGCTAAAATCCATCGAAGACGGCGCAGGCACGCTGCTGGATCATTCCATGGTGCTTTTCGGCAGTGGCATGGGCAATGCGAACTCCCACCAGAACAGCAACCTGCCTCTGATCCTCGCCGGTGGCCGCTTCAAGCATGGCGAGCACAAGGCTTACCCCGCCAAAGGCGAAGGTCGGCAGATGTTGTGCAATCTGTATCTCTCCATGCTGCAACGCTTCGGCGCGGAGGTGGACACCTTCGGCACCAGCACAGGCACGCTTACCGGACTCGCATAAATCCCCGCAACCAGTCTTATGCTCCGCCTCTCAATTGCCCTGCTTCTCTGTTCGGCTGCTCCGGTCCTTGCCGCTACCAATGGCAAAACAGTCACTCACTTTCTCGCCACCTACTGCAACGACTGCCACGGTGCCGACAAGCAAAAAGGCGACCGCCGTTTCGACACGCTGGCGCTTCCCGTGGCCAAAACGGACACGCTGATCGAAGTCAAGGACATCCTCGACCAAATCAATCTCGGTGAAATGCCGCCGAAGAAATCAAAACAGCCGTCATCCGATGAACAAAAAGCCTTCATCGAGCAAATCACCCAGGAGCTTACCAAAGGCCGTGAAGCACTCGCCAGCACCGGTGGCAGCACCGTTCTTCGACGCCTCAACCGCATGGAATACCTCCACACCATTGGCGATCTCTTCTCGCTGAACATGGGCGCTTTTGATCCGACGACGAAGTTTCCCCGCGATCAATCCGCCGAGCACATGGAGAACCTCGGCGATGTTCTGCAAACCTCCGGTTACCTTCTCGATCAGTATCTCGATGCTGCGGACGCCGTGGTGGAGAAAGCCTTCGCTCAGCAGAAGCCAGTGAAAGAGCAGGCCTGGCACTTCACCAAGAACTTCAGGACTGACCTCAAGCGGAAGGAACAGGACTACAACAATGCGCATCTGCTCGTGGAAGAGTGCATGGACTCCGACAAGCACACCGCCGGATTTGGCGTGATCGAAGACTTCGTCGATGGCGTGCCTGCGGATGGCTTTTACGAGGTGAAGGTCCTCGTCAAAGCCATGAACCGGGAGCACCCGTATGATCCCAAATGGTTCGGCACCGATCCGCGCGAGCCCTTCCTCCTCGGCATTGTGCCGGGCGATACCAAAGCGGGCCCGCTTGATCTGCCGCAGCCTCAGCAGCCGATGCTTGCGGAGGTCGCGCTCGATGACGGCGAGGCCAAGTGGATCACGATGAAGATCTGGCTCGATGCCGGGCACACGCCCCGCTTTGTGTTCCCGAACGGCCCCGAGGATGCCCGCGGCACCTGGTTCAGAATCGCGGATCAGCACAAAGACCTCTGGGATCAATTCATGGACGAGGACGACAAGCAAAAAGGCAAGCTGGGCATCGTCGCGGCACGCCAGATCACGCTGCACGTTCACAAGCACCCGCACATCCGCATCGATGAGGTGAAGATCCGCGGCCCCATCGCCGAATCATGGCCTCCAGCCTCCCAGCAGGCCGTTTTGGGCAAACAAGCCTTCGAGCCGGAAAAGATGCGCGAACAGCTCCAAGCCTTCGCCGACCGCGCTTATCGCCGAAAAGCCACGGAAGACGAAATGAAGCGTCTCATGGCCGTGGCGGAAAAACGCATGCAGCAGGGCCATTCGCCGATGGAAGGCTTCAAAGCGGCCCTGAAGGCCGCGCTTTGCTCGCCGGGCTTCGTTTACATGTCCCAGGAGACACAAAACGGGTCGAACAAGCTCTCCTGCAACGCACTTGCCTCGCGGCTCTCCTATTTCCTCTGGTCCACGATGCCGGATGAGGAACTCATGAGCCAGGACCTCACCAAGCCGGAGGTGCTGCTGGCGCAAACACGTCGCATGCTGCAAGACAAACGCTCCGATGCCTTTGTCGCCGGATTCCTCGATAGCTGGTTGAACCTCCGCAACCTCGGCGGCATGCCACCGGATCGCGGCGAGTTTGAGGAATACTACTCGAAAGGCTTTCAAGATGCCTTCAAGACCGAGACCCGGTTGTTCATGCGCGACCTCATCGACCGCGATGCCAGCCTCGTGAACTTCCTCGACAGCGATTACAGCTTCCTCAACCAACCACTCGCCACACACTATGAACTCGGCGAGCTGGGCGATCCCGCGAAAGCCCACGAGTTCCGTAAAGTCAGCTTCAAGACGGACAAACGCGGTGGGCTGCTCGGCATGGGTTCCGTCCTCACCATCACGGCAAACGGCATTGAGACCTCACCCGTCACACGCGGCGTGTTCTTGCTCGAAAACATCCTCGGCACCCCGCCGCCACCGCCGCCCGATGACGTGCCCGCCATCGATCCCGACGTGCGCGGTGCCAAATCCATCCGCGAGCTGCTCAGCAAGCATCGCGAATCACCGAACTGCTACGGCTGCCATCAAAAGATCGACCCGCTTGGCTTTGCGCTCGAAAACTTCGACGCCATCGGCGACTGGCGGCCCCGGATTGGCCAAACAAAAATCGACTCCAGCGGCGAACTGCCCAGCGGCGAAAAGTTCGACGATGTGGCCGGCCTGAAAAAGATTCTCGTGCAGCGCAAAGACCTCTTCGCCCGCATGTTGACCAACCGCCTGCTGACCTATGCCTGCGGTCGTCGCATGGAAGCCCTCGACGAGGGCACCGTGGAGAAGATCGTTACTGAGCTTCCGAGGAAGGAGTACGGTTTGCGTTCCCTGATAGAGTCAGTGATCACGAGTGAACCTTTTCTCAATCGTTAAGCCTCAGCTGCTTCGACCATCGTTAGCGATCATGCCCACATCACCATCATCCAGGTCTCGTTTTGCCGGTAAAAAATGGGCGGTAAACGATCCGAGCTGGCTCCCATTTTTCACCTCGAAGTTTATACGGCCCCTTCTTTTTGCCCTCCATCTTTTTGCCAGCCATGCCTTGGCAGCGACCCTGTCCGTGGTCAACGACCCATCCACTGGCAACCCAGGCAAATTTGCCGTCGAGGAAATCCAACGCGAGGCCGCCGCCAAAGGAATCACCGCCAACATCTCTGTTACCGTCGAAAAGAAGCCCAAAGCCACACCACAGGGCTACCGTATCGAACGCAACGGTGATCAAATCCGCGTCATCGGTGCCGACGAGGCAGGAGCGATGTATGGCGGACTCGATATCGCTGAGGCTATTCGCACCGGGACATTCGAGTCGCTAAAATGCTCCGAAAACAAGCCGCACATCGAGAAGCGCGGCATCAAGTTCAACCTCCCGCTCGATTTGCGCACACCGAGCTACACGGACTGCTCCGATGCGGCGCAGGCGAACATTCCCGAGGTCTGGGAACGCGATTTCTGGATCAGCTACCTGGATGCCATGGCGCGGCATCGCTACAACGTGCTCTCGCTTTGGAGCCTGCATCCGTTTCCATCCATGGTGAAGGTGCTGGAGTTCCCGGAGGTCGCGCTCGATGATGTCTGGCGCACGAAGGCGAAGCTCGATGACACGTTCAGCTTCTCGGGAGAGGACTTTGTCAGGCCGGAGATGCTCGCGAACCATGAGGTGGTGAACAAGATCACGATGGACGAGAAGATCGCGTTCTGGCGCTGGGTCATGCAGCAGGCCGCGGATCGTGGCATCACGATCTATGTCTTCACCTGGAACGTCTTCACCTTCGGCGCGGAGGGGAAGCACGGCATCACGAACGACATGGGCAACGACATCACGAAGTCGTATTTCCGAGCCAGTGTGCGTGAAATGGTGAAGACCTACCCGCTGCTCGGCGGCATGGGCATCACGGCGGGTGAAGGTATGCCTCACGACATGGATTCGAAGGTGAAAGAAAGGTGGCTGTGGGATACTTACGGCGAAGGCGTGCGTGATGCGTTGAAGGCTGAACCTAAACGTGACTTCAACCTCATCCATCGCTTCCACTGGACGGCGCAGAGCGACATCCTCGATGCCTTCAAAGACTACCCGTGCACCTTTGATTTCAGCTTCAAATACAGCGTGGCTCACCTGTATTCGATCACAAAGCCGATCTTCATCCAGCCGCTGCTCGACGGCATCGCGCCCGGTCGCCGCACCTGGCTCACCGTGCGCAACGACGACATCTACACCTTCCGCTTCGGCGATCCAGCCTACGCCCGCGAATACATCCTCAATATGCCGCTGCGGGACAAGTGCGCTGGTTTCTACATGGGGCCGGATGGTTACTGCTGGGGACGCGAGTTTCTCGATCGATACCCCGCTGCGGGCAAACGACCGCTCGTCATGGAGAAGCAGTGGTATTCCTTTTCGATGTGGGGTCGCCTCGCCTACGATCCCACGCTGCCGGATTCGCATTTCGAGCGACTGCTCGCCACGCAGCATCCGAAAGCTTCATCGGCCTCGCTTTTCACCGCGCTACAAAGCGCCTCGCAGGTGATGCCGCTCATCACACGTTTCTTTTGGGGCGACATCGACCTCAAATGGTTCCCCGAGGCCTGCTGGAGTCATCCGCGGAGCAAAGGCGAAGGCTTTTACACCGTGGCAAAGTTCATGGAAGGCAGCGCCATGCCCGGTGCCGAGGTGCTGTGCATCCGCGATTGGCGGAAGCGCCTGCTTTCACGCGAGTCGATGCTCGAAACGACGCCGCTGCAGATCGCGGACGCTCTCGAAGAGGCCGCCGAGCAAGCCTTTGCCGCGCTCGACTCGTTGCTCGAAGCCGCCAAGGCCGATTCGGAGCTGCAAAAGAACGTCCACGACTGCGAGGCGCTCGCCTGGCTCGGTCGCTACTACGCCGCAAAGATTCGCGGTGCCTGTGCGCTGGCCTTGTTTGATGCCAGCAGCGACCGCTTCGAGCACGCTGCCGCGCTGCGAGAACTGAATGAGGCTCTTGCGCACTGGAAGCACTACGCTGCCATCCGCGATGCGAATTACGTCCCGGCTCTCTACAATCGCCTAGGCTACGTGGATATCACTGCCATCACCGAGCAGGTCGCCGCTGACATCGAGATCGCCAAGGGATGGAAACCCGGCAGCCTCAAAGACAACGGCAAACGCGCTGGGGCCGAGAAAGGCTTTCGCAAGTGACTCGGTGGCGGCGGGCACCAATTTGGACCAACGATAGCGCTTCCCTTGCCGCCCCAACAATGCCTATTCTTCAGCGATCCTTCTTCCGACGTCATGACTGCCACCCCCTCAGACACCGCCCCGACCTGCAATCACGAATGGGAAAAGCACGGCCTGTTCTTCGAGTATGGCAGCGCGGCGAACCCGCGCATGCCCAAGATCGGAATCGATGTGTTTCCGCCCTTGATGCATCAGCTCGCTGAGACGCGAATCATTCCGCTGGAGCTGTCAAAGCAGCTCGAAACGAGCTATCCGGTCACCGGGCCGAGTTTGTTGGCGAATTTCATCCACATCGCCGCGGGTGAGGAACTGCCCACCGCGTGCCATGCCAGCAGCCAGGTGTTTTATGTCATCCGAGGCGCGGGATTCAGTGTGATCGATGACAAAACGCTGAGCTGGAAAACGGGCGATCTCTTTGCGCTGCCTGCTACGGGCGAGATCAGACATCGGGCGAGTGAGGACAGCGCCTTCTATTGGGTGAATGACCAGCCGCTGATGGATTTCCTCGGTGCCCAGCCTACCAGCCCGAGATTTCGCCCGCTCTATTTTTCGCGTGAGCTGCTCACGAGCGAACTGGAGAAGGTGCGAAAGGAAAACGAGGGCAAGGACAAGAACCGCAACGGCATCCTTCTCGCGAATCCCGACTGCCCGCAGACGAAGACGCTCACACACTCCATGTGGTCGCTCTACAATCTGCTGCCCGCGAAGAGCAAACAGAAGGCCCACCGTCACAACTCGATCGCCCTCGATTTCGCCGTGAAGGCCACGGACGGCGTTTACACCCTGATCGGCCGTGATCTCGACAGCGATGGCAACATCATCAACCCCGTCCGTGCCAACTGGGTGGCCGGAGGAGCCTTTGTGACGCCCCCTGGCTGGTGGCATTCCCACCACAACGAAAGCGACGAGGACGCCATCGTGCTGCCCGTGCAAGATGCCGGTCTGCACACCTACATGCAGACCCTCGACATCCAGTTTGCTCGTGGGTATTGAGCCCACTTCCATTTCTGGGGCGGCGGCTGAGATGGCTCGCGGGGCATGGTAGCGCTTTCATCTCCGCCAATCTCGCCAGCGGCCGCAGAGGGCTCACCAGGTTTTGTAGCCGAGGAATTTGCCGTTCATGGTGATCTTCACGCGATCACCGGCGGGATCGGGCACGCGGTCGATGTGCATGGTGAAGTCGATGGCGCTCATGATGCCGGGACCGAATTTTTCTTCGATGAGGGCTTTCAAGGTGGTGCCATAAACATAGATGATCTCCTGGAAGCGATATTGCAGCGGCTCTTTGCTGATGGTCGAGGCGGCCTCGCCTTTGTTCGCATACTCGGTGAGGGCGGTGGCGACTTCAGGGCCGAGGGCGAGGTGGGCGGCGACTTTTTCGGCGGCGTCCTGCGGCAGGGCATTTTCGCCGAGGCAGGCGGAGGTGGTGAAGACTTCGGAGATGCCTGCGGCCTGGGCGATGGCGGCCCAGGTGGTCTTCTGGCTCTTTTTGGCAGCGAGGATGGTTTCGGTGAGGGCGGTTTTGTTCATGGCGTGTGGTTTTGGGGATGAAGGCGGGAGTTTGCGGCTGAAATCTCGGGACAGGCGATGGACGATGCTCTTCAGGCTGCGGCAGGGACGGCGGTGGTGAAGGCTGCAGGCGGTGAAATGGCTTCGAGGGCTTTGTTTTGGGTTTTGGAGCCGGTGACGAGGAATTGCAGGATGTGATTCCGCAGGCGCATGTAGCGGGGATCGTCGATGAGGGTGGCTCGGGTGCGTGGGCGGGGGATGTCCACGTTGATGATCTCTGCGAGTTCGGCGTTGGGGCCGTTGCTCATGAGGGCGATGCGGTCGGAGAGGAGGATGGCTTCATCGACATCATGCGTGACCATGAAGACGGTGCTGCCCGTGTCCTGCCACATGCGCATGAGCTCATCCTGGATGGTGCCGCGGGTGAGGGCATCGATTTGCGCGAAGGGCTCGTCGAGCAGGAGGAGCTTCGGGTTCACGGCGAAGGCGCGGGCGAGGCCGACACGCTGCCTCATTCCGCCGGAGAGGTGGGCGGGGCGTTTCCCGCGGGCGGCGGTGAGGTTCATCATGTGGAGGTATTTATCTGTCCACTCGTTGACCTGGGTGGAGGTCCAGTCGGGATGGGCTTGGCGGACGGCGAGGCGGATGTTTTCAAAGGCCGTGAGCCAGGGCATGAGGGCAAAGTTTTGGAAGACGACCATGCGCTCGAGGCCGGGGCCGGTGATCATTTTGCCTTCGAGAAAGACGCCGCCGGTGCTGGGGGCGTCGAATCCGGCGAGGATGTTGAGCAGCGTGCTTTTGCCACAGCCGGAGTGGCCGATCATGCTCATGAATTCTCCCTGGCGGAGGTCGAAGGCGACCTTGTGAAAGACGGTGATGCTTTCGTCTTTGCCTGCGCCGGGCTCGTGGGAGGGGTAGGAGCGGCTGACGTGGTCGATGTGGAGGTAGAGGGGCATGGGAAGCTGGAGGGGGAGGGGGCGCGTGTCATGCCTCGGTGTAGGTGAAGCGGGCGGCGAGCCAGCCGAAGGCGGTGTCGAGCAGCACGCCGACGAGTCCGACGATGAGGATGGCGAAAAGGATGCCGGCGATGTCGAGGTTGTTCCACTCGATCCAGGAGAGGTAGCCGATGCCGAGCTCACCGAGGAGCATCTCCGCAGGCACGACGGCGACGAGGGCAGAGCCAAAGGAGATGCGCAGCCCGGCGATGATGGTGGGGGCGGCGCCGGGCAGGATGACGGAGAAGAGACGCTGGAAGAAGCTCATCTCCACCATGGCGGCGACGCGCATGTAGTCGTTTTTGAGGTTGGTGACACCGAAGGCGGTGTTCGCCACCGTGGGCCACAGCGCGGCCATGAAGACGACGAGGATGGCGGTGAAGAAGGGATCCTTCACGGTGTATAAAAGCAGCGGCATCCAGGCGAGCGGCGAGATGGGCTTGAGCACCTGGATGAAGGGATTTAGCGCGGCATAAAGCAGCGGCGAGAGGCCGATGAGCACACCGAGCAGCACGGCGATGGCGGAGGCGGCGGTGAAGCCGCAAAAGAAACGCGTGAAGGTGTAGCCGATGAGCCAGGCGATGCCGTGATCGTTGGTGCCTTTCTTTTCAAAGGCCTCGCCCAGCTCGGTGCGGATTTTGGCGAGCACGGCTGCCGGACCGGGCAGGCCGGAGCCTTGGCTTTTCGGCCCTTGATAGCTGCCATCGGGCTGCCGGATGATGTCGCCGCTCATTTCCATCAGCTCCAGTTCCTCGGCGCTATGGCGTGTGGTATCAATGCGGCTGCTGCTCGTGGCGAGTGTCCATGCGAGAAGGAAGACGGCGAGGAAGACGAGGCTAAGGAAGGCTGGAGCCAGTGGGTGATGCTTTTTTTTCATGGGCAGGCTTTGTTTGGTGGATGGAGCACAGTCATCCCGGCGGTGACGTGCGGCAGGCGGGAGGCCTGTGCTCCATGCGGATGAGGGATCACCGCGCCGGGATGGCGAAGCTGCGTGCGTAGGCGGCGGGATCTGCGGCATCGAAGCTGTGACCGAGCACGCTGATCTTCCGATCGGCGCTGCTTTTCAGCTTGAGTCCCATGCTGGTGATGAGGTCCTGGCAGCCGGCTTCGAGATAGACCTGGGTGGCGATCTTTTGGAAGTCCACATCGGGCTTGAGCTGACCCCAGCGCACCATTTGCGAGAGGATCCACTTCGCCATCGCCGTCCACGGCATGGGATCAAAGTCGATGCGGTCAGGCACGTTGGCGATGTCTCCGGTGCCGGTGGCGTAGCGGCCGGTGAGCACCTGCTTCACGACGATCTCGGGCTGGTTCAGGTAGTTGGCGGGAGAGATGGCCTTGGCGATGGCCTCGCGGTTGGCGGGGTCCGAGGAGAAGTAGGAGGCCTCGACGATGGTGCGCCAGAGGGCGTGGAAGGTGTTGGGATACTTTTGGGTGAACTCCTCGCTCGCGGCGAAGCCGCAGCACGGGTGGCCGTTCCAGATGTCCTTGGTCAGCTTGAAGATGAAGCCTGCTTTTTCATACACGGCACGCTGGTTGAAGGGATCCGGCGCGAGGTAGCCGTCCACGTTGTCAGCCTTGAGGTTGGCCACCATCTCCGGCGGCGGCACGACGCGGATGGACACATCTTTATCCGGGTCCAGTCCGCCTTCGGCGAGGTAGTAACGGAGGAGGTAATTGTGCATGGAGTAGTCAAAGGGCACGCAGAAGCGGAAGCCCTTCATGTCCTGCGGGCCTTTGACCTTGTCCTTGTGCTTGATGTGCAGCGTGAGGGCCTGGCCGTTGATGTTCTCGATGGCAGGCATGAGAAAGTTTTTCGGCGCGGAGCCGGTGCCGAGCGTGATGGCGAGCGGCATGGGGCTGAGCATGTGCGCGGCATCCACCTCGCCATTGATGGCCCAGTCGCGGATGACGGCCCAGCCCGCGGCACGGCGCACTTTGGCACGCAGGCCGTTCTTTTCATAAAAGCCCATTGGCTCGGCCATGATGATGGGGGTGGCGCAGGTGATGGGGATGAAGCCGATGGAGAGATCCGGCTTTTCGATGTCGCCGGGCTTCACCGGCTCTGCGGCGAGGCCGCGCACGGCATCCAGTGAGATGAAGGACCCGACGAGGCCGAGTGCGGCCTGCAAACCCGTGCGCCGGATGAATTCACGCCGCGTCGGCGCATGAGGAAAAAGCGTTCGTAGAAGGGCCTGCTCGCCTGCGGAGGCCAGCATCGTGTCGGTGTCGGTTGCGGAGGCTGTGGCTGGCGTAGGGCCAGTGCGTTGATGGAGTTCAAGCGAGGGCGTTTTCATGGGAGCGTATGGATTTGGGTTTTCGGGCGGTGGAGCGTGGAGGTTGAGGCTTTGGCGGCGTGCGGCCGGGAGTGGCGTTTTTTGTTCCGGGGTCTTTTTTCGCGAAGGGCGGAGGGGAGGAGGTGAGCGCCGGTGTCAGCGCTAGGGCTGCCTCGTAGAGGTCCTCGCGAAAAAGCGCATTCACATGGCTCTGGCTCATCTGCGGGAGGTCTTTGCCGAGGCCGTGAGCACGGATCTCCTGGATGACCCAGCGTGCTTTGGCCTCGGTCGGGCGGCTGGCATCATCCTGACTGAAAAAGATGGCCTGCGAGGCATCACGAGTGGTCTTTCCACCCATGCGATAGGGGCCGATGAGGGCACTGCGCACGGCCTCCACTGGCACCCGCAGGTAGGCTCGGGAAGCGAGCAGTGCGGCGAGGGCGGGGCGGTTCGAAGACTTGTCACACCAGCGTGCGGCCTCGATGAGGGCGGAGATCATGAGCAGGTGCTCCTCATGCCGGTCCTCCTCGAACTCGCTGCGCACCATGAAGACCTTTTCGGGATGCTGGGGATCGATGTCCGCACTGAGAGCTAGGCAGTGGCAGGCACCTCGCAGCAGACCCACGGAGGCCCAGGGCTCCGCCACGCAGTAGCCATCCAGGTGGCCCTGCTCCATGCACTCCGCCACCAGCGGCGGCGGTACGATGACGATGTCCACATCCCGGTCCGGGTCCATGCCACCGGAGCGCAACCATCGGCGCAGCAGGTAGTGTTGAGAGGAATACTTCAGCACCGCGGCAAAAGTGAAGCGCCGCCGCTTTCGCAAGCGCATGACCACCTCTGCCAGTGAGGTCGCATCCGTGGCGCCGAGCTCGTGCAGTTCATTCGAAACAACGAGCGCATTGCCATGATGAGCCAGCATCATTCCCGTGAGGCAGGGCACCGCAGGCACACCGAGTCCGTGGGAGATCTCAAAGACCATGCTCGCAGGCGCATGCGCCGCATCCAGCTCGCCGTGCAGCATCTTTTCCCGCACCGTGCTCCAGCCCGCCTCGCAGGAGAGCCGCACATCCAGCCCGCGTTTCACAAAAAGGCCCATCTCATGCGCCACGATGAGCGGTGCGCAGTCCGTCAGCGGCACATAGCCCACGGTGATCCGTCGTGGCAGCCGCAGCGCCGGGGCTGCGGCCGGTCTGCGCGGCGGCAGAACTTTGGGAGTGGCAGTGACGGATGGCATGGGAGGAGTCATGCCCGCGTCTTGTCGCCCGGACCATGCCAGGATCATCGGAATGGCTGAAATGATTTTGATCGTCCCATGAACCGGCTTCATCGACGCGGCACGATCCACATTGCCCGCCACGGACGCCGCAGGTAAACCTCCCCGCATGGAGCAACTCATCGAAACCCGGCACCTGCGTGTGTTCGCCACCCTCGCCAGCACCGGCAGCATGCAGACGGCAGCACGCCTGCTGCATCTCACTCCCTCCGCCATCTCTCATTCGCTGAAGGCCTTTGAGGACTCCCTCGGCAAGACCCTCTTTGAGCGGAGCCGCAATCGCCTGCGCCTCACCAGCGAAGGCACCCTCCTGCTGGAGCAGGCCACGCAGGTGCTCCACAGCCTGCGGCAGATGCAGACCGGTATCTCCGGCACCGACCGCAAAATCGCCCGCCTCCGCATCGGTGCCAGTCCCACCGCCTGCCAATACCTCATTCCTGCCGTCATCCGCGAGATCAAAGAAAGCTGCCCCGACCTCAGCCTCCAGATCACCCAGGGCTCCGCCGCCACGCTCGCCCAGGCTCTTGCGGAAGGCTCCATCGACCTCGGCCTCTGCCCCAGCACACCGGATCACCGCCACCTCACCTGCATCCCCGTCGCCTCAGATGCGCTCTCCTTCATCACCAACCCGCTGCATCCCTGGGCTAAGGCACGCAAAGTGAACCGCAGCGAGGTCTCCACGCAGCGCTTCATCCTCGCCGAAAACCGCTCCTACACCCGTCACCTCATCGACGAATACTGCCGTCGTGAAAAGCTGACCATCCAGCCCTTCATCGAGATCGGCAGTGAGGAGGTCATCAAAGAACTCGTCCGCCTCGACATCGGCGTCGGCATCCTGCCTGCCTGGCTCGCCGCCGATGAGCTGGATAAAGGCCTGCTCGCCGCCCTCCCGCTCGGTCGGCGACCGCCCGTGAGAGAATGGGTCGTCTGCCACCGCCTGAATCACGCCTGCAACTTCGCCGAGACCCTCTTCATCGGCATCAGCCGCCTCATCGCCGGCAACCGCATCGGCTGGTCCGGTCCGGTGAAGTGAGCTGCGGTGAGTTTCGGCAAGGCCAGCGTTGTCCGGTCGCAAAACCAACGCATGCTGGTTGAACAACCAGGCTCGCCTTCAACTCGCTGCTCGCGAACCTCGCCCACGTTTTCTCCAGCAGAAAAACATCCCGCAAACGAGCAGCAACCGGAGCTTCAACGCTTCCCGCCATGGCACGCCCGTTCGTCGCTCTTCTGTCTCTCTTCGCCGCTCAAGCAGGGTCTGCCGATTTGAAGCTCGCGGGTCTTTTCACCTCAAAGGCTTTACCATTGCCGGTGAGAACAAAAAATTCTTCCCCGCACAGGCTGTCATCGACGGTGAAACGATCGTCGTCACCTTTGACAAGGTCGCCGCGCCCAAAAATGTTCGCTTCGGCTGGGCGCAAGTGCCTAAGGTCAGCCTCTTCAATCGCGAAGGCCTCCCCCCCCCCGTGCCTTTCACCGCTCGATAACACCTTCATGAAACGATTCCTCACCGCACTCGGCTTCGCACTCTTCTACGCCACGGCTCCGGCTGCCGATTTGACCATCTATCCACCTGTTCCCGGCCTGGAGGCTTCATCGCACTATCGAGTCCGCATGCGCCCGAGCGGCGATGGCGACGCCTGGCGGGATGCCTTTGCCTGGCAGACGGAGTGCAAGGATGAGGAAGCCTACTTCGACACGCTGAAGGGCTGGACTCACGCCTACGTGAACTTTGAAACCTCCGTCGCCGTCGAGATCGAAATCTCCCGCGTCAATGGTCAGCCCATTCGCATTGCCGCGGTGCATCCGAAGCGCCAAGCCTCCGCCTGCTCCGTGAAGGATGGCAAAGCGCTCGTGAAACTCGACAAGCCCTGCCTCGTCGCGGTGGACATCGACGGTCAGATGGACGGCCAGGACACGGGCAAAGGCTACCAAGGGCCGCCGCTTCACACGATCTCGCTTTTTGCCAATCCACCGCTCGCAGGCAAACCCACGCCGCATGACCCAGGCGTGCTCGCTGTGAAGCCCGGCGAGAAACCACCCGCGGACGGCGATTGGCGCACGCTCTACTTTCTCCCCGGCGTGCACGACATCGGCGCGGCCTTCCCCGTGCATGCCAACCGCCAGTATTACATCCCTGGCGATGCGATCGTGTTTGGCTCCTTTCACAACGCCGAATGGCCCGATGGGCATTACATCCGCGTCTTTGGCCACGGGACGCTTTCTGGAGCGCGATTGAAGCACGCGAGCGCTTTGAAGAAGCTCTTCGGAGGCAGTTCCAAGGCCAGCCGCAAGCCCATCGAGATTTTTGGAGCCAGCGACACGCAGGTGGAAGGACTCACCATCGCCGATTCCGCGTCGCACTCGGTCATGCTGATCAACGGCTACAAGGAAGGTCATCCCAACGAGGTCCGCTGGACCAAGATCTTCACCTGGCGTGCCAATGGCGACGGCATCAATCCGTTTGGCAACACCCGCATCGAAGACTGCTTCATCCGCACGCAGGATGACTCGCTCTACGCGAACGGCCTCGGCATCCGCCGCGTGGTCTTGTGGAACGATGCGAACGGCTCCTCCTTCGTCCTCAGCGCCCTGCCCGACCACAAGCTCATCATCGAAGACTGCGACGTGATCTATTCCCGCGCCAAATGGCATCACTGGAGCGGCGGCCGCGTCTTCAACATGCGCGGCGAAGGCGAAGGCCCGGGAGGTGCAGGCGTCATCTTCCGCAACATCCGCATCTCCGACCCACGCCCCACGCTTCAACAGTTTTTCATCTGCATGGCCATGCCGAAACCCTATGGCGAAGACCAACGCGGCCGCGGCGACCTCTCCGGCATCCTCTTCCAAAACATCACCATCACCGCCCCCAGCGTCATCGGCGAGCCGCAGATGCTCTGGGGCGGCGATCAGGCCCGCATCAAAGGCCTCACCTTCGAAAACCTCACCCTCGGCGGCAAACGCGTGACCAGCCCGGCGTTCTTCCAAGCGAACGAGTTCGTCGAAGGACTCCAATTCAAACCTCGCCGCTAGAGCATGACCTCAAGCCGCCGCGGGCATGCCGTGCGCGGCCATTTCGGCGGCCATGTCGGGGGAGGGTTTGAACTCGGGCTCGCGGCTCGGGCGGATGTGGGATTTGTCGTTGAGGAAGGTGATGAGGTGCTCGCGCAGCTCGTAGTAGCGCGGGTCTTCCATGATTTCTTTGCGATTGCGCGGACGCTCGAAGGGGATCTTTAAAATGTCGCCGACCTCGGCTTCGGGGCCGTCGGTCATCATGATGACGCGGTCGGAGAGGAAGATGGCCTCATCGACATCGTGTGTGACCATCAGCGTGGTGATGCGGTTGCGACGCCAGAGGTCGAGGAGCACTTCTTGAAGCTCGTAGCGCGTGAGGGAGTCGAGCATGCCAAAGGGCTCGTCGAGCAGCAGCATCTTGGGCTGCAAGGCGAAGGCACGGGCGATGCCGACGCGCTGGCGCATGCCTTGGGAGAGCTCGCCGGGAAACTTGTGCATGGCATCGGCGAGACCGACGATGCTGAGGTAGTACTCGGCCATCTGGCGGCGCTCGGCCTTGCTGGCGGTGAAATAGACTTGGTTCACGCCGAGCATGACATTTTCAAAAGCGCTCATCCACGGCAGCAGGCAGGGCGATTGGAACACGATGCCACGATCCGGCCCCGGGCCGACGGCTTCTTTGCCGGCGAGGATCATGTTGCCCTTCGAGAGATCGCTCAAACCGGCGACCATCATGAGGACGGTGCTTTTGCCGCAGCCGCTGTGGCCGATGAGCGTGGCGAACTCACCCTCCTTGAGCTTGAGGTTGAAGTTTTTGACGATGGTGGCCGGACCTTTGGGCGTGTCGTAGATCTTCCAAAGGCGATCCAGTTCGAGCATGGGGGGCTTGTGCGTGCTCATGCGGCCACCTCCACTTCTTCGCGTTTGTCGGCGGTGCGGCGTTTGGGACCGCTGCGGTTGAGGAATTGCAGGGTGTTCACGGTGGTGAGGTCTTCAGGAAGGATGTCCGGCAGCGTGAGCTTGAGGCTGGTCTTCGATTTCGTGCGGCCCTTGGCATCGAGCAGCGTGGTGATGAGCTGCGTGCGCAGTTTTTTGAATTTGGGGTCGTGATTGATGCTGCGGCGGTCGCGTGGGCGATCGAGGTCGATGATCATCGGCTCGCCCAAGGTCGCGGGCGAGGTGGGGAGCAGCGGGATGACCTTGTCGGCGACCAAAATGGCCTCATCGGGGTCGTTCGTGATCCAGATGACAGTCGTCTTGTTGTTCATCCAGATGTCGCTGATCTCGTCCTGGAGCTGCGCACGCGTCAAAGCATCCAAAGCGCTCAAAGGCTCGTCCATGAGCAGCACCTTCGGATTCATCGCGAGGGTGCGGGCGACGGAAACACGCTGCCGCATGCCGCCGGAGAGCTCTTTGGGCAGTTTATGTGCCGCCGGCGTCAATTTGACCATCGCGATGTGTTTGGCGACGTGCGCTTTGCGCTGCTCCGGAGTCCAATCTTTGAAAACCTCATCCACGGCGAGTGCGATGTTTTCTTCGACGGTGAGCCACGGAAGCAATGAGTAGTTCTGAAACACTAAACCGCGATCCGGGCCAGGTTCGGTGATCTTTTTGCCTTCGATGAGCGCTTCGCCGGTGTCGGGCTTCACGAGGCCGGAGATCAAATTGATCAGCGTGCTTTTTCCAGAGCCCGAGTAGCCGACGATGACGACAAACTCGCCTTCTTCGACACTGAGGTTGATGTCTTTGAGGACTTCGGTTCGTGAACCGGGTAGCCCAAAGCCTTTGGAGGCGTTGTTGATCTCGATAAGCGGCATGAGATTTATGATTTACGATTTATGACTTATGATTTGGAATGGCGTTCCTATGACGAACCAAGAGCTCAAAGAACGGACCATGGACTTTGCGGTGCGAGTCCTCACGATGGTGGATGCGCTGCCGAAGACGACGGCTGGCAAAACGGTCGGCAATCAGATCGCGAGAAGCGGAACCTCGGTGGCGGCGAATTATCGGGCTGCTTTGAGGGCCAAATCCGATGCCGACTTCATCAACAAGATCACGATGGTGCTCGAAGAGGCCGACGAAAGCGGGTTTTGGATCGAACTGGCCGAAAAAGCCAAGTTGCTGCCCTCCAAGCGCCTGAAGGCCCTTCTTCAAGAAGCCGAAGAACTCACGAAAATCTTCAACGCCACGCGAGCGACGACCAAGCGCCGCACGGCTAGAAATCATAAGTCGTAAATCGTAAATCATAAATGAGGCTCAGGCTGTTTTGAACCGGCCTTCGACCACGCTCATCAGGCGGTCGAGGATGTAGCCGATGACGCCGATGGTGAGGATGCAGAGGATGATGTGGGCGTAGCTGTTGGCGTTGTATTGCTGCCAGAGGAAGCCACCGACGCCGGGACGCCCGGTGAGCATCTCCACGGCGACGATGACGAGCCAGGCGATGCCAAGGCTCAGACGGAAGCCAGTAAACATGTAAGGGAGCGTGGCGGGCACGAGGACCTTCCAGAGGGTCTTCCAATTCGAGAGTTTGAGCACTTTGGCGACATTCAGGTAATCGACCGGCACGGCGCGGACGCCGACGGCGGTGTTCATCACGGTGGGCCACATGGCGCAGATGGCGATGGTGAAGAGCGCGGCGGCATCGGAGGCACCGAAGGTGGTGCGACCATCGGCATCCAGGACTTTGACACCGCTGAAGAGGATCATGCCCAGCGGCAGCCAAGCGAGAGGTGAAACGGGCCGCAGCACCTGAATGATGGGATCAAAAGCCTTCGTGAACTGTTTCGACAGGCCGAGGAAGAAGCCCACGGGCGTTCCGATGATGAGCGCGATGAAATAACCCTGTGCCACGAGCACGAGTGACATCCAGGTGAAGCGGAGGATGCCCTGGTCCAGTTCACCACGCTTCGCGAAGGGCTCGACGATGTAGGGTTTGCTAGCCGTCCAGGTTTCGACGGGCGTGGGCAGATCGGCGGAGAGACCGGCGCGTTTGGTGACTTTGATCTTGTCGCCGAAATCATCGACCTTTTCCGTCACGACAGACTTTCCGGCGATGGCATACCAGAAGAGACAGGTGACGAAGATCGCAACCAACGGCAGGAAGATGGAGTCGAGTTTGTATTTCTGGATGAGGGGATGCATCGGAATTTATGATTTATGATTTTTGACTTATGATTTGCCGATTCACGCCGACTTCCGCCGCCGCCCCTTTCGGAGCGGCTTTGGAAATCAAAAATCGTAAGTCGTAAATCATAAATCCGGCGGTCAGCCTTTGATCGTCTTCACGGCGAAGGAGGCGGCGTAGGCTTCGAGGTCGCCGGTGGGGTCGAACTTGATGCCATCGAAGAGGGTCTCGGCGCTGGTATCGGCACCCCCGTGGGTGTAGCCGATCTCCTTCATGGCTTCTTCATAGATGTCGGAGCGCATGACCTGCTTGGCGACGCCTTCGTAGTCGGGAGCGCCTTCGACGAAGCCCCAGCGGCGAAGCTGCGTGAGCCACCACTTGGCGTATTTGGCCTGTGGGTAGTTGCAGTTGCGATCGCTGAAGATCATGTAGTTCGGGTCCTTGAACTTGCGGCCATCGCCCATGAGGTATTTGCCTTCGAGGCGGCCGAGAATGGTCTCCGGCGGGCAGTTGATGTAGGTGGCGGCGCTGACGATGTTTGCCTGCTCGGGGCGGTTCTCCATCTTGTCGAGCCACACGCTGGCCTCATGCAGGGCCTTGAGCACGGCTTTGACGGTCTTCGGATTCTTCGCGGCATACTCCTCGGTGAAGGCGCAGACTTTCTCCGGATGATCCTTCCACATGGCCTGCGTGGTGATCGAGGTGTAGCCGATGTCGTCCGCGATGGTCTTGGCGTTCCAAGGTTCGCCGACGCAGAAGCCGTCCATCTTGCCGACCTTCATGTTCGCGACCATTTGTGGAGGTGGCACGGTGATGAGGGAGATATCTGCTCCAGCACCTGCCGCATCGCCGGGGTTGATGCCGCCTGCGGCGAGGTAGTAGCGCATCCACATGGCGTGGGTGCCGGGCGGGAAGGTCATCGCGAAGGTGAGCGGTGAGCCTTTGGCCTTGGCGTCATCCACGAAGGGCTTCAGCGCCTTCGGATCGTCGGCGACCTTGCCTTTGTAAGCATTGCTCAACGAGATGGCCTGGCCATTGCGATTGATGAGCCATGGAATGATCATCGGCTTTTTCGGCGCACCGCCGAGGCCCATGGTGGAGGCAATCGGCATGCCGATGAGCATGTGCGTGGCCTGGATGTCGCCATTGGAGAGCGAATCGCGGATGGCGGCCCAGCTCGCACCTTTGCTCACGGTGGAATTGATGCCGTATTTTTTGAAGAGGCCTTTTTCATGCGCCACGACGATGCTAGAGCAATCGGTGAGGGCAATGATGCCGAGTTTCACATCGGGAGACTCAGGCGAGTCATCGGCGTAGGCGGAGCCGACCCAGCCCGAGGGCAGGCCGGAGAGGAGGGCGCCAATACCAGCTTGGCGGAGGATGTTGCGACGGGTGAGCGGAGTGGCGGTGTTCATGCGTGGGCGAGGGGTGAGCGTTTCTTGGGCTTGGTGGCGGGTTTGGGTGCGGCGGCGGGTGCTTTGGGAAGAGGGAGGGCGTCGGAGGTCCAGCAGTCGCGCAGGGCGGCGGCGGCCTCGGGGCGCTGCGCGGGTGTAAGAAGGCCGTGCGCGATGAATTCATCGATGAGCCAGCGACCACGCTCGGACGTGGGCTCGTTTGCCTCACGGCGCTGGAAGATGTGGAAGTGGGAGGCCTCGACGGATTTCTCCGTGCCGAGATCGAGCGGACCGACGAGTGAGCGCTTTAAGATGGCCTCATTGCCGGCGAAGTAGCCGCTCTCAGCGAGGATGTGGGCCACCTCGGCGCGGTTTTCTTTGGCATCGCAGAAGGCGCAGGATTCTTTGAGCGCGGCGATGATGGCGCGGATCTCATCGGCGTGCCGCTCGACGAAGGTCTCCGTGGTGAGCAGCACCTTTTCCGGATGACCGGGTGCAAGTTGCTCGCTGGTGGCGGCGATCCAGCCGGTGCCGCGTTCGACGGCGAAGGAGTTCCAAGGTTCGCCGACGCAGTAGCCATCGATGAGGCCCGCTTCGAGGCTCGAGGCCATCTGCGTGGGCGGCAGGGCGACGATGCGCACGTCTTTTTCCACATCGATGCCACCTGCGGTCATCCACTGGCGCAGCAGGAAGAAGTGCGAGGCGTAGCGCGAGACCATGCCGAAGGTGAATTTGCGGCTCGTGCTGCTGCGGATGAGTTTTTTCAGGCTCGCCGCGTCACGCACGCCACGATTCCAAAGATCACGGCTCAGCGTGATGGCATTGCCGTGCAAATTGAAGACGAATGGGGCCACCACCCGGCAGGGCGGCGTGCTCAGCCCGAGACGCATCGCCAGCGCCAGGCCGGCAATGGCGTGGGCGGCATCCACCTGGCCGTAGAGCAGCTTTTCCCGAATGGTGGCCCATCCGACCTCACAACTTAACTCAACTCGAACGCCATGTTTGCGGAACAACTCACGCTCCTTGGCCACGAGCAGCGGAGCGCAATCGGCGAGCGGGATGAACCCGATGCGCACGGGCTGAACGACCCCGCTGAGGGTGGCTTTGGAACTGGAGGCGGCGTTTGGCATGACGCCCTCCCATTCAGCAGCCGCGGTGCCAGCATGCCAGGTCCATGCAGAAACCACGCGCAATGTTTTTCACCTGATGTATGAATCGCATTCATGGAACACGCCATCGATTCCCGCCAGCTCCGCGCCTTCATCTGCCTCGCCCGCAGCGGCAGCTTCACGCAGGCCGGGCGCGAGCTGCACCTCACGCAGAGCGCCATCAGTCATGCGATCAAGTCGCTCGAAAACGACCTCGGCACGCAGCTTTTCCATCGCCAAGGCAAGAGCGTGCATCTCACTCATGCCGGTCGCGAGCTGCTGCCGCACGCGGAGAACATCCTGCAAAGCATGAGCGCCGCGAGGGGCATTCTCGGCACGCTGGATCAAACGCCCCGCGGCAAGCTGCGCATCGGCTGCACCACCGCCGCCGCGCAGTTCATCCTGCCGACGGTGTTTCGCGAATTCAAAGAGAGCTTCCCGCAATACGAGATCAAAGTCGTCTGCGGCGAGACGCCCGACACGATCGAGAAGCTCGAAAAAAACCAGGTGGACATCACCGTGAGCCTCAAGCCCGCCGAAACGGCCAAACTGAGCTGTCACGCCATCTTTGACGATGAACTCGAATTCCTCGTGTCTCCGCTGCATCCGTGGGCCCAAAAGCCGCCGAAGCTCAAAGAGGCCGCGAATGAGACCTTCATCGTCGCCAGCCGCAACAGCCTCAACTTTGCCCTCACGCAGGAGTACTTCATGAAGCAGGGCGTGCGGCTCAATAACTTCATCGAGCTCGGCAGCTCCGAAGCCACCAAAGAACTCGCCAAACTCGGCATCGGCGTCGCCATCGCGGCCAGGTGGATCGCCAAGAATGAGATCGAGGCCGGCCAGCTCGTGCCGCTCGCCTTGCCGAAAGGCAAACTGAAGCGCCGCTGGGTCGTCTCGACGCTGAAGGGGCGACCGATGAACCTGCCTGAACGCACCTTCATTGGCCTGTGCGAAGAAGTGGGGCGGCGGATGGTGGAGGCGATGCCGTCGTGAAGATGGATGACAGGGCGTGAGGGGCACGCTAGCCTCGCCGGATGAATGATGACCATGACCTAGACTTGCTCACGCTGACGCAGTTGAAGCAGATCGCCTCCTCGCAGGCGCAGCCGTATCGGGTGCATGTGCAGGTGGAGCAGAAGGCGGAAAAGACGACCAGCGGCGGTGCCCCGTATGTGGAGCTGAAGCTCGTGGACGCGGGCGATTCGATGGTCTGGCGGGTGTTTGACAACAATCCGAGGTTTCTGGACGCGGGGCAGCTCACGCGAGGTGCTTTCATTGAGCTGGCGGCGCAGTGGATCGACACGGGAAAGTATGGCCTGGAGCCAAAACAGCCTCATTTGCGGCTTTTGAGTGAGGAGGAAAAGGCGACGCTGCTGAACGGAGATCCCGAACTGGCTCTGCGGCAGGCGGTGGACTTTGATGAGATCATGCGCTTCACCGCTGAAATCCGCGATCCGAGGTTGAAAGTGCTCTGCGCGATGTTTTTGGAGAAGCATGGTGAGCGGTTCAAACGCACTGCGGCGGCACGGCGGAACCATCATGCGCGTCGTGGTGGTCTGGTGGAGCATGTGGCGCAGATGATGCGCTGCGCGGCGGCGATCTGCGGTGTGTATCCAGCGCTGAATCTCGATTTGATGATCGCGGGCGTGCTGTTTCATGACTGCGGCAAGCTTTGGGAGAATGTGCATGCGGAGAACAGCTTTGCGCAGCCTTACAACCTGACGGCGGAGATGCTGGGGCATATTCCGCTGGGGCTGGAGGTGGTGAACAAGCTCTGGCGTGAGCTGATGGAGCGCCCGGAGGCGGCGGAGTGGCTACATCTGGAGCCGGCATCGGATGCGGTGCGGCTGCATCTGCTGCATTTGATCGCGGCGCATCATGGGTCGTTGGAGTTTGGGTCGCCGGTGCTTCCAAAAACGCCGGAGGCGGTGGCGCTACATCACGTCGATAACATCGATGCGAAACTGGAGATGTTCCGCAAGGCTTACGAAAGCGGCAAGGAGCTGGCTCCGGGCATCATCGAGAAGTTTGCGCCTTGGCCGGTGAATATTGTGGCACCGCTGGCGGTGGTGCCGCCGCCTCCTTCACCTGTGGAGTGATCAGGGCTTCGCCTGCTTCGTGGGGTCGAAGTAGATGCGTACGTCGGCATCTTTGATGCCGAGGATGTCCTGGGCTCGTTTGAGGGCGTTGCGGGTGGAGAGATTGGGGTTCGCGGGGCTGGCGAGGAAGATGTTGTCGCGCCCGACGACCTCGACGAGGCCGGAGTTTTTGAGCACGCGATACACATCCTTGCTCGCGCCGCTGATAATGAGGTGGCGGTCGTCGGCGCGGAGTACGCGGAGGAGTTCTTCGAGGGCCAGAACACTGGTGGCATCGAGGTGACGGGCGTTCTTGAGGCGGAGGATGATGATGCGCAGATTGGGATCGGCAAAGGTGCGCTGGACCTGCGTGCGGAAGAGCTCGGCAGCACCGAAGAAGAGCTCGCCCTCGACGTGGACGATGGAGATGGAGGGATGCTGGCGGCCTTTGCTGGCCTCGGCGAGGTTGCCTTCCTCATTGAAGGAGTATTCGACGAGTTGAGGTTGGCTGGCTTTGCGAAGGTAGAGGATGACGGAAACGGCCACGCCGAGGAAAATGGCCACATGCAGCGGCATCATGCAGGTGGCGGCGAGGGTGACGAGGAACACCACCGCGTCCGAATTCGTGGCCTGCAGGCAGATGCGGATGTGGCGGGCATTAAAGAGGGAGACGGCCACGCAAACGACGAGCATGGCAAGAGCGGCACGCGGCACATGGGCCACGGCGGAGCCGAGCGTGAGGGCACCACCAAGGCAAAAAAGTCCGCTCCACATGCTGGCGATGACGGTGCGTGCGCCGCTGAGGTAATTCAACGCGGAGCGGGTGAGTGAGCCGGAGGCGGGCATGCCGCTGAGGTAGGCGCAGGCGAGATTGGCCGCGCCGAGGCCGAGCATGTCCTGGTTTTGATCGACGCGATGACCGCCGCGTCCCGCGAGGGTGCGCGACATGACACTCGTCTCCATCATGGCGAGGAAGGCGAGGGCCATGGCGAGGCCGAAGAGGCGACTGGAGTCTGTCAGCGCCTCGGCGGAGACGAAATCGGGGAAGACCGGCAGCAGTTCCTGCCATGAAAAGACGGCGTCTTTGAAGGTGGCGGCATGAACGCCAAATCCCGCGAGCAGCCAGAAGACGAGCGAAATGGCCACCAGCGTGATGGCGAAGGCTGGTAAGCGCGGTCGCCACTTTTTCAGAGCGAGATAGATGGCGAGCGTGGAAGCGGAGCAGGCCACGCTGGCCCAGTCCGAAGCCGGAAGGGCGCGGAGGACGCGGAAGATGTGACCGGGCAGTGTGATGGCGGGCTGCATGCCCTGATTGAGCGCCTCCGTGGAGATACCGAGGGCAGAGGGAAGCTGGCTGGCGGTGATGAGCAGCGCTGCGCCGGTGACGTAGGCGATGACGACGGTGCGGCTGATGTATTGAGTGAGGTCCGCCACGCGGAGAAAGGCTCCGGCGAGGAGCAGAGCCGCTGTCATGAAGACAAGCAGCGGCATGTGCGTGAGCCGATCGAGCTGCGGATACGCGGCGAAGTAGGAGAAGATCATGAACGCGGTGGCGTTCGTGGGGCCGAGGATGGTGTGGCGCGAGCTGGAGAGCATCGGTCCGATGAGCGAGGCGATGGCGGAGCAGGTGATGCCATAGTGCAGCGGCAGCCCGGCGATGAGGGCGTAGGCCATGCCTTGGGGAATGGCGAGCATGGCGACGGTGGCACCGGCCTTGAAATCGGCCGTGGCGGTGCGTTTTCCATAGCCAAGGAAGGCTCGGCGCAGCGGGAAGGGATCGAGGGCGCTGTCTGACACGACCGCCCGGCCGAGGGCAAGGATCCGCTCCGTGCTGTGACGCACGCTTTGCAGCCAGGAGCGGGGTGAAAAGGTCAAATTGCGGCCTCCAAAGGGGTTCGGATGGTTTCAAGGTAGGCCGCCCTGCCCGCACACAAGCTGGAAGTGGGCTTGCGAAGGGAAAGGTGGCTCATTTCACATCGCGCCAGAGCCAGCGAAGAGCCTCCGGCAGGGCAGGGGCCATGCCTTTGCTGCCGTGGAAGCACTGGTTCCAGTCGATGCGAAAGTCGTAGTTCATGAACTTGAACGCGGCGGCCATCTGTTTGTTGGCGAGCGGCCAGTTGCCGAACGGATTGTCGAGGTCGTTTTCGCCGTCGAGCAGGTACACGCGGATGGGTTTCCGCTCGGTAAGGCGGATGAGTGAGGGATAGACATGCCCGCCACGCAGATCGACGAAGGAGCCGACCCAGGAGAGCACTTTGCCGAATTGATCTGGCCGCTCCCACGCGGCAGTGAAGGCGCAGATGCCACCGGAGGAGCCGCCGGCGATGGCCCAGGCTTCCGGCGAGGCGCGGAGCTTCACGGCATGGCGTTTTTTCACCTCGGGGATGATTTCATTGAGAAGGAAGCGCACATAGGCGTCGCCGAGCGAGTCATACTCGAAGCTGCGGTTCGCCGCTTTATCGCCGGGCTTTTGCCTGGGCTTGCGGCCGGGATCGATGAAGATGCCCACGGTGCGCGGCATGGCCTTTTGGTGGATGAGATTGTCGAAAACGACCGGCACGCGGAGAGAGCCGGTGGGGTCGGCATGACGGCTGCCATCCTGCCAGACCATGAGGCAGGTCTCCTCGCCGGGCTGGTGGCCGGCGGGTAGATAGACGGTGACATCCCGCACGGTGTCAGGGAAGACCTTGCTGTCCTTCCACTCAAACTTTTCCAGCCGGCCTTTCGGCACGTCGGCCTGCAGATGGCTATCGGCGGTGAGGGGGAAATGCTCAATGCGGGCACTGCCAGCCATGCGCGGCATGCCGCCGACCTCGATGCGGTAGCTGAGATCGGTAAAATTTGGCATCTCGCGTGCCAGGACCTGGAGGCCGTCCTCGCTGAGGGAGGTCATTTCACCGATGAGGGTGCCGTCTTCGCGGACGACACTCGCCGGTCGCGGATCGAGGATGGCCCAGAGAACGGTCGTCTCCTCGATTTTGGCGGCGGCACGGCCTTGGGCGAGGTTTTTGAGGCCAAAGGCGCGAGTCACGGCCTCGTGCAACTTTTTCCGATCCTCGGCGGAGGCATGTGAGAGGCCTTCCTGGGCTTGGAGAATCTGTTTGGGCAAGGCCCAGCCTCCACCGGATTTTGGTTTCTCCTGGGCAGGCAGGAAAGTCGGAGCCAGAAGCAGACAGGAAAGCAGGATCGCGGGTGGTCGCATGATGTGGCGGCATAAACGCCGCTTTCATGCCGAGTTATCGCCTGCTTTGCGGGGTGATTAGAGCGAGGCGGTGAGAGGCAGGCGCTTAGAGGGTAAGCCAGCGGCGCGGATCTGCGTCTGAATGCTGTTGAGCATCTGGCGCACATGTGGCCAGCGGGTGCGATCCTTCATCAGTTGGGCGCTACGGTCGTAGGAACCCCATTGGAGCACTTTAATATCCACATGACGCACGCCCCACTGGTCCATCGCATCGCGGCTGGGCTTGTAGAGATCGATCGTGCCGGTGCCGACGAGGGCGCTGCCGTAGTCATCCACTTCATAGACGATGCCTGGCTCGCTGGCGATGGAGAAACGGGTACCTACTGGGAACCGGGACCAGTCAGCCGCCGCGCTGCGGACCATGCCGTATTTCAAATTGGTGCCGATGGCATTCTTCACGCCATAGACAATGTGGTCGCTCTCGGAATGTGTGTAGGCCGTGGTGCGCACTCGCATGCTGGGGCCGAGGCGGCTGGCGGAGGCCAGCATGAGCGGCGGCTTTTCAAAGGCGGGCTTGGGTGTATCCAACACAAAGGTGTAGCCTTTGATCTCCTTCGGGCGAAACGGGACCGTGGTGGCAAGGGCCTTCCGCACCTCATATCGGACGCCGGATTGCAGGGGTGGAGAGGTTTTCACCTCATGCGGCTGGCTCTTGAGGGAGAACAGGCCGCCCTTGGGAAGAGCACAGGACGACAAAACGACGGCAGTAAGGGCTGCCGTGCCAAAATGAATCAAAGACGAGTTACACATGGCTGATAATTTGCTGAATTGACAGAATTTTAATAAAAAATTCACAACTCCGCAATATAAAAAGTATAATTCGTATGAATTTAATGGTTTGAGAAGGTTTGAAAGGCTCAAAGATTCAAAAAACCTTCCTTTGCCAGTTTCCGGGCCATTCGGCCTCACTCCACCGCAAAAAGCGCCTGGATGTCCGCTTGGGTGAGCTGGAGCTTGTCGGTGCGGCCGGTGAGCAGGCCTTCGACGAGGGCGGCTTTTTTCTGCTGCATCGCCACCACGCGTTCTTCGATGGTGCCTTCGCAGATGAGTTTGTGGACGAAAACGGGCTTCGTCTGGCCGATTCGGTGCGCACGGTCGCTCGCCTGCGCCTCGGCGGCAGGATTCCACCAGGGATCGTAATGAATCACTGTATCTGCGGCGGTCAGATTCAGGCCCGCGCCGCCCGCTTTGAGACTGATGAGGAAGACAGGCACGTTGCCGGTCTGAAACTCGCGGATCGGTGTCTCGCGGTCCTTCGTGCTGCCGGTGAGTTTCACGAATTGGGTGCCGTCCTTCTTCAAACGAGCCTCAATGAGCGCCAGCATCTCCGTGAATTGCGAGAAGATGAGGATGCGCCGACCTTCCTCGATCAGCTCGGGCAGCATCTCGTCCATGAGATAGGTCGTTTTGGCGGATTCTTCGAGGTTTTGCGCGGTTTCTTGTTTCAGCAGCTTTGGATGGCAGCAGACCTGGCGAAGCTTCAGCAGCGCATCGAGCACGACGATTTGCGATTTATCGAGGCCATTGGCGGCGATGGCTTCACGCACGCGTTTATCCATGGCGGCGCGGATCGTCTCATACAAATCGGTCTGCGCCTTGCCGAGCGTGATGTTGTGCAGGATTTCGGTCTTCGGCGGCAGTTCCTTGGCCACGGCGTCTTTCGTGCGGCGTAGCATGAGCGGCTGAATGCGCGTGCTGAGTTGCTTTTGGCGATCGGCATCGGCATCGCGCTCAATCGGATTGCGATAATGCTGACGAAACGTGTCCGCATCGCTCAACAAGCCGGGCATGAGGAAGTGGAAGAGGCTCCACAGCTCGCCGAGATGATTTTCCATCGGCGTGCCGGTGAGGCAGAGGCGATGTTTCGCCTTCAAACTGCCGCAAACCTGCGCGGCGAGGCTTTTTGGGTTCTTGATGTTCTGCGCCTCATCGAGCGCGACGATGTGCCACTCCTGCTCGCGCATCACCTCCGCGTCACGAACGAGCAGCGGAAAGCTCGTGATGACGAGGTCATATTGCTTCAGAAACTTGAAATCGCTCTTTCGGCTCTGCCCGTGCATCAACAGCAGGCTCAGGCTCGGCGTGAATTTGATGGATTCATTGATCCAGTTCCGCAAAACACTTGTCGGAGCCACGATGAGGCAGGGGTGCTCCATGCGACCGCTTTCCTTCTCGATGAGGATGTGCGTGAGCGTTTGCAGCGTTTTGCCCAGGCCCATGTCATCGGCCAAAATGCCGTGCAGGCCGAACTCGCGCAGGAATTGCATCCAGGAGGCACCTTCGCGCTGATAATCGCGCAAACTGGCTTTCAGCGACTTCGGCGGCTCGATGAGCGTGATGCGCTGGAAGTTCTCCAGCTGCTGCGAAAGAGCCGAAAGCTCCGCTGGAGCACGAATCGGCAGCCCATCGAGCGTGGCGAGCTGCGCGGCGCGGAGCTTGTCGAGCTGCAGTTTGCCGTCTTTGCGCACGGGTCGAGTCGAAAGCAGTTCATCAAAGAAGCGCAGCAGCACCAAAAGACGCTCCGCAGGCACGGAGAGCACATCATCGCGATCTCCACCGAGCGAGAGCAGGAAGCGCTGGTCGAGATTTTTCTCCAAAACGGCCGCCGTGAGGCCCTGGTCGATGCAATCGACCAGCAGCGGCACGAGCGAGATGCGGCGGCCTTCGATGTCCACACCGAGATCGAGCGAGAACCAATCTTTGCCGCCTTTGTCGCCTTGCAGATCGCTGAACCAATCGTCCTCGCCTGCTTCGTGAATTTGAAAGCCGATGTCCTCTGCCACTTCGACGCGCCAGCCGCTTTCGTTGAGCTTCTTCGTCTGCTCTTGAAGGAACTGCGCCCAAAACAATGCCTGATCGCCATGGATGGCCATGAAGCCGAGCGTGGATTCCTCCGCCTTCGTGCCAGGCATCGCCTCGGCGAAGGGCTTGAAACCGAGCGAGGAAAGATCCGTGAGAAGCAGTCGCTCGGAGCGCAGATTGCGAACGACGGTGTGCTTCGTGCCGTCTTCATCCGTCCACTGATGCGCCGGACTGCGCACCAGCATCTCAAAGCGACGCGGACAGCCCTCATACTCGGCAAAAGGCTGCGCGATGGCGATGCTGCGTGGCGTCCAGCCGCCGATGCCGCGTTTCGCCGTGACCTGAGGCACCTGGGCGGCGATGCGGCGCACGACGAGCACCGGTTTCGGCTCGGCAGGAGGAAGTTCGTCTTTGATTTCGAGCTCCACGCTCTCGCTTTGCGGCGATGGCGAGGCCTTCTCATGCACGCGGGCCATTTTTTCGATGCGCTGACGACCTTCCTCGATGTCGAGCATGAGCATCACCGCCGCCGCGTGCGGACAGAGCGATCCTTGCACGCAGGTGCAGTGCGAAGTCATCGCCAGCGATGCATCTTCCCTCAGGCGTAGATGAACGGTGACCGAGGCGGTGTTGAACAAACCGGTGCCAACACCCGCGATGATCTCCAGCTCGCTTTCCGAGCACACATGCACGCCCGCGAGTCCGATATCGCCATGCTTCAGCAAGCGACCGCCCTCGTCGATTTGCTGGCGGCGGAAGAGCCACAGCCACGACTTCGAACGCACCTGCGCCCAGAGTTTGGGAAATGGGAATCCGGTGTCGTTCATGAACCATCCACAGGGCCATGCAGTCTGGAGCGAAGCTCTTCGACCACCTTGTTTGACAGTCTGAATCGAGTGGACTGCAGCTTGTTGATCGCCGTGTCGAAATCGACCAGTCCACGACGTGCCGCATTCAACATAACGCCTGCTGTGCCCGCATGTTGAATGCCCAAAGCGGTGCACAGGTGCCTCGCGGCGAGGTCATCAACAATTAAGAAGGCGTTCGCACGAGAAAGCCAGGCCAGTGAGATCGCCGAAGCCTCGCCTGCATCGAGCGAGGCCGTTTCAGGAAGCAGCGGCGGATCAGGCACGACCTGAACCCATCCAGGAGGCTGTGTCATGAATGCCCGAAGCGCTGCTGGTGCGCCTGGATGCAGACTTTCACGCATCACAGCCTGAGGCACGGTGATCTGGCCATACAGGGCATGCAGCAGCTCGATCAGCCCTGTCTCGGCGAGTGCCGAGAGCGGGGAGTTGTCGGAAATGACCGTCATTTCGCGTGCTGCGATAGAAACGCCTCGGAAGTCCTCGCGTCAGCAACGATCTCATCAGCCGAAACACCCGGCCATACCGAATGCCGCGACAGCACCTCGATGGCATCCCACTTGGATTCGAGACCCAAAAGACGGCGCACCTGCTCCACCGAAAAACAAGCAGCGGCATAGGCCTGTGCGGCGAGTGCTTCGATCGCCACACGGCTCGGATTGCCCATCTTGGCGTTTAGCGCGGCGGACAGATCTTCGGGAATGTCGAGAGTCACAGTCATGATGGACGCTAACACACAGCGTTTTGCTGCGCAAACCGTGCCTTTTCCTTCACCGCATCCCACGCCTGATCCATTTCGGCGAGGCTGAGCTTGCCGAGTTCCTTGCCGTGTTCACGGAGGTGGGTTTCCATCGCGTGGAAGCGTTTCACGAACTTGTCGTTCGCGGCGGCGAGCGCGGATTCGGATTCGATGCCGAGTTTGCGGGCGAGATTGACGACGCTGAAGAAGAGATCGCCGATTTCCTCCTCGATGTGCTTCTTGTCGCCGCTTTGCACGGCTTCTTCGAGTTCGGCAGTCTCCTCGCGGATCTTGTGGAAGACCGGCGCGGCGTCCGGCCAATCGAAGCCGACTCTCGCGGCTTTCTTTTGCAGTTTTTGACCGCGCATCAGTGCTGGCAGACCACCGCCAACGCCGTGGAGCATGCCTTCGTGCTGCGTGCCTTTTTCCTGACGCTTGATGGCGTCCCACTGGGTGAGCACGGCATCGCTCGTGGCGGCGGTGGTGTCGCCAAAGACATGCGGGTGACGCCGGATGAGCTTGTCACAGAGGCCGAGGGCCATCTTGTCGAGATCGAACGCGCCGCTTTCACTCGCGATCTCGGCATGCAGGACGGGTTGCAGCAGGATGTCGCCGAGTTCGTCGCAAATCTGGGCCGGATCGCCGTTGCGAATGGCCTCGGCCACTTCGTAGGCTTCCTCAATGACATGCGGGATCAGCGACTCATGCGTCTGCTCCATGTCCCACGGGCAACCGCCCGGAGCACGCAGCCGATGCACCACATGGCGCAGGCGGGTGAGAGCATCGGGGTGGTGGAGCATCGTGGCGTCATCGGGCATCGGCGGAGGTAGGCGTCGTCAGTCTCGCGGTCAAGGTGCGTGAAGCCGCGAGCAGCAGTTCGCGGGCGTTTTGAATCGCTTCTGGGATCGGCATGCCATCCGGCTTCACCTGAATGAGGTGATCAAAATGAGGCGCGAGGGCTTCTCGGGCCTCGATCAACCCCGCGAGAGCGGCCACGGGCTTTCCCAATTCACGGGCCAAGAGCGCCACGCCCATCGGTCCTTTGCCATGCAGCGTTTGGGCATCAATACGACCTTCCCCCGTGATGACAAAATCAGCCTCCGCGACTCGTCGGCGCAGGTCGATCAGATCGGCGATCAAATCAAAGCCGCTCGTGAGTTTGGCTCCGCAAAAAGCCATGAGTCCAAAGCCAAGCCCACCCGCCGCTCCGGCACCTGGAACCTCTGCCGGATTCACCCCGAGATCACGCTCGACGATGTGTGTCAGTCGTTCGAGGCGGCTTTCAAAGTAGGCGAAGTCTTCCACACCCTTTTGGGGTCCGTAAACCCTCGAGCACCCCTCGGGGCCAAGCAGCGGATTCGTCACATCGCAGGCGACGAGGACTTCCGTAGGCTCGTTTTCCTGAGCGGCGGCGTTTCCCCGCATTCTGGCGAATGCGCCTACGGAGGGCCTTTCGATGCGATGAAGCTTGTCGAGGTCGAGTGGGAGGTTTTCGAGTTCCGTGTCCGGATCGTCGAGAAAGCGAAAGCCGAGTGCCCGGGCCATGCCGGTGCCGCCGTCGTTGGTGGCGCTGCCGCCGATGCCTATGATGATGCGTTTGGCCCCGCAGCGAATGGCATCGAGCATCATCAAACCGGTGCCATAGGTGCTCGCGGTCGCGGGATCGAGCACGAGATCATTCACCATGGCCAGGCCACTGGCGGCGCTCATTTCCATCACGGCCTCGGTGGGGCCTGAGCCGAGAATGAGGCCGTATTTCGCGGTCACCGGGCGGTTTTGCGCATCGACCGTCGGACACTCGACCCAGGAGCCATTTTTCGCGGTGATGATGGCCTCCGCCGTGCCTTCGCCGCCATCGGCGATGGGGCAGAGATCGAGGTCGAACTGCCCTGGATGCTCATGGAAGGCCTCCGCGATGGTTTGCGCCACCACGGTGGCGGAGAGGCTGCCTTTGAACTTGTCTGGAGCGATGAGGATGCGCATTCAGGGAGATTTGGAGCGGCAGGGCAGGGGAGACAAGCAAAGGTGCGTTCTGAATTGTGGTAGGTGGGAGCGGTTGAAGAGGGGCGGATCAGCGATGCTTCTCGTTTTCATTTCCAAAACGGAAACCCGTCCTTGTCATTCCACCCGTTTTCTGGTGCTGTACGGCGCATGTCCACTCCAGTCCTTCCCACCGACGATGTTGCCGCCATTGATGAGCTCCGCCAAGTGTATCTGAAACTCAGCACCGAGCTGAAAAAGATCATCGTCGGCCAGGACAAGGTCGTCGAGCAGCTCGCCATCTGTCTTTTTGCACGAGGTCACGCCTTGCTCATGGGCGTTCCCGGCCTCGCCAAGACGCTGCTCATTTCCAGGCTCGCCGAAACGATGAGCCTAAGTTTCAGCCGCATTCAGTTCACGCCGGATTTGATGCCCATGGACATCACCGGCACCGATATTTTGCAGGAACTCCCCGGCGGCAAACGCGCCTTCGAATTCGCCAAGGGCCCCGTCTTTGCGAACATCGTCCTTGCCGACGAAATCAACCGCGCCCCCGCCAAAACGCAGGCCGCCATGCTCGAGGCCATGCAGGAGCACAAAGTCACCGTCGCCGGTCGCACCTACACGCTCGACAGCCCATTCTTCGTGCTCGCCACACAGAACCCCATCGAGCAAGAAGGCACCTACCCCCTCCCCGAAGCCCAGCTCGACCGCTTCATGTTCATGATCGGCGTCGATTACCCGAGCCGCGACGAAGAAATCGCCATCGCCAAAAGCACCACCGGCCAAAGTTTGCCCAAACTCGAGCACATCATGGATGGTGCGAAGGTTTTGGCCTTTCAGGACTTGGTGCGCCGCGTTCCCGTGCCCGATCACATCTACGAATTCGCTGTCGATCTCGCGCGAAAGACGCGCCCCGCCAGCAGCGAAGCTCCCGCCTGGCTGAAACCCCTCGTGAGCTGGGGCGCGGGTCCTCGTGCCGTGCAGTATTTGATTCTCGGTGCCAAAGCCAGAGCTGCGTTGAATGGTAGCTACATGGTGAGGCTTGAGGATGTGATGGAAGTTGCGGAGCCTGTGTTGAGGCATCGTGTGATGACGACGTTCACGGCGGAGAGTGATGGTGTGAGCAGCCGCGATGTGGCGAAGAGGTTGGTGGATGAATTGGCGAAGGCGTAGCCGCATTCGTTCGTCCTCGTCCTCCTACTCGAACTCGTCCTCGATCCTTCCGCCCCACTCCTCCTCACGCTCCGAACCGCCCTTCCTCTCCCTTCCCAGACCTCGATCCTTCCGCTCCGCCATGCCCACCACCCTCTTCGATCACGAAAAACTCGATGTTTACCAACTCGAGCTCTCTGTCATCGCGTGGCTCACGGATCTCTTTGAAGAACTTCGCGACATCAAAGGCGCTCGTCTCGCCGAAACTCTCGATCAACTCGACCGCGCCAGTCTCTCCGCCCTTCTCAACACCGCCGAGGGCAATGGCAAACGTGTCAGTCAGCTCCGCGCACGGTTTTTCGACGATGCCCGAGGCTCCGCCACCGAGTGCGCAGCTTGTCTCGATGCCCTTGTCGCCAAGCGAGCGTGTTCGGCGAAGCGGGTCGAGGAAGGAAAAGCGATGCTTCTGCGCATCGTGAGCATGCTGACGAAGCTGGTGGATCGGTTCGATGATGTGCCGGGAGCTTCGAGAGCTTTAGAATCGAGAACGAGTTCGAGTAGGAGAACGAGGACGAAACTGGGAGGTTACGAACATGGCTGAGACTTCACGATCCTTTTTAGACCCCGCGGTCCTCAGCCGCCTCATGGCTCTTCCCCTGAACGCCCGCCAAGCCATGCTCGGCAGCGTTTCCGGCAAGCATCGCAGTCCCGTTCGCGGTTCATCCCTCGAATTCGCCCAATACCGCAAATACGTCCCCGGCGACGATACCCGTCGTCTCGACTGGCGCACCTGGGGTCGCAGCGATCGCTTCTACATCAAGGAATTCGAAGCCGATACCAACCTGCGCCTGTGCCTGCTCATCGACACGAGCGGCAGCATGAGCTTCACACCCGCAGGCAGCACCACGAGCCGCTTCGACTACGCCAAAAAGCTCGCCGGCACGCTCGGTTACCTCGCCGCACAGCAGGGCGATGCCGTGGGCCTTTGGTCGCTGGCTGAGAAACCCGTCGAAATCCCTGCGAAACGCGGCGCGAGCCATCTCGGCCTCGTTTTGGATCAAATGGGCTCCATCCAGCCCGTCGGCGACACCACGCTGCTCACCGCCCTGCACGACGCCGCCGAGCGCATCCGCCAGCGAGCCCTCGTGATCGTCTTCAGCGACCTCTTTGTCCCGCCCGCCGAACTGAAGAGCGCCATCCAGCACCTGCGCTTCCGCAAGCACGACGTCGCCCTCTTCCACCTGCTCGACCAGCAGGAGCTCGACTTCGATTTTGACCGACCCGCGCGATTCATCGACCTCGAAGGCGGCGAAGCCCTCCTCGCCGACCCCAGCCTCATCCGCCGCAACTACCGCGAAGCCGTCAAAACCTACCTCCACGACCTCGACGACCTCATCCGCACCACCGCCATCGACTATCACCGCGTCAAACTCAGCGACAAATACGACGACGTCCTCGTGAAGTTCCTCCTCAGCCGCGTGCAGAAGAAAGGGGGACGGTGATGGCGGTTAAAAAGCGATCGTTCAGCTATGTCTTCGCTTCAACCTTAGTCGGCGTGAGCATCGGCGGACTGTTGGTGCATCTTTATTTCTACCTTAACGAATCCCCTCGTTTTGATGCTGTGAATGTGCAGATCAAGCTAGTCCTGCTAGTTCTGGGACTATTTTGGGCCAGGCACGCCAAGGCAAAAACAAACCCATGACCTTCCTCGTTCCAGCGCTGCTCTTTGCTCTTCCGCTACGCTATTCGCGCCAGCGTCGTGGAGTGCGGCGGCAGAGATGCCGGGGCCTCCCGGCATCGGCGACGCCGCTGTCGAGAGCTGTTGGGTGTCCGAATGTCCAACCTGCTCTCGACAGCGGTGTCGTCGGGGCAAAGGGCTTGCGCCTTGCCCCTCTGCCACCGCACTCCACGACGCTGACGCGGTTCATGATGGCCCTAGTGTTAGGATTGCTTTCGTCCGTATTCGGCACGGCACAAGAAACGGCTAAACCGACCAACTGGCCCGAAAAGTCTTATGACATGGTCATTGGCTATCAATTCGCAAACCCATGGGGCTGTGGAGGATTGCTCCCAGAAAAAGGAATCATTGAACTCGACGATCTCCGCTGGCTTCAAGCTCGCAGCATCAAGTTGGAGAAGCCCCAGGTCGAATTCTTGCTCAAGAACACTTTTGCCAGCGAAAACCAATCGCCTCCAGCGGGCTGCTACGAGCCCCATCACATCTTTGTTTACTACTCCAAGGGCGAACCCATCGCGGCCATCGAGCTATGCTTTCGATGCAATCAAGTCCACTGCCGCCCTGAGGCCGACACGTTCAAAACGGCGAACTTTCCCGAACTGAGGCATCTATGCGCGCTCTTGAAACTTGGCACCAAGCAGCCGGAGGACAGCGAAACCATCATCAAAAACTACTTAGCTGATCCAAAGCGGAAGGCTGAATATGAGAAGCGATTCCCACCTGACCCTTTTGCTGCTCCGCCCCCAGCCCCTTCGAAGGCTGCCAAATAACCCATGACCTTCCTCGTCCCAGCGCTGCTTTTTGCCCTGCCGCTTTCGGCGTTGCCGGTGGTCATTCATTTGATCCATCTTTATCGGCGGCGGCAGGTGAAGTGGGCGGCGATGATGTTTCTGCGGATGGCGCAGCGCATGAACAAAGGGCTGTCGCGGCTGCGGCAGATTTTGATCCTCGCGTTTCGCGTGCTGGCGGTGGCGGCGATCTTGTTTGTCATCACGCGGCCGATGGCGGGCGGTTTGCTCGGGCTCACCGGCGGCGTGCCGGACACGGTCATCGTGCTGCTCGACCGCTCGGCGAGCATGGAACAGCAAAACCTCGCCACCGGCAGCAGCAAGCGCAGCGCGGGCCTCGCGAAGCTTTCGCAGGCGCTGCGCGACACCGTGGGCACACGCTCAAAGCTCGTGCTCATCGAGAACGCGCATCTTCAGCCGCAGGCGCTCGAAAAGCCGGAATCACTCACTGATTTGCCGATCACCGGCCCGACGGACACGAGCGCGGATGTGCCTGCGCTGCTGCAAAGCGCTCTCGACTACATCGCCACGAATCAAACTGGCCGCACCGATGTGTGGGTGCTCAGCGACCTGCGTCAAAGCGACTGGGATGCCGGCGGCGGACGCTGGCAGGCCCTGCGCAGCGGCTTCGCCAGCCTCAAAGGCGTGCGCTTTCATCTCTTAACCTACGCACAGCCCGCCGCGCAGAATTTGAGCATCGCCGTCGAGCGCGTCACGCGTCGCGAAACGGCCGAAAAAGCCGAACTGCTGCTCGATGTGCGCGTCACGCGGGCGGATGCGGTCAAAGAGCCGCTCGAACTGCCGCTGCGCTTCGTCGTGGGCGATGTCAGCACCACTTTCAAAGCCGAGATGAAGGACTCGCAGCTCGTGTTGCAAGCGCACGCTATTCCCATCGCCAAAACGATGAAGCAGGGCCATGGCCGCGTCGAATTGCCCGCCGATGCCGCGCCGAGCGACAACGTCTTCCACTTCGTCTTCGCCGAGCCACCCGTGCTGCGCAGCGTGATCGTCAGCGACGACGAGGCAACCTTCACGCCGTTGCAGGCCGCGCTCGAAGCCGCCGCAGACCCAACGCGGAAATATGCGTGCAGCATTTTACCGCCCTCGCGTGCCGCCGAGATCGCGTGGGACGACACCGCGCTTATCGTCTGGCACGCACCGCTGCCGAAGGAGGGCGACCTCGTCGCCAAACAGCTCGCGAATGCCCGCTGCGTGCTCTTTTTGCCGCCCGAGACGCCGAACACCAACGCCTTCGCCGGTCTGCAATGGGGCGCGTGGAGCGGCGACAGCAAACCAGCCACCGTGAGCTGGTGGCGCAACGACGCCGGCCTGCTCGCGAACACCCGCAGCGGCACCGCGCTGCCGCTCGGCGATCTCGAAGTGCAGCGCCGCTGCGACATCGTCGGCGAAGGCACACCACTCGCTCGTCTCGGCGAAAACCAGCCTCTGCTCATGCGAGCGAACACCACGGGCGAAAACCAAATCTGGTTCCTCGGCACCCTTCCCGGCTCCGGCGCGTCCACCTTGGCCCGTGATGGCGTGGTGATGTTCGCCATGCTGCATCGTGCGCTTCAAGACGGCTCCAAAGGCCTCGGCAAAGCTCAGCAGCGCGAAGCCGGAGTGAATGCGTTGGGCACCGGCGAGTGGAAAAGACGCGGCGAAGCCGTTTTGAGCACCGAAATGCCCCTGCGAGCCGGAATCGCCGAAAGCGGCGAAAAGCTCGTCGCGCTCAATCGGCCGTTGCGGGAGGATGCGCCCGACTTTCTCGGGAAAACGGCTCTCGGAGAGCTTTTCGCCGGTTTGGATCACCAGATCATCGAAGACCAGGTGGAGAACGAAACGAGCCTCGCGAGCGAGGTGTGGCGGACGTTCCTGTTCCTGATGGCGATTGCGCTGCTCGGTGAGGCGTTGCTTTGCATGCCGCCGAAGCGGGAGGAGCAGCGGGCGGTTTGATCGGTCAGATCGGACGGATGGTTCGGGGCAGGAATGCCCCGATTACTTCCAAGAAGGACCGGCTTCTTCGCGTTGATCGATCCAAGCGGGCTTTTTGAGATCTTTCTGGTCCCAGAGCAGGCCGGGGTGATCGGGGAAGTCTTTGGGTTTGGCGGTGTTGAAGCGGTTGTTGGGGACGAGGGTATTCTCAGGAGCGAGCGTGGCGGTTTTGTCGCCCATGACGGCGAAGGCGAAGGGTACTTTGCAGTCGATGAAGAGGTTGTTCTCGATGCGGGTGTCCTTCACTTGGGCGTAGCCGTTGAGCGGGGTGTTCGGAATGCCAGCCATGACGCAGAGGGCGCTGCGTTCTTTGTCGCCGGTGAGGTTCTCGAAGTAGTTGCGGCTCACGAGATGGTTCTCGCCGATGATGCGGACGCCGCCGGTGCCTTTGGCGTTGTTGCCGAGGAAGGCGTTTTCTTCGACGAGGCAGTCGTTTCCATGGCGCAGCGTGAGCGTGCCGGAGACTTCGAGGAAGGTGTTCCGGCGGTAAAGATTGCCGCAGGATTTGTTGGAGATGCACTCGGCCTCGCCGTTGCATTTTTCGAAGGTGTTGTGCTCCACCACGCACTTGGCGTTGAGCATGGAGGTTTCGCTATCGCCGAGGCGGATGATCTCGCCGCCGTTTTTCCCAAGGCGTTCACGGGCACCGAAGTAGTTGTGATCGATGCGATGGCGGCCCCAGTCTTTTTGCTCGTTGTTCAGCCACACGACCATCAAGGTGCCGAGCGTGGTTTTGCCTTCCAAGCGGCAATGATCCACACGATGCTCGCGGCCGTAGATGGAGACGAAGCGGGCGGATTGGCTCTTTTCGTCGGCGGGCAGGGTGTTGACCACGGCGCATTGCGTCACGCGGCATTCGTGGGCGACTTCATCGGTGTCGATGCGCAGTTCGATGCACTCGGTGCCGGTGGGATTTTGGAAGGAAAGGCCTTCCACGAGGATGAAGCGACCTCCGAGCTGCAATCGCGAGTCACCGGTGAAGATGACTTTGCCGGGCGTCTCGGCCTTGATGGTCAGCGGCACGTCGATGGAGCCACTGGCTCGGCATTTCAGGCGTGCGTCCTTCCATTCGCCGTTCTTCAAGACGAGCACGTCACCGGCTTTGGCGGTCTTGGCGGCTTCTTCGAAGGCTTTGGCATCGGAGACGAGCGTCTCGGCAGCGTGAGTGGAAAAAGCAGCGGCGAGGAGAAACAGAGCGTGGATGGGGCGCATAAAGGATGATGGAGGGCTTCACGTGGACCGTCCACTGTGGAGAAGGTTCGAAAACGCCACGCGAGCGGGCGTCATGACAAAGAGAAAGACGAAGACCACGGCCAACGAGATCAGCCAGGCGGTGCGACGGCGCATGCTGGGCCAGAGATTTCTCAGCACGAAGGGCAGCCCGAGGAGCAGGAGAAGCGTCATGCCGAGCACCACGGGCCAGAGAGGCCGACCGGAGGCAGCGGCGAGGAGATGGCTGGCGGCATTCATTAGGGGGTGGAGAGCCTCACGAGCTCGCGGACGTGCTTCCCGAGCATGTCGAATTCGACGTTGAGGCGGTCACCGGCTTTTTTGGTGTGCAAATGGGTGACCTCCAGGGTGTGCGGGATGATCCAGCAGGTGATGCGTTCTTTGCCCACCTCCGCCGCGGTCAATGAGATGCCATCGAGGCAGATGGAGCCTTTGGGAATGACGAGGCCGTGATGCTTCGCGGGATACTCGATCTCCAAGCGATAATCCTGGCCGTGCGGGCTGAAGTCGATCACGCGGACAGTGTCGTCCACATGGCCCTGGACGAAGTGGCCGCCAAAGCGGTCGCCGAGGCGCATGGCACGCTCGAGATTGACCCGCGAGCCAGCGGTGAGTTCGCCGAGGCTGGTGACACGCAGCGTTTGCATCAGCAGGTCAAAGGCGAAGGTGCCCGCGGCGGCATCGAAAGCGGTCACGGTGAGGCAGCAGCCGTTCACGGCCACGCTTTCACCGAGGGTGAGCTGCGGCGCGAGGCTCGGGGCCTCGACGATGAGTCGGGCGCTCTCGCCGCGAGGATCGAGAGAAAGGATTTTGCCGGTGGTTTCGACGAGGCCGGTGAACATGGGGGAGGACTAAGGGTTCAAGTTTCAGGTTTCAAGCCGGATGAAGGCTGCGTGCCACGGCCTTTGTAGGCGAGGGCAAAGAAAAGACACACCGCAGCGGTGAGAGCGGTTTCGCCGATCCAGAAGAGCTGCCAGTTCGTGGGCGCATCCGGTGCCGAGCAGGCCTGAAACCACCAGCCGCCACCGAGATAGCCGAAGAGATTTCCCACGCCGCTCATCAGCAGGGAGAGCAGGGCCTGGGCACGCACGCGCCATTTCGGATCGATGCGTTCTTCGAGGTAGATTTGCGTGGTGATGAAGTAGAGCGTGAAGGCAAAGCCATGCAGCGTGGTGCCGATGAGCACGGCAGGCAGGGTGTTCACGGCATTGAGCGTGTAGCGAATGACGCAGATGAGGATGCCGGAGAGGAAGACCCACTTTAGGCGGAAACGCGTCATCAGCCCCGCGAGCACGAGCATGACGAGAATCTCTGTCGTCTGCGCCAGGGACATCATCGCGGCGATGCTGGTGACGCCGAGGTCCTTCAATTGAAGGGCCGTGTAAGGATAAAACGCCGCCAGCGGCATGCAGTAGAGGGCCGCCGTGATGAAGACGATGCGATGATCGCGATGTCGCAGCAGCGAGAGGGCATCCAGACCGAGGATTTGCACCCAACTGCGAGGCGAGCTGGTATCTGTCGGCGGAATGGCGGGGATCAGGAAGGTGATGCCGCCCACGACGAGCCACAATCCGGCGGCGGTGTAGGCACCGACGAGGGATTCATCGGATTGCAGCACGAGGCTGATCATCCAGCAGCCGGCCATCCAGCCGGCGGTGGCAAAGGCACGCAGCGGGCCGAATTGCCGCTTCGCATCCTGAAGTTGGGAAAACACGATGCTGCTGGCGATGCTCCACATCGGCAGAGACACCAGAGCCTGGAGCTGCACCGCCATCAAGACTGCTGCGTCGGACATTTGCCACTCCAGCGCCGTGCAGGTGAGCACGAGGGTGATGCTCGTGAGCACCGCCAGCCAGCGCATGAGTTTGACTGGAGCCATGCGCTGATCTGCCAGGGCCGCCGTGAAAAGCGGCGAGATGAAGGCCGCGATGCTGGAGGCGGAGAGCACCCATGGCACGAGATGCCCGCGACCATGCGCATTGAACACCGTGCTCAAAGGCACACCCCACATGCCCATCGGCATCGCCGTCACAAAAAACAGCGTCGCTAGCCTGCGGCGGCTGGTTTGAGGCGGTTTGGAGAGCGGCATCGAGGTGGCCTTCTAAGTGGCAGGCAGCCCGCTTTTGTCAAAGCACGGCTCCAGCCATCCGATGAACCCGTCCACCAAAGGGAAATCCACGCTCTTTCATGGGGCGAATGAATAATGAACTGCGGTGGTTGCATTCCATTTCCAGCACTCCTAACTTTCCGCTGACTAAACCTTCCGGAACCCTTTTCCGCCCATCATGATGAACAACTTTACTCCTCGTGCCCAGCAGGTGCTGGCACTCGCCCGCAAAGAGGCGGATCGCTTCAACCACAACTACGTCGGCACGGAGCATTTGCTGCTCGGGTTGATCAAACTTGGCCAAGGCGTCGCCGTGAATGTGCTGACCAAGCTTGGCCTCGACCTCGAAACGGTGCGCCTGCAAGTCGAGCAGCAGGTCGGCTCCGGCCCGGAGACGAAGATGGTGGGCAATATCCCCTACACGCCCCGCGTGAAAAAGGTGCTCGCGTTGGCCTCCAAGGAAGCCAAGGCGCTCAACCACAGCTATGTGGGCACCGAGCACATCCTCCTCGGCCTTCTCCGTGAAGGCGAGGGCGTGGCCGCTCAGGTCCTGCGGAACCTTGAGGTGAACCTCGACAAGGCTCGCAGCGAAATCCTTCGTGAACTCGATCCGAACTTCACCTCCCAAAACGAGGACGGCGAAGAAGAGGAAGAAGGCAATGGCAACAAGGAAGCTGTCACCCCTGGTGGTGGCACGCCGAATGAAAAGAAGGGCAAAAACGAGAAAACGCCCGCTTTGAAGGCCTTTGGCCGTGATTTGACCGAAGTGGCCGTGAAGGGCGAAATGGACCCTGTCATCGGTCGCAGCGAGGAGATCGCCCGCGTGATCCAGATCCTCTGCCGCCGCACGAAAAACAATCCGGTGCTCATCGGCGAAGCCGGCGTGGGCAAGACCGCCATCGTCGAAGGTCTCGCTCAAGAGATCGCCGCAGGCAATGTGCCCGAAATCCTTCGCGATAAACGCGTCATCACCCTCGACCTCGCCCTCATGGTGGCCGGCACGAAGTATCGCGGCCAGTTTGAAGAGCGCATCAAGGCCGTGATGGACGAGATTCGTCGTCAAAAGAACGTCATCCTCTTCATCGACGAAATGCACACGATGGTCGGAGCCGGCGGCGCAGAAGGCGCTCTCGATGTTTCCAACATCATCAAGCCCGCCCTCAGCCGTGGCGAATTGCAATGCATCGGTGCCACCACGCTGAACGAGTTCCGCAAGCACATCGAGAAGGACAGCGCCCTCGAGCGCCGCTTCCAGCAGGTGAAGGTCGAAGAACCCTCCGTGGAGGATGCCATCAAGATTTTGATGGGCCTGCGCGGCAAATACGAGATGCATCACAAGGCGAAGTACAGCGACGACGCCATCAAGTCCTCGGTGAACCTCTCCTCCCGCTATTTGACCTCCCGTTTCCTGCCGGACAAAGCCATCGACATCATGGACGAAGCCGGTTCGAAGGCCCGCATCGCCGCGATGACCCGCCCGCCGGAGTTGAAGGACATCGAGGCCGAGATCGAAGAGATCCGCGTCGAGAAGGAAGGCAGCATCAAAGAGCAGGACTTCGAGCAGGCCGCGCATCTCCGCGACCGTGAGAAGAACGCCAAGAAGCGCTACGACGACGTTCTCGAAAACTGGCGGAATACCAGCCAGGAGCGCATCGTCGATGTCAGTGAGAACGACATCATGGCCGTTGTCTCGAAATGGACCGGTGTGCCGCTTCAGCGCATGGAGCAGGCCGAGGCACAAAAGCTTCTCCGCATGGGCGAGGAGCTCAAAGGCAAGGTCATCGGCCAGGACGAGGCTGTTCTCGCCATCTCGAAGGCCCTGCGCCGTTCTCGTGCGGACCTCAAAGACCCGCGCCGCCCCATCGGCTCCTTCCTTTTCCTCGGCCCTACTGGCGTCGGCAAGACCTTCCTCGCGAAGAACCTCGCCGAGTTCATGTTCGGAACCGCCGATTCGCTCATCCAGATCGACATGTCCGAATACATGGAAAAGCACACCGCTTCCCGCCTCATCGGAGCGCCTCCTGGATATGTCGGTTATGAAGAAGGCGGCCAGCTTTCTGAGGCCGTGCGCCGCAAGCCCTACTCCGTCGTGCTTTTCGACGAAGTGGAGAAAGCGCACCCGGATGTGATGCACCTTCTGCTTCAGATTCTCGAAGAAGGCCAGGTGACCGACAACTTCGGTCGCAAAATCGACTTCCGAAACACCATCATCATCCTCACCTCGAACGTGGGGGCCGAGCAGATCAAGCGTCAGACCAGCCTTGGCTTCATGGCCATGCAGCAGGACAGCGCCGACAACGAAGGCATCAAGGGCAAGATCAACGAGGCCGCGAAGAAATACTTCAAGCCTGAGTTCCTCAATCGCCTCGATGAACTGGTCGTCTTCCGCATGCTGGAGAAGCCTGAATTGGCCAAAATCGTCGATCTCGAAGTCACGAAGGTCACCAAGCGCCTCGTCAGCAAGAACATCACGATCACGCTCGACGAAGGGGCTCGCGAATTCCTCATCAAGGAAGGCTACGACCCGCAATACGGTGCCCGTCCGATGCGCCGTGCGGTCGAGAAGCATATCGAGGACCCGCTTTCCGAGCATCTCCTCCGCGAAGACATTCGCGAAGGCGACAAGGTGAGTATCACCTACGATGCCGAAATGAAGCGCCTCAAATTCTCCGCCGCCGAACGTGCCCCCGATCCCGAGGAAGCCGCTGTCGATGCCTTGTTGGAGAAGGTGAGCAAAGATTCCCAGTAACGCGCTCTATCGCTCCTCATGCTCGCAGCCCTCGGCAGACCTTTTTTACGGCTTCTGGGCGGCATGGGGCGCATGGCGAGCTTTACCGTGCGTTCGTTCGCGGCGGTGCCGAAGACTCGCAGACTGCCCCGCAGGCTCCTGCGGGCCATTTTTGAGCAGGGAACGCGTTGCCTTCCGGTGATCCTCATCGTGGGCATTTTCACGGGTTTGGTGCTCGGGCTTCAAGGACACTATGTTTTGAACCGTTTTGGCTCGGAAAGCCTGCTCGGGGCGCTCGTCTCGCTCAGTCTCGTGCGTGAACTCGGCCCGGTGCTCGCGGCCTTGATGCTCGTGGGGCAGGCTGGAAGCGCTCTCGCGGCAGAAATCGGCATTCAGCGGAATTCCGAGCAGATCGCCGCTCTCGAAACGATGGGCGTGAGCAGCGAAGGCTATCTCGTCACGCCGCGATTGCTCGCCGCATTGATCGTCTTCCCGATGCAGACCGCTCTCTTCGTGCTCATCGGGCTCTACGGCGGTTATTTATCCGGCTCCGCCATGCTCGGCCTGGAGCCAGGTGTTTACTGGTCCGCCGTCGAAAAGGCCGTCGAGGCCCGCGATCTCACCGAGTGCTTCGTCAAAGCGGGCACCTTCGGCCTCATCACCATCGCCATGTGCTCGTATCAGGGCTTTTATGCGCATCTCGGCCATGGCACCGGTGCCCGCGCCGTTTCCGCCGCCACCACACGCGCCGTCGTGCTTTCTTGCGTGCTTGTGCTGGCCCTCGATGACGTGATCACCTCTTTCTTGCTTCACCGATGACCGACACCTCCGAGCCGCTGCTGCGCATCGAATCGCTTCACAAGCGCTTCGATGACAACATCGTGCTCTCGGGGGCCTCGCTTGATGTGCCCCGAGGCAGCCTCGTCACCGTGCTGGGACGCAGTGGCACCGGCAAATCCGTGCTGCTGAAATGCCTCGCCGGCATTGTCACGCCGGATGCGGGCCGCATCCGCTTCGATGGCAAAGACCTCGATGCCACCACCCGCGCTGATTTCCGCCGCCGGTGCAGTTTTCTCTTCCAAAGCAACGCGCTCTTCGATTCACTCACCGCGCTGGAAAATGTCGCCCTGCCGCTGGAGCAGACCACGAACCTTTCCGACACTGAAATCCGCCAGCGCAGCCTCGAAGCCCTCCAGCAGCTCGAGCTCGACGCCCATCACGACCGTTACCCCTCACAGCTCTCCGGCGGCATGCAGAAGCGCCTTGCGCTCGCCCGGGCTATCGTGACGAAACCCGAGCTCGTGCTCTTTGACGAGCCCACCGCTGGTCTCGATCCGCTGCGGCGCAACGCGGTCTTCACCATGATTTTGAAGTATCAGCGCCAGTTTCGCTTCACCGCCGTCGTCGTCACTCACGATCTCGATGAGGCCCTCATCGCCAGCGATCGCGTGGCCTTGCTCGACAGCGGCCAAATGCTCTTCGAAGGCGCTCCTACCGCTTTCACCACCTCCACCGACCCCGTCGTCAGTTCCTTCCGCGATAGCGCCGCCGCCTTGCGAGAAAGCGTGGCCGCGCTTCGTCAAACCACCGATGCCTCATGAAACCCACCAAGCTCGAACTCCTTGCCGGCCTCTTCGTCGCCATCGGCATCGCCGCCATCGCCTGGCTCACCATTCAGCTCGGCGCGGGTGCCCTCGTTGGCGGTGATACCTATGTCATCGAGGCACGCTTCACGAACACCAGCGGCCTGAGCAAAGGGGGCAATGTCGTCGTCGCGGGCGTGCCGGTGGGTCGCGTGGAAAGCATTCGCGTCGATCCGGCAGACTTCACCGCCATCGTCTCGCTGCGGGTGCTTTCGCATCTAAAACTGCCCACCGATACCATCGCCTCGATCAAGACCACCGGCCTTATCGGTGACAAATTCATCGCCATCGCTCCCGGTGCCGATGAGACGTATTTGAAACCTGGCGACCGCATTGTGGACACCGAATCGTCGGTCGATCTGGAGTCGCTCATCGGAAAAATGGCGTTCGGAAGTGTTGACAAGGGGGCAGAGTCAGAGCCACAACAGGCTCCAGCACCTCCGCCATGATTTCTCGCACCTTTTTCATCCTCTCCATGGCTTGCCTGGTCCTTCCGGGTATCACCTCCGCCGCCACGGCTGAGGCGCAGTCAAAACTCCAAGGAGCCGTGAATCAGGTGCTCGCGGTCGCGAACAGCTCAGGCAGCAAAGCGGCCATCGCCACGAATGTACGTCCGCTCCTCCAGCGAAACATCAGCTTTGAAACGATGACGCGGCGTGCCGTCGGCCCAGGTTGGAACACCTTCAATGCCGCGCAGAAATCGAAGGCCACGCAGCTCTTCACCACGCTCGTCATCCGCACCTACAGCAACAAGTTCACCCCCGGCCAGACGCCGCAAATCCAGTATCGCACCGCCACGGAGCCGGCGGCGGGTCGTGTGGATGTGCCGACGACGGTGGTTTACAAAGGCAGTCGATACACCGTCACCTACCGCATGGAGCAGCCCGGCTGGCTCATCACCGATGTGGTGATCGAAGGCGTGAGCATGATCGCCAATTACCGTTCCCAGCTTGATGCCACCTACAAAAAGGGCGGTGCTGATGCCGTGATCAAATCCCTCGAACAGTCCGTATCCAAGCAGTCATGAAAAAGACCCTCACGCTCGCTCTCGCTACCGCTTTGCTCGCCTCCTGCGCCACGCCGAAGGCGGCGGTGAATGCCGATCTGGCCGCCAAGAAGCCCAAGGCGGGTGACAAACCGATGACGGTGGAGGCCACCGATGCGCTCGATGATTACGGCAGCACGACGAAGGTCTCCGATCCGCTGGAAAAGCTCAACCGCGCCACTTTCTGGCTCAATGACGGCCTCTACACCGTGATCTTCCGTCCCGTCTCAAAGGGTTATGAAAAGATCCTGCCGAAATTCTTCCGCAAGAGCGTCGATAACGTCTTCGAAAACGCCAAATACCCCGTCCGTGTGGTGAATTGCGTGCTTCAGGGCAAAGGCCAGCGTGCTGGCCTCGAAACGAAGAAATTCTTCGTCAACACCGTCGCTGGTTTCGGCGGCATTTTGCGTGTCTCGGACAAGGTGCCTGACATCGCCGACCTTCCTGCCGAGGACAGCGGGCAAACGCTGGCGAAGTGGGGCATCGGTCACGGTCCCTACATCGTCCTGCCTTTGCTCGGCCCCAGCAGCGCCCGCGAAATCGTCGGTCTGGCTGGCGACTATGCGCTGAACCCGCCGAACTACGGCCTCTACTTCCACGGCAGCAATGCTAACCACGATTGGATGCTCATTCCGCCGCCTGCGAACACCCTTCGCTCCATGCCTGACCAGCTTGAAAAGTACGATGCCGCCACGAAAGAGGCCGTCGATCCCTACATCTCCGCACGTGAGGCCTACGTCCAGCAGCGTGACGAGGCGGCGAAGAAGTAAGGCGTTGTCATCGCCTTTGAAGCGGCTAGGATTTTGCCAGCGCGGCGGCTCTTCCGCCGCCACCTCAACTCTTTAACTTTTTCCAGGGATGTTTGATCTTCCGGCGGTGCAGATTGGTTCAGTGACGATGGATGGCGTGGAGCCTGTGTTCATGCTCGGGCCGTGCGTCATCGAGAGCGAAGAATTCATCTGGGACATCGCCGAAAAGCTAGACGCCCTCGCTCGTCCTCACGGCTGGCGCTGGATCTTCAAAGCGTCCTACGACAAGGCGAACCGCAGCGCCATGTCCTCCTACCGTGGCATCGGCTGTGAGGACGGCTGCGCTTTGCTCGCTCAAGTCGGTGCCAAGTATGGCGTGCCCGTCACCACCGATGTCCACACACCCGAAGAAGCCCGCCAAGCTGCAAAGCACATCGACCTGCTACAAATCCCCGCCTTTCTCTGCCGCCAGACGGATCTCATCGTGGCCGCTGGCGAGACCGGACGGGCGGTGAACGTCAAAAAAGGCCAGTTCATGGCCCCGTGGGATGTCAAAAACATCGCCGACAAGCTCGCCGCCGCCGACTGTTCGAATTTCATGTTCACCGAGCGCGGCACCACCTTCGGCTACAACAACCTCGTGGCCGATATGCGATCGCTTTATTGGATGCGGGAGCTCGGCTACCGTGTCGTGATGGATGCCACGCACAGCGTGCAGCGTCCGGGTGGTCTTGGAACTGCCACAGGGGGCGATGGCAAGCTCGCTCCCGTCCTCGCCCGTGCTGCTGTGGCCGCCGGATGCGATGGTGTCTTCATGGAGACTCATCCCGATCCTGCCAAGGCCATGTCCGATGGCCCCAATCAGATCCCGCTTTCTCAGATCGCTTTCGTCGTCGAATCCCTGCGTCAGATTCATGCCATCACCCGCTCCATCGACTAAGCGCCACCGGCGTGTCGGCCTCCTCGCCGTCCTTCTCTGCACCTGCCTGCTAGCTCTGGCAAAGGCCCAGACCTCCAGCAGCAGCCTTGCCAGCGTGCTTTCGCAAAACATCCCCCTCGGTGTGGAAAACACTGGAGCCGTGCTCCCCTCCTTTGATCCCACTGGCCGCCGCACCTCGCTCATGACGGCCGATGTCGTTCGCCGAGTGGATGGTGAGCGTCTCTATGCGGAGGGCTTTGTGTTTGAGCAGTTCGGCGCTGAGTCTGGCAAAAACCTGCGCATCGACCTCACCACCGCCTTTTACAACATGACCTCCTCCACCCTGCGCAGCACGCAGCGTGGCCGCGTGAGCCGCCAGGATTTTGTCATTGAGGGAGATAACCTCATCTTCGATACCACCACGAACCGCGGCCTTATGGAGGGAAACATCCGCATGGTCATCTTTGACACCAAGGCCAAAAGCAGCGAGGAAAAGCCCACCAAACCATGATCCGCCTCGTCCTGATCGTCTGCCTCGCCGCGCTCTCGCTTTCTGCGGGCAGCCTGGCTGCGCAGACGCCTGCCGCCGAGCCACCAACGAAAAAAACCACGCTCATCGATTCACTCAAAAAAGCCATCGATGGCAACAAGGACAAGGTCTCCGACGAAACGCGTCAAAAAGCCGAAGCTGCCGCTCGCGCCGCCATGGAGGCCCTGCCGGATGATTTGAAGAAAAAAGCCCAGGATTTGGCCACTGGCTCAAAAGCGGCCGAAATCCGCCAAAAAGCCGTCCAGACCGTGCAGGGAGCCATGCAGAGCCGCGAGACACCTCCCGCCACCCCCGCCTCGGCCATCGCCAGTCCCGCAGCCCCCGCTCCACCCGTCGGACCGTTGCCGCAGAGACTCCAGCCACTGCTTCTCGATGATCCGCAATCCGCCCGACAGACCCAGGCCGGTCGCACCGAGATCACCGCCACGAAATCCGCCTATTTTGATGCCAATACCGGCATCGGCATCTACCGCGGAAACGTCCGCGCCCGCCACCCCAATGCCTACATCGAGTGCGAGGAACTCGAAATCCACATGGAGAAGGAAAAAACAGGCGCCGATGGCAAAAAGAAAGCGCCCAAGTCTGGCGATGGAGACATCCTCGCCTCACGCACCGAGAAAAAAGCCGCCGGTAGTCCAGCTCTTGGCGGTGAGGATAGCGGCATCGAGATCGCCTACGCACGCGGCACCATGGTCACCATCGAAAAATTCGACGAGAACGGCGAACTGCAGATCGGCCATTGCAACGAAGTGGCCATCTACGAAGGCAAGACGGGCAATATCACTCTGCGCGGCTGGCCCTCCGTCCAGCGTGGCAGCAAGCTTCTCGAAGCCACGGATCCCCGCTGCGTCATCGTCATTGATCAGGCTGGCCGTCTCAAGGCTGATGGTGGTGTCTTCCGCACGACCCTGATCGATGAAAAGGCTGCCGCAGCGCCCGACTCCCAGCCACCTGTCCCTGCGCCTGCCGCCCCCTTACGTCCCTGAGCCGCGAACGATGTCCGAAAGCTCCGTCAAAACCTCCTCCAGCATGTCCAATGGCACCACGGTGCCGGATGGCGAGATGCTTTTGCACACCGAGGGCCTGAAAAAAATCTACGACGGCCGCACCGTCGTCAATGGTGTGGATATTGAGGTCAAAAAAGGCGAGATTGTCGGCCTTCTCGGCCCAAACGGTGCTGGTAAGACCACTACCTTTTACATGATCGTGGGCCTCGTTCAGCCCGATGGCGGGAAAGTTCTCTTCGATGGCAATGACGCCACCCGCCAGCCCATGTACATGCGGGCACGGCTCGGCATGGGTTACCTCCCGCAGGAGGAATCCATCTTCCGCCGCCTCACCGTTCGCGAAAACATCCTCGGCGTCATGGAGACGCAGAACTACACCCGTGCCGAAGCCGTCGAGCAGACACAGTCCCTCATGGAAAAATTTGGCATCGACCATGTCGCCGATAACCTCGCCATCACGCTTTCCGGTGGTGAAAAGCGTCGCCTCACCATTGCCCGCAGCCTCGTCACCTCGCCCAAGCTGCTCATGCTCGACGAGCCCTTCTCCGGCGTCGATCCCATCGCCGTTGGTGAGATCCAGGAGATCATCCGCATGCTCCGCCAGGCCGGCCTTGCCATCCTCATCACCGATCACAACGTTCGCGAGACCCTCAACATCGTGGACCGAGCCTATCTCATCTTTGAAGGTAAAGTCCGCCGCCATGGCACGAAGGATTTTCTCGTGAACGACGACGAGGCTCGCCGTCTCTATCTGGGTCAGGACTTCTCCATGTAACCCGTTCTTGAAGATCCAGCGTCCAACATCGAATATTCCAAAGCGCAACAGCAATCTTTAAACCCCAAACCACCATGCAAGTCCACAACGTCAACCTCCCTATCATCGTCACTGGCCGCCACGTCGAGATCACTCAGGCCATTCGTGAGTATGCGCACAAGAAAATCGAGGGCCTCCATCTCGACTACCCGCGCATCATTGAGGCCAAAGTCATTCTCGACGTGCAGGGGCACCACCGCCAGATGGCTGAGATCATCCTCTTCTGCGCCAATCACATCGTTATTGAAGTGAAGTCCACCACCGAGGACATCTACGCCTCCATCGACGAGAGCATCAGCAAGATCGCCCGCCGCATGCGGAAATTTAAGACACGTCTGCTTAAGAGCCATCGCCCGCGCAAAGACGGCTCCATCCGCCACATCCAGGAGCACGTCATTCACGAGGAATCCGTTCACCAGGGCGAGCAGGAGCACGTCACGCCAGCCTACGTCCACGAGGAGTCCTACAAAATCCGTCCGCTCTTCCCCGATGAGGCCATCGTCGATCTCGAGATCAGCCAACGTTCCTTCGTGGTCTTCCACGATCAGCAGAATCACAAGCTCGCCATCCTCTTCCGCCGCCAAGATGGCGATTACGGTCTCATCCATCCGGAAGATACCGCCGCGCAGAAATGATCAGATCAAGCTCCACCATGAAAAATCAGTCCCGAATGACGGCGATCAGCCGTCATTCGGTTTTCTGCTTTTTGGCAGCCCCCCTCGGATTCCTCCTCTCTTCCTGCTCATCTCCTGCCCCCAAGCCGGCGGCATCAAAGCCCGCCGCAATCGTTGTGGATACCCAGCAAGGTATTGCCTCCCTTTACACGGATCACCACACGGCCAGCGGCGAGCGCTTCAGCGCCCATGCGCTCACCGCTGCCCACCGCCACTGGCCACTCGGCTGCCTCGTCCGCTGCACCAACGTCCACAACGGTCGCTGGGTCGTCGTGCGTATCAATGACCGCGGCCCCTACATCCGCGGCCGCATCATCGACCTGACTCCTAAAGCAGCCGATGCCATCGGCCTCACCCGTGCCCAGGGGATCTGCCGCGTGCGCATCGACCGCCTTCAGTAGTCCAAAATGCCCGCGCACTACTTCATCACCGGCACGGATACCGATTCAGGCAAGACCTACGTCACCTGCCTCTTGCTGGAAGCCCTCAAACGCCTCGGGAAATCCGTCGCGGGCTATAAACCGCTCGTCTGCGGTTCGCGTGACGATGCCATCCACCTACTTAATGCCAGCCATAGCCCATCGGGGCTCGTTTTGGACGAGGTGAACCCCGTCTGGCTCAAAATCCCCGCCGCGCCCTACGCCGCCGCGATGATGGAAAACCGCCGTTTTGATGTCACCGAGCTCGTCTCTGCCTTTCACGCCCTCGCAGCACGGCACGAGCATGTCCTCGTTGAAGGTGCGGGTGGTTGGGAAGTGCCACTCAATGAATTCTCCACCATGGCCGATCTCGCCCAGCGCCTGGCTCTGCCCGTCATCGTCGTGGTAAACAACAAGCTCGGCTGCCTCAACCACACCTTGCTCACCGTCAAAAACATCCAGGCGCGTGGCCTCACCTGCGCCGGCCTTATTTTAAACCAAGTTCACGACGAGCGAGACCCTGCCAGCATCAGCAACCGCATGGTTCTGCAGCACTTCCTGCCCGATGTGCCCATCCTCGCCGAGGTCATGCACGGTGAGACCGAGATCGAATGGCCGCTAATGCACCACCACGAATAAAAGAACTCCTCGTGCGGTCCAGGCCAGTGTACGCACCCAATTCGTCAGGATCAGTCGCCGGATCACGTCATCGTGTCTGCCCTGCATCAGTTGTGTATGCATAGGGGCCTGCCAGAAGGCTGTGCTGAGGCCGATCAGCGGAATCATGCCCAGACTGATGAGAAACGGCACGCTCCGCAGACCTTCGTAGAGCAACCACGCCGCCGATCCCGCCTCGATCAGCACCAGCGGCACGATCATGAAGCCGATACGCAGGCAGTGGGAGAAGTGATACACGCGGAACTCCGCCGCGCCGACGCGCAGGAACTGCGGATAGACGATGATCTGGATGACCCAGATGAGGCCGACGATGAACCAAGTGACAGCGAAGTGGACGGTGAGCATGCGGCAGCAGTAAATGCGTCTTGATGCCGCGCCAGCGCGGCGTTGCATGGGGCGCATGAAATCTGAATACCTCGTCCGCATCGCAGGCACTGGCGTGGCCGTGCCGGAGGTGGTGCTGACGGCCGCGGAGCTGGATGCGCGGCTGGGCTTGCCAGCGGGCGAGTCAGAGCGAGTCACGGGCATCGCCAAACGGCACACGGCGGTGCATGAAACGGCCTCGCAACTCGCGGCGGAGGCGGTGCGAGCAGCCTTGGCTGATGCGGGCATGAGGTGGGAGGAAATCGACTGCCTGGTGTGCGCCTCCGCCACCATGGATCAGGCGCTGCCTTACAATGCAGCGATGGTGTTATCCGAAATGAAGCCTACCACCCATCGCGTGGCCACGCTGGATGTGGGAGCGAGTTGTTTATCCTTTTTGCATGCGCTGGACCTCATGAGCAGCGCGATCACGACGGGCCGTTATTCGAAGGTGGTGATCGTCTCGGCGGACATCTCCTCGTTCACCACGGATTACCGAAACCTCCGCGAAAACGGCATCTTTGGCGATGGCGCGGCAGCGGTGGTGCTGGGGCCAAGTGATGGCGAATCACGCATTTATGCGGTTCGTAGCGTGACGCTGCCGGAGGGCGTGGAGTTTTGCCAGATCCGCTCCGGGGGCTCGCGTTTTCACCGGCGTGGCTTTCCCGAGCATTCGGAGGCGTTGTTCGAGATGCGTGGCCGTCCGCTTTTTGCGCTGGTGGCGCGGGAACTGCCCGAGTTTGTCGAGGCGCTGTTCAAGGATGCCGGTGTGACGAATGCGGAGCTGGCACTCATGATTCCCCACCAGGCCAGCCGACAGGCGCTGGATCACGTGGCGAAGATGCTCACCTTTGATGACGGACGCATGGTGGATGTGTTTGGCGAGTTCGGGAATCAAGTCGGCGCCTCGCTGCCCACAGCTCTGCACTTCGCGATTCACCGGCATGGTTTGCAGCGTCGGCAAAAGGCGCTGCTGTTGGGCACGGGTGCGGGTGTCTCCATCGGTGGCATTGTTTTCACTTACTGACATGAGCGAGCCCTTTTCCATCCGTGTGAAGTTTGATCTGCTGAAGGTCGGTCATTGCCAGCACCCGGAGTGCGCGGCGCTGCGTGGTGGTGGTCGGCGTGCGATCGACTTTCCCGCGCTGGTCGGGCTGATCGAGCATCCACAGCGTGGGCTGATGCTGTATGACACAGGCTACTCGCGGTACTTCAATGAAGCCACGCGGCGCTTCCCGGAGTGCCTCTACCGCCTGATCACGCCGGTGACGCTGCCTCCCGAAGAAGAACTGCTCACGCAGCTCGAATCACGCGGCATTCGTGCTTCTGACATCGAGACGATCTTCATCTCGCACTTTCATGCGGACCATGTGGCAGGTCTGCGTGATTTTCCGCAGGCGAAATTCATCGCGACACGGGCCGAGCGTGCGCTGTGTGAGCGAAAAGGTCGCGTGGGCCGCCTGCGTCGTGCCTATCTACGTGAGCTGCTGCCGGAGGACATCGAAAAGCGTCTTCAGTATGCTGAAACGATGCCGCAACTGCCGCTCCCGGCCGCGTGGAGGCCCTTTGATGCCGCGCATGACCTGCTGGGCGATGGCAGCCTGCTCGGAATTGATCTGCCGGGTCATGCGGCCTCGCAGCTCGGTGTGGCGTTTCAGGCAGAGGAGCCCGTTTTTCTCATCGGTGACGCCTGTTGGAAGATCGAGGGGCTGATCCGCGACAAGACGCCCTCGCGGCTGGCTTATCTGCTTTTTGATGATGGCGCAGCCTACGACGCCACCTTTGCGAAACTGCGCGCGCGACATCTTTCGCCAGATGCGCCGCGGATCATCCCGTCCCACTGCATCACGACGTGGCGTGAGCTGGGCGGCAGCCGGAGGATTCAGCGTGATTGAGCGTCTGCTCATCCTCTGGCACTTCATCGCCACACGCTGGCTGCCAGCGCCGCGTGATCGCGAGGAGCGGCTGCGGCGTTTCATGGCGGAAGCGCCACGTTTTGCGGATGTGATGACGAAAAGCGTTTTCCTGGAGCATTTCACCGAGCTGAACCGCCACGGCATCACACTGGAGCAGGCGACTGCCGTGGCGCTGCGGGCGGAGCAGGAGCGTGACTTCAAGCCTCAGCTGCCTGGGGGGATCACGGTGGGTTTTTCATCCGGCACCTCCGGAGCGCGGCAAGTTTTCCTCGTGGGCCGTGCAGACCGCTGCCGCTGGGCCGGGCAGATGCTGGCGCGGATGCTGAGCACGGCTTCGCTGCTGCAAATCTGGAACTTCTTCGCGCCCCCGCTGCGGATCGCCTTTTTTCTGCGGGCGAGCAGCAATCTCTACACCACGCTTTCGAGCCTGCGGGTGAAGTTCGAGTACTTTGACCTCACGCAGCCTTTGGGCGAGTTGGTGACTCGGCTCGAAACCTATCGCCCGCAGGTCCTGGTGGCTCCTGCGACGGTATTGGCCGAGCTGGCCCGCTGCGCTCGTGTGCGACCGAAACAGGTCATCTCCGTCGCGGAGGTGCTAGACGCCAAGGACAGCGCAGCGATCGAAAAAGCCTTCGGTGTGCCTGTGGCGCAGATTTACCAAGCGGCGGAGGGTTTTCTCGGCTGCACCTGCTCACAGTGTCGGATGCACCTCAATGAAGAATCGCTGCACATCGAGCCCGAGTGGCTGGATGAGGCACATGAGCGCTTTTATCCGCTCATCACCGACTTTTCGCGGCAGTCGCAGTGGTTCGTGCGGCATCGGCTGGACGACATTCTGCGGCTCGATCCCACGCCCTGTCCCTGTGGACGCCCAACGAGGACGCTGAAGCAAATCGAAGGCCGCGCCGAGGAGGTGCTGTGGCTGCGCGATGCCCTTGGTGGTCTCTCACCGGTTTTTCCCGACGTTCTGCGCCAGGCTCTCTACACGCAGCCGGTGGAGCGTTACCGGATCGAGCAACACGGCCTGCGCTGGCAGGTGCAACTCATGAAGGGCGATGAAAAGGCCGTGCAGGCCGCGCTGGAGGCCCTCATCGATGGGTTGAAGCTCCAACGGCCCACGTTTGATTTTCAACCGTGGACCGACCAGCCACCCTCGGAGAAGCAGAAGCGCATCCGCTGCATCACGAAGCCCGCATGAAAACGAAAATCCTCATCACAGGTGCCTCCGGCTTTGTCGGCAGTTCGTTCTGTCGGCAGTATGCGGGCCGGGAGGACGTGGAGATTCGCGGGCTGGGGCGGCGGGCGATGGATTTGCCCGGCTATACCCGTGCGGACCTTACGCAGCCGCTGCGGCTGGACTGGTCGCCTGAGGTGGTGATCCATGCAGCCGCGCGTTCGTCGCCGTGGGGCAGTTTGGCGGAGTTTCGGCGGCAGAACGTGCTGGCGACGCGGCATGTGGTGGCGTTTTGCGAAGCGCAGAAAGTGCGGAAGCTGATCTACATTTCCTCCAGCTCGGTGTTCTATCGCGAGGGAGACCAACTCGGCATCACGGAGGAGTCACCCATCGGGCCGGCCTTTGTGAATGCGTATGCGCAGACGAAATACGAGGGCGAGGAGGTCGCGCGTGGCTTTTCCGGCGAGTGCTGCGTGCTGCGGCCGCGAGCGGTGTTTGGTCCACGTGATACGGTGCTGTTTCCGCGGCTGCTGCGGGCCGCGCAGCAGGGACGCATGATTTCCATCACGCGACCGGGGTCGCCTGCGGTGGGTGATTTGATCTACATCAACACGTTGTGTGACTACATACTGCGTGCGGCGCTGCACCCGGCCGCGACGGGCGATTTCAATCTGACGAATCATGAGCCCGTGGAGATCCAGGCCTTCATCGCGGACATTTTTGCGCGTCTGGGCCTGCCCGCTGTGAAGCGAGCCATCCCCAAGGCGAAGGCCATGCGCGTGGCGTGGCTGCTGGAGAAGGTCTTTGGCCTGTTTATGCCGTGGAAGGAGCCGCCCATCACCCGCTTTGGCGTGGAGGTGCTCAGCAGCAGCAAGACCTTTGATGCCAGCCGAAGCCTCCGCGTGCTGGGACCGGCAAGTGTGAGCTTGGAGGAAGGTGTGCGGCGGTTTATTGAATGGCAGAAGGAACATCTCCACTCATGAACCTTTCTCTGCTTATCCTTGCCCTGCTTTACACCACCTCGTTGATGTGGAGGCGATGGTTGGCGATGTCGTATGCGAAATCATTGCCGCCGCTGCCTGCGGAACCTTTGCCGCAAGACACGCTCACGATCGCGCAGGCCATCCTGAGTGGCGATCCGCTGCTGGAGTCTCGTTTGGAGACCAATCTCGCGAATCTGCCCCGACAGCCCTTCATCTGGCTCC
>CALSBJ010000032.1:0-63195 GCA_943373155.1 Akkermansia muciniphila | reverse complement strand
TCAGAACTCTGCCGATAGGTCGCCGACATCATGATGGTCTTGAGGATCTTCTTCCGGCTCCAGCCTTGCTTTATGAACTCATCGGCCAGCCAATCGAGCAATTCGGGATGCGTCGGAGCATCGCCACGCACGCCGAAATCCGCCACGGTATGCACGAGGCCTTCGCCGAAAAGTCGGGTCCAGAAATGGTTCACGGTCACACGCGGGGTGAGCGGGTTATTTTTACTCACGAGCCATTTGGCGAGATCGAGACGCGAGGAGCCTTTGAGTGGCGGAAGCGTCGATAAGGCCCCCGGAGTGACTTCATCGGCAGGTTGAAGGAAATCACCGCGATGCAGCAGGTTGGTTTTGCGTGGATTGTTCGTGCGCTGAGTGATGACGCGGACGTCCATGAGCGGTGGCTTTGGCAGTTTGGCTTCCGCTTGCTTCAAGGCGGTGTCCGCGGCCACGACCTCGGGATCGACTTTCGCCAGCCAATCCCACAGTGGCTGGATCACGACGGGATTTCGGCGCTTCGGTTCCTCACTGAGAATCTTCCGCACGGCCTCCGGTGCGATGCTGTCCTCGGTCTCCTCGCTCGCAGCGAGCAATCGCAAGTGGCCAAGGGTATGCCCGAGCTGCTTGTAGTTTTGCTCCAACTCGATCATCAGCGTCTCAGCGGCCTTCAAAGTGATCGGTTGAGCGAGTTGAAGCGTGAGGGTGTGCTGCTTGCCGGTGCTGCCGGAGATGGCCCAGCCGGTTTGATCGTCCGCATCGAGCACTTTGTCGGCGGTGAAGGTCTTCTGCTCGAAGTCGGCCTTGGGCGAATGCAGCATGATCTCACGGCGGACCTTGTTTTGCTCGATCGAGGCGGAGAGCTTGGTGAGCACGAAATTGCCGTTTTTGTTCTGACCGGGGCCTTGAGAGGGCAGGGAAGCATCAGGTAGCACTTCGAGCTGCAAGGCGCTGATTGGCTTGGCATGGCTGCGGATGCTCAAGGTGTAGCTGTCGGTCTTCGGTGCCTTGTTTTCGGCTAAAAGAGAGCCATCAGGCTGCTTTTTGAGTTTCGCCGCTTTGGCCTTCATTTCCGCGATGGGCAGCGATTCAAACTTCTGCGTTGTTTTGGCCGCCGTGGCCTTCACGAGACGATCTTGGATGGATTTTTCCCAGGCTGGCAGCTTCACAGGTAGCTCGGCCTTCGCGGCATCGAGGGCTTTGCGCAGCGGGATGAGCTTCTTCACCGCATCGCCGTTGTTCTTTTCATACGCCGCCCACTCCGCGGGTGAGGTGGGTACCTGCCGGTTCGCTTCGTCACCATTGTTGAAGTAGGCGAAGAGCTGGTAGTACTCGGTCTGCGTGATCTGATCGTATTTGTGCGTGTGGCAGCGGGCGCAGCCGACGGTGAGGCCGAGCCACACGGTGCCGAGTGTCTCGGTGCGATCCATGCATGCTTCCATGCGAAACTGCTCCTGATCCGTGCCGCCTTCGGTGTTCGTGAGCGTTTGGCGATTGAAAGCGGTGGCCACGATCTGCTCCGGAGTGGCCTCGGGCAGTAGGTCTCCGGCGAGCTGCTCGATGGTGAACTGATCGAATGGCATGTCCTCATTGATGGCTCGGATCACCCAATCGCGAAAACGCCACGCATCCGGACGCGGACGGTCTTTCTCGTAGCCATCGCTATCCGCGTAGCGTGCCATATCGAGCCAATGCCTGCCCCAGCGCTCCCCGAAGCGTTCGGAGGCGAGGAGGCGGTCGATGAGTGCTTCGTATTCCTGATTTTGGATTCCTGATTCCTGATCCTGAAACGCCTTCACAAAGGCATCCACCTCATCAGGCTTGGGCGGAAGACCATGAAGATCGTAGGTGGCGCGTTTGATCAGAGTGATGGGATCCGCTTCGGGAGACGGTGAAAGACCCATTTCAGCCAGCTTGGTGCGAATGAAGCCATCCATGCCATCGCCCTTCGGACGTGTGACCGGTTTGTAAGCCCAATGCTGCTCAAACTTCGCTCCTTCGGCGATCCACTTTTTGAGCACCTCAATGTCACGCGACTTCACGGGATGCTTTTCGCGGTGCTTCGGAGGCGGCATTTGCTCCTCGGGATCCGTCGAGAGCAGGCGGGCGATCATCTCGCTCTCGTCAGGCTTCCCCGGCACGATGCCATGGGCTCCGCTTTTGAGTGTCTTCAAAGCCAACTCCCGGCTGGTGAGCACCAGGCCGCCTTTGGAGTCATCCGGACCGTGGCATTCGAGGCAGTGCTCTGCCAGCAGCGGCTGTACCTCACGGGCAAAATCGACCGCGAACAGCGTGCTGGAAGTGACCAAAAACAGGAGAGGGAGGGACGAGAGCTTCACGCAGAGACAAACGGTTCATCACCGGCTGGCTTTGCGGATCTTTGCGCCCATCTCCCAACCTCAAATCTCCACCAGCTCCTTCTCCCGGCGGCGGGGAGGATCGACCCATGCCTCTGCTTCCTCTTCGACATCTTCGGTGAGCATGGGGGCGAAGCGTTCGGCGCGGAAGCCAAGCTCCTGGCGCACGCTGGAGTGGGGGTCCTCGGGATTGATGAGCTCTTCGAGGAGCACGAGCATGTCGAAATCCGCGTCCTTCATCTTGATCTCGGCGTCGTCATTGACCTCAAACTTGGGATTCGAGCGGCCCACGGCGATGGCGCGGACGGTGTAGGTGTGGTCCTTTTTGGGGAGGGCACGGTAGAGGTCGTACACCCAGGGGGCGAACTCGTCATTGATGCACACGACTTTCTGGCCGGTCTGAAACATGCTTGGATGGAGGGTTGTCGAAGGGGGAAATCCGGGCATGCTAGCTGCGGATAGCCTCCCGGCATCCCGTTTTTTCTGCTCATGCCTCCGTTTCATCCTCTGCTCGCTGATTTGCTGCCCACGCCCACCGAATTCTTGACGGTCGGAAAGGCCGTGGGTGCCGAGATTACCCTCACCGTGAGCCCTGTCTATACCACGGGCTTTCTCGCGGCCGGGCCACTGCTCATCCTCGCGGGCGTTGTCCTCGTTGCTGTGATGTATGGCCGGGTGAAATATTTCGCTCTCGAATACGGCTACGGCACCGGCTGGGGCCGCATCAAGGCCGTGCTACATTACATTGTCCTCGGTGCGCTGTTGGCAGGCGGCGGACTCCTTTTCGGCGTGATCGGCTGGGGAAACTTGGGCTACTCGGTCATTCTGAGTGCCAGCGGCCTCACGGAAATCCAACGCACTGGAACGAACAACTATCGCTGGGACGATTTGAAAGCCGCCTCCGAGCGTATCAAGTCCACGGATTTCTGGCTGAGCTTTGAGGCCAATGGCAAAAAATGCCGCGTGCAGTTTCAGCAGCAAAATTTGGGCGAGGCGTTGCAGGATCAGGCCATCAAGATCACCGAGGAAGCCATCCGCACGCATCCCGGCACGGGTGTTTCGCTTTGAGACGACCTACTTGGCGGCCTGTCGAGCCGCATCGAGGTAGTAAGCTAAAGCATTGAGATTCCGGGTGAATTCCGAGCCGTCGATGCGGTCGTCTTTCAGCCAGCGGCCCTCGCTATCGAGTGCCTCCAGTGCCCGGCGAGCTTTGTCCGCAGCGCCTTTGGCCTTGCTCATCCATTCCTTCGGCGACTGAGGGCCGGCGAGTTTGGCGAGGAGCTTCTCGCGAGGCTGGGCCAGGCGTTCCTTGAACTTTTCCACGTCATCCTGACGGTCGTCTTTGAAGGAGTAGTGCGTGGGGAGATTGCCATCGTCGTAAGTCAGCTCGTAGTTGTCTTTCACAAAAAAGAGCGGCTTGTTCGTCTTCAGCTCATAAAAGCGGGCGTGCGTGCCATCCGGCAGCTTTGAGCGCTCATACCAGGCGAGTGCCGCTTTCATCGGGGCCAGGTATTTGTCCTCACCCGTGAGCAGCCAGAGATCGTGGAGCGTCTCCATGGCCTCCAGGCTCTCGAAAGCGGTGACGGAGGGCGGCTCAAATTTCCGCGCCCAAGCCGGATGCATGTCACGGTTGTATTGCATGGCCCAAACGGGCTGCGGCTCCGGCATCTGCGCCAGAATGAAAAAGTCTCCCAGCTTCTTCAGCGCGGCCAGATATCGCTCGTCCTTTTCCAACTCGTAACCGCGCGTCAGCACCTTGGCGATTTCGCTGAGGTTGCCATCATTGAGGGTGTAGTAGCTGGTGTAGTTTTCCTTCGGAAAGGTGCGGCTCCAGGTTTCGGGATAGCTGGCTTTTGTCACCGGCGCGGAGGCATCGGCAGGGCCGTCGAACTGCTGCGGCCAAGCTCCACAGGGAGCCTGCGCGGCCAATAGCGCATCGAAGGCCGACTTCTTCACCTTCTGCAACGGCTCATCGCTTTTGAAAGCCGCCTCGTTCGAGATTTCGAGCATCAGCATCAGGGCGGATTGCGTCTTGTTGTCATCCAAGGTGGAGAGATTGCGACGTTTCCCGGTTTCCTTGTCGCCCGCCTCCCATTGGCTGCGCAGGTGATAGCGCTGAGACTTCTCCAGCTCGAAGTCGAAATCACTGTTCCAGCCACCCGAGGCCAGTTGGCACTTCATCAAAGCCCCCGCGGCATCCCTGGCCGCCTTGAGAAAAAGATCGTCGCCTGTGGCCCGGTAGGCTCGCAGCATCGCTAGCCCCATGGTCGTCGTGCCCGGCGGCTGAATGGAGATGATCGTGGGCGATTCACCGTGCTCCACCTCGCCGATTTTGCCTTCTTTGTCATACGACGAGGCATAGCCGCCTTCACGGGCCAGATGCGTATGAGCATAGGCCACGGCCTTTTTCATGGCGGTGGAGACGGCGGCGGGATCAGGCAGATCAGCGGCGAAGGCGGACGAGATGAGAAAAAGGCAGGCGAGGGGGCGCATGACGCCTCAGAACGAAACCGGCAGCGGTTTCATTCAGCCGTATCTCTGCAAAGACTTCCGTCAAAGTCTTGAAGTGAATCCGGCCCGCCTCTAGCTTCGCTGACTCATGTCTAAAATCGCCGCTCACTCAGCCAGCCAGCCTTGGTGGAAGGGATTGGTCTGCCTCTGCATGGCAATCTCGTTGGCAAGCTGCGGCAAAGAATACACCGAGGTGCCCGTGGCGGCGGTGAAAAAGGCTCCTGCGCCTTATGTGATGCCGGATGAGAAGGCGGTGTTTGCGCAATATGCGGGAGCGATGAGCTGCGCGGGATGTCATCCCGCGCAGTTTGCGAAGTGGAAGGAGTCGCATCATGGACTGGCGGAGCGGAAGCCGGACGCGAAGCTCGATGAGGCGGCGTTCGTGCCGGCGCAGACCTTCAAACATGGCTCGCAGACCACCGAGGCGGCAAAAAAGGACGCGGAGTATGTGCTCACCGCGTTGGGATTTGGAGATAAAATCGCGCCTTACAAGGTGGAGCGGGTGATCGGGCATGATCCGCTGCGGCAGTATTTGGTCGATGGCGGCAGCGGCAGACTCCAGACGATGGAGGCCTGCTTTGATCCGCACCAGGGAGACTGGTTCAATGTGTATGGCGACGAGGATCGCAAGCCTGGTGAGTGGGGGCACTGGACCGGTCGAGGCATGGTGTGGAATCAAATGTGCGCTTCATGCCACAACACAAGGCTGCGCAAAAACTACGACGTGGCCAAGGACAGCTACCATACCTCGATGGCGGAGATGACGGTCAGCTGCGAGGCCTGCCACGGGCCGATGAAGTCGCACTTCGAATGGCAGCAGGCGAATCCGGGCAAGAAGGGCGATCCCATGCTCAGCAAATGGTCGCGTGACCAGCAGATCGAGAACTGCGCAGGCTGCCATGCTCGGCGCGGCGAGATCACGGGCGATTTCGTGCCGGGCGAGTCGTTCTGGGACCACTATCACCTCACGATTGTCGATCACAGTGATACCTACCATCCGGACGGCCAGATCCGCGATGAGAACTACGAGTTCGCCAGCTTTGTGAGCAGCCGCATGTATCACGCCGGGGTGCGCTGCATGGACTGCCACGACATGCACAGCATGAAAACCATCCTGCCGGGCAACCAGCTCTGCATGCGCTGCCACACGCCGGGAGGTTTTCCCAATGCCCCTCCCATCATGCCGGAGGCGCACAGCTTTCACGGTGTCGAGAGCACCGGAAACCAATGCATCAACTGCCACATGCCGCAGACGGTGTACATGCAGCGGCATCCGCGGCATGATCACGGCTTCACCATTCCTGATCCCTGGCTCACGAAGGAGCACGGCGTGCCAAACGCTTGCAACAAATGCCACACCGACAAGACGACCGATTGGGCGTTGGAGGCCTCAAACAAATGGTGGGGGCCGAAAATGGAGAAGCGCAAGACTCGCATCCGCGCCGATTTGATCGCCAAAGCACGCAAGGGCGATGACTCGGCTCGCGACGGCCTCGTGGCGCTGCTTTCGAGCGATGAAATCCCTTACTGGAAGGCCAGCGCGAGCGTGCTGCTGGAGCGTTGGATCGGCGAGCCGGGCGTGCAGAGCGCGGTGACGGCGCAGTTGCAGCATGCGCATCCGCTCGTGCGGCAAAGCGCCGTGCATGCGTTGGAGGCGATGGCTCCCAGCGGCAGCATCCGCTCGCAGATCGAGCCCTTGCTGGATGATCCCGTGCGCAGTGTGCGCTCCACCGCCGCATGGGCGCTGCGTGATTCGCTGAATCTCGACTCGTCTGCGGGCAAAGATTTGCTGCACATGCTCTCGCTGAATCTCGACCAACCGAGCGGCCAGATGCAGGCGGGGCAGTTCTGGTTTGCCCGTGGCAATCACGCCAAGGCCATCGAACACATGGAGAAGGCCATTTTGTGGGATCCGAACTCGCCACCCTTCCATCACGACCTCGCGATGGTTCACAGTGTCACCGGCCAGACGAAGCTGGCGATTCAAAAGATGCGCGATGCCATCCGCGTGGCTCCGAAGCATGCCGAGTATCATTACGAACTCGGTCTCGCCCTCGCGGAAACCGGCGACATCCAAGCCGTCATCGCCTCGCTGGAAGAGGCGGTGCGCCTCGACCCGCTGCTGGCGCGTGCCTGGTATAATCTCGGCCTTGCCAAAAACAGCCTCAACGATCCCGAAGGAGCCATGATGGCCCTTTTGCGCGGTGAAGCTGCGAATCCCGGCGATCCCGCCATCCCCTACGCACGCGCCACGATCCTCGCGAGGCTCGGCCGCGCCCCCGAAGCGCTGCAAGCCGTCGAAAAGACGCTCATGATCCAGCGAGACCACCCCGAGGCGCTACAGATGAAGATGATGCTGATGCGGCGGTGAGTGAATCCTTTCCGCAACCGCCCTCGACGGAGAGTCCTATTGCCTTCGAGAACGATTTTCTGCATAATGTGCAGACAAAGCGAAATCATGGCCATGAAAGCGATCATTTTTACTGCCTGCGCCTGCATTGCCCTGCCGATTTCGGTCAATGGACAGCAAGGATCAACAGTCCCGCCGGTCGCTAAGGAGGGAAAGCAGGCGTGGTCGCTAGTTTATCTTCCCTCTCTCAACTGGACGGAAAAGGAGATCGGGCAAACGGTCCGGCTCATCGCCCAAGTGAAGCCGGATCTTATCGTGTCGTTGGCGGCATGTCCCTTTGCGGAGGCGGTTCGAATTCTGGATTGCAAACCTGCACTCCTTGATTCAGCCACCCGTTCTCAATCGGGACAGGGATGTGATTTGCCTGCCGAGCCATGGTCCTCCTATGCTGGCACCAGCACGCTACACTCGTTCGGAGGCGAGGATGGTGCGAAAGGCCAGTTGGTCTGGCTTGCAGCCAAGGCGGTGAAGCAACCATTTCACGGCCCGTTTACTGGTGAGGAGGAGCTGCGTGCGCTGGCGCACCGGCAAGTTCGCAAGCAATTAGCCGAACGGCATGGCGATGTCGTCTTTCTCGTGGACTCTTCCATTCCGACTCCCCCGGAGGAATCGTGGGCATGGCCTATGGAAAACGTTCACTACGAACAGTCGGCATGTGATGTCTCGAGTGTGCTTTGCATCCGCCCGCAAACCTTGCGGAGTCACCTGGACGAGGTGAGGAGGATCACTCCTCGAATGCCTTTGGTGCACTGGATACATTCTGAGAAAGGAATCATCTCGTGGGAAGTTCTGCCGATCGACGGCGGCCCTGCCGTTCAACGCTTGGTTTCTTCGAAAACTGCACCGCGTGGAGGGGCGGGAAGGATACTGTGGTTGAAGGGACCGGAATCCGCCCCGGGCATGCCAGTCTGGCTCGATGATTACATTAACAACAACCACGCTCTTGGCTGCGGGAACAACCTCTTGCCGTCACCAGTAGGCAGGCGTTTCGGCTGGACTGAGGCAAGGGCTGAGCGCGATCCTTTTGATGTGCTGGGCTCCGTCGATCATGCGGCGGAAGGCAAAACAAAAGCCTCTGATCTGCCTCGTGGGGCTGTGCGCTCCCCTGGTAATCTATTTTCGGTCACCGTCGGGCAGTTGGACGAGAAGGGAATCTATTCGACCGAAGGAGATGATGGAATCAATGTTTATCTGGATGATCTGCGTGGCGGCGAGAGCCGTCTGCTCTATTTCCAGGGTATGTATGGGGCTTGGCCATCTGCGGCGACGTGGTTCACCGACCGGTATGTTATCACATCGGGCACCGCCCCGTGGTTGGACCTTCCCGCCGATACGGATAAGGCCCCTAGGTTCCTCCCGCTGACCCTTCGTGTGTTTGACCTTCTATCGGGACGTTCGTTTGTAGCCAGTGGCATGGGACGATCTGACAATGCCGTTCATCCCACGGAGGAAATCGTTCTCCCGGCCGGTGATTACCCGCAGCAGGAAAAGTGGCGGAGTTTGTGGAAAGTCGTGGAGTCCAGCTACCTCGCAACGCCGGAGAAGGCACCATTGGCAGTGGGAGATGCGGCAAAAGGTGTCAATCTGACAGCGACTAATTCTTCAACTTGGACGGACCTCGGCGTCTGGCCGCCGCCGGAGACTTGGCACTTTACGCCGGAGCCACAGGAGGAGGCACAAGTTCATCCTCCGCAAAAAGTGATCCCGACCCAAGATCCGTATCTAATCTGCAAGCAGACCGGGGATGGAAATCTCCAGTATTCACTCAACATTGCCAGCAACGAGGAATACGGCATGCTCGATGACCGATGCTTGGAGACGAACCTCATTGCCCGCGCCCCACTTCTGATCGCTGGCGAAGAAGGACTACCGAAAGTGGAAACAGTCCGTCGGATGGGAGAAAATAAGCAGCACCTTCTGATGGCGGGAAGCTATCAAAAGCCAGGCACCGATGAACCGGGGAATGGAAAATGGATGCTGCTGCTGGATTTGGTGCGCCACCGAGCATGGTCGGTGCATTGGTAGGAAGTGCGCGCGTGCCCTCATGCTCCATCCCATTGTGGACTCATTGATCCTCAGCCGCCTTTCTTCCACTCTTCCCCTTCGTCATCATCGTCATCCATGCCACCGTAGCCGTCGTCGTAGGTGTCGCTGTTCGGATTGATGCCGGACTGGTTGGCGATGGCATCGATATCCGCATCGGAAATCGCGGCGATGTCCTCGTCATCAATGTCGTCATCATCCTCTGTGATGGTCTCAGCCGCCGCGGCAGCCTCTTTGGCTTCCTGGCCCTGCTTTTCGATCTTCGCGAGCGTCTCGGTCATGTCCTCCACCGCCTGCCAGACATCGGCGGCAACGTAGATGGGCGCGTTTTGCTGCACGGCGAGGGCGATGCTATCGCTGGGGCGAGCGTCGAGCTCGACGAGCTTTTTGTTATGGAGCTCGTTCTCGGCGGTGATGATGAGGCGGGCGTGAAAGACGCTGCCTTTCACATGATTGATGATGATGCGCTCTACCTTGGCGCCAAAGGCCATCAGGATGTGGCCGACGAGATCGTGGGTCAGCGGGCGCTCTTTACTCACGCCCCGCATGAACATCGAGATGGCTGCGCCGACGGTTTCATCCACATAAATGACGAAGACTTTTTCCGTGTTGCCGAGGAAGACGGCAAAACTGCCCTCCAAAGGCAAAACGGCGCGCACCTGCACTTCGACGACTTCTGTGTTCATGCCGTGATTAAATCGCTACGGAGGCGGATGGCAAATGACGTGTGCATTTTCTGCTTCACGCGTCCCTTTGCAGGCCAAGATCCAGATAGCGGCGGGAGAGCTCCACATACTTCAGGGCTAGTTTGGCATTGGCAGCCATCTCCTCCGGAGTCAGCGACCGCACCACCTTGGCGGGAGCACCGACGACGAGGGAACCTTCCGGGATGACCGAGCCTTTCGTCACGAGCGCTCCGGCGGCGATGATGCATCTCGGGCCAATCTGTGCGCCGTCGAGAATGATCGCGCCCATGCCCACGAGCACTTCATCACCCACGGTGCAGGCGTGAACGACAGCGCGATGCCCCACGGTGACGCGATCGCCGAGTACGCAGGCAAAATCATCGCTCACGTGAAGCACGCAGCCGTCTTGGACGTTCGTTTGATGCCCCAGCACGATGCGATTGATGTCGCCACGCAGGACGGAGGAATACCACACGCTGGACTCGGAGCCGATCTCCACCGCGCCGAGCACGACGGCCCCTGGAGTGATGAAAGCGCTGGGATGAACGCAGGGGGCGGTATCGGGAAGCAAGAATTTTTTCAAATTTTGCGCGGGGTTTTCGGTGGGCATGGCGAGATTTTTATGTTTGACGGAACAGTGAGTAACAAGTCATAGATCGTCACAATCCCGCAAAAATAAAGGCTGGGAGCAGCAACCAACATACATCCACTCCTCTATCATGAACAAAGCTCAACTCATCGAACAAGTGCAGAAAGCCCTCGGCGGCGAAACCTCCAAGCGTGCCGCTGGCGACGCTCTTGAAGCCGTCCTCAACTCCATCGCCAAAGGCGTGAAGAAGGGCCCCGTTCAGCTCATCGGCTTCGGTACCTTCAAGCCCATCAGCCGCAAAGCCCGCACGGGCCGCAATCCAAAGACCGGCGCCTCGATGAAGATCAAGGCCTCGAAGTCCGTTCGCTTCGTGCCTTCCGCCGCTCTCAAGAAGTCGCTGTAATCAGCTTTCCTGAATCGGATTTAACAACCCGCAGTCGCAAGGCTGCGGGTTGTTTGTTTTCATGGGAATGAATTGAGGAGACTTCGGGCTTGCGCAGGGGGGGCGGCGTGCCATTTTCGCCGCCCTTTCCCCAACCCCCAGCATGGCTCTCATCGTGCAGAAATACGGCGGCACCTCCGTCGGCAATCCAGAACGCATCCGCAATTGCGCCCGCCGCATTTTGGAGACGCAGCGTGCTGGCAATCAAGTCGTGGCCGTTGTCTCCGCCATGTCCGGCGTCACGGATAATCTCATCAAGCTGGCGAAAGAAGTCTCTCCCGAGCGTGAGCCCGTCGAGCGTGAGATGGATGTGCTTCTCGCCACGGGGGAGCAGACGACCATCGCCCTCACCGCGATGGCGATCAATGCCCTCGGCGGCAAGGCGGTCTCCCTCACCGGGGCGCAGGCTGGCATTTCGACCGACCGCGTGCATACGAAGGCCCGCATCGTGAACATCACGCCGGATGCGGTGAAGCAGATGCTCGATGAAGGCAATATCGTGATGCTTGCCGGTTTCCAGGGCGAGACCGCGAGCGGCGAGATCACCACGCTGGGCCGTGGTGGCAGCGATTTGACGGCCATCGCGATGGCCGCCGCGATCAAGGCGGACCTTTGCCAGATCTACACCGATGTGGATGGCGTGTACACCTGCGATCCTCGTGTGGTCAAAACGGCGCGGAAGATCGAGGAGATCAGCTATGAAGAGATGCTCGAAATGGCCTCCTCCGGCTCCAAGGTGATGCAGAGCCGCTCAGTCGAGTTTGCGAACAAATTTGGTGTGCGCTTTGAAGTGCGCAACAGCATGAACAACAACCCCGGAACCCTCGTGAAAGAAGAAACCCCCGGCATGGAATCCGTCGTCGTGCGCGGCGTGAGCCTCGAACGCAATCAAGCCAAGGTCACCATTGATGACGTGGCCGACCGCCCTGGCATCAGCGCCGCCATTTTTGGTGCCATCTCCCAGGCCAACATCACGATCGACATGATCGTGCAAAACGTGAGTTTTGACGGCATCACGGACATCTCTTTCACGCTCAGTGCGGCCGATCTGCCGAAAGCTGAAACCGCTTTGAAGGCCGTGGTTCCCAATCTCGGCGACAAGGCCACGCTCCGCACGCAGAGCGGCATCGCGAAGGTCAGCGTCGTGGGCATTGGCATGCGCAGCCACAGCGGCGTGGCCGCGAAGATGTTCAAGGCTCTCGCCGAGGCGAAGATCAACATCCAGATGATCTCCACCAGCGAGATCAAGACAGCCGTGATCGTCGAGGAAGCCGAAGTGGAGAACGCCGCTCGCGTCGTTCACACGGCGTTCGGTCTCGACGCCTGATCGAAACAACTTTTCCGAACGCCGCCGTGAGTCCCACGGCGGCGTTTTTCGTTTACGGAAGCTCGAAAACGAAGGGCAGGCCCTGCTGCTTCATCATCTCTCGTTCCTTCGCCATGAATTGCTCGGCGAGTTTGGCAAAGGAGCCGTCCTTCCGCATGCGAGCGAGCGTTTCATTCACGAGTGCCTTGCGAGCGGCATCGCCCTGCTGAAGGCCGACGGCCCAGGATTCCTCCCGCAGCGGGGCGAGGATGGCGCGGGTCTTGTCAGGATGCTTGGCGTGATAGTTCATGATTGAGAGTTGGTCATACACCCAGGCATCCACATTCCCGTTCACGACCTCCAGCACGCAGGCGGTATCGAGATCGAGGGCTTTGATCTCGGCTTTGGGAAGGTTTTGGCGTGCCCAGCTCTCGCCGGTGGTGCCGAGCCGCACGACGACCTTCCGGCCAGGTGCCTGTAAATCGGCGACGGACTGCACAGATGCGTCTTTTCCCGCCAAAATGGCGAGACCGGTCTTCACATACGGCTCGGAGAAGTCGATCGACTTCCGCCGCTCGTCGCTGGCCGTCATGGAGGAGATGACGAGGTCGATGGAGCCGGTGCGCAGCGCCGTGATGAGGCCGTCGAAGTTGATGTTGCGGAACTCGACCTCCTTTCCGGCGGTTTTGCCGATCTCACGGCCGATTTCGACGCTGACGCCGGAGATTTGCCCTTTTTCGTCCACGAACTCAAAAGGTGGGTAAGTGGCATCCATGCCGATGACGAGGACATCCCGCTTCGAGCAGGCGGTGAGGAGGAGGAGAAGGGCAAAGAGGTGGCGGCGCATGGGATTTCAGGGCTTCAAAGCAAGGCGTAGGAGCCAAAATGCCCCTGCGTCAACATTCGGCCATCGTTATTCCCAGCTCAACTGCGTCGGCTTGGAAAGGATTTGCACGCTTTCTCCCCTGCGCTCCTTTGCGCCGCCCCATGAAAACCTCTCCCGTCACGTTCGCCGACCTGCAATCCTCCGTCATCGCCGTTCCGCCGCTCTGCCGGAACAAAGATCTCTCTCTCAGCAAGTCGCAGAACTCGAAGCTCATCAAGCACATGCACAAGGGCGGCATTCGCACGCTGCTATACGGGGGCAATGCGAATCTCTACAACATCGCCCTCAGCGAGTATCACTCCCTCCTGAAGATGCTCGTCGATCTCTCCCCAGAAGACATGTGGATCGTCCCTTCCGTGGGCCCCATGTATGGCACGGCGATGGATCAGGCAAAAATCCTCAGCGAGTTCGCTTTTCCCACCGCGATGTTGCTGCCCACGCTCTTCCCATCGAAGCCAGAAGGGGTCGCCACGGCGATTCGTCATTTTGTCGAAAAATCCGGCCTCAAGGCCGTGCTCTACATCAAAGACGGGGCCTACATCACCCCTGAGCTGGCGGCCAGCCTCGTGAATGACGGCCTCATTTCGTGGATCAAATACGCCATCGTCGTCGAGGACCCAAAGAAGGACCCGTATCTGAAGAAGCTCACCAAGCTCGTCGATCCGAACCTCATCATCAGCGGCATCGGCGAGCAGCCCGCCATCGTTCACATGCGTGATTTCGGTGTCGCAGGCTTTACCGCTGGCTGCGTGTGTGTGGCTCCAAGCCGCTCCACGGCCATGCTGAAGGCCATTTTGAAAAAAGACTACAAGACAGCAGACGCTATCCGCCAGGAGTTCAGTGGCCTCGAAGACCTCCGCAATGCGCACAGCCCCATCATGGTGCTGCATCATGCCGTCGAGCTCGCGGGCATCGCTGGCACAGGCCCCGCGCTGCCCTTGCTCACGAATCTGCCAGCCAAGCTGCTGCCGAAGATCGAAAAGGCCGCCAAGGCCCTGCTCGCCCGCAACGGCTGAGCTCATTCTGACCTTTGTCACAGCCCGCCCCCCGCTTCTGATGTTCTCCTTTTTCACTCCTCGCTACCTGAAGCACGCCAAGCTCCTTCACAAGGGCGTCACGCGCTTCATCAACTACAAGCGTGACATCCTGCCCGAGGCCAAGCTCCAGGAGATCACCTCCCTGCGCAGTAGCCTTGAGGACGCCATGCGGGCGCGGGATAAGGCCCGCATCGACACGCTGAGCGGTGAGATCAATACCGTCTGCGAACGCGCTCTGCCCGGTGCTCAGCCCTCGGATATTGCGGACAACATTGAAGTCTTCTTCGTGGCCATCGTGGTGGCCTTTGGCATTCGCAGCTACCTGCTCCAGCCCTTCAAAATCCCCACCGGTTCCATGCAGCCTACTCTGTATGGCATCGTGGCAAATCACACGGAGGAGGACACCACGCCGAACATCCTCTCGATGGGCAAAGACTTCATCACCGGGCGCAGCTATATCAACGTCACCTCCGATCACACGGGGCGCATTCGCTCCACCGAGCCACTCACCGAGCACGGTGTGCTGGGCTTCTTCACCCATTGCCGTCTTCACTTCGACGATGGCCACACGATCTGGATCTGGGCTCCGATGGCCCAGCTCATCAACACGCACTACAACCTCGGCCTCTTTAGTTACACTGGCGCTTATCCGCAGATGAAGACGGACAACGTCACGCCGGACATGGTGGGCCAGTTTTCTCCCTCCGCTCTGGGCGGTCAGCTCATCACCAAGGGGCAGGTCATTGCTCGTGGCACGCTGGACACGGGTGACCATGTGCTCGTGAACAAATTCGCCTATCATTTCCGCCAGCCGGTGCGCGGTGAGGTCTTCGTCTTCACCACCAAAGACATTCGCAGCCCTTACATGAACGTGCCTGCTGAGCAGGGTTCGCAGCATTACATCAAACGTCTCGTCGGCGTGCCTGGCGACACGCTTGAGGTGAAGACGCCCGAGCTTTGGATCAATGGCAAGCCCGCCGAGGAAAGCGGCATGAAACGGGTGGCCGCCAAAGAAGGGAAATACCGGGGCTACGGATCCATCCAGATGCTCTCCCCTGGAAATCAGAAGACACTGGGAGATGAGCAATACTGGGCCATGGGCGATAACAGCTACAACAGCTCCGACAGTCGCTATTGGGGACCCGTGCCCGAGCGCAATCTGATCGGTCCGGGTCTCTTCTGTTACTTTCCGTTCGGTCGGAACTGGGGAATGATTCGCTGACATCGCGTTCATTCCTCTCCTTGACTCCCAGCAAGCGGCCCGCACACTCGCGCAACCCCGCCCCCAAGCGCCATGTCCTTCCTCGACCGCATCGAACGTGTCTTCTTCTGGCTCTCCGCCGCTTCATCGGACAACCTCGACGCCTGCCCCGCTTGGGAGCGGCGCAAATACGTCGCCTTTGGTGCCACGGTGCTGGTGCCGAGCATCTTTGCCATCATCGCTTGCTCCTATGCTTTGAGCACGCTGACGGACAATGTGTGGGTCATCGCGCCGGTCTCGCTGGTGTGGGCCTTCATCATTCTCACGGTGGACCGTGCGCTGCTGGCCACCTACCGAGCCTACCAGAGCTTCTTCCGCAAGGCGGCGCAGTTTGGCCTGCGCATGGTCGTGGCGGCACTGATGGGCATCACGATCTCCCATCCGCTCACGCTGCTGCTTTTCAAAGATACCGTGGCTTCCGTCATTGAGCAGCATCGGCAGAAAGAGATCGAGGCGGCTCGCGAGACCGCGAAACAGCAAAAAGTGGCTGTCGAGACCCGGATCACCACGCTGGAAGGCGAGATCGCCAAGCAGCGCGAGGCCTGGAATGCCAGCTTCAGTGCCAAATTCCTCGATGAGAATGGCAAGCCGGTCGAGAAACCGCTCACCGAGGACGAAAAGAAGACGAAGGCCGAACGCGAGGCCAAGGTGGCGGAAGCCTCCGCCCCGCTGAAAACGAAGCTCGAAGCTCTTGATGCCGAGATGGCCAAGATGAGCACCGACTACCAGAAGATCGCCGGAGAGCTCAATCATTGGCAGACGGAGTTTGAGCGGGAGGTGAACGGTCAGCGCAGCGGCATCATCGGCCTCGGCCCGCGTGCCAAAAGCATTCAGGAAGACCAGCTCACCTGGCGCCGGGCGGAGAGCACCCGCCTCAGTGGGGTGCTGGATACGATGACGAAGACCCGTGTGACGCTCGTCGCCGAGATTAAGGCCGCCGAAGATGGTGTGAATGCCGCTCTCGATGCCAAGGCTGCTGAAGATGCGGCTCGATTGAAGGCCGAAAAGGATCGCATCGAAGTGCTGAAGCAGCAGGTGCAGCAGCAGCAGGCGGATCAATTCGTGGGCCAGCAAAATGCCATCCGCGAGACATTGAAGACGCAAATTGATGCGCTGCTTCTCCAGCTCAAAAACCTCCACGCTGAAATCAGCCGACTCACGCTGGATGAGGATAAGCGCATCGCCATCATTCAGGCGGAGCCTCGGCGTGATATTTTGAAGCAGACGCTCGCCTTGCATGAACTCTTCGAAAACGGCCAGGAGGGCGGCACCTTCGCCTTCGTGGCTTATCTGGTGCTCACGCTGCTCTTCATGCTGGTGGATACGATTCCGCTGGTCGTGAAGTTCTTCTCGAAGCCCGGCCCCTACGACACGCTGCTGGACCGCGAGGAAGTGAAGTTTGACCGCGAGCGCACGGCCTTCCTCACGAGCTTCAACCGCTACATGAAGGAGCTGGGAGAGAGCAAATTGCTCCACCTCACGCAAAACAAGCCGCTGGAACGTGCTTTGATCGAAGGCGTGGACCGCAGCCGTGCCGCGAAGGAGTTCCTGGAGCATCTGATGGAGCTGGAGCGTTCCTTTGATGAGAAAATCCGTGCCGCCCGCGAGGCCGCCGCCACCAGCGGCATCAGCTTCAAGGCAGACATGCTCGAAGACATGGCCCGCAGCTTCTACGCGGATCTGCGTCAGCGCATGGAGACCTTCTTCCATGATGACCGCCGTACGCCCATCACGGCGCGGGCGTGATTTTGGCGGGGAACTTGCTCTGAATGAGCCTCGTGTTGACGATTCTGCCCTCCGGCGGAATGGACGAAAAAATCATGCGAACTTTTAAATCGACCCAGCAGGACATGCAGGCACGGATTGTGCGTGTGGTGAGGCGTGGCCATATCTCCTCACGTGTGGCGCTGGCAGAGGAGCTGGAGATTGCCCCTTCGACGATGGGCATCCATGTGGATGAACTGGTGGGGCGGGGCTTTTTGATCGAGTCAGGCACGGCTCAAGGGGCAACGGGGCGGCCGAAGCGGTTGCTGAAGCTTGTATCGAAGGCGGGATGGTTTGCCGGGGTGGAATTCACGGGTGGGCGTTTGCAGGCGGTGAGGCTCGATTTTGCCGGCGGCATCGAGGCGACTCAGGTGGAGGCGTTGCCTGCTCGTGTGGCTGCTCCCGAGATGATCGAGCGCCTTGCCAGGGCGGTGAATCGCCTGCGGGAAGGGGCCGTGGGGCCTTTACTGGGTGTCGGTATCGGCTCGCCAGGCTTTGTGGATCCGCAAAAAGGGCAAGTTTTGTATTCTCAGTTTCAGCCAGACTGGAAAGAGCTGCCGCTCGCTGAGTTGCTCGCAGAGCCGTTGAAGACGCGGGTGCTGGTGGAGAACAATCTCCACGTCATCACCTTGGCTGAGCGATGGTTTGGGGGAGGTCGTGATGAGCAGGATTTTGTGATTGTTCGTGCTCGGCAGGGATTTGGACTCGGTGTGGTCAAGCTGGGCCGTCTGCTCTCGGGGGCGCATCATGCCACCGGCGAGATCGGCATGCTGCCATGGCCTCTGGAGGGCGGCACGCAGCAGATTCATCAGGCTCTTTCCGCCTCGCGTGTCTGGCGTGATCTCTCGGGCAGCTCAGACGAGCCACCGGAGGATCTGCGCGAGGCTCTCGGGAAGTTGGCTGATCAAAGGGGGGCGGAGTGGGAGGCGGTGGTGACGGACTACGCCCGTGTGCTGGGGCTGGTGCAGCTCATGCTGGATACGCGGGTGTTTTTCCTGCATGGGCCGCTCACGGCGTTGGGAACGCGATTCTGTGAGGCGGTGATGTCTCGCAGCCTCGAATGCATCCCGGCGCTCAAGCATTCACCACTGCTGCTCAGACCCACCCAGCTCGGCCGCGAGGCGGGGGCGCTCGGTGCGGCGAGCTTGGTGATGGAGGCGTGGGATCCAGGCGAGGCAGAAAATACTTAGAGCGAGTCGTTGTGAGCCTGGGTGAGTTCCCAGGCCCAAGGCCAGAAGCCCGTTTTCCGCCAGTGAAGCAGCCAGGGAGTTTGAAGTTGGTTCGCCCGCTCACGCACGGCGATGGCGAAGGAACTACCGAGGCCAATGACCTTGATGCGCTGGGTTGAGACGCCCAGCTTGGGCGAGGCATGCACGGTGGGTTCCTGGGCTTCGATGTCGAGGGTGACAAAGCCGCCGAGGGCCTTTTGAAGCTCTGGCATGGCGGTTTGGGCGTTGAGGCCCTGCGGCCCGACAAAATCAGGAGCGAGCATGAGAGAGACTTTTTCCCAATCATGCTCCTCCAAAGCCTCGATGAAGGTCTCCTGCGCGGCGAGGATCTGCCGCTCGGCAGAGCGCAAAAACAACCACCAGAGGCCGTAGCAGGTGATGAGAGCGGCGAGGAGCAAAAGGACGCGTCGGAGCATGGCCGATGGCAGCATGTTCTCCGCTGGCTGTCCATGGTAAAAGCAGTCCTTCGGACGATGGCCAGAGATGCGTGGGCATTTAGTCACATGAACAACTCGTTTCCGACGGAGCGTGTGAGTAGTATCCGCCTCCATGTCGGCATTCCGCCTCATCGTGTTTCTTTTTTTCGCCCTTCACTTGAAGGGTGCGGAGCCGATTGGCTCGATCCGCGACATTCGCTGGATGGTGCCAGACAAAGCGCGAGAGCATCCACCGGTGAAAATCGAAGCGGTGACAACCTTTTACCATCCCGACTGGGGGGTGTTGTTTGTTCACGACGGCACCGAGGGCATCTGCGTGGGCGTTCCAGAGGGAAAACGGCCCGCAAAGCCCTTTGCGATTGGGGCTCCGTTGAAGGTCAGCGGCACGGTGAGCGAGGGGGAATTTCTCCCCGTCGTCATTCCGAGTGTCATTGAGCAATCAGGCACGGGTGCGCTGCCTGCTTATCAGCCCGTGACCGCCGAGGAACTCTTCCAACCTGCGATGGACTGCCATCCGGTGGAGGTCACGGCGGTGGTGAAGGGCACCTCGTTCATGGATCAGAGTCTCGTCGTCGATTTGCAGATTGATGGCTGGCTGGTGCGGGCTCTGATGCCGCAGCGCGAGCCGCTCTCGAAGCTGCCGTGGCAGCTTTTGGAACGACGCGTGAAGGTGCGGGGCGTGGCCGGCACGCACTTCAATGACCAGCGGCAGATGTCCGGCAGGCTGCTCTTTGTCCATGGGCTGGATGCCTTTGAGATCATTGAGGAACCGAAGACCACGGCGCAGGTACCTACGGTGCCGGTGAACGGCCTGCTGCGGGTGGATTCACCGCTGCGTGAACGCGTCCGCGTCCGTGGGCAGGCCACGCATGTGGTGGAAGGGCGCGGCCTGTATCTGCGGGATGCGGGCGGCAGCATGTTTGTCCAGACGGCGCAGCCCGTGGGCATCCTGCGGGGTGATGAGGTGGAGGCGGAGGGCTATCCGGTGGTCACGGCTTTCCGCCCGAGCTTGAGTGCGGTGGATGTGAAAAAAATGGGTGATGGGGGCGTGCTCATGCCGGTGGCATTTCAAGCCGCCGCCCAGCGGAACAGTGCCGAGCAATGCGAGTTGGTGACGCTGAGCGCGGAGTTTTTGGAACTGAATCGAGGACGTGAGGCTAGCACGCTGATCTGTCGGGCAGGCGGTCAGGTCTTCGACGCCTTGCTGGCTTATCCGGCGGTACCTGCGGAGGAGTTTGAGCCTGGCACCAAGCTGCGTCTCACCGGCATTTGTGAGCTGGTGACGGACCGGCCGCTCGTCATCCCGCGCAATTCCACCAGCTTTCGCATCCTGCTGCGTGAGCCGGGGGACATCGCCGTCACGGCCCGGCCGTCGTGGTGGAATGAGCGGCACGCGCTTTGGGTTCTCGGTGGGATGGCGGTGGTGGCTGTTCTGATCGCTGCGTGGGCGCTGGCGCTGCAATTCATTGTGGCCCGCCAGTCCCGCATGATTCAGCAGCAAGCCCAGCAGCACGCCACGCTGGAGGAACGCCAGCGCATCGCCCGGGATCTGCATGACACGCTGGAGCAAGAGCTGGTGGGCGTGAACATGCTGCTCGATAGCACCTTCAAAAAAATCAACGGCGGCAACATTGAAGCCACGGACACACTGGATCTCGCCCGCCGTCTGCTTCGCCGAGCCCGCGAGGATTCACGCTCGACGATTCGTGAACTGCGAAGCGTGGCGCTGGAGCAGCGAGGCCTTCCTGCAGCCATGGAGGAGCTGCTCAAACCGCTCGCCACCGCCGCCGGAGCAGATTTTCGTGTGGTGGTGAATGGAACGTCCTTTCGGCTCGCTGGCACGATGGAGACGAATTTTCTTCGTCTTGCTCAGGAGGCCGTGGCGAATGCGGGGAAGCATTCCCAGGGCAAAAACATCGACCTGCGTCTCGATTACAAGCCGGATCGAATTTGTCTTGAAATCCGCGATGATGGCCGGGGTTTCGATCTGGAGGCTGCCAGCGCCGAAGCGGGGCATTTTGGCCTCAGTGGCATGCGGGAGCGGGCGGAGAAGCTCGGCGGTCAGCTCCGCATCGAAAGCCGACCCGGCCATGGCACCCGCGTCTATCTCGAAGTCCAGATCAATCCCAGCCGTGTCGTTCCCGCGAAACCACTCTCATGAGCACCAGCAAAAAAATCCGCGTCCTCATCGTCGATGACCATTTCGCCACCCGCCTTGGCCTTTCCGTGCCGATCAATGCGGAGAAGGACATGGCCGTGGTGGCCGAGGCGGGCACAGGGACTAAAGCCATCGAACAATACCGCCTTCACCGGCCGGATGTGGTGCTCATGGATTACGATCTGCCGGATCAAAACGGCGTGCAGACGATGTCCATCATCCGCAACGAGTTCCCCGATGCCCGCGTGCTGATGCTGACCATCCTCGATGGCGAGGAGGACATCTACCGCGCCGTTAGCGCTGGTGCCCGTGGGTACCTCACGAAGTCCTGCGAGTGCGAGGACGTGCTCGATGCCATCCGTACCATCGCTGGAGGCAAGGGTTACTTTCCCGCCGCCATCAACGCGAAGCTCAAAGCCCGCGAAAAACGCAAGCCGCTCACGGAGCGTGAGCTGGAGATCCTCCGGCTGCTCGTCCGCGGCCAGAGCACGAAAGAGATCGTGGACCTCATGAAGCTGAGCATGGGCACCATCCGCCTGCACATCAGCATCATTTTGGAGAAGCTGGATGCCTTTGATCGCACCAATGCCGTGGCCATCGCGATCGAGCGCGGGATCGTGAGGGTAGGGGAGTGATCACCTCGCCTGCTCGTAAGCGTGCGCAGCTCGCAGCACCGTGACCTCGTCGAGAGGTTTGCCGATGATTTGCAGGCCGACGGGCAGTTTCACGCCATCGACTTCGACATCACCGCAGGGCACGCTGATGCCAGGAAGACCGGCGAGATTCACCGGGATGGTGAAAACGTCCTCGAGATAGGCGGCGAGCGGATTGTCCTTCAATTCGCCGAGCTTGTGTGCCGGAGCGGGGCTGGTGGGTGAGATGATGACATCGACCTTTGAGAAGGCCTCGGTGAAGTCGTTGCGGATCAAAGTGCGGGCTTTTTGAGCACGCAGGTAGTAGGCATCATAGTAGCCGCTGCTGAGCATGTAGGTGCCGAGCAGGATGCGGCGCTTCACTTCGGGGCCGAAGCCTTCGGAACGACTCTTCAGATAGTGCTCCATGAGGTCGCCAGCGCTGCTGCTGCGGTGACCGTAACGCACACCGTCAAAGCGGGCGAGGTTCGCGGAGGCTTCCGCGGGTGCGAGGACGTAGTAAGTGGCCACGCCGAGCTCCGTGTGTGGCAGGGAAATCTGCTCGATGATGGCACCGAGGCTTTCGAGTTTTTTGATGGCGGCATCGACGGCGGCGGAGACTCCGGCGTGCGTGCCGTCGATGAAGTATTCCTTCGGCAGACCGACTCGGAGGCCTTTGATGTCCTTACCAATGCCCGCAGTGAAGTCCGGCACTTCCACATCGAGGGAGGTGGAATCGCGGCCGTCCTTGCCGCAGAGATGATTCAGCAGCAGCGCGGCATCTTCGACGGTCTTGGTGATGGGGCCGATCTGGTCGAGAGAGGAGGCGAAGGCCACGAGACCAAAGCGTGAGACGCGGCCATAGGTCGGTTTTAGGCCCACGCAGCCGCAAAGAGCGGCGGGTTGGCGGATCGAGCCGCCCGTATCGCTGCCCAGCGCGGCGATGGCGATGTCTCCGGCGACGGCGGCGGCACTGCCTCCGCTAGAGCCGCCGGGCACGCGGCTGGTGTCGCGAGGATTGCGGGTGATGCCGAGCGCGGAGTTTTCCGTCGTCGAGCCCATGGCGAACTCATCCATGTTCAAGCGTCCAAAAGGCACGGCACCGCCCTGGCGGAGCTTTTGGATGGCTCCGGCGTCGTAGGGCGCGGTGTAGTTCTCCGCGAGGATCTTGGAGGCGCAGGTGCAGGGCTGGCCGGTCACGTTCATGTTGTCCTTGATGCCAATCGGGATGCCACCGAGCGGCAGGGACTTGTCGGCGGCATCGGCTTCCTTCAGCGCGGCCTCCGTGTCGAAGCTCAAGTAGGCACCGAGTTCGCTGTTGCGGGCCTCAATGGCCTTGACGACATCCTGCACGATGTCTCGCGGGGTGATTTCCCCGGCGGTGAGGCGCTGGCGAAGCTGGGCGATGGTCGAAGTGGCGAGAGACATGCTGAATTCCTGATGTTGGATTCCTGATTGCTGATTTTCAGATCACTCGATGACCTTGGGGATTTGAAATTGATCGCCGACGCGTTTGGGGGCGTTCGAGAGGCATTGTTCCTGGGTGAAACCGGGGCGCTCTTCATCCACGCGGAGCACATCAAAGACCGGCATGGCATGCGCGGTGGGTTCCACGTCCCCGAGATCGTGGGCGGTGAGCGTGTCGATGTAGGCCAGGACGCCGTTGAGTTGCTTTTCGTAATGCGCAGCCTCCTCCGTCGTGAGCGAGAGACGGGAGAGTTTGGCGACTTTTTGGATGTCTATATCGGCGGCGGGCATGGCGGGCGCTGAGATGGCAGCGGGGAGGTGTTTTTGCAAAAAGAAAAGGCGCAGGCCGTGACAGCCTGCGCCTTCTGAAAATCATCGGAGGCCTCTTACCAGCCCTGACGACGCGAGTAGGTCGTCTGAGTCAACTGGCCGAAATCCTGTGGGAACTCGGTGTAGCCCCACCAGTTGTCCACATACTCCTTGCGGTAGAAAGGTGGGCGGTAGGTCAGCTTCCAGGAGGGGAAGGGGAAGGTGAGGATTTCATAAGCACCGGTAACCATGCGGACGACGCTGCGCTTGGAGCCTTCAATCGCGGCGTCAGAGATGGCGGCGAGAGGGCCGGACTCCGCATTCGTGTAACGCCAGCGGGTGGCATACTCCATGGGGCTGAAGACCATATTTCCGAGGCCGCGGCTAAGTTTGCGGCTCCAGTTATAATGATGTCCCGGAGGCGACTGGATGTCCGCAGAAGCGGAGCCGACGAGGGAGAGAGCGGCGAGGGCGATGAGTACGAATCGGTTTTTCATGGAACTAGGGTTGATTAACAAAATTTACCGTGGTTTGGCAACAACGATTATCAGGAAAGTTGGCTTTCGGGTCAATTTGGCTTTGCTGGCATGTCCCCAACTTCGTCACAGCAGGCTTCCAAGCGTTCGCCAAAGGTCTGGTACGTCTTTACAGTCCTGATAGAGGCCGGGCTATTTGGCTACGCCCCTGAATGAATGGTTCCATCCAGCCGCGATGATCCGAGCAGTGTCCCTTCTTTTTCCGGGCGACATTCTGGAACCGCCTGACCACGGCCAGCGTGGCCCCCGAAGGCAGCCGATCTGAGTGCAAAACATTCCCCACCCGAGGTAGTCGGGAGGCCTGCCAGTCAGCCCGCCATCTCGAATCAACCACTGAAACACCGCATGCCCGACTAGCCGGAATGAAATCACGAAAAACAGCGCCGAAAGCACCGTCAGTTGCATTCGCAGCGTGTTCCGCGTGCAGATGCCGATATGGCCACCTTCGGAGACGGGTGAGAGATCATCCTCTGGCATGAGCAGGCCCGCCTCCTGCCATCCCTGAAGGATTCCCAGGTTCAGCGTCGCACGAAGGATACCGCCGGCGGAAAACCGAGGTCCACTAAGTCTTGCTCCCTGGTTGGTCGTTGCGGATCTCCGGAAAATCGCACTCCCCGCTGCCTCTCGACCTCCCTCCCGCTCCTCGATGCGCATCTCTGCCGTGGTCAAAATTTCGGGGGAATGGGTCGTGCCATGCTCTGAAGCCTACAAAACCTCCCGTTCTCAAGGGAAGTTCTATTTCTGAAAAGGCGGGTCCTTTCGCCCCGACTTGAAACCATCCCTTGCCACAGCCCTCCCAGCGTCTAATCTCACCTCCCCATGAATCCAGAGGTGCAAAATCTTGTGGCAGCCGGCAAGCTCTCCGGCGCAGATGCAGAAAAAATCTCCAAGCTCGAACCCGGCACCGCCGTCCAGCATAAAAGCTGGGGCATCGGTCGCATCACCGAATGGGATCTCCTCGGAGATCGTATCGGCATCGACTTCGAAGGAAAGCCCGGCCACACCATGAAGCTCGGCTTCGCGGCGAACTCCCTGGAAATCCTTCCAAGTGACAGCATCCTCGCCCGCCGCCTCTCCGATCTCGATGGCCTCAAAGCTCTCGCCAAGGACAACGCCCCCGCTCTCGTCGAGCTGGCCCTCAAAAGCAGCGGCAACACCCTCTCCCTCGACGGCCTCGAAATCCTTCTGAAGGGCAAAATCATCCCCGAGGCTGAATACAAGCGCTGGTGGGAGACCGCCAAAAAGGCTCTCAAAGCCCACCGCCACGTCGTCGTCCCCGCCAAACGGGCTGAAAAGCTCATCCTCCGTGATCAGACGGAAAAGCCCGGCACCGTCATGGTGAAAAGCTTCCTCGCTGTCCGCGATCTCAAAGGCAAGCTCGCCGCTCTCGCCAGCATCCAAAAAGACCTCGACCTCTTCGAAGACGCCAAAGCGGAGCTCGTTCCCATCTTCCAAGACATCACCGATACCGTCCGCAAGAGCTACAAACTTCAGCTCAAGGAAAGCGTCCAGCTCCTCCTCGCTCGTGATGAACTCATCGAAAACCTCGGCACCACCGCTCCGCTCGGAAGCCTGAAGCTCGCCGATCTCGTCTCCGAAACACGCGCTATCTTGGCCGATTCCATCAAGACGCTCGCCTCCGCCGCACTCGCCCGCGTTTACCGCGCCTTCCCCACCGCCTTCCCAGATCGTGCTTGGGTGCCGGAAATCCTCCAGCAACTCACCCGCACCGGCGGCAAGGCCGTCGCTGAGATCGCCATCGTGCTCAACGACAACGACGAGCTCGATGTCCTCGCCGATGCCCTCAAAAAGTGCCTCCGCAATCGCAACCTCAGCGCCGATCTCCTCATCTGGATGGCCCGCGAGCGCAAAGGCCTCGCCGAATCCTGCTTCGATATCGACCTCGGCCACGCCATCCTCGATGTCATCGACTACGATCAGATGGAAGGCGGACCCAAGCGCACCGGACGCCTCCAAAGCCTCCTCTCCGAAGACTCCGGCCTGCTCGGCGAAATGGTCGCCGATGCCGAGGAAGAGGACATCCGTCTCCTCGCCAAGCGTATCCTCGGCAGTTCCGCCTTTGATGACCTCACCAGCCGTTCTCTCATGGCCCGCATCATCAAATCGCGCCCTGAAATGGAGGCCATGATGGCTGAAAACGCCACCGCCCGCCAGGATGACCGCCTGATCGTCTCCTGGGAATCCCTTGAGCGCAAAAAGAAGGAACTCGAAGACCTTGTGAACGTCCAGATTCCTGAAAACAAGAAGGAAATCCAGATCGCCCGTGCCGAAGGGGATCTTCGCGAAAACGGCGGTTACAAAGCCGCCCGTGATCAGCAGGCCGTCCTGCTCCGTATGCAGGGCAAATGTGAACGTGAGATCCGTCACGCCCACGGCACCGATTTCGCGAACACCCCCAACGACAAAGTTGGCATCGGCACCGTTGTCGAACTCACCGACCTCGCCGATGGTACCTCTGAGAGCCTCAGCATCCTCGGTGCTTGGGATGGCGACTTGGAGAAAAACATCATCTCCTACCTCTCCGAGAAGGCTAAAGCCCTCATTGGACACGTCCCCGGCGATGAAATCGACCTCCCCGGTGATGAAGCCCACAGCACCCGCCGCGTCCGCGTCGGAGCCATCCGCAGCTACAATTAAAAAGCCTCCACTGGCCCGCTCACTGCTTGCTCAACACCTGATTCATGAATCTTGATTCCTGATTCATGCTCTCAGCTCTCCGAATCAGGAATCAGAAATCCCCAATCTAATATTCAAAGATGCCCGTCGCCACTCCCGCCCAATACCGTGCCATGCTCGATGCCGCCCAGAAAGGCGGCTACGCCTACCCGGCCATCAACGTCACCTCCCTGCCCACCATCAATGGAGCCTTGAAGGCCTTCGCCGAGAGCAAATCCGACGGCATCATCCAGGTCTCCACGGGCGGCGGTGAGTTCGCTTCCGGCACCTCCGTCAAAGACATGGCCCTTGGTGCCATCGTCCTCGCTGAGGCTGTCCACATCCTTGCCGAGCGTTACAACGTCCTCGTCGCCCTCCACACCGACCACTGCCACCCCAAGAACGTCGAGAAGTTTTTGAAGCCCCTCCTCGCCGCCACCAAGGCACGTCGTGAGGCCGGCAAAGGCAATCTCTTCAACTCCCACATGTTCGACGGCTCCGAACTCAGCCTCGAAGAGAACATCAAAGTCTCCAAGGAACTCCTCAAAGAGTGCGCCGCGCTCGACATCATCCTCGAAGTCGAGGCCGGCGTCGTCGGCGGTGAAGAAGACGGTCACGACACCTCCGGCGTCGCCAATGACAAGCTCTACACCACCCCGGAAGACATGGTCGCCGTCTATGAAGCCCTCAACGGCATCGGCCGCTTCATGTTCGCCGCCACCTTTGGCAACGTCCACGGCTCCTACAAGCCCGGCGCCGTCAAACTCAAGCCCACCATCCTCAAGGACGGCCAGGCCGCCGTCACCGCCAAATACGGCGCGGCGGCTGAGATGGACCTCGTCTTCCACGGTGGCTCCGGCACCCCTCTCGAAGAAATTCGCGAGACCCTCGGCTACGGCGTCATCAAGATGAACATCGACACCGATACCCAATACGCCTTCACCCGTCCCATCGTGGCTCACATGATGAAAAACTATGACGGCGTCCTCAAGATTGACGGCGAGATCGGCGACAAGAAAGCCTACGATCCCCGTGCGTATCTGAAGAAGGGCGAACAAGGCCTCTGCGATCGCATGAAGGAAGCCTGCAACGACCTCCTCAGCACCGGCCACACCATCTTCGGCACCGTCTGATCCCCTTCGTAGAACGGACTTTCCAGTCCGTTCATCCTCAATCCCACAAGGGCCATGCTTCACCGCATGGCCCTTTTTCATGAAGTGATGCGGGCACTCCTGCCCGCACTTCAAGCCCTCTTTGCCGCATGATCAAGGCCCCATCCTTCTGGTCCAAAAAAAGCGGGATGCCTTTCGACATCCCGCTGCGTGTTCAGCACTTGAAACTTAAAACCTGAAACCTGGAACTCAGAGCCTCACGGCAACGGAAACCGCTGATTGGCCGCACTCACCTCTTTGCGAATCTCGGCCAAGACGGCGTCGTTCTCGCGGTGGGTGAGCGCACGGTCGATCCAGGCGGCGATTTGGGTCATCTCGGCTTCTTTCATGCCGCGGGTCGTGACGGCTGGGGTGCCGACGCGGATGCCGCCGCCGAGGGTGATCTTCTCGGTGTCGAAGGGGATGCCGTTTTTGTTCACGGTGATGGCGGCCTTGTCGAGGGTCTCGCTGGCGATTTTGCCGTTGAGGCCTTTCGGGCGTAGATCGACGAGCATGAGGTGATTGTCCGTGCCGCCGCTGGTGATGCGGTAACCGAGGGCCATCAGCGCGGCGGCGAGGGCTTGGGCGTTTTTGACGACCTGGGCGGTGTAGTCTTTGAAGTCAGGCTTGAGGCATTCGCCGAAGCAGACGGCCTTGGCGGCGATGACGTGCATGAGCGGACCGCCCTGCACGCCGGGGAAGACTTGGCTCTGGATCTTTTTGAAGAGGTCCTCGTTGTTGGTGAGGATCATGCCGCCACGGGGGCCACGCAGGCTCTTGTGCGTGGTGGTGGTGACGAAGTCGGCGTAGTCCATCGGCGAAGGATGGGCACCACCGGCGACGAGACCGGCGATGTGGGCCATATCGACAAAAAGGTAAGCGCCGACGCTCTTGGCGATCTCGCTCATCTTTTTGAAGTCGATGATGCGCGGGTAGGCGCTGGCACCGGCAGTGATCATCTTCGGCTTCTCACGCAGGGCGACTTCGGCGAGTTCGTCGTAGTTGATGCGCTCGTCATCGGCGCTGACGCCGTATTGGCAGAACTGGTAGAAGCGGCCGCTGAAGTTCGCGGGGTTGCCGTGGGTCAAATGGCCGCCGTGGGCGAGGTTCATGCCGAGGACTTTATCGCCGGGCTGGAGCACGCTGAAATAAACGGCGGCATTCGCCTGTGAACCGGAGTGCGGCTGCACGTTGGCGAATTTGGCTCCGAAAAGCTGGCAGGCGCGGTCGATGGCGAGCTGCTCGACTTTATCGACCTCTTCGCAGCCACCATACCAGCGTTTGCCGGGGTAACCTTCGGCGTATTTGTTCGTCAGGCAGCTACCCTGTGCGGCCATGACGGCGCGGCTGGTGAAATTTTCGCTCGCGATGAGCTCGATGTGGTCCTGCTGACGATGCTGCTCGCCCTGGATGATGTGGGCGACGGCGGGATCGGCGGAGGCGAGGATGCTGAGGGGGTGGGCTTGGGTGTTCATTTTATCGACGCGGCGGCCATGACGGCCTCCAGCAAAGGGGGTGGCGAGCCAGGCGTCCGCGATGGCTTTCGCGGTGGCTTCGGGCGTGGTTTTGCCGGCGAGGCAGAGGATGTTCGAAGCGTTGTGCTCGCGGGTGATCTTGGCGGTCTCCACATCGCTCACGAGGGAGGCCTGGATGCCGGCGTGGCGGTTCGCGGCGATGCTGACGCCGATGCCGGTGGTGCAAACGAGGATGCCCGCATCCGCGCGGCCGTCCAACACCCTTTCGCTGACCATTTCCGCGAAGTCCGGGTAGTCCACGCTGGCCATCGTGTGCGTGCCGACGTCCTCGACTTCAAAACCCGCGGCCTTCAGATGCGTCGCGACGGCGTTTTTGAGCACGAGGCCGCCGTGGTCGGAACCAATGGCGAGAGTGCGGGGAAGGTCGGAGGGGGGCATGGACGGGCTGTCAAATGGGTCAAGGTGGTCAAGAGGTCAAGGCGGAGGTTTGTTCGTCAAAGGGCTGCCAGCCAGTCGATGCGGGCCTGGAGCTTGCGCTGCCGGTCTTCGTTCGGATTCGGATATAAAATCGGATACCACACGGTGATCACCGCAGCGCGGGCGATCAGGCACTGCTGGAGGGCTTTTTCGTCCACAGGGCCGTAGGCATCTCGGATGGCCTGCACGGTGGCTTGGTCGTGATCCAGGAGCTGGGCATTCCAGATGATGGAGGCCAGGTCCCACTCGACGGGGCCGGCGAAGGTATCCTCCCAATCGGTCCAAAGTAGGCCACGGGTGGTGTTCATGAGGTTTCCGGCATGGGCATCGCCATGGAGCGGCTGATGGGGGTAGTCGGCAAGCACTTCCAGCGAGGTTTGCAGGTGCTGGCGGAGCAGGTTTTGCGTTTCTTCAGGGAACAGCGGCCGGTCGGCTAGGATGGCGAGGCTTTCGGAAAGGATCGCGAGGCGCGGCAAGGGCTCCGGGAAGGTTTTCAAGACCTCGTGGCACTTTTTGAGGGTGAGACCGATTTCACGCGGATCAGGCTCGGCGTCGATTCGCGTGACGAATTCCCAAAAGTTCAGTGGGTAGCCGAGATGCTCGTGCGGGCCGGGTGGGAGGTCGGGATGCAGCGGGATGACGGGCGCTCCGTTTCTCGTGAGATGCTGCGCGATGGCATTTTCACGGGCAAACCATTCGGTGCCTTTTCGCGGGCCATCGCGATCCTGCACGACGCGAGCCACCAAGGTCTCGGTGAGGCGCAAAACGAGGGTGCTGCTGTTTTGCAGGATGTCACAACGGTCCGGCGTGAGGCCGTGAGCGAGGGCGGTTTCCGTGGCGGCACGGATGGGAAGGGTGGGATCAAGCATTTCGGGGATGGAATAGCCGCAAAAGATCGCAGAGAGCGCAATGAAAAGCTTTTTTCGATCTTTGGCGGCCAATCACTTCTGGAGCTCGCAGCTTTGCACGCGGGCACCGTCCTCGCGGGCGAGCCATTGCACACGCCAGCCGGCGATTTCCGTGGCGTAGAGCCGATCCGGCTCGTCGTGATAGGCGGGCTGCGGCTGCTGGGCGAGCGATTGATCAATGATGAGGCGCACCTCATCCGGCACGCTGCTTTCGCATTCCCAGGTGACGGGCAGGGATGGCGGCACCTCATCGGCAAAGCCGCTGCGGGCTTCCGGCACGCTATCGGCATAGCGGATGTAGGGTTTGATGTCGAACACGGGCGTGCCATCCACGAGATCCACGCCGCTGACGAAAAGCCTCGGCGCTTGATCACCTTCCCACTCGACGCGTTCGAGTTTCACGACGCTGAGCGTGAGGCGATTCGGGCGAAACGGCGAGCGAGTGGCAAAGACGCCGCGCTTCTCATTCCCGCCGAGCCTCGGTGGACGCACGGTGAGCGAGGCGGGCTCCTTCCCGACCAGGTGAAACTGCGTGATGAGCCACAGGTGGCTGAATTCCTCAATGCCGCGCACGGCCTCCACACGCCGGAAGGCGGGTTCAAACTCGATCACGCCCCATGCGGCGGGCACGAGGCCGGACTGGCGAGGCACGCCGAATTTATCGGTGTAGCAGGTGCGCAGGGTGGCGATGGTCTGGAGCGTGGCGGGCATGGTGCCAGCTTTCACTCACGAATGTGCTCCATCAACCGGCTGACGTATTCTTGAAGGCGCTTTTCGACGCTTTTCGGTGCTTTGGATGGCAGGGCGAGGACAGCGGCTTTTTGCGGGCCGAGACGGGACTTGAGGCGGTCGAGGGCGTTGAGGGCTTCGAGAGCTTCGAGGTAAGGCTTTGCATCCACGCTGGCACTGGCGAGCAGGGCGTCGATATCGCCAAGAGCCTCGGCGGCGGCGATGCGCACACTGGCGCTGGGATCTTGCAGCATGGGCTTCAGCGCAGCGGCATCCGTGGAGCCACGAATGAGATGACCCATCGCTCCCCAGTAGCGAACGGCGGCGTTTTCATGCTTGAGCAGCGGCGCGAGCTTTTCGACGCCCTCGGCACGGTTCGCGGCGAGCTTGGCCGCATCGAGGATGTGGTGGAAAGGCCAGTCTTTGAGTGCATCGGCAGGCGAGCCGCCTTTCGCCATGGCGAGCCGTTCCGCCTCAGGGATGAGACCGAGATCGCGTGTTTGCAGCAGCCAGGCATCTTGAGCGGCGCGGAGGCGTTCGAGATCGGCGGCGTGGTCTTTGGAGCTGACGAGGTTCTTGGTTTCCCAGGGATCACTTTGGAGGTCGTAAAGCTCTTCGGAAGGTTTGGACTGCCAGAAGCGGCTTTGCAGTTCATCGAGCTTTCCGGCGGTGAAGAGATCATTCCACACGCGGGTGGTGGCCTGCTGGAACATGTAGTTCAAATACTGGCCGTAGGGCAGGTGCGGCATGAGCTGGCGCACATAGACGTAGCGTCCATCCGTGGTGCTGCGAGTGCAGTCGTAGCGCTCATCCATGCGGCCACGGAAGCCGTGGATGAAATTGTTGGGCGTGGCAGCGGGATGGGAGCCGCAGATGGCGCGGCCTTGCATGAAAGCGGGTGGTTTGACGCCCGCGATGCTCAGCAGCGTGGGAGCGAGGTCGATGAACTGCACCAGCTCATCGCTGGCGGCTCCGGCAGCATAGCCTTTCGGGGCGAGGTGCTTCCATTTCTCCGGGAAATACATGATGAGGCCGATTTGCAGGCCGGTGTTGTAGGGCCAGCGTTTGTAACGTGGCATGCCAGCGCCGTGATCGCCATAAAGCATGATGATCGTGTCCTCGGCGAGACCGGCGGCTTCCAGTTCGGCGAGCTTTTTGCCGATGCCGGAGTCCATCGTGGTGATGTTGTCATAATACTGCGCCCAATCGTGGCGCACCTCGGGGGTATCGGGATGAAACGGGGGCAGGGGAGCCTTGGCCGGATCGTGGATGAGCGTGTGCGGACGGCGGCGGATCTGGCTCTCGTGGGTGCCGGTATCGTTGAAGATGGCAAAGAAGGGCTGGCCGGTGGCGCGGTTTTTGTAGTGCGCCTTGCCACTGCTCTCATTCCACACGGCATCTGCGCCTTTCACCTTGGCGCGGTCGAGGTTGTAATCTTCCTTGCTGGCATTGGTGCAATAGTAACCCGCCTCACGAAGCATCTGTGCATACATCTTGTGACCGGAAGGCATGGGAACAAGGCTGCGCATGTGCTCAGCCCCATCTGCCGGTGCCCAGCGGCCGCTGATGAGGCAGGTGCGGGCCGGAGCGCAGACGGGAGCGTTTGACCAGGCCCGTTTGAAGCGGATGCCACGAGCGGCCAGCGCATCGATGTTCGGCGTGACGGCGTATTTGTCGCCAAAGCAGCCGTAGTTCGGGCCGTTGTCCTCGCTGGTGAGCCAGAGGACGTTGGGTCGGTCAGCGGTGAAGGCGAGGGTGGAAAAGAAAAACGCGGCGAAAAAGCGGATCATGGTGGGGGGCGAAGAAAACGCAGGGCCGTCGCGGAAGTTGCAGTGATCCGGTGGGATTGGGTGAGCCGTCCCGATGGATCAAAAGCATCCGTTACTTGCCGCCACGCTCCTCGACAACCTTGCCTAATTTTTCGCCCCATGTGTTCATGAATCCGGCGTGCATGTGGTTGAGGAGATCGACGACTTCTTTCGGTGCGGTGGCTGCGTTGCCGGATTTGGGGAAGTGGGGCTGCGGGTCGTATTCGGCGAGGAGTTGGATGCCTTGGGCATAAAAGTCGCCTCGGTATTCGCGGACGAGGTCGAGGGCGAGATCGATGCCTGCGGTGACTCCGGCGGCGGTGATGATGTTTTGATCGCGGACGATGCGCTGAGCCACGGGTGTGGCTCCGGCGATCTTGAGTAGATCGAGCGTCTGCCAGTGGGAGGTGGCACGTTTGCCTTTCAGAAGGCCTGCGGCACCGAGGATGAGTGAGCCGGTGCAGACGGAGCCGATGCGCTTGGAGCGGTTGGCGGCTTGCGTGACGAAATCGAGCACCTTGTTGTCTTCCATGGCCTGGATGGTGCCGAGCGTGCCGCCGGGGATGAGGAGCAGATCAAGATGCTCGGGGCATTGGTCAAACGTGAGCTGCGGGGTGATGAGATAGCCGCTGTCCGTCTTCACCGGCTCTGCTGTGGCGGCGATGAATTTCACGCTGGCTCCTGTCATGCCTGCGAGCATGTGCTGCGGGCCGATGGCATCGAGTGCGGTGAAGCTGGGATAGATCAAAATGGCGATTTTTTCGCTGCCAGGCTTCAAAAGCTCCATCGCGCGAGCATGGGCCTTTTCGGCGTCGCTTTGAGCGGAGGCCTCTCGAAGGCCGATGAGGCTGCTGGCAGCGGTGAGAGCCTTCAGAAAGGCACGACGAGTGGCGGGCGTGATGTCGTTCATGATCTTTTAATCTTCGATGAGGCGGTAGAAGCGTGATCCGGTGGGTGCGGAAGGTGTGAGCGGTGGGCCGTTGTCAGTCCACTGGATGAGTTGCTCGCGACCGGTGACCTTGGTGCCGACGGAATTCCAGTTTAGGAGGTCGGTGGAGTATTGGAGCTGGTAGCAGGCATTTCCTTTGCCGGTGAGATCAATCCGCATGCCGCCGCCACTTTGGGTGATGAGAGGCATGCGAGGAGGCGTGACAGTCGCAGTGGGTGTTTCGAGGCGGAAGGTGCCGATCTTTTTGCCCCAATCGCCGGGGAAGAAGTAGAGGTCGAGCTCGTAAGACATCGTCAGATCGCCCTCGACGACCAATTTACCGCCGGTGGCGGTGACGGTGACATTCGCGGTCTCAAAGGCGGGCGTGCCAATGAAGCTATAGTTGTTCACGAAGACCCAGCCTCGATTGGGAAAGGGATACTCGGTGGCGGAGAGGTTGTAGCGAATGTCGAAATCACCCAGGATGAAGGCACCAGTGAAGTCGCCGATGTAGCGTGTGAGGCCGGTGAGGCCGATCACGCCACTGGCGGTGCCGGTGACATCGGTGGGATCGTAGGTGAAGGTGCTGGGCACGCGGTGGCGCTGCGGGCCGGGACGTGGATCGTTGAGGTTGGTGACGCTGGTGCCATTGATCTCGCACTTGAGGCACTGCGTGGGAATGGCGGTGAAATTGGGGACGATGTGCTCGGAGAGCATCTGGTCGTAGGTGCGGCTGCGGTCCTGATCGCCACGAAAGAATTCTTCGAGGATGAGGGCACCGATGGCTGGATTGCTACCGAAATTCAGCGTGGCGAGCGCCACGGGATCGAGATCGAGCACGACGGTGCCGGAGGTGACGGGGATGGTGACCGCCGAGGATGGCGCAGCGGCCATCAAGCTGGCGAGAGCGAGGAGGTGTATCGTTTTCATGGCTCAGAACGTGTAAGAAAGCGTGAGGGCAAAGGTGATGGGCCGCGCAGGTGCCACGACGTCTTCGCCAAGGTAGGGATAGGGCTCGTAGTAGAAGTTGTTGGTGAGGTTCGAGATGGAGAGCGCGGCCTTGAAGGCTTTCCGCTCGTAGGAGATCTGGGCGTCGGCGACGTAGTAGGGATCGGTGAAGTAGTTGTTGGTGAGGCTCACGGGGCGCTTCGAGCCGAGGGTGATCCCGAGACCGATGCCGAGACCTTGCAGCAGGCCTTCCTGCACGCGGTAGCGCACCGCCGCGCGGCCTGCGTGCTCCGGCACACGCGGGAGACGCTTGCCCACGCGGTCGAGCTGCTTGCCGACGGTGACGATGTTGTTTGGCACGTCCTCCGTCACGCGGGCATCGGTGTAGGCATAGGCGATGATGAATGAAAAACGCGGATCAGGCTCCCAGGCGAGATCGGCCTCGATGCCCTGCGAACGCTGCTGACCGACCTGCTGCGTGGAGCCGGGGATGAAAGGATTGGCCGTGGGCACATTTTCACGCACGAGGTGATAACCTGCGATGGCACCTGAGAGGCCGAGCGTGTCGTTTCTGAATTTGAGGCCACCTTCCAGCATCTCGGAGGTCTCCGGCACCGGCGGCTCCTTGCCGGTGTAGTTCAAAACGCCGCGATAACCTTCCGAGTAGGCACCAAAGACGGAAACGCCACCTGCGATGTCGATCACTGCACCGAGTCGTGGGGCGATTTCGGTATAGGTTTCCTCATACTGGGTGGGTGCGCCGAGGGTGTTGTCCGTTTTGTATTGATGATCGACATCGAGTTGGATGAGGCGCAGCCCGGCGAGCACATGCACGCGATCAAACGCGGTCATGTGATCCTGGATGTAGAGGCCGCTGGTGCGGAAGAGGTTCCGCGTGCGGTCCACGATGGCGGGCTGCACATAGTTGATCGTGCTGCCCGGTGCGGCGAAGTCGATGAAACCCGCGCGGGAGGCCAGGATGGTAGGTGGGAATGGCGCGGGGAGATTGATGCGCAGATGGCTGAAGCCGAGCGCGGCGGTACTTTCCGTGACGTCGAGGTCCCCACCGAGGATGAGCTCGTGCTTGGTGGGCCCGAGTTCGAAGCGGCCGGTGAGCCAGGCATTGATGGTGTACTGCATCACATCCGATGGAAGGTAGCCGCTGAGCACGGGATACACGCTGGGGTTGGCAGGTAGCGGAGACTGGGCGCTGGCGAAGGTGTAGATCGAATACTCGTCGAAGCTGTTTTGCAGGTATTGCGCAGCCAGATTGAACTCAAGGTGCTGTGAGAAGGCATGCTTCAGCGTGGCGAGCAGTCGCGTGTTTCGGATGGTGCTCAGCGGGGAATTCACCGCGCCGGTGTAGCGATAAGGGTCCACGGAAGGCCCGGTGTAGGCGGCGACCTGGTTCGTGGCAGGTGGCAGTGCCAGCGCGGCGGGCAGGCCTGAGTACTCCAGCATATCGAGCTGGCTGAACTGAGCCCGAAAGGTGAAAATCGTGTCCGGCGTGATCTCCCAGCGCAGCGTGGGATTCACCGACCAGCGCTTCTGCCAGACCTCGTCGATGTGGCTGGTGGAGTCCTCGTAATCGGCGGTCACGCGGAAGGCCAGCGAGCCATCCTTCGTGAGAGGCACGTTGAAGTCCGCAAAGGGATTCCTCGTCTGCCAACTACCACCGCGATACCCAAAGGTATATTGCTGCTCTTTGAGAGGATCGACTGAGACGACATTGATGATGCCGCCGAGTGGCGAACCTACGCCGCCGCCGAAAAGCGCCGCCGTGGGGCCTTTGATGACCTCCACTGCCTGCACGTTGACCAGTGTGGCGGTATCCATCGACGAGGTGGTGCTGTAGCCGGGCATGCCATCCACAAAAAGCTCCGCAGAAAATCCGCGCACGAGTGGGCTGAGAATGAGCGACTGGTAGGTCTTCACCGGCACGACGCCGGAAACGTTGGTTAGCGCATCACCAAGCGTTTGCGCATCCTGTTCCTTGATCAGCTCGCGAGAGATAACCTGGATGGACTGCGGCACTCGATTGAGCGGCACGCTCGAACGCGTGGCGGTGGTGATGCTCGGCACCCAGGCCTTCGGTTTTTCACGCTCGGCCTCGATGACGATGGTGCCGAGTTCGACAGCCTCGTCCGGATCAGCGGGGATTTGGACCTCCTGAGCGCTCAAGAAAGTTACCGCAAGCCAGCAGGCGCAGAAGAGGAGGCAGCGCTGCATGACATCGCAAAGGACAATAGATCAAGCCGCGAGCTGCGCTTGGCGACGACGGCGGATCATTACGCCCGTGAGACCTGCGAGGCCGAGAAGAGCACGCGAAGGTTCGGGAGCCGTGGTGAAGCTGAAATTGCCGTAGTCGGCGCCGGCCACGAGGCTGCCATCGCTGGCGGTGAAAAAGGTCCCAGCAAACTCCGGCGCGACGAGTAGATCGCCGGAGAGCGTGAAGTTGTCGCCATCAATGACAGTGTTCACATTGCCGAGATCGAAGGCGATCATGCCGAAGGTGTAGTGGTTTTCGAGATACCAGCCGGATTTCGCCCCCGTGGCCCGCGAGGCCGAAAACTCAAGGGAGTAGTCTCCCATAACAAAGTTTCCGCCGAAGAAATACGCCCACCGGTCCACGCCTCCCAGTCCCACCTGACCCGCAACAGTCCCGGTGAGATTCGAGACATCGTAAGTCATCGTCGTGTTCTGGATGGCACGGCCAGCGGGGCTGGCTGGAGCCCCGGTATTCACGCCGAATTGCAGCCCAGAGAAGGAGGAGACATCACCCGAGAGGGGGCTCTCGATCTGGGCTGCGGTCAGTGTGTTGGAGCTTCCCTGATTGAAGTGATTGGGGTTGCTCAGGAAAAGCCCGCTGGCCATGCCGGTGTAGTCGATGGACAGATTTCCCTGAAATACCGTGGCCGCATGAGCAGTGGAGGCGGCGAGAGCGAGGGCGAAGAGGAAGAGACGTGCTTGCATGATCTTGGGGCGGGTCGAGCCCTGTCCGTTAGCATTCGGAATCCGTTCTTGCCCTGCGGCTTAATGTCGCACCCCCCCCACATTCAATAAAAATGCTCCTTCGGGCTAGCCCCTCCGTCCTCAAATCAAGCCGCAGCAATGGTTTTGCGCCGACGCCGAATCACAAGACTCATGATGCCGATCATGCCGAGAACGGCGCGAGAGGGCTCAGGCACTGCCGATGTGAAACCGTCGAAGCTGAATGCTCCGATCTTTAGGTTCGGATTCATCAGTGTATAGCTTTCCCAAGTCGCATAGTTCTCATTGTAAGCATCAGCACTAGTTCCATCGGATCCCCAGAGTTCACCTTGCAGCGAGAGCCCGCTGGCCGACACGGACATGGAGGTGATCTTGGTGTCGAAAATGTCCCCGATGCCGCCGAGTTGGTTGGCAAACACCCAGCCGCTGTAGCCGAGCGCCACGCGAGACGCATCGTAGCGAAGGGAAAGATCTCCCCAACTCACCCACGCTCCTCCTGAGTTCATGATCGCATCGTTGGCAAACCACCAAGCGGAGACGCCATTTGTCTGGACCAGACCTTCGACCGTGCCGGTTAGGTTGGCTGGATCATACGAGAGATCCGTCGAGAGCCGGTTTCGGCCCGCCGAGTTGAGGATCGTACTGCTGCCGTTCACGGTCAGGTTCTCTGTTGGAGACTGCATCGGATACAGCGGGTCTAGCGTTGCGCGGTTATCTCGGAAATTCGGCTGCCGAGGATTGCCCGTTGGCGTGGTGAACGGAAGTGGCCGGAAAGCCTGCGGCTGTTTGGCGATGTAGTTTGGCCCTGCTCCTACCGTCTCCGAAGCCTGCCAGTAGCGTCCATATCTCATGAAGTCACCATCCACAGATGACAATCCCATATTGGAATTGGCCGTGTTCGCGAACACGGCCCCGTCGTAGGTAATACTCAAAGAGCCTCCTATCAGTGAAACCACGGCTGAGACTGCATGCGTTGTGCTCAACAGGAGAACAGGGAATACAAAGAGCAAAGAAGGGAGTTTCATGAAGGTGCGCGTTGATTGGGGGTAAAGATTGGCTTTCGACGGTCACGGCTCAGAGTTCGGAACCTGACCGTGGTTCTTCCATTAGAAAAACCGGCCTCACAGATCAATGCGGCAAGGTGACGCACTGCCGTTCATCGTGCGCGATCATCTCAGCACAGGCTTCCACTGCATGGGATTCGATTTAGCAGGCAGAGCTGCCCGGCTCATCATGCGTGAGCAGCCCGTGCCATCCGGCGGCGGCGGAACCCCAGCGAGGCGACACCAGCCATCAAGGTGAGAGCCCGTGAAGGCTCAGGCACCGCCGTGGCGGTGAAGCTGAAGTTGCCGATGTCTTTCAAGTAGTCAGACGGAGTGACCAGCAACGAGGCGAACTCCGGGCTCACAACCATGTCGCCTGAGATGGAGAGCGAGTAATCCGTCGCAGTCGTGGTCACGTTGGTCAGATCGAAGGCCGTCGCACCACCCGGCAGGTTGACGGTGAGAGCCCAGCCGCTGCGGCCGTCGATCACCCGAGAGGCGTGGTAAGCCAGGGTGAAGTCCCCAAATCCTAGAACGCCGCCACCGAGGAGCGGATTCACATCCCAGCGGGTGATGCCACCCAGTCCGATCACGCCGGTGTGACTGGTCAGATTCAGAGCATCGTAGGTGAAGGTGGTGGCCTGGTTCGTGCGACCGGCCAGATTCACCACAGTCGAGCCATTCAATCCATGAAAAAGCCCGGTGGTGGAAGGATTTGCCACCACTTCGTCAAAGAGGATCTGCGTGCCGGTCCGTGACGTGACGCCCGCCTTGTCAAAGAACTCGTTGAGAACCAGAGCCTTGAATGGGTCTGTGTTGAAACCGCCAGCGAGGGTTGCCCAGGCGGCCGCGTCGTAGTCAATCATGGCCCCGCCGCTGACTAGGGTTGAGGCGGCTTTCAGGTTCGTGGAGGCGCAAACAAGGGTGGTGATCAGTAATGGCAAAAAGAGAGTTTTTTTCATCGTAGGAGAGGGGGCTAAATCCGATGTGTGCATATCACTTGGAGTCTTTGTTTGCCCTGCGGCTTAATGTCGCATCCACAGTTTGATTCTGATTTGAGCGTGAGCTCGGAGCTGCGAACAGCGGCTTATCGTCGCACGGCACGAATCACACTCGCCATGACAAACCCGATGCTTTACGAGCGGGCATCCTCATGAACAAAATACATGCTCTCGCTTATATCGGAATGCTGGCATTGGGTGGCACTGTGCAGGTTTCCGCCGCCGTGCTGGCCAATACCACGGCCAATGGCACGGCCTACTTTACCTATGATCGCGCCGCCTGGGCGACAGTGGCCCCCAATGAGGCCTACACAACCATCAGCGGCGTGCCCACGGGTGCCTCCGGCCCCACGGCAGACGTGGCGGGGCAGCGCTGGATGTTTCCGGACCGCTTTGAAGGCACCGCCTGGGTGGCCGCAGCGTATCCGAGCAGCTATCTCACCGGTCCCACCGCGCCTCTGGCGAGCACGCTGATCCCCATGCTGGTGAACAGCTACGGCACCAACAGCTTCGCCGCCAATCACAAGATCACGGATTACAACTCCACCACCAATCCCTTCGGTTACATCGGGCTTGGCGGGTCGTTGCGGGCGACGAGCGATTTTAATCAACCCGGTGCCTCCGTCTGGTGGGAACACCTCGCCTTGAGGAAAGACTCGGCAGACAATGTCTGGAAGATCTACGCCACCTCCGGTGCTGGCAATGGCAGCATCTTTGAGCTGATGAACGTCACCGAGGAGACCGTGAACGGAAACCTGCATCTCTCCGGTGATTACAAATTTGGTAACACAGACTGGTATCAGTTCTTCCAAAGCTCCACCGCAGCCACCATCAATCCGAACATGGTCCTCGGCCACATCGACCTCACCCCGGCGCCTGAGCCGGCGAAAGCACTGCTCTCGGCCTTTGGGGGCATGTTGGTCGTGCTGCGCCGCCGGCGGGATGCCTGATTCAGCCCCGGTTTTCATCCAGGGCTTGCCCTGCGGCTTATTGTCGCACCCATGGGTTCATGATGGCGTCTTCCTCGCAGCCTTGTTTTGAATGCCGCATGCCAGCACCGGGCGTTCCCTCCGTCACCAACATCACTCTAGGCTGGCTTCTACGCCTGCGCTGGGTGGGCGTGGCCGCGCAGATCACCGCCATTTGGATCGCTGGGGTTGTTTTGGAGTTGGAATTGCCTTGGAGGCCGCTGCTGGCCGTCATTGGCCTCACGGCGCTATCCAATGTGCTACTCCAACTTTTTGCCAAACCGTTCTGGAAGCTCGGTGAAGGAACGCTGACAGCCGTCATCGCGGGTGATGTGCTGCTTTTGACCACGCTGATCTATTTCACCGGCGGTGCTTCGAATCCCTTCACCTCGTTTTACCTCGTGCTGGTGGCTTTGGCGGCCATGTCACTCAGTCCGAAAGGGCTCACCGCCATCGTCGTGCTGGCTACGGCGGCTTACTTCTTCGTCTATTACAATGGGATCCCACTGCGTGGCCCCGGCGGCATCGGTGAGATCGGCTGCCCAGCTTACAGCTTGCACCTGCAAGGTATGGCGGTGGCCTTCTTCCTCACGGCGCTGTGCGTGGCCTACTTTGTGCGGCGCATGCTCCGCAGCCTGCAAACACGTGAAGCGGCCCTCGCCGCGGCGGAGGCACGGGCGGCGCGGGCGGATCAATTCAGTGCCCTCGCGGCTCTGGCTGCTGGTGTGGCGCATGAACTCGGCTCACCACTCGGCACCATCGCCGTGGCATCCCATGAGCTGGAGCTCACGCTAGCCAAACAAGCCGCCACCGGGCCGCTGGAGGATGCCACGCTCATCCGTCAGGAGGTCGAGCGATGCCGCCGCATCCTCGACCGCCTCGACCAACGCTCCACGGCGGGCACCGGAGCCGTCAGCGAAGCGTGCACAGCCTCTCAGCTTACCGAAGCGGTCAAAGCGGCTCTTCCACCCGCCATGCTCGCACGACTCGTTGGGCATGATCTGACGCAAAATTCCATGCTGAACCTCCCCGTGCAGCCCGTGGTGCAGTCCCTGGTCATCTTTATCCAAAACGCCTGCGAGGCCGATACCTCGGGCAAGCCCGTCGAACTCGAAATCAGTCTTGCCGAGGGCCAGTTCATCCTCGCGGTGCTCGATCGCGGCCCAGGTATGAGCGCGGCGGCCGCGAAGCACGCGGGCGAACCCTTCTTCACCACCAAACCACCGCGTCAGGGCATGGGCCTCGGCCTTTTCCTCGTGCGCACGCTCGCCACGCAGCTCGGCGGCGAGATGCAGCACCTCGTCCGCGATGGTGGAGGTACCATCGCCGCTCTACAGCTCCCCGCAGTTCACCCCGACTCATGAACCCAGACTTTCAGCGGATCCTCCTCGTCGATGATGATAGCATTTACATCCAGCGCCTCGCCCGAGCATTGCGGGATCGCGGCTGCTCCGTCATCGCTGTCGAAAGCGCAGAAGCCGCACCTGCCGCCGCCGTCGAGCTCAAACCACAAGCTGCGGTGCTTGATCTCAAGCTCCCCGGTGCCAGCGGCCTTGCTTGTCTGCGTGAACTCCGTGCCGCCTGGCCCGAACTGCGTGTTTTGATCCTCACTGGCTACGGCAGCATCGCCACCGCCATGGAAGCCGTGCGCCAGGGTGCCTGGGACTACCTGACCAAGCCCGCCGACGCCGATCAAATCCTCGCCGCCCTCGCCCGCGATCCCTCGCAGGCATCTGAGGAAACCGAGATCACGCCCTCGTCTTTAGATCGACTCGAATGGGAGCATATCCAGCGGGTCTTGAAGGATAACGATGGCAACGTCACCCAGACGGCCGCCGCCCTCGGCCTCCACCGCCGTTCGCTACAGCGCAAGCTACGCAAAGAGCCGCCAAATGACTGAGCGGGGCAAAAAAGAACGGCGGCACCCAAGGGATGCCGCCGCTGAAGAGGGAGCAAATAAACGATTCGGGTGGATTACTGAGCTGCGGCTGGCTTGAGCAGCTTTTCAATGTCGGCACGCTTCTGCATGGGTTTGCCATTGTACTTCTCGCGCCATGTCTTCACCTGCGCCGCAGTGACGGCGGAGGATTTGTTGGTGAAGTTGCCACGCACATAGGTGAGCACTTCCGCGAGCTGGTCATCGGTCAACACGGCGCCCAGAGGAGCCATCATGCCGAGGAACTTGGCATCCTCTTTGGCGATGCCGGTGAACACGACGGAGGCCATGACCTCGCCATCGCCGTCATTGACGAATTTGGAACCGATGAAAGGGGGAGCCATCGGCGTAGGCGTGCCGGCACCGATGCCTTTGCCATCTGGACCATGGCAGGCGGCGCAAAGGCCGAAGGAGGCGGGGGCGGGAGTCTGCGCCATGGAAGGAGAACTGAGGATAAACAAAAAGCCGACGAGAGTGAGTGTGAGATGTTTCATGAGGGGGATATTAGACTGTGCGAAGGGATTCGGATGTCACTGTGGTAAATCGCCGCATCAAGCGAAAAGTGACGCTCATGATTTCGAGGAGCCAGTTCACTTTCTGCATTGTTCTTATCCTCCATGAAAAAGAACGCTAGGCCTGCCATCCGAACCACCTCGCCTTCGGTGCTCATGCTCATTTCTTCGGGTGGTCACCACGCGCAAAATGAGGGGTAATCGCCGCAAACACGAGCTAGCGTTTCAGGGCTTTCCGTGCCAACGGATACTCGATGAACCAACTCGGCATCTCAACAGCGCCTCCCCTCACCCAACCCAAGATCAGTGCCTCCACCTGGAAGCCCCTCGTTTTGCCCTTTCAAAAGCCCTCCGTGCCGAAGGCGGTGTGGCAGTTGTGCAATACCATCGTCCCCTTTGCGGCGATTTGGTATCTCATGTACCTGAGCTTGGCCTGGTCCGCGTGGATCACTTTTGGTCTCGCCGCTCTGAATGGCCTCTTTTTGGTGCGCCTTTTCATCATTTTCCATGATTGCGGCCACGGCTCCTTCTTCAAATCCTCGCGGGCCAATGACATCGTCGGGTTCATCACTGGACTGCTGACCTTCACTCCCTACCACCACTGGCGCTGGGAGCACTCCATCCACCACGCGAGCTGCGGTGACCTCGACCGCCGGGGCACGGGAGACATCTGGACGATGACCGTGCAGGAGTACCTCGAATCCTCCCGCTGGAGGCGCTTTTGCTACCGTGTGGCGAGAAATCCAGTGGTGCTCTTTGTCATCGCACCCGCCTTGGTCTTTGTCTTCTGGCAGCGGTTCGCTCAAAAGAAGGCGAATCTCCGTGAGAAAATGTCTGTGTGGGGAATGAACGTGGCCATCCTCGCCATGGCGGCGCTGCTCGCCTGGCCGTTTGGCATCACGAACTACATCCTCATTCAACTGACCATCATCACGGTGGGTGGCGGTGCCGGCATCTGGATGTTTTATGTGCAGCACCAGTTCGAGGACGTTTACTGGGAGCATGCCAAGGAGTGGGATTACACGAAGGCGGCGCTTGAAGGCAGTTCCTTTTACAAGCTGCCGCGTATCTTGCAGTGGTTCTCTGGCAACATCGGATTCCACCACATTCACCACCTGAGCCCCCGCATTCCGAACTACAATCTTGAGCGCTGCCACCAGGCGAACGAGTTGTTTCAGCACGTTCAGCCGATCACCCTGCTTTCCAGCCTGAAACTCGCCTCCCTCCGCCTCTGGGATGAGCAGCAGCAAAAACTCATCGGCTGGAGTCAGTTCCGCCAGCAGCAGGCAGCAAGCTCTTGAGGGCCGCAGGCGTCTGCGCTGGTTTCGCTGCCGCCATGGCGGGGACGGTACGGACGATGTCTCTACGAAAGGTCTTCTCAAAGAGGGGATTTGGTGATTCGCTTATCTATCGCGAGCTATGCGCCATCTCATCTTTCTCACTTTAGCTCATCTGCTTGCCGCCATCACCGCTCGCAGCGCGGACATCGATACCAAAACCCTGCGCGTTTTCATCTTCGCGGGCCAATCGAATATGGTGGGCACGCATTCGAGGGTGAAGGACATCCATCGCTTTCCGCCGTTTGCAGGGCTGGATCAGCCGCAGGCGAAGGTGTTGTTTTCCTACAAGCTCGGGCGTGAAAACATGGAGACTTCGCAGGGCTGGATTCCGATGCAGCCGACGCGTGATTACTTCGGGCCGGAGCTGAGTTTTGCCCAAAAGGTATCACAGAGCATCGAGGCACCCATCGCGCTCATCAAGGTGGCCTCGGGTGGCACGACGCTCGGCAAGGACTGGAACCCGGACATGCCCGACGGCTTCAAGCTTTACCCTCTGGCGCTTGAGCATGTGCGGGCATCGCTGGCTGAGCTGGATCGAAAGAAGATCGCGTATCGCATCGAGGGCTTCGTGTGGCATCAGGGGGAGAACGACATGTTCGACAAGGCCTTCAAGCCAGCCTACGCGGCGAACTTGAAGAACTTCATCGCGTGCTGGCGTCGCGATTTGAAGCTGCCGAACCTGCGCTTTTACCTCGGCGAGCTTTGCACGAAAACGATCTGGGGCATGGACAACCGCGACAACATGCTCGCGATCCGCACGGCGCAAAAAACCGTCGCAGAGGCAGATCCGCTCGTGGACTACGTTCCCACCAATCACGATGCGGTGGAGATCGGTGGTGAGGCGGGGCTGCACTATCACTACGGCACGCTCGGGCAGCTCGAGCACGGCATGAATCATGCGGACGCGTATCTGCGCACGCTCGGCATCGAAACCCGTCGCGACAGGCCGCTCAAAGCCTGGCCCTATGCCAAAGGCAGCTCCGTCAAACTCTTCGTCCTCGCCGGACATCGCAACATGGAGGGCGAACGTGCCTTCCAACAAGAACTCGGTGCCGCAGCGAGTGATGATGCGCAAATCGCTTTCAAATACAGCCTCGGTGGCGGCTTTAAGACCTCAAGGGGCTGGGAGCCACTTGGGCCTGTGGGTGCTTACGACACCTTTGGACCGGAGTTGAGCTTCGCGAAGATCTTGCGAGCCACGGAGAAGGGCAACATCGCCATCGCCAAGTTCACGCACAGCGGCACGCAGATGAATGACTGGACGCCCGAGGGCACGACGGCCAAAGACATGCATGTTTACCCGGCGTTCATCGCTTTCGTCCGCAGCGCGATGCAGGAGTTGAAGGACCAAGGCCACAGCGTGGAGCTGGCGGGCATCTTTTTTCATGCAGGCGAGAATGACATGGCCTTCGGTCCCTATCGCAAACAAGCCGTGAAGTGGCTGCAATCGACCGTCACACAAAGTCGCGTGGATTTGGCAATGCCGTCGCTGAAGTGGTTCGTGAGCCAACAACCACCGCCAGATCAAAAAGGGCTCAACCAACTCGACATCACCGCCGATCTCGCGGCCATCGCGGCGGCGGACAAGGCGTTCATTCACATCAAAGCCTTCGATTTGCCGCCACAGAGAGAAAATCTCGTGCTCGATACCGCCGGTGTGTTGAAGCTCGGCGAAGTGCTGGCGCAGAGCTATCGTGCTGGCAGGTAGAGGGGCTTCAAACCACCAGCATGCCCAGCGTGGACGCGGCGAAGGCTTGGTGCAGTTCTTCGATGACGGCGGGAGGCTGGCCACGGAGGGCGGGTGGGAGACGTTTGCTGCCGGAAAGGAAGTGGCGCAGGGCACTGAGGAAGATTTCCGGCTGGTCCTCCAGCTCGGCATCGAGCGTGGCGGGGAAGGCGGCATCGAGGAGTTCCACGCCATCTTCGGTGAGGACGGCGAGCTCTTGCGCCCAACGCATCACGGTCTCCACTGGCGCGGGCTTGGGGTAGCGGCGTTTCACGAGCGTGAGGAGGTCCGCCCGCGTGGGGGCATTCATGAGCAGGGCGAGGAAGAAGCGGTGCTCGGGCGCGGCGATGGTGCTGCGCATGTTTTTGATGAGGTCCCGGCGCACGCCCTCCTCAAGGGTGGCCTGCACACCCGCGGCGAGCTGGCCGTGGCGCTGGCGGAAGATCTTCAAGGCGGCGTGCCACTCGCTGCGATCCCGCAGGGCGGCCATGCTGTGCTGGAGAATGAAAAAGCCGCGCTCGAAATCGAGCGTGCCGAGCATTTCCTTCACGAGGTCGGCATAAGTGGGGTCTTCGCCCTGCTCCATGACATCGAGCAATTGCTTCCGCCGCATGGTGAGCGTGTCCGCGTGCATGGGGTCCACCGCGAGGTGGGGCGGCAGGTAGTTGAACTGCGGGCCGGTGCCGGGGTCGTTGTGCGTGCGCAGGACGACAGTGACGGAAGGGCTGTCGAGATGGAAGAGGGAATGAATGCAGCTTTGCCCTGAGACGATGGGCACGGTGCGGCCGGTTTCGAGCAGCTCGATCTGCTTCATGCGCACATCGCCCAGGCGCAGATGCGGCGTGACGCTTCGGGCGTTTTCAAAGGTGTAGTGCGCGTGGATGCTCGATCCATGCATGACATGAAAGGCACCGGAGAACTCGTGCTGATGGATGTCTGTGGTGCCATCGAGCCAGAAGAGCAGTTGGATGTAAAAACGCGGATGCTCGTAGGCGATCAGCTCCGGCTGCCCAAAGCCGGACATCGACTGGAGCGGCTGCTCATCGTTCAGCAGATACTCCCGCATCAGCTCCGCCAGCGCGACGTGCTTGCTCGGTGGGCGAGCTTCGAGAGCCTTGCGGGCGATGGCGGGGAATTTCTCCAGGGAGAAGTTCACCTTTTTCCACTGCGCGAGCACCTGGCGGCCCAGGTCATTGAAGAATGCGTTCATCCACCCTCCTTTGGACTCAACTGGAGGCCGCAACAAGGATGATCTGGTGGGAGGGAGAGGTGACTCCATCGCAAGATCCTGTGAGGCATGCGCAAGGGGAGGTGAGAAGGGCGCAGGAAGCTCGCCATGGTGAGGGTAGGAATGAACGCGCCCAATTTGATTTCCCTCGGCTCCATCAATCAAGATGGAAGCAAAAGAACACTGCACCCGTCCGATGTGTCGGGAAAATTCACGCGGGGGCGGCGCTGGTTCGCTCTGCTGCTACTGATCGTCTATGTGGCGCTGCCTTGGATTCCGGTGAACGGCTTTCCGGCGGTGTTTCTCGATGTGCTGAACCGTCGCTTTCATTTCATGGGCCTGACGCTGGCCGTGCAGGATCTGTGGGTGGGCTTCTTTCTGGTCACTGGGCTCGGTTTTTCGCTGTTTTATGTGACCGCCTTGTTTGGCCGCGTGTGGTGCGGCTGGACCTGCCCTTACACGATCTTCCTTGAGCACATCTACCGCCGCATTGAGCGGCTGATCGATGGGGATGCGACCGCACGGCGGAAGTTGGACGCGGCTCCGTGGACGGCAGCGAAGGTCACGAAGCGTGTTTTGAAGCACGGCGCGTATGTTTTTACCTCGCTGGTGATCGCCCACATTTTCCTCAGCTACTTCGTTTCGATCAAAGGACTGTATGAGATGATGCATCACTCTCCCACGGCGCATACCGTGGCGTTTGGCGTGGTGATGTTTCTCACCGCAGGGCTTTATGGAGCCTTCAGTTGGTTCCGCGAGCAGTTCTGCGTGATCATGTGTCCGTATGGACGCATGCAGTCGGCGCTCAGTGATGATCATACCGTCATCATCGGGTATGACAAGAAGCGTGGCGAACCTCGTGGCAAGGCGGGCACGACCGGGGCAGGGGATTGTGTGAACTGCACCCGCTGCGTGCAGGTGTGCCCCACGGGCATCGACATCCGCAACGGCCTCCAGCTTGAATGCATCGGTTGTTCCGCGTGTGTGGATGCCTGCGATACGATCATGACAAAACTCGGCCGCAAGCCGGGGCTCGTGCGCTACGACTCGCTCGTGGCTTTTGAGGGGGGCAAAACGAAGTTCATCCGGCCCCGCATCATCTTTTACACCTTCCTGATGTTGGCCGGCGTGGCAGCCTTTGCCTTCGCGGCGAGTCGCATTGAGCCGATGCGTGCCAACGTGCTACGCATGCAGGGTTCTCCCTACTACGTGGCGAACGGTGAGCTACGGAACCAGTTCCTCATGCGCCTGATCAACAAGCGCAGCGAGCCACGCACCTTCACCTTCCACATGGAGGGCGAGCTGCCTCCCGGCCTCACCGCCGCAGGGGCGGACCTGCCGATCACCATCCCGGCCCAGGGCGAGGAATTGAAGCCGCTCATGATCACGATGCCGGAGGGCAACTTCAAGGAACCCTTCAAAATCAGCGTCCGCCTTACCGATACGAAAGACGGCAAAACCTACACCACCAAGCCCTTCGAATTCGCCGGGCCTGATCCACGCTCCAAATCCAATGACTACCTCGACCCCAAACAATACCTCAAACCATGACGTGGCTCCTTCGGTCGGCTTCCTCGGCCGCCGCCCTTGGCTTTTCGTCGTTGCCGCTTTCGTGATGCTCTTCTCCGCGTGGAGCGTCTTGTTTTACATCGCCATGAATAACCAGCCTGAGACGGTGCCGCTGAAGCACCTGGAGCTGATCAAACCATGATGCAGATCGATACCAGCGCTGCGGCCTTTCTGGCCGGGATCGTGACGAGTGTCCACTGCGTGGGCATGTGCGGTCCGCTCTCGTGCTCCTGGGCCATCTCCGCCAAAGACGGAGGCTTCATGCGGAGCACGGCGCTGTATCATGGAGGCCGTTTGCTGGCCTATGGACTCGTCGGGGCGCTGGCGGGCACCATCGGCACGATGCCGCTTTCCTTCTTTCAGCATGGGGCAGGGATCGTGCTGCCGTGGTTGCTGGTGCTGGCCTTTGCCATCGTGGGCATGGGATTGGATGTGTGGCTGCCAAAGCCCGCTTTCTTGAGCTCGGGACTGCGACGCGTGCAAAGCGCGGCCTTCAAACTGAAAAGCTCGCTGCGTGCTGCCTTGCTCGGTTTTGCCACGCCGCTGCTTCCGTGCGGACCGCTCTACATGATGTTTGCTCTCGCGATGGCCAATGGCAGCGCCTCACGCGGCGCGGAGTTCGCGATGGCCTTCGGTCTCGGCACGCTGCCGCTGCTGTGGCTGGCGCAAACCCAGCTTCACTGGCTCGGAGGCCGACTCCAGCCTACCACCATGCGGAAACTCCAGCGTGGTCTTGCCTTGGTCACCGCCATCATTCTCGCCTGGCGGTTGCGTGACACGCTCGACTTCGGCAGCACCGAGGTGCCGAGTTGCTGCCACGCAGCGATGTGAAAAGAGGCTGATTTGTCGTTTTCAGGCTCGCTTTCCGATGTCCTGTCGGTGGCATGCCCGATGCGAAGACAACTGCTCCCCGAGGTCGCGGCGCTGCCGTGAACCCGGACCAGCGCTTCGCGCAGATGCATGTCGAGTATGATCCGGGCGAAGCGCCGGAGCGGGTGCCGACGAAGTTCTTCATCGATCACTCCAGCACCATCATCTCGCGTCACAGTAGTCCGGATCTGCCCTTTGAGGCCAGTTTGAATCCCTACCGCGGCTGCGAGCATGGCTGCGCCTACTGCTACGCCCGGCCCACGCATGAATACCTCGGCTTCTCCTCCGGCATCGACTTTGAAAGCCGCATCATGGTGAAGGAAAACGCTGCTGCCCTGCTGAGGGCGGAGCTTTTGAAACCCGGCTACAAACCCTGCACGCTCTCCCTCAGCGGCGTGACCGATCCGTATCAGCCGGCGGAGAAGCGTCTGCGCATCACCCGAAGCTGCCTCGAAGTCCTTGCCGAGGCGCGTCACCCGGTGGTGCTCATTACGAAGAACCATCTGATCACCCGCGATGTCGATCTACTGAGTGAACTGGCCAAGTACCAAGCCACTGCGGCCTACATCTCCATTACCACGCTCGATCCCGAGCTGGCTCGTAAGCTGGAACCCCGCGCCTCCAGCCCCGCGATGCGCCTGGAGGCCATCCGCACGCTCGCTGCGGCCGGCATTCCCGTCGGCGTGAGCTCGGCGCCGATCATTCCCGGCCTCAACGACAGCGAGATCCCAAAGATCATCGAGGCTGCCAAGGCTGCTGGTGCTCAGTTTGCTGGTTACACCGTCGTGCGACTGCCCTTTGCCGTGAAGGACATCTTTGCCGCGTGGCTTGATGAGCACTTTCCTGGCTCGAAGGACAAGATTCTCGGACGCATCGCCGAGACACAGGGCAAAACCATGTCGCATGGGGATTTCGGCACGCGGCTGAAAGGCGAAGGCATCTGGAGCCAGCAGATCGCCGCCCTATTTAAGAGCAGCCTTCGCCGTGCGGGAATGCTCCATCGCCGACCTGATCCCACCACGGAGCATTTTCGGCGTCCGCGAGATCCAAGCGGGCAGATGGAGTTGTTTGAGTGAGCGGGGCAGGAGTAAGAGGTGAGAAGTAAAAAGTGAGACGTCAGAGGTCGAACAAGGCACTTCTAACCTCTCACTTCTCACTTCTTACCATCGGCGCCCTCGCACCTCAGAACGTCCAGCCGAGGCCCACGAGGGCACCGAGGGAGTTCAGGCCGGGATTCGGATTCGTGGCTCCACCATTGGAGTGATGCTGGAAATAGCTGCTCACGCGAAGCGAGAGGTTGTCATTGAGGCGATGCTCGACGCCGAGCTGGCCGAACCAGTTCAAGGTCAGATCACGGCCCTGGCCGCCGACCACGCCCTGTGAATCCACCAGGCCGATGCCGCCACCGATGGAGCCAAACAGCGCCCAGCATTTGCAGGGGGACCACAGTTCGATGGAGGGAGCGCCAGCGATGCCGAGGTAACGGTTTTCCGCGCCGGTTTCGAACCAGTTCGCCATGAAGGTGAGGCGGTTGCGCACGATGAGGGCGGCACCGTTGTCAAAATCATGGCCGATGACTCGAGGGGAACGCCAGGAGACCATGAAGGGCACGATGCGGTAATTCAGTGGCGTGTCGCCGCCGACCTTCCACAGCATGCCGGTCTCAAAATCCACCGCATGGCGATCCCATGGATTGATCGAAGAAGCGATGGTCGGCGTGGCAGCAGGAGGGCCTGCGAAGATGGAAAGCGTGCAGAGGAGAGAAGCGGCGGTGGCGAGCAGGAATCGTTTCATGACGTTGACTGTTAGCTTCATGCGGCTTTCCTCGCAAACACATCCTTCCCACGCGGCGGTTGGGATGGTAAAAAAGGCCGTAAGTCGCTCGTTTGGCTCGGCCACACCATGAAACTCATTCGCCCCACCTTGCTTGCCCTTCTGATCACGGCCTCGCTCCCGGCGCAGGAGGCGCTGAAGTCCGCCCTCGTCTTCCATGCCTCGTTTGATACCGCTCTCGACGCGGACTTCAGCACCGGTTCGAAGGCCTGTCTGATCAAAAAGGCCAAGGAGACTGTGCCAGCCACTTTCAATGACGAGGTGAACCTCGATGTCGTCGGCGGCAAATTCGGCGGCTGCCTGCATTTTCCGAAAAAGGGAGTTACCCGGCCGCAGTTCAGCGGCGTAAACGTTCTCGGCTACAACGACAAAAGCTGGAGCACCACGGTTTCGGCCTGGTTGAGGCTCTCGCCGGATGAGGACCTGGAGCCGGGCTACTGCGATCCGGTGCAAATCGTGGGCGATGACGGGAAGAAGGGCTTTATCTTTCTCGAATGGTCGAAGGACGAGACGCCGCGCTTCTTTCGCTACGCCATTCGTCCGCTCGCCCACATCTGGAATCCCACGAACGTGCAGTGGGCGGATATTCCCTTTGAAAAACGCCCGATGGTGCAGGTGTCGAAGGCACCGTTTCATCGCGAGGTCTGGACGCAGGTGGTCTTCACCGTCGAAAACGTGAACGCGAAGGCCCCCAAGCCTCGCGGCAGTCTTTTTATCAATGGCAAGCTGCATGGCCGCATCGAGAACTGGGACCTCACCTTCGCGTGGGACCCGGCGCAGGTGGCGCTGGTGCTTGGGGCATCGTATGTCGGCCGCATCGACGACCTCGCGGTGTTTCGCCGTGCCCTCAGCGATGAGGAAGTGGCGGCCCTGCACGAACTGCCGCACGGGATTGCCAGCCTGCGTTGAGAGGCTTGCATCTGAGCAAGGAACGCTTCAAAGCCACACTCTGATGTCTGCCGCGATTGCTCTTGGACACGGTCATCCGCCGGGAAAGGCGGGTGAGAACACCTTGTATGATGTGCATCTGCACCTCGACTCTCCCGCGCATCCCATTTCGATGGGCGAGCAATGGGGTTCCGCAGGCGGCATCGGCGGTTCGTTCACGCTGCAAGCAACCGCAGAGCCACGACACGCCGAGCATCTGAAAATCTGTGGCTGCGAGTGGCTGCAATGGCTGGCCGCCGAGGAGAAGCGACGCGGCAAGGTCTTTACACCGGAGGAGATCTGGGCACGCAAGCCCGCCGTATCGCCACCAGCTAGACCCACGGCCCCGAAAGCATCTGAAAAACCGCCGATCGATGAGACAGAGGTCATCGAGACCATTCGCGCGGCCATTCAAATCGGTGAGTTCGAGATCCTCGAAGGTCTGCGGGATCATCTAAACGAGTGCATCATTCGCGCGGTGGTGACGGATTGGAGTTCGGATCTGCCGTGGAGCATCAAGGACGCTTACGCCGCCCTGCTTCAAGATCAGAGCGGACGTGTGGTGCGACCGCTGTTTCGGGATGCGTTGAACTCGCCGACGCCGGAGACGCGGGCCTATGCGCTGTGCGTGCTGCGGGAGGATTTTGGTTTGTTTGAGAGCCTCCTGAGCGATGGCGGCGTGGATGCGGCCAAAGTGAACGCGGCGATTGAGAATGCAGGCTTGCGCTAAGCCGCTCCCGCTCGCACAATCTCCGTCCTATGTTGAAAATTGGACTCATCGGATGCGGAAAAATGGGCGGAGCTTTGCTGCGCGGCATTGAATCGGCCCTCGGATCGAAAAACGTGAGCGTGGCGCTTTGCGATGCGGTGCCTGCGGCCGTGAAAGCCCTGCAAGAGGGCCTCAAATGCCGGACCAAGGCCGAGACAGCACTCAAAGTGGCTGAAGGCTCCGATGTGGTCATTCTCGCGGTGAAACCGGGGGATATGGAAAAACTGTGTGTGAGCCTCGGGAAGGCCAAAAACCGTCCGCTGTATCTCAGCATCGCGGCGGGCATCGCCATCGCGAAACTCGAAAGCTGGCTCGGTGAAGGTCAGCGTGTCATTCGGACCATGCCAAACACGCCGGCGCTCGTCGGGGCAGGTGCGGCGGGTTTTGCCCGTGGCCAGCATGCCACGGCGGCGGATGGTGAACTGGCCTCGAAGCTTCTTGGAGCCGTCGGCACGGCGGATGAAGTGTCTGAAAAGCTTCTAGATGCCGTCACGGGTCTCAGTGGCAGTGGACCGGCCTACATCTACACCGTGATCGAAGCCCTCGCCGATGGCGGTGTGCTGATGGGATTGCCACGCGCTGCTGCGCTGCGTCTTGCCGCCCAAACCGTGACTGGTGCGGCGCAGATGGTTTTGCAAACGGGCAAGCATCCTGCCGTGCTGCGTGATGAAGTCACCAGCCCTGGCGGCACCACGATCGCTGCTTTGGAACAACTCGAAAAACACGGCCTTCGTCATGCTCTCGTCCAGGCGGTGCGTGCCTCCACGGAGAAAAGTCAGGCCTTGGGGAAATGAGGTCCGACGAGGACATCATCGAAGGCTACGATGCCGACATCGTGCGCGGCGTGTGGGCGCTGGCGCAAACGGTGCCCGGCAATGATCCCGAAGTGTGGCGCAAAGATGAGTTTGGCGCATGGATACACCGGCAGGAGTATCGGAACCGCCATTCGGAGTTTGGCTGGGAGATCGCTGATTACGGCTACAGTCGCCGCGTTCTCGGGGTGGCCTCATTGCGTCCGATGCAGTGGCAGAACTACCTCGACTTCATGGTCGCCTCCCGTCATCAGGCGGTGATGACGGCGGACGGCCTGCGAAATGCGCGAAGGCTGATTTGAGTGCGGCTCAAGCCCGGCGTGGATGATTGGCCAGCGTTGCGAGCTTTTCACCGGCCGCATGCAGCGTCTCCTCCTTCTTGGCGAAATGAAAGCGGATGAAGCGGTGCTCGGGCTCGCGGAAGAAGCTGCTGCCAGGGACGCCCGCCACACCGATCTCGCGGATGAACCACTCGGCGGCTTCGGTATCGGTGGGAAAACCGAGGGAGGAAATATCGAGGAGCACATAGTAGGCGCCCTGCGGCTCGGTGAAGGGCAGGCCGGTGCGGCGGAGGTGCGTGAGAAAGACATCCCGCTTCGCGGTGTAGGTGGCCTGGAGGCCGGCGTAGTAGCTGGGGGTCAGTTCGAGACCGGCGATGGCGGCCTCTTGAAGCGGCGCGGCGGCTCCTACCGTGAGGAAATCATGCACCTTCCGTGCCTGAGCGATGATGTGCGGCGCGGCGTGAACGTAGCCGAGCCGCCAGCCGGTGATGGAGTAGGTTTTGGAGAGCGAATTGCACACGATGACGCGGTCGGCGGCCCCGGGGAGGGAGTTCATGTACACATGCTCATGCGGCGTATACACAATGTGCTCGTAAGGCTCGTCGGTGATGACGAAGGCATCGTGCTTCTCGGCGAGGTCGAGGATGAACTGGAGTTCCGCCCGGGTGAAAACCTTGCCGGTGGGATTGGAGGGATTGCAGACGATGATGGCTTTGGCTCCGCTGGCAAAGGCGCGGGCCAGTTCATCGGGATCAAAGCTGAATAGAGGCGGACGCAGCGGCACATAGATGGGCTCGGCGCCGCAGAGGATGGCGTCTGCGCCGTAGTTTTCGTAGAAGGGGGAGAAGATGATGACTTTATCGCCCGGATTGCAGCAGGTCATCATGGCGCACATCATGGCCTCCGTGCTGCCGCAGGTGACGACGAGGTTTTGATCGGGATCGACGGGGACGCCGGAGCAGCGGGTGATTTTAGCGGCCAGCGCCTGGCGAAAGCGCGGGGCACCCCAAGTGACGGCGTATTGGTGAAAGGGGCCTCGCGTGGCCTTCTCCAGCGCGGCGAGCACGGGCTCTGGCGGATCGAAATCGGGAAAGCCCTGGGAGAGATTGATGGCTCCGTGCTGGTTCGAAAGCCGCGTCATGGCGCGGATGACCGATTCCGTGAAGTGCGAGAGGCGTGAGGCAGTAGCAGGCATGGCTGGGGTTGCATGCTTTGCCAAGAAGCGGCCACGGCGCAACCCCTGGAAGGCCTGCGATTGACTTCCCGGGCAAAATCACCTCTATGCCACCCCTTCCATGACCCTCCAATTCACCAAAATGAACGGCGCTGGCAATGACTTCGTCATGCTGGACAATCGCGACCTGAAGCTCGCTCTCTCCAAAGAGCAGATCGAAAAGCTGTGTGACCGCCATCGTGGCATCGGGGCGGATGGCTTGCTCTGTGTGGAGCCTGCCACCGAGGGCGGTGACTTCAAAATGCGCTACTACAACGCCGACGGCGGCGAGGCGGAGATGTGCGGCAATGGAGCGCGGTGCTTTGGCCGCTTCGTGAATCATCTGCATGGTGACTCACTCACGAAGATCCGCTTTGAAACGCTTGCGGGCATGATCAGCGCCGAGTTCGAGGCCGGGCAGGTACGCATCAACATGAGCGCTCCGCACGGCCTGAAGCTGGCGCAGACGTTGCCGGTGGCTGGCACGGAGTTGACCGTGCACAGCGTGAACACCGGCGTGCCGCATGCGGTGGTTTTCGTCGAAGATCTCCAAACTGTGCCCGTTCGCGAATGGGGCGCGGGTCTGCGCTACCACGAGGCTTTCAAGCCGAAGGGCACGAATGCGAACTTCGCCAAGGTGCTCGCTCCTGGCAGCATCGCCATCCGCACCTATGAGCGTGGCGTGGAGGATGAAACCCTCGCCTGCGGCACGGGCATGGTGGCCTGTGCCTTGATTCACCATGAGCTGACGGGTGCCACTAGCCCCGTGAGCGTGCTGGTGAAGGGCGGCGACACGTTGAAAGTCGGATTCGAAGAGCCGAAGAAGAGCGAGTACACAAATGTGACGCTGTTTGGTCCGGCGGACTTTGTGTTTACGGGGTGCGTCAGCATTTAACTCCTGCCCAGCATGCCGGAAATCAGCCGCTTCCTCGGAGTGATCATCCGCATGCACTTTCGTGATCATGCGCCGCCGCACTTCCATGCGCACTACGGTGACTACGAGGTCACGGTGGAGGTTCACGGAGGCGTCGTGACCGGGCGGTTCCCCAAACGAGCGCTTTCGGCTGTTTTGGAATGGCATGAGGTGAACCGTGTCGCGCTGATAGAGAACTGGCGCCGGGCGGAAAATCGTGAGACATTGCTGCCGATCCCACCTCTTGAATAGCCATGAGCTTTCTCCACATCATCTCAGCCCGCCATGCAGGCGGCCACCGGCTTGCCCTCGAATTCAGCGATGGCAGTCAGGGAACAGCTGATCTGGCCGCAGAACTGGACGGGCCGGTCTTCGAGCCACTGCGCGACATCGATTTCTTCAAGCAGTTCGAGATCAAGGGTTCCACGGTGGAATGGCCTAATGGGGCCGACCTCGCCCCTGAATTTTTGCACGAACTCGCCTGCCGACTCGAAGCCGTGCTTGCGTGATCCCTCATTCTCTTTTTGACTCCACTTCCCATGTTCGCCGGAACCCACACCGCCATTGTCACCCCTTTTAAGAACGGCCAAATTGATGAGGCCGCGCTCAAACGTCTCGTCGATTTCCAGTTCGACAATGGCGTGACGGGTATTGTGCCCTGTGGCACGACCGGGGAATCGCCCACGCTGGATCACGATGAGCATGAGCAGGTCGTGAAACTGGCCGTGGAGTTCGCCAAGGGCCGTGGCGTCGTGATGGCGGGCACAGGATCGAATTCCACCCGTGAGGCCATCGAGTTGACCCAGGAAGCCGAGGCTGCTGGCGCGACCGCTTCTCTCCAGGTGGCTCCCTACTACAACAAGCCCACACCTGAGGGACTGTATCAGCATTTCAAAGCCATCGCGGACAACACGAAGCTGCCCATCATGCTTTACAGCATCCCCGGTCGCTGCGGCATCGAGATCGGTCTCGATGTGCTCGTGCGCCTCGCCGAGAGCTGCCCGAACATTCGTTCGATCAAAGAGGCTGGCGGCAATGCCGAACGGGTGAGCCAGATGAAGCAGCTTTTGCCCGCCGACTTCGAAATCCTCTCCGGCGATGATGGCCTCACGCTGCCCTTCATGTCCGTGGGCGGTTGCGGCATCGTCAGCGTGGCCGGAAACCTCATTCCGAAACAGATGAGTGATCTCGTGAAGCTGGCCCTCCAAGGCGATTACGCCTCCGCCTACACGATCCACGCGAAGTACTACCCGCTCTTCGCCGCCTTCCTGAAGCTCGCCACCAATCCCATCCCGATCAAAACGGCGATGGCGCTGGCCGGTCACTGCTCCGATGAGCTGCGGCTGCCCCTCGTGGGCATGGAAAAAGCCAAGGTGGACGAACTCGCCGCCACGCTGAAGCAGCTCGGCCTCATCGCGTAGGGCGGATGTGTTCGGCGCAAAACGCACGGCTCACACGAGCCGTGACCTTCGCCGAACTATCCGGCCTGATTGGGCGAGTTCGTGGTCCTAAGAATTTTTGAGACCTGTTCCACCCTTTGCGTCTTCGTGGCTTCGTGTGAGGCCATAGAACTGCCCACCTCATCGCGTGAGTGGCGAGGCAGCTTCCAGCTTGCGGCCGATGAACATGCCGTAATTCCACCAGCCTAGGTAGGCCCGGTGGCGGGTATCGCTCAGCGGCGTGAAGGTGGAGCGCAGTTGGGGCCAGAGATGGCCCTGCATGCGGACGTGGTTTTTTTGCATCCACTGCTCAAACCAGAGCGATTCCGTGTGAGAAAAATCAACCACGGCGATGATGCCGCCGGGATTCAAATCCTGGGCGGCGGTCTCGATGGCTCGATCCCAACCGGGATTGAACATGCTCAGGGCATACGAGCACAGGATCAGGTCAAAACCGCCTGCCGGATCGTCGTAGGATTGCTGGATGAGTTGGACGCCCTGCACCTTGCTCCGTGCGATGCGGAGCATGTCGGCGCTGAGGTCGAGGCCAGTGATCTCGGCCTGGGGAAACTGCCGGCGGAGACGGAGAAGGTTCCTCCCGGTGCCGCAGCCGACTTCGAGAATGCGGCGCGGGCTGATGAAGCCTGCCGCACGTTGGATGATGGCATCGCGTCCGAAGAGAAAGCTCCAGCGGGTGGCATCGTAGATGCGGGCGTGGAGAGCGTAGTAGCCCTGAAGTGCTTCGTGGGGCGCAGTGGCGGCATTCATGGCAGGATTTCGGCAAAGTGGGTGCTGCCGTAGGTGCCCACACGATCCAGCGGATGCAGGCGCGTGGTGATTTCAGGCTGGATGCGCAGGCGGGCGCGGATGTCCGCCGGAATGAAATCGACTTCGAGTCCGGCGCTGCGCATGAGGATCTTCGCGCCGGGCCGGCTATTGGCAAAGATGAGTTCCCATTCTTCACGCAGGGCCTGGGTGTCATGCGCGGCGAGCCAGTCCTGGTGGTCGAGGAGGATGAAGTGGGAGTATTCGCCGGGATGCTCGCGGAGGAAATTCGAGATCGTGGTGGTGCAGGGCTTCAACCGATGCACACGGGCGCGGAGAACGTCTTGGTTTTCACGGCGGAGGTAGTTCGGGCAGCAGGCCAGCGTGTAGCTGCCGGTGATGTACACCCGCCAGAAGTAGTTATCCGCTGCGGGCAGTTCCGTGAAAACATGGCGCATCTTGTCCTTCACATAGCCGCTGAGGCCGCCGGGATAGCTATCCTGGATGAGCTTGATCTGTGGGCGTGGCACACCGAGCAGTGTCATGAGGGCGGGCTGGCGCACGAGCCAGTCAATGAAGCCCGTCCACACCTCCCGCTCGATCATTTCCCAGGCCATGCGTTGCTCATCGAGTGTGGTGGCATCGAGCAGCGCGAGGGCGAAGTTTCGGATGTTTGGTTTCAGGCGGAAGAGGGCCTGGCCCATCACCCACGCAGCGAGGCCGGAGGTGCCGTGGTAGAAGAAGGATTTTTTGAGGCTGCCGGGATTGAAGAAGCTGATGCGCTTGTCCCAGAACTTGCGGGCGGACTCACTCAAGGTCTCGCGAACTTCCTGGTAGAGGGCTTTGTGGGAGGGGTGCGAACCGATGCCAAACATCTCAAAGAGGTCCTCGAAGTGGCCACGGGCGATGAGGGCCATCTTGAGCTCCAAAAGGGCGTTTTGGCGGAAATTCATGTCGATGGCATGAATCTCGGCGGGATCATCAAGCAGGTAATCGAGCGCATTGCATCCGGCGCTGGTGATCATGACGACTTTCGAGCTGGCATCGAGCCGAAGCATCTCGCGATCGAGCCGCGGATCTTCCCAAGCGCAGTTGTAGATGAGATTGGAGCCATGGACGTGCTTGAAGACGATGTCGTGGGCGGCCTTGAGGACGGGGCGTGCGGCGTGTTTGACCATGCTTCAAAAGAAACAAGGCCGCGCCCGACCTGCGAGAACAGCCGCGTGCCGCTTTCGTCACGCTCAGCTGCCCTCTCATTGACGCTGGGGCTCAGTCAGCTAGCTTCTCCACCTCCAACCATGAAACTCGAAACTCTCTGTCTCCACGGCGGCCAAGTCCCCGATCCCACCACCGGCTCCCGCGCCGTCCCGATCTACCGCACGGCCAGCTACGTCTTTAAAAACACCGAGCACGCCGCGAACCTCTTCGCGCTGAAGGAGCTGGGAAACATCTACACCCGGCTCATGAACCCCACGACCGACGTGCTCGAAAAGCGCGTCGCGCTGCTGGAAGGTGCCCACGAGATGGCGGGCCTCGGCCTCGCCAGCGGCACCAGCGCCGTGTTTTACGCGATCATCAATCTCGCCCAGGCCGGCGACAACATCGTCTCCGCCCGCAACCTCTACGGCGGCACCTACACGCAGTTCAACGACATCCTCCCCGCGCTCGGCATCACGGTGAAGTTCGTCGATAGCAACGACCCCGAAAACTTCCGCCAAGCCATCGACGGCAAAACGCGGGCGCTCTTCTGCGAAACCGTGTCCAATCCCGCGCTCGAAATCGCCGATCTCGACGCCATCTCCAAAGTGGCGCACGACAACGGCCTGCCGCTCATCGTTGATAGCACCTTCAGCACGCCTTACCTCACGAAGCCGCTCGAACACGGAGCCGACATCGTCGTTCACTCGCTCACCAAATGGTTCGGCGGCCACGGCGCAGGCATCGGCGGCATCGTGATCGACAGCGGTAAGTTCAACTGGGCCGCTGGCAAGCATCCGCTCTTCACCACGCCGGACAACAGCTACCATGGCCTGCGCTGGGGCATCGACCTGCCCGCGCCGCTGCTGCCGCTCGCCTACATCTTGCGCATGCGCACCGTGCCACTGCGCAACCTTGGCGCGTGCATTGCGCCGGATAATTCATGGTTCCTGCTGCAAGGCATTGAGACCCTGCCGCTGCGCATGGAAAAGCACTGCGAAAACGCCCTCGCGGTCGCCAAGCACCTGCAAAAACATCCCGGCGTGAGCTGGGTGCGCTTCCCCGGCTTGGAGGGTGATCCGCAGTTCAAAGCGAACCAAAAATACCTTCGCGGCAAAGGCGGCAGCATGGTCGTCTTCGGCATCAAGGGCGGCAAAGACGCTGGCAGCAAGTTCATCGACAACTTGAAGCTCTTCAGCCACCTCGCGAATGTCGGCGACGCCAAATCGCTCGCCATTCACAGCGCCAGCACCACGCACAGCCAGCTCAGCGAGGAAGCCCAGGCCGCCGGTGGCATCACGCCGGACCTCGTGCGACTCAGCATCGGCATCGAGCACATCGACGACATCCTCGCTGATCTCGATCAGGCACTCGCGAAGGCTTGATCGAATGAGTGAGGCGTCCCCGATCTATGTGCATGACTACCTGCTGAAGAGCGGCACGGCTCTCAATGCCGTGTCGCAGCGGCGGGTGTTTGCCGGGGCGCTGCTGTGTGTGGATGGCGGCTACGGTTGCGTGCATCCGTGGCCGGAGTTTGGCGATGCGCCGGTGGAGGAGCAGCTTCGGCTGCTCGCCGAGGGCATCACCACGCCCGTGACGGAGATGGCGCTGCGTTGTGCGGAGATTGACGGCGCAGCGAGAAGGGCAGGGGTGAGCTTGTTCGAGGGCCTCAGCATTCCGCGCAGCCATTATTCGTGGAGCTTTGCCGCCGAGACGGAGCCTCAAATGCAGCGGGTGATGGAGGAGGGCTGGGGAGCGATCAAGGCGAAGGGGTTCGCGAACTACGGCGAGACGATCCGCTTTCTGGAAGGCTGCGCGAAGCGCTTTGAAGCGCAGGGCGTGCGGCTTCGCGTGGATTTCAATGGGGTGCTGGATCGGATGACCTTTGAAAAATTCGTCGAGTTCATGCCGCTGCGTATTTATCGGGCGCTCGATTTTGTGGAGGACCCATTTCCGTATGACGCGGAGGCTTGGGAAGCCATCCGGCGACGCTGGGGCGTAGCCTTGGCGCTGGATAAGGGCTGGAAGTCCGGCACGCATGGCTTCGATGCCGTGGTGGTGAAGCCCGCACGTCGTGACTGGCGTGTCGTGGCCGACATGCATCCTGAGAAGCGCCTCGTGATGACCTCGGCCATGGATCATGCGCTCGGCCAGATGTTCGCCGCCTACGAAGCGGCCACCGCCGCCGCGGCCGGATACACGCTCGACGACTGCGGGCTCTGCACCGAGCATCTTTTTGCGAAGGACGCCTTCTTCGAGCGGGTGACCTCCCACGGCGGCTATCTCGAAGCGGACCGCAGCGGTGGCGGCCTCGGCTTTGGCGAGGTGCTCGATGGTCTGCCGTGGCGGCGGCTGGTGTGAGGCGGGATGGAGGAACTGAAGATGTTTGTCGTTTGGCGTTCGCTTCGCGGCTACGCCGCAGGCCGCGAATCCAGGCTCCAGAACGGGCTGAAGCCCGAACTACGAACAGCGTGGCGTTCATGAACAAACGGTCGAATCACCTGGGGAGAGTGTGAGAATAACGGGCTAAACCGGTTCTCAGAATGTTTGTCACTTACCCTAGAGCATTTTAAATAATAATGTGGAAACGTTTGACAGACGGTGTACAGCTAAGAATGGCCGCACTTTCCCTTGATCTCCGTCAACGCATCATCAGCACCTGCGACCGGGGTGAAGGCACCCAGGAACAGATCGCCCGGCGCTTTGGC
>CALSBJ010000031.1:0-64092 GCA_943373155.1 Akkermansia muciniphila | reverse complement strand
ACCACTGGGGCCTGCGGTATCGGTGTAGGCGAAGGTCCAGGTGCGGTTGATAGCATCCGTGGTGGCGATGCGGCGGCGGCGGGCGTCGTAGCTGTGGCTGGTTTTGATGCCCGTCGGGGAGATTGAGGCGATTTCGTTGCCGACGGCGTCATATTGATGTGTGGTCGTGGCGGCTTCTGGCGTGCCAGGGGCCTTGGTGACGGTGATTTTGTGGCCGAGGAGGTCGTAGTGGAAGGTGGTAGTTACGCCAGATGGGGAGATCACGGAGTGAGGGAGACGACGAGCGGCGGAACCAGAAACTAGTTTTGAGTTCTGAATAGTGAGTTGCGAGTTGGAGTTTGCGGCTGCGCCGGTTGGGGAGACCACAGGTTGCAAACCTGTTCCACTTTCTCCGAACAACGTGCGGGTGGTGTGGCCTTCGGGGGTGGTGACGGCGATGACGTTGCCGTAGGGGTCGTATTCCTTCTGGGTGGTGTGCCCGAGTTCGTTGGTTTCGGCGATCATTTGGCCGAGGGCGTCGTAGGCGAAGGTTTTTTCGGTTTTGTCCGGGTAGATGATCTTGGTGCGGTTGCCTGCGCTATCATATTGGAAGTTGGTGATGCGACCAAGGGGATCGGTTGTGTAGAGACGGTTGCCAGCCAAGTCATACACATGAGCGGTGGTGGCGGCGGATGGTGTGTCAGCGGCGATGGTTTCAGAAATGAGATGGCGGTCGGCGTCGTAGCTTCGCTCCGTGATGCGGCCACTCGGGGAGATGATGCGGGTGGGGAGGCCGCTGGTGGAGCAGGAGAGGCAGCCGGTGCTGCCGCGTTTCACATCATACTCGTAGCGGGTGGTGTGGCTGAGGGCGTTGGTGCGAGAGGTGAGGCGACCGAGGGCATCGTAGGTGTTGGCTTCGGTGATGGTGCCGTCCGGGGCGGTGGTGGTGAGTCTCCGGCCGGCGAAGTCGTAGGCGAAAGACGTTCGATGTTCTTGGTTCTTGGTTCCTGGTTGGGAGTTAGCGGCTGCGCTGGGTTTGTCTGTTGGGGACTTGGCAAGTCCCGCTCCTTGTACCTCTGGGAGGATGGTGGCGGTGAGGCGGCCTCCGGCATCGTGTTCGTAGCGGGTGGTGTGGCCGAGCGCGTCGGTGGTGGCGGTGCGATTGCCTTTGAGATCGTATTCGTGCTCGGTGACGTTGCCGAGGGCGTCGGTGATGGAGGTGCGGTTGCCGTTTTGATCGTAGCCGTAGGTGGTGGTGGCACCGAGGGCATCGGTGCGGGTGGCAATGCGGCCGCTGGCTGTGTAGGTAAGGGATTCGACGACGGCACCGTCGGGGCCAGTGGTTTTGAGCAGGCGGTTTTGGGCGTCGTATTCCTGGCGGAAGGTGTGGCCGAGGACGTTGGTGCTGGCGATGAGGTTGCCGTGCTTGTCGAATTCCTGGGTGGTGGTGTGAGCCTGGGAGGGGGCGAGGACGGGATTGACAGGGTTGGCCGGATTGACGGCAGCAGGGCGAGTTTGAGAGTGGGTTTTGATGCCGGTGTGGATGCTGGCACCGTGGAGGGTGTAGGTGTGGGTGGTCTTGTGGCCGAGGGCATCGGTTTCGGTTTCGAGGAGGCCACGGGAGTCGTAGGTGGCGGAATACAAAACCTGTTCCTGGTTCTTGGTTTTTGGTTCTTGGTTGGCAGAGAGGATTCGAGTAACGCTCTGAAGCTTTCCTTTGGCCGGGCCTGTGGTGACACGCTTCTTAATGGTCTGGGTGCCTTCGGCGGCGGTGAAGAGGGTGCGATGGTTGAGGGCGTCGTCGTGTTGGATTTCCAGTTCGCCGTGGGGGCCGGTGCGGCGCATGACGGGATTGTTGCCGGGCTGGGGCTGGATTTCGTAGCTCCAGACGCCGTCGTGAAGGAGACTGCCGTTGTCTTTATGCCAGGTGAGGGTGGTGGCGATGGCATTGCGACCGGTGATGCTGATCCAAGGGTGGCCGTCTTCACGGCTGCCGTAGGTGTTTTGGACGACGGAGGTGTCCGGGAAAGTGATGGAGGTGAGCCGGTCCGAGGCATCATAGCTGTAGCGCCATTCTTTGGTTCCGATGCGCGTATTGACACGCAGGGACTTCACCCGGCGGGTGGCGGGATCGCGAGTGACGCTGTAGGCAGGCGGGAGAAGCTTGCCCTCTGCGAACTCCGCCACGCTGCGCAGGGAACCATCTGCATCACGCGTCCAGAGGAGGACGCGGCCATTGTCGGCCTTCAGGCGGATGAGGTTCCCTTTGGGATTGAACTCCAATTCCCAGCCATCCTCCCGCGTGACAAGGGTATTGGCTCCTTTCGGACGGGCAATCCATTCTTCATCCGCCGTGGCCCATGCCCCTTGTTCTCCGGCTTTGGGGAAGAGGCTCATGACTTTGCCGCAAGGCAGCAGGAGCGGCCAGCGACCGTCTTTTTTCTGCATCAGGCGGGAATCATGCAGGGGCGTGCGCCAGTGACCGGGACCAAAGTCACGGCCATCTCCCTCCTCGCGGCTGCTGAGGAAGGACATGCGCAGCGGGAAGGTCATGCCACCCCCGAAATCAATCTCGACCATCTCCACCCAGTGGATCGCGGCGCCCTGGTCGCTGGTGGGGCCGAGACCGCCCGGAGGAGCGGCGAGGTCCACGGGAAGAGCGAGTAGAGGAGACTGGGAGAGGACGAGAAGAGAGAGGATGGGGCGTAGGACCGAATGGGTAGCCGTGGTGAGACGTGAGAAGTGAGAGGTGAGACGTTTCATGGCGTGCGGAAAAGGAAGTGTTGGAAATCGGAGCGAAGTGACGAGGGAAAACAAAGCGGCACATCAACTGCCATCGGCAGGACAAGTGGAGCCGTCTTCGTCTCCACTTTGGTTGTTTGTCGTGTTGTTGTTTGTCGTGTTCGAGTTCTGTCCGCAATCAGCAGCTGACGCGTGGTTTCCACCGCAGGTGCATGAATACATGGAACCTGTAATGCCTGTGGCCGTCGTATCCGTATTCGTCGTCGTCGTATCCGTGGTGGTCGTCGTCGTATCCGTGTTGGTCGTCGTATCCGTATTCGTCGTCGTCGTTGTGTCCGTGGTAGTCGTCGTCGTATCTGTATTCGTCGACGTGTCCGTGGTGGTGGTGGTGGTCGTGTCCGTGGTGGTAGAATTGGGAACGCGAGGATCCGTGTGAGTCACAAGCATCTCATCGAGATTCGAGAGGCCATCCTGGTCCCAGTCATCACTACCCGAATTGAGATAGTATCCCGCAGGGGTAGGATTGTAGATGCCGGAATCAGACATGACTGGATTAGAACCTGCTCTGAATTCTTCCAAATTGGTCATCCAGTCAGAATCGGAGTCACCTGCTGCGTCATTGCGGTTATTGGGATCAAATCCCCAAGACATCTCCCAGACATCACTCATGCCATCGGCATCGCTATCGTAGGTCGAGACGAAATCGCCGTTAAGTGCCTGTCCGGCATTGTATTCATCCAGATTGTTCGTGCCATCGCCGTCCAGATCACCGGTGTCATCTGCCATGTTTGTTGTATCGAGCTGGTAAAGGGCCTCAATGCGATCCGGGATGCCGCCGCCATCGCTATCGGTGAGGTAACTGGAGACAGCGATGTAATCGGGCAGGCCATCCCCGTCGGAGTCGGCAGCGAGAGGATTCAGCGTGATGGAAAGGCCGGAGAACAGGTCTGCTGCGTTCACTTCCTCAAAATCCGTGAGGTGATCACCATCCGTATCCGTGTGATTCGGGTCGGTCCCGTAGATGGAAATTTCCGCCCAATCAGGCAGACCATCCCCGTCCGTATCGGGGTCGGAGGCGTCTGTTGGCTCCTCACTGGTGAGCTCGGCCCCGTCGGAAATCTGGTCGTCATCACTGTCCGCATCCGCCGGCTCCAACGACAGTTGGTATTCCACATCATCGGTGAGGCCGTCACCATCGGTATCCGAGGTGGTGGGATTGCTACCCCAAGAGACCTCAAATCCGTCACTCAGACCGTCGTCATCCGTGTCCGTGTCGGATGCATCCGTGCCATACAGTGACTCCTGGTCATCATTCAGTCCGTCTCCATCCGAATCCGCCGGGGGCTCAGGCTCAGACTGTCCGAAGGTTTCCTCGTAGTCACTCACGCCATCGTCATCCGTGTCGGCATCCAGTGGGCTAGTGGAACTGGCATTGGCCACCTCGTCGTAATCGCTGAGTCCGTCATCGTCCGAGTCCGTGTCATTGGGCGAGGTGCCAGCGGATGATTCTTGGTAGTCGCTGAGCCCGTCATCATCACTGTCAGGATCGGTGGGGCTGCTGCCGAATTGGTAAAACTCGTAACCATCAAGCAACTCATCGCCGTCTGAATCGATCACCAGCGGCCGGCTGCCAATGGCGACCTCGGTCGCATCATCGAGCTCGTCGCCGTCTGTATCACTCGCATCAGGATTAGTGCCTAGTTGGAATTCGAGTCCATCATGCAGACCGTCATCGTCACTATCATAGTCCAAGTAGGAACTAGAGAACTCTCCTGACTGCTGAAGTTGCTGCTCAAGTACATCTGGAAGGCCATCACTATCTGAGTCGATCTGCTCTGGGTCGGTGTCCGTCGAGGCGTCTGCTGTGTTGCTGGCATCATCTGCCGGATCGCTCGTGCCACTGTCCGTGGAGGGCGTGATGCCATAGTATTGATCGTAGTCGCCCACGCCATCACCATCGGTATCAGCGTTTAGCGGGCTATATGTGCCACCACTATTGATCTCCAGACCGTCATTCAGGCCGTCACCATCCGTGTCGGCGACCTGTGGATTGGTAGAATGATTGGTCTCGATGGAGTTGGAAACCCCGTCATTATCAGGATCAGCATCCGCGTCACTGTCTCCCGTGGCATCAGCCAGATCATCCCAGCCATTGTCATTGGTATCCGCCATGAGAGGATTCGTGCCGAGGATGAGCACCTCGTCTGAATCGGTGATACCATCGCCGTCGGTGTCGGGATTGTATCTATCCGTGCCGAGGTAGTCTTCATACCAGTTGGGAAGCAGGTCGTAATCGCTATTTCCGAGGTCTGGTCCGTCGGTGGGTTCATCGCCATTGCCATCCCAGGCAGGCTGACCGGTCGCGTCAGGTACATAGGCGGCTCGGGTGGCGGGAACGCCGAGTGTCCAGAAAAAGACGGCTGCCACCTGAATCCATAGAGGCCATCGCAAGCGGCGGAGTCGGCGGAGAGTGTTATCCGTACGGCCATTTGGCCTAGAAACAGTTGAGTTCGAATTCGTGTTCATGGTGAATCGGAAGGCTCGAAACTCTTTCGCAATGGCTCACCATTACTGGCTATTTATTGCTCAATTATTGTGTGGAATACCAAAGACGCTCAAAAACCACCAGCAAAAATCTCTTTTGCCTCCGACAATTACCTAATTCCTAGCGTCTCCGCTTTTGGAAGTAGCAAAGTGGTTGCCGCATCCGGCGGGCGCGGCTTGGGTGCGGGCTGCATGTCCGCCCCGCGCCTTTCGCCCTATCACATCCTCTACGTCGATGACGAGGAGAAGGCGCTGCACTACTTTCGAGAGATTTTTGGCGACGATTATGTCATCCACATCGCCAACAACGCCCTCGACGGTTATAAGATCCTCGAAGCCTACGGCCAGCAGATCGGCCTCATCCTGACGGACCAGCGTATGCCGGGTGCCAGCGGCGTGGAGCTGCTGGAGCAGGCCCGCAAGCTCTCACCCAATGCCGTGCGCATCCTCGTGACGGCCTACACGGACTACCAGGCGGCCGTGGATGCGGTGAATGATGGCCGCGTTTTCCGCTACCTGCACAAGCCCTGGGACCCGGAGGAGCTCTCGCATACCATCAAGCATGCCCTCGACTACTACCAGGTGCTCGTCGAACGCGAGCGCCTGCTGGCGGAGAAGGCGGACACCGTGCGTCACATGCTGGCGGCGGATCGCGTCTCCGGCCTGGGCATCATGGCGGAAGGTTTAAATCATCATCTGCGCAATGCTTTGACCGTGGTGAGGGCCTTCATCGACCTCGCCCCGCTGAAGATCATCGAGGAACTGAATGGTGCCCCGCCGCGTGATGGCGGCTTCTGGCTCGACATTCAAAGCCAGGCGGCCACGCAGATCGACCGCATCCAGACGCTCCTTTCCCGCTTGGCGGATGCCTCGCAGGCGAAAAGGCTGATGCGGGCGGATGAGTGCACGCTCCAGGGCATCCTTGGCGAGATGGTCAATGTCTTCGGCCAGCAACTTGTGGAGAAGAACCTGCACGTCGATGTGGAGCTCGATCCGAATCTCCCGCCGCTCATGGTGCATGGTGGCCGCTTCCGGCAGATGTGGCGCCTGCTTTTCGTCGAGGAGATCACCCACCTGGCAGACGGAGATAGCATTCAAATCAGCGCCACCACCGAACTCGATGCCGCTGGCCGCTCCCACCTCGTCATCTGCCTTCGCGATACGGGCCTGTGGCACGCCCACGACCGCACCGCGAACCTGTTTGACCCGTTTTTCACCCGCAGCCGCCGCCCGGATGATTTCGGCGTGAACATGATGGCCATTTATGTGACGATGCACCTCCACGGCGGCACGGCGGAGGCACGCATGCTCGATCCACGCGGCCTGGAAATCCGCCTGCGCATGCCTCTCGATCCCAATGCCACGCCGCAGGAGGAGGAGGAATTCTTCCGCAAGATGAACCGCCACGAGCGCCGCTGGAAAGAACGCGAGCAAGGGCCGGGGTGAGCGGCATGCGCATGAAATGAGCGTGCGGGATTATTTTTTAAACGCGAATGCAGGCGGAATAGGAACCAAATGACCACGAATAGGGCAAGAAGCCAGATTCGCGGTCATTCGGCTCCCATTTGGATTTTATTCGCGTTGAAAATGAATGCCTCGTGGAGGCTGGCAAGCTTCCAAAATGGTCATTCGATGTCGAAACCCTTGATTGCTCCTGATTCTGGTGAGTCAGTCCCGGCTGAGGCAGCGCCTACTTTCCTCTCGCCAAGGTGGAGCGGATGTTCTAAACAGCGCCAGTAACGACAAACCCATTTTCACGCCATGTCTGACAATCCCACCGCTGATTCCCCCTTCGGAGCCGCCACACCGCTCGATCCTTTCCAGGCCGCGAAGGCCAGCGCCCTGAAAGCCGCCGAGGAACTGCGCAGCGCCGCCGCCCAAAAAGCCTCCGAACTCCGCAACGTGGCCGAGCAGCGTGCCCAGCAGTGGCGTGACTCCGCCTCCACCGCTGCCACGGACATTAAAGAGAAGGCCGACGAATTCCGCCAGTATGCCGATGATACGCTTCACGAGGCCCGTGCCCGCTGCGCCGATCTGCGGGTGGAAGCCGAAAAATTTGCCCGTGAGAAGCCCGTGCAGGCTCTCGCCACCGCCTTCGGCATCGGTTTCGTGCTCGGACTGCTCATGCGCCGCTGATCGGTGCCCCTCCACTAGGCCAGCAACATCATGGAAAACGGCCCTACTGCTCCCACGGCCTCCGCCGGGCATTCTTCCCGTGTCGCGGGGCTGCTGCGTGCCGTGGCCTTGTATGTCGAGGCCCGTGGTCGATTGCTGCAAATCGAAGGTCAGGAAGCTAGCGTGAAGGCCTCCTCCCTCACCGGGCACGTCGTGCTCACCCTCGCCAGCCTCGTCATCGGCTGGATGCTCGCCACGCCCGCGCTCATCTGGATGATCGCGGAACGCAGCGGATGGCATTGGGCCAAAGTCGCCCTGTGCGGAGCTGGAGCGCATCTTTTCATCGGATTTATCCTCCTCCTCTGCCTCAAAGCCCGGCTGAAACGGCTGCGCTTGTTTGAGGAAACTTTCAATCAATTCCGCCGCGACCGCGAATGGCTAGCCAGCACCTCCAACGACTGACGCCGAAGCAGCAGGCTCTCCGCGATCTCGAGCTGGCCCGCCATGAGCTGGCCCGCGAGACCGGCCTCGTGGCCGAAGAATGGAGCCCACGAGCCGTCATGGCGCGGAGCTTTGAACGTTACCGCTACATTTGGATCGCCGGCGGCGTGGTGGCCGGCCTCGCCGCGATCAAGCTCCTCATGCCTTCCGGCTCCTCCCGCGATGCGGACGAAGACGATAACCTCGAAATCGAGCGCCCACAGCCGTCACGTGGCCTTTCCAGTGGCCTGCTAGGCCTCTTCGCCGGCCCGCTCATCAGCATGGGGCGCAAAGCCGTCACCAACTACGGCATGCAGTTCGTCCAAAACTGGCTGCAAGCCAAGGCCGCAAAGACGGCTGATGACAGCCAGCCGCCGATCCGCTAGAAAATCACCATTAATTCATGTCCGAGACTACCGACCCTCAACAAGCCCCTGCCGACACCATCCCGACGCTCGGCTCCGTGGACGAATATCTGCAGTTCTGCATGCAGTATGACGCGTCCGATTTGCACCTCGCCACCGGTTCCCAGCCCATCTGGAGGCGCTACGGCAATCTCCAGCCCATCTGGAACAACGCCGCTGTGCTCACCGCCGAGGAGACACACCGGCTTGCCTACGCTTTCATGGGCGAGGCACAGAAAAAACTCATCGAAGAGCGCGGCGATGCCGATTTCGCCTACTCGCCCGGTTACGGCCGCTTCCGCGCCTCGGTGGTGCGTCAGCGCCTCGGCATCGACATGGTCTTCCGCGTCATTAAAACGAAGGTTAGCTCCGTGGACGAGCTCGGCCTTCCAGAAACCGTCCGCACGCTCACCCGCTTCCACAACGGCCTCATCCTCGTCACCGGCCCCGTCGGTTGTGGGAAGTCCACCACCCTCGCCGCCCTCGTCGATGCCATCAATGAAGAGCGCCAGGACCACATCATCACGCTGGAAGACCCGATCGAATTCGTCATCCCGCCCAAAGGCTGCCATGTGAATCAGCGTGAAGTCCACACCCACACGCAATCCTTTGCCGCCGCCCTCCGCGGAGCTCTCCGTGAAGATCCGGATGTGATCATGGTGGGTGAAATGCGAGATCTCGAAACCATCTCGCTCGCCATCACCGCCGCGGAAACGGGTCACTTGGTGCTTGGCACCCTCCACACCGGCAGTTCCGCCCGAACGCTTGACCGCGTGCTCGACGTGTTCCCCCTCGATCAGCGTGAGCAGATCCGCATCATGGTGAGCGAATCCCTCCGTGGCATCCTCTCCCAGCAGCTCGTGCCCAAACTGGACGGCAACGGCCGTGTCATGGCCCTCGAAGTGCTCGTGAACACCCCCGCCGTGGCGAACTGCATCCGTGAAGGCAAGACCTTCATGCTCGCTGGCGTCATGCAGACAGGAAAAAACGTCGGCATGATCACGATGGACGATTCCCTGCGCAATCTTTACTCCGAAGGCCACATCAGCCGTGAGGAGTGCGAGTCCCGCGCCGAAGACAAGATCCTCATGAGGAAATACTTCGAGTCCTAACCAGCCCGTCAGGACCGCTGCTTTCATCTTTTCGTTTTCATCCTTCATCCTTTCCGACCGCCCATGCCCGCCATCGACAAATACTTCCGCCAGCTCATCGAACTCGGCGGCTCCGATCTTCACCTTAGCCAGGGCCAACCTCCCAAGGTGCGTGTCCACGGCAGCATCAAGCCCATCGCCGATGAAGTCCTCGATGCTGAGGCCATGGAGACGATGATGACGGAAATCTGCGATCCCAAAGCCTGGCAGAAATACCTCGACAAAGGCGACCTCGACTTCGCCTACGAAATGGACGCCGATAACCGCTTCCGCTGCAACTACCTCAAGCAGCAGCACGGCCTCGCTTGCGTCTTCCGTATCATTCCCACGAAGATTGCCAGCCTCGAGCAGCTCAACATCCCGCCGATCGTCAAAGAATTCGGCCACCTGCGCAGCGGCCTCGTCCTCGTCACCGGCCCCACCGGCTCTGGAAAGTCCACCACGCTCGCGGCCCTGCTCGACTACATCAACACGAACTTCCGCCGCCACATCATCACCGTCGAAGAGCCCATCGAGTTCGTTCACCGGAACAAAAAGAGCATCATCACCCAACGTGAAGTGCCCATCCAAACGCCTTCCTTCGCCGATGGCCTCCGCGCCGCCCTCCGCGAGGATGCGGACATCGTGCTCGTGGGCGAAATGCGAGATCTCGAAACCATCTCGCTCGCCCTCACCGCCGCCGAAACCGGCCTGCTCGTCTTTGGCACCCTGCACACCAACAACGCCCGCAAGACCGTTGACCGTATCATCGACGTCTTCCCCTCCGATCAGCAGAGCCAGGTCCGCACCATGCTCGCCGCCTCGCTGCGCGGCGTCGTGGCCCAGCTCCTCATGAAGCGCCATGATGGCGGCGGCCGCTGCGCCGTGAATGAAATCATGATCTCCAATGCCGCCGTCGGCGCCATCATCCGTGAAGGTGCCACCCAGAAGCTTTATGACGTCATCATCGGTGGCAAAGCCCAGGGCATGCAGTTCATGGACGACGCCATCTGGCAGAAACTGCGTGATGGCTATGTGAGCCCCATGGAGGCCTACATGAAGGCCATCGACAAGAGCCGCTTCAAGAACTTCCTCCCGCCCGAGGATGCTGAGATCGCCAACGCCGGTGGTGGCGAGAGCAAAAAATAACCGCGAGCGTCCTTTCCCATCGCCGGGCTTCAGGTTATATCTCCCCCACGACAGTCCTCATGATTGTCGTGAGCCCCTTTCGCATGGCTCCACACGAGCAACTCATGGAAACAGACAACGCCAGCCATTCCAGCGGCGCCTCCAAGGCGCTCGGCGTGCTTGCCGCCATCTCCGCCGGAGGCCTCGTGGCCATGCGCATAAAGCCCTCCCCCCTCATGTTCCTGGCTGGAGCCGCCGCCGTGGCTTTTCTCGGTCGCAAGCGCATCGTCCCAGCCTCACCCCCCCTCGAATTGCTGCCGCAGCGCCCGCCCGAGCCAGTGCCGCCGCCTCGCGTGGAAGTGGATGCCTGGCTCACCCGGCAAATCGAGCGTGAGCAGCAGGCTCCGGTCATCACGCTTGATGTCGAGACCTTGCCCGAGACCATCCCCCCGGCCCCCGAACCCCTCGAAACCGCAAAAGCAGCCCTGCCGGACGTTTTTCCCTCCTGGAGCATGCCCGCCGAACAACCGGCCTTCACCCCCATCGAGCCAGTTTTGATGCCCCAAGCGGAAACCGATGGTGCAGGCTTCCTTTTCCCTTCAGAGCCCCTTCCGGAGCCAGTTCCAGAGACGCTCGAAGAAAGCCCCGCGCCCTTTCTAAACCTCGATCCGGCCCCGCCATCGGCCCCATCGAATGCCTCCTGGCTGCTCGGCATCGAGCCGCTGCCCAGTTGGGATGAGCTCACCGCCGATCCAGCCTCCGTCCCGCCAAGACCCACCTCAGATTTTGCCTTCCTCGCCGAGCCTCCCGGAGCCGCCAGCTACACCCCGCAGCCCGCCCCGGAACCCACTCCGCCTCCGGCGACGCCAGCGCCTCCTCTCCCAGTCCAACCCCTTTTCATCCCATCGCTTTTCCAAGGCGGTGCCCTGCCGGATGAAATCACCGTCACCGAGGAGCCTGCACCAGCCCCCGTCGTTGAGCCTGCCGCACCTTCCCTCGAAGCCTTCACGGCCTTCGAAGCCATTCCCTTCCCTGCCCCGTCACCTCCTCCGGCTCCCATCGAACCCACGCCCGAGCCCGAAATCTCCCTCAGCCTGCCCGAGCTCGTGCCTGTCACCCTCGCCAGCCCTGGTGAAGCCACGTTCGATGATCCCCTCGCCGCTCTAGAGGAAAATCCCTCCAACATCCCCGGCGGTCTCCCACCGCCACCGCCCCTCCGACCTCACGCCCCCGTCATCGAGGCCGAAATCGTCGTCCGCCCACGCGGATTCGGAGCCTCCCGCGCTCAACCCAAGGAACCCGAAGCCGCCCCCGTCGAGCCCCTCGAACCAGCCTCTCTCGACACGTCTTTCCTCGCTTCCGAGCCCCCCGCCTCTCCCGCTCCGCCCATCATTCCACCCGCCCCCGTCGTCCTTCCCCGCGAGCAAAAAGCCCGCAAGACCTGGCGCTCCTGGTGGCGTGGAGATTGAGCTGATTTATCGCATCTCCCGCAGCGGCACCACTTTGCGATCAAGATCATGCACGGCGTGAATCCGGCGCACCGTGCCGCTTCGAGCACGCATCAGGATGGAGTGCGTCTCGACGCGGTGACCGACAAGGCGGCAGCCGGGCAGCAGCGGGCTATCGCTGATGCCGGTGGCGCAGAAAAGAGCGCTCTCGCCGAGGATGAGGTCATCAATGCGGAAGACCTTGTTGAGTTCCTCCTCGCCCACTTCGGCGATGATCTCGGCACGGTGCTCTTCCGTATGCGGCCACATGCGCAATTGCATGTCACCCCCGAGGCATTTGAGCGCGGCGGCGGCCAGAATGCCTTCCGGTGAGCCGCCCATGCCGATGTAGAGATCGACGTTGGAATCCGGCAGCGACGGCGCGACGGCCGCAGCGATGTCACCGTCCGAAATCATGCGCAACGCCGCACCCGTTTCGCGGATCTGCCGCACAATGTCCGCATGACGCGGGCGATCCATCGTCGAGACGACAAGATCACGTGTCCGCTTCCCCAAAGCAGCCGCCACAAAGGCGATGACCTCGTTCAGAGGCATGTCGAGGAAGCAACGCTCCCCCTTCTCGATGAGCGCCTTCTTCACCGCCGGACCGTAGGCGATCTTGTGGGAGTAAAAAGAAGGCAGGTTCTTCATCGCACACGGTGCCCCATCCGGCACCTGAGCGGCAGCGATCACCGAAACACTGTTCGGCATGCCTTTCGCGATGTTGCTGGTGCCATCAATGGGATCGAGGGCGATGTTGAAACGCGGCGAACCATCCCGCCAGGTGCCCAGGTGCTCGCCGATAAAGATGCCCGGAGCCTTGTCCTTGATCCCCTCGCCGATCACCACCTCGCCACGGATGTCGAGAATGTCGAACACACCGTAAATCGCCGAACAGGCCGCTCCATCCGCGAGTTCCTTCTCGCCACGCCCCAGCCAGTGAATCGCCTGAAGCGCCGCGTTCTCCGTGGCACGGACAAATTCGAACTCGAGAACGCGTTCAAGATCGAGCGTGGAGCGAAGAGGGGGAAGGCTGGTGGACATGGCGGGGAAAAAACTTCAACAATCAGCAATCAGAGTTCAGCAATCTGCGGTTCCTCAGGAAGCTGTCGAATCCACAATGAATGTCGAAGCCAGAAGTGCGCTATTTCCGGCTCGTTTGATCAATCCAGCCAGTTCTCAAACCTCACTCCGGGGATCTTGGCAAAGTCAGCCGTGTTGCGTGTGAGAATCGTCGCATCGTATTCGAGCGCGATGCACAGATCCATCGTTCCAGCACGCAGCCTGAGAGCTTGAAAAGCCTCGAAACGTGCCGCAGCCTCGGTGTCCCAGGGCAGCATGGAATAGTCGGCTAGGCAGAGCACGGCGGCAGCCAGTTGGTCGTAGGCCCATATTTGCTGCCCGGCAGTTTTTGCGGAGGCGACCTTCGCCAGCCAGCCACGCAGTGTTTCATCCGCTGTGATAATGGTGGTGGCAAAGCCCCCGCCTGACTGCTCCATCGGCTGCCTCAATCGCTCCCCGGTCGTAGTCTCCGGCCTCCAGGCCAGCTCACGGAAATGATTGGTGTCGAGCAGGTAAAGCACGGCTCAAACCTCTTGCTGTGCTTTCCGCCATGCCTCGCCCAGTGCCTAGGCATCTTGTGCATCCGATGAGTTCTCGATACGGCCTGCTGCCTTGCGCCAATCTTTGATCTGCAAGGCCTCGCGCTTTTGCCTGGCACGCCCGGCATCCACGAGGTTTGGCGAGACGACTATGGCAGTGGATGCTGTTAGAGTGACTGGCATGAGAAAAGATGTTCCACCAGACCTTGGCGGTCAACCTTTGACTTTGAGATGGCAACCTCACCGCTGGCACTTCGGGCAAAAGAACGTCGAGCGCTGGCCGAGGACGATCTTTTTCACCGTGGCTCCGCAGGCACGGCAGGGTTCACCGGCACGGTCATAAACACGGAGGGTCTGCTGGAAGTAGCCAGGCTCGCCTTTTTCGTTCAGGAAATCCCGCAGCGTGGTGCCGCCCATCTCGATGGAAGCCGCGAGCACCTCGCGGATGGCGGCGACGAGCTTTTCGAGTCGCGGCAGGCTCACTTTTCCGGCCGGTTTACGAGGGTCAATGCCGGCCATGAAGAGCGCCTCGCTGGCATAGATATTCCCCACACCCACGACGACATGGGCATCCATGATGACGAGCTTGATGGCAGCCGTTTTGCCAAGGCAGGCCGCCTTGAGAAGTGGGGCCGTAAAATCTGATCCGAGCGGCTCGGGGCCGAGATCACGGAGGAGTTTGTGCTCCATGGCATCGCCCTTGATAAGCAACGCCGCTCCAAAACGACGCGGATCATGCAGCCGAAGCTGCTTTCCGCTGTCCATCGTCAGGGCAAAGTGGTCGTGTTTCCGCCAAGGTGTATCCGGTGGCACGATGCGGAGGCTGCCTGACATGCCAAGGTGCAGCAGCAGCGTGCCTTTGGCCGAGTGGAAGAGCAGGTACTTGGCCCGCCGCTCACCTGCCGTGATGCGCTGACCTTCGAGGTCATGCATCGCATCCGGCACGGGCCAGCGGAGGCGCTTATCCCGCACAATGACCTCGGTGATGCGATGACGAATCAGATGCGGAGAGACGCCGCGGAGAGTGGTTTCGACTTCAGGAAGCTCGGGCATGAAAATAGGTCAAAAATCACCACCGGGTGCGGTCGAGGCTGCGGTAGGCGATGGCTTCAAAAACGTGATTTTCCTCAATGCGGTCGTTTCCCGCCAGATCGGCCATGGTGCGAGCCACCTTCAGGATGCGATCATGCGCCCGGGCGCTGAAATTCATGTCCGTCATCGCATGCTCGAGCATCGAGGCGGCTTGCTGGCCAAGTTCGCAGTGCTTTTTCAGCAGTCGCGGCGTCATCGCGCTATTCGTATGAATGCCTGGACTCTTCGCGAAGCGTTCACGTTGGATAGAGCGGGCCATTTCCACCCGCTGGCGGATCGTTTGCGAGGACTCGCCGTTCTCACTCGAAGAGAGCGCTTTGTATTCCACCAGCGGCACCTCGATGTGGAGATCAATGCGATCCAACAGCGGCCCGCTGATGCGCTGGCGATACTTCTGGATCATCGGCGGGCTGCATCGGCACTCGCGTTTCAAATCGCCAAAGAAGCCGCAGGGGCAGGGATTCATCGCCGCCACGAGCATGAACTGCGCGGGAAAGGTCATTGTGCCCGCCGCACGGGAGATGGTGACTTTGCCATCCTCCAACGGCTGACGCAGCACCTCCAGCGTGCTACGGCGAAATTCCGGCAGTTCATCGAGAAACAGCACCCCATGATGCGCCAGCGAGACCTCACCCGGCCCGGGATTTGTGCCGCCACCGAGCAGCCCGGCATCACTGATCGTGTGATGCGGCGAGCGAAAGGGCCGCGTGGCGATGAAGGCATTCGTCTCACTGAGCAAACCGGCCGCGCTGTGGATCTTTGTCGTCTCAATGGCCTCCTCCTCGCGCATCGCCGGCATGATCGTGGCGATGCGTTTGGCGATCATCGACTTTCCCGTGCCCGGCGGGCCGATCATGAGGATGTTGTGACCACCAGCCACGGCGATTTCGATAGCTCGTTTGGCATCGCCCTGGCTTTTCACATCGGAAAAGTCGATCTCGTAATGGGAAGCCGCCGCGAAGAACTCCGCTGCCCGGCAGGGTTCCGGTACGATGTCGAAGTCACTTTTGAGGAAATCGACCGCTTCACGCAAATTGGCTACGCCGATGATGTCGATGCCCGAAACCACGCTCGCCTCCAAAGCAGCTCGTTTGGGCACGAGGAGACGTTTGCGCCCCTTCGCACGAGCTTCGAGCGCCACGGCCAAAAGACCACGGACCGGCCTCAGCTCGCCATTCAAGGCCAATTCGCCGATCATCGCCGTTTCGCTGAGCACCGGGAACGGAATGCGCGAGCGATGCGCAATCAACGAGATGGCGATGGGCAGATCAAAGCCAGGTCCTTCCTTCTTCAAATCCGCCGGAGCCAGATTCACTGTCGTCACGCCCTCGTTCATCGCAAAGCCGCTGCTCTGAATCGCCGCACTCACCCGCTCACGACTTTCCTTCACTGAGGCATCGGGCAAGCCCACGATCATCATCTTCGGATTGCCGCCGCCATCGTGGGACTCGATCTCGATTTCGACGGCGTTCACGCCTGAGAGGGTGGCTGAGTAGGTGCGGGCGACCATGTAAGGCGATTATTCAGGAGCTGGCCACTATCGCAAGCAGGCTTTTGACCTGCTTGCATGCCTTCACAGTCCTGGAATGCGCCGTGCCTGGAAGCCCTGGTAGCTGCGTGGGGTGCTTTGCCAGCGCGGGCCATGGCCGCCACCCGTGTCAAAGCGGAGGCCGCAGACGGTCATGAAGACGTGGACGCCAGGGCGGACGTAGATGGTGAGGTAGAGCCCCGTGCCAGGAACGCCAAAGTGTCCAAAATCAGTGGAGGCCATGGGTCGCCGCAAAAATCCCGAGCCACATAGGACATAGGAAAGCGAGCCCGAGCAGTCGTAGCCGTTATCCACGAGGCTGGCATGCCCGCCGCCGTATTTGTAGGGCATGTTCACGAGGGCGTTGGCGCACTGGATGATGCGGTGGAGGTAATACGGATGGTAGCCGGTGGGATAGGCAAACTTGCCATCGAAATGGAGACCGGGCACCTGGCTGTAGGCTGGTGGAGCTGAGCCCCGCCGTGTGGTCGATGAGGTGAGCAGGCCGAGCGAAAGAATGCTCAGGATGGTGCGCCGCCGGGGACGGCGGAGCGGAGTGAAGGCAGAGGGAATGCTTGGAGGATCAACCGCCGGAATGATCGAGACGGGTGGCTCGATGATCAGGGAGGAGGTCGGTACCAAGAAGTCGCTGCCGGGCGCGTGTTCAGCAGGATTTGGCATGGAAGGAAAAGACGTGAAAAAACGTGCGGGCGATGATGCCGAGGTCGAGTCCGAAGGACCAGTTCTGGCAGTATTCGATGTCGGAATGCACCCGCTGGCGGATCTCGATCTCGTCATCAATGGGACCGCGGAAGCCGCGCACCTGTGCGAGGCCGGTGAGGCCTGGCTTCACGCTTTGACGCAGCGGATACTGATGGCAGGCGAGGGCAAAAAGAGCGTCATGCTCCGGCATGTGCGGCCGCGGACCGACGACGGACATGGTGCCATCAAGGACGTTCAGGAACTGCGGAATCTCGTCGATGCTCAGTTTGCGCAACAGCGCCCCGCCAGTGATGAGACGCTTGTCACCGGGGCGTGCCTGCTTGCCCTCCGTGCCGTGGTTCACGATCATGGTGCGGAATTTCAGGATGTGGAATTTGCTTCCGTCCGCGCCGGAACGCTCCTGCCGGAAGAACAACGGTCCGGGGGCAAACATCCGATGCATGACGCCCACCAGCAGGCAGAGTCCCGGCAGGATAAAAAGCACCACGGGCAGGCTGATGGCGATATCGAGCACGCGCTTCAGAAAGCGATGAGCCGGACTCACGAGCGGATGCCGGTGAAGGCTGACGAGCTTCATGAAGGCATACTCGGCCACCTGGATACCGTCCATCTCACCGAGGATCGGGTTCAAGTCGATGGCCAGATGGGTGCCATGAGACTCACTGAGCAGTCTCAGGCGCTCGGTGCGGGCCGCGTTGGTCGGCAGCCGCCAGATGACGAGGTTGGTCTGGTGGTTTTCGAGGGCTTCGTTGAGGTCCTTCTCGATGGTATCGTCCTCAATGTCATCGGTATTGGAGGTGAGTACCTCACAGAGGTGGATACCAAGCATCTGTTTGTTGGTAAACCAGCGCCGCGTGTCCTTTTCCGAGGCCTCGTCACATACAGCGACGATGCGAAGCTTCGGATGCACGCGGGCTCCCATCGCACGGAGGAGATGCATGAAGAGGTACTTACCCATCCACAGTGCGGGGATCAGCAGCATCAGGCAGAGCAGCAGCAGCTTCCGTGAGATCTCGTAGTCCCGCCACAAGGCCACATAGATGAAAAGCGTCACCGCGATGAAGAGGCCCTGCGCGACGCAGGTGCTCAGACGGCGGCAGTTGAGCAAGTTCTGCATGTAGTGACCGTCACGCAGCCAAATGGCGGCATGCACGAGAAGCGCCAGCACGGCCAGCGCAGGGATCATGGCCTCCTTCATAGGTGGCAGCCAGCTCATGGGCACTGGATAGCTGTGCGGTGGCAGAAAACGGGCCAGCGTGTAGGCGCTGAAGAAGCTGGTAGAGATGGCCAAAGCATCGACCAGCACGAAAAAGGGCGTCCATCCGCGAACACGTTGGTTTAAAGAGTCTTGCATGCGGAAACGCTAGATTCCCCTCATGCTGTTGCCACGCCGCCAGCGCTTAGATTGCAGTCAGCAAAGTCTTAGCTTATCGCACGTCTCAAGACACGGGTTTACCATCGAGCGTCCTTCGTATCACGAGCAGCAGACTCTCCGCCGTGAAAGGTTTGGGGATGAAGCAGTGAGCTCCCGCCTCGGCAGCTTTGATGGTCAGCGCAGCCACATTCAGGCCGCTCGCACCGATGATCTTGATCTCCGGGCGCATGCGCTTCATTACCTGGATCGTGGCCGGGCCGTCCATGACGGGCATCATCATGTCGGTGATGACGACGTCGATCTCATCCTTCCGCGTCGCAAAGAGGGCAGATGCTTCGGCTCCATCCGACGCCAGCAGCACGCGGTAGCCAAAGGCTTCCAGCGTCTGCCGGGTGATCTGCCGCACGGCCGCCTCGTCATCCACAACGAGCACCAACTCTCCTTTGCCCAGTTCCACTGCCGTGCCCGTCTCATGCATTTGCTCATGGGCACCTCGGACTCCCGCAGGCACATACACGCGGAAAAGGGTGCCTTTGCCAGTCTCGCTCTCGACACGCACAAAGCCGCCGTGGCTCTTGATGATAGCCATACTCGTCGAAAGTCCGAGCCCGGTGCCCTTGCCCACCTCTTTGGTGGTGAAAAACGGCTCAAAGATGCGCTCGACGACCTCGGGAGACATGCCGGAGCCAGTATCGCTCACACAAAAAAGCACATAAAGTCCGGCCTGAGCGCCGCCGTGCATGGCCGCAAAGCTTTCATCAACGATCATGTTCTCCGCAGAAAGGCTCAGCAGTCCACCCTCCGGCATCGCATCCCTCGCGTTGACACACAAATTAAGCAGCACCTGATGCAACTGCGTGGGATCCCCCGTGACGGTCCACAAATCGGCCGGCACATCGCACGACACACGAATCGTCTTGAGAAAGGTCTCGTCGACGATCTTTTCGATCTCACGCAGCAGATGACGCGGCTGCACCTCCATCTGGCGCCCCTCCACTCCGCGGGCAAACGACAGCACTTGGCGCACCATCTCCGCGCCCCGTTTGGTGCTGCTCTCGATGGTACTGAGGATGTTCTGCCGTCGTGCGTCCTTCTCCTGCATGCGCAGCAGTTCGATGGACATCAGAATCGGCGAGAGCACATTGTTCAAATCATGCGCAATGCCACCGGCCAGCGTGCCGATGCTCTCCATGCGCTGTGCTCGCAAAAATTGCTGCTCCAACTTCTTGCGCTCTGTGACGTCCGTGTTGATCGCGAAGATGGATTGGGGGCACCCGTCCTTATCGCGCATGAGCGTCCACCTTCCCTCGATGATGATGGCTCTGCCTTCCCGCGTATGCTGCTCGATCTCGCCGGTCCACTCGCCCTTTTCCACCACCATGGCAGTAGCCTCGCAAAACGCTGCCGGATCACGATAGAGCAGTTCCTTGATCGAGCGGCCCGCCACCTCGGCAGCGCTCCAGCCATACAGGCGCTCCGCGCCATGGTTCCAGTAAAGGATGTGGTGCTCCAGATCGCGCACGAGGATGGCGTCCCGCGCCCCATCCAGTAGCGCGGCCTGCTCACGCAATTTCATGTCGGATTTTCTGCGGTCCGTCACGTCGATGGAAAGCACGAAGACGCCCTCTGGCACCGGCTGTGCATGCACATCGAAAACGCCCGTGCCACCATCGAGAAAGGCGAACTCCGTCTCGCCTTGAAACGGCTTTCTCTCCTCCAGGCAGCGGCGGAGCATTTCGTAAACTGTCGTTTGCGAAAAGCCCGGCCAGCATTCCAGCATCGTCCGTCCCAGCAATTCCTCGCGGGGCCGACGTGATTGCCGCACCGCCACATCGTTGAGATACAGGTACACCCAGTCAGCGCCGATGATCTGGCAGCCTTGCAGGCTGCTATCGAGGGTGGATTTGTAGCGCTGCTCGCTTCGAGTGAGCTTTGTCATTGCTTGGCGCAATTCGTCATCACTCACCTTGAGTGCCAGGTAGTTCCTCTCCGTCTCCCCAAAAGTACGCTGCATCATTAGGAAGAGCACGAAAGTGGTCACCAATACAAAAAAAATGCCCTTGTACATCCCGATGTGGATCAATAAAGCCGGATCTTGCACCAGTGCTTCCAAGGCATGATCCGAAAAATAGATCCAAAGCAGCGCCACAAAGCCGTACAGCCCTGCGATCCGCCAGCTTCGTATCAGGGTTCGTCCTGCGGGGACATCCGAAGAGGAAGCGTTGAGGCTTCGAGAGTCTGGGCAGGACGTGGCGGCGATTTTTGCCATAATTCCATTATACTACCAATTCTTATCCAGTTTTCACAATCACCTTGTGTATTGCCGCCCAAAATTTGCTCATGACCACCGGCAAATGTCACAGCCATTCTAAGGGGGGTTTTTGGCCCTATTTGGGAGCTTCCACCAAGCTAATGAGCAAACCCACCATCACCACGGCGAGGTTCTGCACGGCCATGATCTGGAACGGGAAGTCCACGACCGCGTGGAGCATCAGTGACGCCATGGCGACCGTTCCGCAGGCAAGTCCCGCACGACGGTGCGTGGACTGCAGTTTGAAAGCCTCCAGACTCAAGGCCCGCCTCCATTGCCACCCCAACAAAAGCAGCGGCCTCCACAGTCCGATGGCGAGGCACAAGCAGCCGATCCAGCCCCATTCGGCAAAGAACTGCGCATAATCATTGTGCGCATGCCTCCACCAGCCCGGAGAGGTCACCGCATCAAGGGCTGCGTAGTGGGGTGACATGACTTCAAACGTCCCGGGTCCGGTTCCAGTCCATCCGGCCTCGTTACCGATCCTCAGCGCCATCATCGCTGCATGCCGCCGGGCTGGATCATCGAAACCGCGGGCGCTGAAGACATGCCAACGGGAGGCTCCCTGATCTCCGCCGAGGAGCCACGCACACAAAACCACGCCCCCAAGCACGGCCCCCCCCATCCAGACGATGCGCCGCATGCCACCGCCATGATGACGCCAGTGGACCAGATACAACGCCAAAGTCAGAAATAGCATCTCCATCAAGGCAAGCGCATGCCCCATCTTCGACATGTTGACAAACACCGCCACGATTTGCAGCACCAGCGAACCGCCCAGCATCGAAACAAGCACATGTTTTACCACGCGACGCAACCGCACACGAAGCACACCCAACAATAACCAGGCCGTGACCGGCCAGACGAGGTTCAAAAAGGCGGCCGCGTTGCCGTGATACCAAAACAAGCCAAAAACCGAAGCAGGTGCATGCGCCACCTGCCAAAGAGTCACGCGATCCACGTTCGTTTGCGTCCACAGGCCCGCCACCGCAGCGATGGTTCCGGCGATGGAAACCGCCGTGGCCATCCAATACCGCCCGAAGCGATCCCGCGCCAAATCCGCCGTCATGATCAGCATCAGCATCATGATGCTCACGAGGCTCATCGCATCCGTGGAGCGCTTTGCATCGACCGTGCCGAAGGCCTTCCAAGGATCAACATCGAGAGTGAAAATCGTGCCGCTGGCCTCATCGATCATCGCGGATGGCACCAAAGCCAGCAGCCAACCATAAAGCAGCAGGCCAAAGACCAGCCACCACCATCGACGGGTGCTTTTGAAGCCGCCGTAATGCAGGATCAAGCGATCGATCACCCACAAAGCGAAAGATAGCAGTACGATAGCGATCACCCACGAACGCGTGGTGCATGGCAGATGCTCGTTGGTGGCAGGAAGAAGGACGGTGACGAGTGCGACGCCAAGCATCCAGGCTAGTTGGAGAAGGTTGGGCATGATGGACATCGTCAAGCTTCCTCATCGCCGAAAGCCTTCAATGAACCCTCGGCCTATCCCATCATAAGGGATGGCTTAGCCGCATCTAAGACCAAGGCGCGTGGAGTTCCTCCGAGCAGGTAGGACAGTTATTCAATTCCGTTCCGCGCTGGCTGAGGCACCCCGCCTCCACCGATGGCGGCAGCTTGCCCGGATGGGATGTTCAAACCTTCACAACTCATGTGCTCCGATATGAATTCATCAAACCTCTCTGGAATTTCAACTGACCTCTTGAACGCCACTCGGAGCGTTTTCGTCGCCTTCTCAATCTTGGGATCACACTAAAGCCACGCGGATTTTCCCCATCTCAGCCTAAACCTCTTATGAGAAACCGAATCCTTATCACTGGCGGCGCTGGTTTTCTTGGCTCTCACCTTTCGGAACGTCTGCTCGCACAAGGCCACGAGGTCATCTGTGCGGACAATCTGTTCACCGGTCGCAAGCAGAACATCGCGCACCTGCTCGATCATCCTCGCTTTGAGTTCATCCGGCATGATGTGACCGAGCCACTACGCGTCGAGGTCGACCAGATCTACAACCTCGCCTGCCCTGCCTCGCCGCCGCACTATCAATACAACGCCATCAAGACGATCAAGACGTCCGTACTCGGCGCCATCAACATGCTCGGCCTGGCAAAGCGCACCGGTGCCCGCATCTTCCAGGCCTCCACGTCCGAGATCTATGGCGATCCCGAGGTGCATCCGCAGCCGGAGAGCTACTGGGGCCATGTGAACACGATCGGCGTTCGCTCCTGCTATGATGAAGGCAAGCGTGTGGCCGAGACGTTGTTCTTCGATTACCACCGCCAGAATGGGGTGGACATCCGCGTGGTGCGCATCTTCAACACCTACGGCCCGCGCATGCTGCCTGATGACGGCCGCGTGGTGTCCAATTTCATCGTGCAGGCTTTGCGCGGCGAGAACCTCACCATCTACGGCGATGGCAAGCAGACACGCAGCTTCTGCTTCGTCGATGATCTTATCAGCGGCTTCATCCAATTCATGGACACCGATGACTTCACCGGCCCGGTGAACCTCGGCAATCCGGGCGAGTTCACCATGCTCGAACTCGCCGAGATGGTGATCAAGAAGGTCGGAGGCCGTTCCGACATCGTTTTCAAGCCGCTACCCTCCGATGATCCAAAACAGCGCCGACCTGACATCACGCTGGCACGCACACGCCTCGGCTGGGAGCCGCAGATTGCGCTCTCCGACGGCCTCGACCGCACCATCGCCTATTTCGCGCAGCTTCTCGACTGTCCCTCGGACCGGCTGCCGAATCCCATGCCTCAACTCGTGCGGCTTGCCGCCTAACTCCCACCCCTAACTCCCTCAATACTATGCGCATCTGTTGCATCGGCGCCGGCTACGTCGGCGGACCCACCATGGCGATGATCGCCTCCAAATGTCCGCACGTCCGCGTGGACGTCGTGGATCTCAATTCCGAGCGCATCGCCGCCTGGAACTCGAAAGACCTTCCCGTCTATGAACCCGGTCTCGATGAGATCGTGAGCGAGGCACGCGGTAAAAACCTCTTCTTCTCCACCGAGGTCCGCCAGGCCATTCACGAATCGGAAATGATCTTCGTGAGTGTGAACACACCCACCAAGACCTACGGAGTCGGAGCCGACCGTGCCGCCGATCTGCGCTATGTCGAGGCCGTCGCCCGCACCATCGCGGAGACGGCGGATCGTCCGAAGATCATCGTTGAAAAGAGCACCATCCCGGTGCGCACCGCCGAAGTCATCCAGACCATTTTGAAGCACAACGGCATGGGTTTGAACCATCAGGTGCTCTCCAATCCCGAGTTCCTCGCCGAAGGCACCGCCATCCGCGATCTCTCCTCGCCGGACCGCATCCTCATCGGCGGTGAAACGAATGAGGAAGGAAACCGCGCCGTCGAGACGCTCGCCAGCGTGTATGCCACTTGGGTCCCGCGTGAGCGCATCATCACCACCAATCTGTGGTCGTCGGAGCTTTCGAAGCTCGTCGCGAATGCCTTCCTCGCACAGCGCATCTCCTCCATCAACAGCATCTCCGCCCTTTGCGAAGCCACCGGAGCGGATGTGGACGAGGTCGCCCGAGCCATCGGCACGGATTCGCGTATCGGATCGAAGTTCCTGAAGGCCTCCGTGGGCTTTGGCGGCTCCTGCTTCCAAAAGGACGTGCTGAACCTCACCTACCTCTGCGGGCATTTCGGTCTTCCCGAGGTCTCCGCGTATTGGGAACAGGTCATTCAGATGAATGAATGGCAGAAGCGCCGTTTCACCACCCAGGTGCTGAAGGCGCTCTTCAACACCGTCTGCGGCAAACGCATCGGCATCTGGGGTTTCGCCTTCAAGAAGGACACCAACGACACCCGCGAATCACCCGCCATCAGCGTGTGCCGTCAATTGCTCGCCGAGCGTGCAAAACTCGCGATCTACGATCCCAAGGTGAGCGCCGCGCAGATTCGCGCCGATCTCGGACTCGCGCCAAATGACACCTCCGTGGAGATTTGCGACAGCGCTGAGGCCACGGCGAATCAAGCGCATGCACTTCTTGTGCTCACCGAATGGGATGAGTTCCGTGACGTCGATTTCAAAGCCGTGCATGCCCGCATGATGAAGCCCGCGTGGCTCTTCGACGGCCGCAACGTGCTCGATCACGAGGCCCTGCGCCAGACCGGCTTCCGAGTGCGTGCCATCGGCAAAGATCCTGCGTCGAGCACCAGCCCCTGCTCGTGGACTGCCTAATGTGAAACCTTCCATTCTCTCCCGATCATGGATTCACATCGTTACGTACTCATTCTCGCCGGCGGCAGCGGTCAGCGATTCTGGCCCCTCAGCCGCGACCATCGTCCCAAGCAGGTGCTGCCTTTGTTTGGCGGTCAAAGCCTGCTGGAAGAAGCGGTGAAGCGTCTCGACGGCCTTGTGCCACCAGAGCGCATCATCGTGCTCACGAACCAGCAGCAGGCTTCGGGTGTGCGTTCACTACTTCCTGCCCTTCCCGAGGCCAATATCATCGCCGAGCCGGAGAAGCGTGACACGGCTGCGGCTATCGCACTCGGTGCCGCCGTCATCGCGGCGCGTGATTTGCAGGCTGTGATCGCCGTTTTGCCTTCCGATCACGTCATCGTGAATGTCGGCGGCTTTCAAAAAGTGCTGCTCAAGGCCTGGCAAACCGCCTCCAGCGAGGCCGCCATCGTCACCATCGGCATTAAGCCGACCTGGCCGAGTCCTTCCTATGGCTACATCGAGCGTGGCGAAGCTCTGCCAGGAGACACGGAGCCTGCGGTGTATGCCGTGAAGCGCTTCTGCGAAAAGCCCACCCGTGAGATCGCGCAGACTTTTCTCGACGCAGGCACCTTCTGCTGGAATGCCGGCATGTTCGTCGTGTCCGTGCCCACCTTGACCGGTGAGTTTGAGCGGCAGGCTCCGGAGTTTGCCAGCTACATCTGTGGAGCTTCGCAGCGTGCGGACGTGCTCGAAGGCTTCACCACGCTGCCAAAGAAGTCCTTCGACTATGTCGTCATGGAAAACGCCCTGCGTGTGCTGAACATCGAGGCCTTGTTCGATTGGGATGATGTCGGCTCGTGGAACACCTACGCCGAGTATCTGCCCATCGATCATCAAGGAAACCGCTCCAGCACACCGAAGCTCACCGCGCAGGCGCAGAGCAATGTAATCGTCGGCCAGACGCCGCAGCACATCGCCCTGCTCGGCATCACCGATTTGATCATCGTCGTCACCGATGACGCCGTGCTCGTGGCCACCAAGGACCGCGCCGAGCAGCTTCGCGGCCTCGTCGATGCTCTTCCCTCCTCCCTTCGCTGATTCCTCTCAACCCTCTTCCCCCCCAAACCAAGCCATGAACGCATCCCTAGCTTTTGATCCTCAATCGGAAGCGGAATCCTGGCTCTACACGGTGCCGCGCACGGCACTGCGTTTCGAGCCGCGCTACCAGCCGCGCCTGTGGGGCGGTCGCCGGCTCGAAACGCTCATGCACCGCCGCCTGCCCGATGCCACCACGGCCTACGGCGAGTCCTGGGAAATTTGTGATCGCGCCGATTGCGAGAGCCGCGTGATCGAGGGCGACTACGCCGGTCTCACACTGCATGACCTTTGGCGCAATCACCGCCGCGAGGTCTTCGGCCCTGCTTTGATGGCCCATCCTGCCCGCCGCTATCCGCTGCTGATGAAGATCCTTGATGCCGCCGAGGACCTCTCCGTGCAGGTGCATCCACCGCCCAAGCTCGCCGTGCTCTTCGGTGGCGAGCCAAAGACCGAGGTGTGGTATGTCGCCGCCACGGAACCTGGCTCGAAGGTTTACGCCGGCTTGAAAAAAGGCGTCACCGAGGATGCCTTCGTCGAAGCGGCGGAAAAAGGCACCTGCGCGGAGATGCTTCACAGCATCGAGATGAGCCAGGGCGAGTCCATGTTCGTGCCCAGTGGCCGCGTGCATGCGCTCGGCGCCGGTTTGATTGTCTTCGAGATCCAGCAGAACAGCGACACCACCTACCGCGTTTTCGATTGGAACCGCCTCGATGCGGAAGGAAAAGCCCGCGATCTGCATCTCGATGTCGGTCTCGACTGCATCGACTTCCGCGACATCGAGCCAACACCGCGTCCTGCATTCGACAACGGCGTCATTGCCAAGTGCCCCTTCTTCGAGGTGCTCGTGCGCACGGCCCAGATCAATGAGACACGCCAGCTCGGCGAATACGGCGAGCACCTCGTCATCGTGCTCGTACGAGGCCACGCCGAGATGGCAGGCGTGGATGCACGGCCCGGTGATTTCCTCATGGTCCCTGCCTCGCTCGATGATACCGAGCGTCTCGTGCGCCCCAAAGGCGTTTATCAGGTCAAGTGGCTCGAAATCCGCATTCCCACCGAGTGAACCGCGAAACCTCAACGAGCATGTCCACTGCCACCGAAGCCCTTTCCGCGCCTGCGCCGCTGTTTTCGCGGTGGAGCTGGCGCCGCCTCGGCGGCAGTCGCATGCGGCACTGGAGCCTCAAAGTGGCCTCGTATGCCTCATTGAACATCCTTGGCCGCGTCGTGCAAATGCTCGCCGCCTTCATCGTGGTGCGTTCGCTGGCCAAAACGGACTACGCCTGGTATTCGCTGGCTCAAAACCTCGTCGGAGCGCTTGGCATGTTCACCGTCACGGGTATTGCTACTGGCATGATGCCCATCGCGGGCGAGGCCGCAGGCAATCGTGAGCGCATGGGAGTCGTGCTCGCCTCCGCCGCGCGGTTCCGGGCACTGCTACTCGCCTTTGGAGCGCTCACAGTGCTGCCAGTCTTTGCGCAGCTGCTGCATCACAGTGACTGCCCGCCATGGCAAAATGTGTTGCTCACACTTGCCGCGCTGGTTTCCACCCTCACCAGCATCGCCTCGCAGATGATGGCCACGCCGCTGAGCCTCGCACGGCGCTACAACGACTCGCAAATCGAGGTGCTGATGCAGTCGCTGCTGCGTCTGGTGCTCGTTGTGGCCTTGGTTCACTTCAGCTTCGCCAGCGCCACCTCCGTCATGCTCGTCACGGTGCTGGCTCCGCTACCCACCATGATGCTTTGGCTGGCACCGCGGGCACGTGAGCAGGCCGATTACACGCAGAAAGCCGATCCCGAGATCACCGCGAGGCTGCGAAAGCACTTCTTCGTCGGTCTTCCCACCAACCTGACCTACCTCTTCGAAGCGCAGATCGCCGCGTTCATCGTCGCCTGGTTCGGTCATATGGATCAAGTCGCCGATCTGGGTGCCATCGGCCGCGTGGCGTTGATTCTTCAGGTGCCCATCAGCATTGTCTCCGGCATCCTCGTGCCGCGCATGTCCGAGGAGAAAAACATGCGCCGCCTGTGGAAGATGTGGATCAGTTCCAGCCTGCTCGGCGCGGCAGTCGGCCTCGCGGCACTGGCGGGTGGCTGGTTCTTCCGCACGGAGCTGCTGTGGCTCATCGGCCCGGCTTACAGCGGGCTGGAGTTTGAGCTGGTGCTCTTCCTCGCCTTCACGGTCTTCTCCTTCATCATCACCATCACAGCCACGCCGATCCAGTCACGCGGCTGGGTGCGGCACTCGTGGATCAGGCCGCTGATGGTCTTTGGCAGCCAAGCGGCCGCCGCCTGTTTCCTCGATCTTACCAGCGTCACCGGTGCCATCGGCCTGATGTGGGCCGGCTCCCTCGGCAATGCGGCGCTGAACACCTTTCTCCTCATCAACGGCTGGCGTGGCCGTGCCACGCTCTGACATCACCCCACCCCATGAAACAAGTGTTCTCCAAACTCGGCCAGACCAAGGCCAACATCGACCTCAGCGGCATCGCCACCGCACGCTCCGCCAGTCTTTTGTGCGAACTGCTCGAAACGCAGCTCCTGCAAAATCCACGCTACACCGAGCCAAAGTCCCTCATGCCCTTCCGGCAGAAGTTTTTCTCTCAATACGGCCAGGACGGCATGCTCGCGGAGATCTTCCGCCGCATCGGCGAAGGTGGAAAACGCTTCGTCGAAATCGGCACCGCGCCGCAGCAGAACAACTCGAACATGCTGCTCATCCAAGGCTGGTCCGGCCTGTGGGTCGATACGGGTCTGGCGCCGGATGATCAACTGCCCATGAGCGTGCAGGCCCTGCTCGGCACCGGCCGGCTGAAGATCTGCCGTGAGTTCGTGAACCGCGAAAACATCCGCGACCTGCTGCAGTCACGCCAGTCCGGCGAGAACCTCGACCTGTTGAGCATCGACATCGATTACAACACCTACCACGTCTTCACGAAACTGCTCTCTCTGCGTCCCCGCGTGATCTGCGTGGAATACAACGGCCTGCTTCCCGCCGAGCTCGACTGGGCCGCGCCTTACGATGCCTCCGCGGTATGGGACGGCTCCACCTTCTTCGGTGCCACGCTCGGCACCTTCAGCACCGCCGCGGAGATGGGCGGCTACTCGCTCGTCGGCTGCGATCTCTCCGGCACCGATGCCTTCTTCGTCCGCCACGACCTGCTTGGCGAGCACTTCACGCATCCAGGCGATGTGAGCTTCCACTGGGAGCCACTGCGCATGCACCTCGGCCAGATGCAGCGCCACCGCGCCGCACTGCCCGTCTGCAATTGAAATACCTTCACCCACACTCGCGAACATGAAAGTCGCCATCGCCTCCCGCATTCATCCCGCCTCCGTCGGCGGCCTCGCCGCGTATCAACGCGAGCTGGCCTCCAGCCTGCAAGGCCTCTTCCGCATCAACGGCCAGTTCCTCAGTGTTCAGCATGTGCAAACCGGAGATGCAGAAGGCACCGGCAGCCTTCAATGGCCCTCCGCCGAGCTCATGCCGCAGGCCACCTGGCGAAAGCAGCACCGTTGGGTCAGCCATCTCGCCTCGCGGGCACGCTTGCTGCCCTTTGCGGACACCTTGAGTCGTGTGATGAATCATCATGACTCGTGGAATGCCGCCATCCGGGAAGTCGATGTGCTCCACTTCGTCGGCACCGGCTGGGACATCATCGGCTACCCGCTGTGGCGTGAGGCACGCGAGGCGAAGGTGCCCTTCACCGTGTGGCCCGCCGTGCATCCGCAGTCCTGGGGCGATGATGCCTTCGACGTGCGTTTGTACTCGAAGGCCGATGCTGTCTTCTGCCAGTCCGAGTATGAACGCGCTCATCTGCTCGCTCGCGGTGTGCCGGAGGAAAGGCTCGTGCGTTGTGGATTGCCTCCCATGTGCCGCAGCAATGGCAACGCGACCCGCATTCGCCAGTGGCTGGAACTCGATGATCGTCCGGCGGTGCTCTTTTTGGGTCGTCGCGATGCCGGGAAAGGTTATCCCGCACTGCTCGATGCCTGGCCGCTCGTGCTGCGCGAGTGCCCGCAGGCCGTTTTGCTCCTCGCAGGACCCGGTGATGCCGATGAGGCGCGTCTCGCCCGCATCTCGCCGGAAAGCGTGCGTGATCTCGGCTGCCCCACCGAGCAGGAAAAAGCCGATGCCTATGCCGCGTGCGATGCCTTCTGCCTTCCCTCCGCGCATGAATCCTTCGGCATCGTGTATGTCGAAGCCTGGTCGTATGGCAAACCGGTCGTCTGCGGCACCGCGCCCGCCAGTCGCGAGTTGGTCGAAAACAACGTCACCGGCGTATGGGCCGAGCAGGAGCCGAAAAAGCTCGCCGAGAGCTTGCTGCGTCTTTTGACTGATCCCGAGCATCGCCTCCGACTCGGACTCGCCGGACTGCGTCACCAGCTCACGCATTACACTGCCGAGCAGATGGTCGGCACGCATCTGAAAGCCTGGGGCGCTCAACTTCCAAACTGAACAAGCTATGCCACTCGCCTCGCTCATCATCCCCACCTGCAACCGCCCGGCGGATCTGCGCCGCTGCTTGGAGCTACTTGCGCCGCAACTGCCCGCCGATGGCAGCGTGGAGCTCATCGTCACCGATGACGGCGCGGATGAAAAAGCCCGCGAAATCATCGCCCAGGTGCTTCCAGCCGCGAAGTGGCTTCGGGGACCTCGTCGTGGACCTGCATCAAATCGCAATGCCGCGGCCAAAACCGCCTCCGGCGAATGGTTGATCTTCCTCGATGATGATTGTCAGCCCACGGAAAACTACCTCGCCGCCTATCTCGTGGGCATTCGGAACGCCGCTGTATCATGCTGCGTGATCGAAGGAGCCACACGACGCGAGCCCGCGCTGCCTTCGCTGCTGTGGGAGGCTCCGCAGACGCTCAAGAACTACGGCCACCTCACCTGCTCCTGCAATTTCACCATTCGTGCCTGCACCTTTCATCAACTGAGCGGCTTTGATGAACGCTACCTCGGTGGCGTCTATGCCGAGGACACCGATCTCAGCGCAAGATTGTGCCGCGCTGGTTACAAGATGGCGTTCGCCCCTGAGGCGCTGGTCATTCACCCCATCCGCCCGATCCCTGATGCGCGAAAACTCGCCCGCCGCTGGGAGGGCAAGGTCATCTTCGCCTTCGATCAGGGGGCTTCCGCCTTCACCGTGGCTTGGCGCATGCCATGGCATGCCTTCCGCGTCATCCAGTCACGCTTCCGCGGGCAAACATGGTCGGTGGCCAATCTCCGCGCTGCGCTGCGGTTCACCGCCGAGTGGTTTCACGTGCTCATCAGCACCCCCGCGTGGGTGCGGAAATGGTCCACCGCACCCCGCAGCTCCTTCTGGCGCATCGGCGGCGGTCGGGTGCCGAAGTTTGGTTTCTGAGCCCTTCCCTTTTCTCACCATGAAGCACGCCATCTCCGTCCTCATCATTTGCAGCGACCGGCTTGAGGAAGCCACTCGCTGCCTCGAAAGCCTCCAAAAGCTCGGCGACCGCCTCCACGAGGTGCTGCTGCTGCAAAACGCGCCCACCCATCCATGGCGTGACAACTGCTTCGAGACCGTCGCTTCCTCCGTGCGGCGGAAGCTCAGCATCGTCATCTCGGAGACGCGGCTGTTTCCCACCACCGGCCGCAATAAGCTCGCCGAGCGTGCCAGCGGCTCTGTGTATCTCTTCCTCGATGATGACTCACTTTTGCTGAATCGAGACGGCATCGAGAAAGGACTGCGCATCCTCGAACGCGATGCCTCCGTGGGCTCCATCGCCTTCCCGCAATCCACCGAGCAGGGCGAGCTCGCGCCTTACACGCAGCCCGCACCGGTCGAGCATGCCTGCTTTGCCTGCGGCTTCATGACCTGCGCCGCCATGACACGCGCCGATGTGTATCACCAGCTCGGCGGGTTTCAGGAGCTGCTGCAGATGGCGCATGAGGAAAACGAGTTCTGCAAACGCCACTGGGATGCAGGCTACGCCGTGATCTACCTGCCGGAGCGCTGCATCTGCCACAATCCCAGCCCCGTGGCCCGCAACAGCCGCCAGCGGGCCAAGCTCAACGCCCGCAACATCTGGTATCAGGCCGTGCTGCATGAGCCGCTGTGGCTGCTGTCTTTCACGCTGCTGCCACGCCTCGTGCAGGCCGCTCGCTACCTGCGCTACGCACGCGACTGGACCGGCGGAAACTGGCTGCCGCTCTTCCGTGAGGCCGTGCATGACTTCTGGCAGGATCTCCCTGCGCTGCTGCGCAAACGCCGCCCGCTCTCGCTGCGCACGATGCGCCTCTGGCAGAAGCTCAAGCACGACCACTCCCCCTGCGCCGCCCTCGCGGCCTGATCCCCTCTTTTCTTATGGACTACCTCATCGGAGCTATCGACTACCACGACTGGGCGGATGTGTGCTGCTGGCACCGTTCCGCGCTGAAAAGCGGCTTCAAAGGCCGCATCATCATGATCTGCTACGAGCACCTGGAGGCCTCGCTGCTGCGCAAAATGCAGCGCCTCGGCATTCAGCTCGTCCAGGCGCAAAGCGACAACGATGTAAACCGCGACCGCCGTCGCGACATCGCCGCCTTCTTGGAGAAATGCGAGCCTGAAGACCGCGTCATGGTGGCCGATGTGCGTGATGTGGCCTTCGCGGCCAATCCTTCTTATGTCATGGATCAGGCCTTGAAGGAGAAGCGCCTCTTCATCGCCTCCGAAGGCCTGCGCTACAAAGACCAGTGGTGGAACGAACGCTCGCTGCGCACGCTCTTCCCGCATCTCGCGGACGGATTGCTCGATGCCGAGGTGTACTGCGCCGGTGTAATGGGCGGCTACGCGGCGGACATGAAGGAGTTCTCCGAGGCCTGCTTCGCCATCTGCAAAACCGCCACTGGCGGCTTCGGCGGGGATCAAGTGGCCACGAACCACGTCATTCGTCTGCCGGAGTTCCGCGACCGCGTGGCACTGCTCTCGCCCGGTGATGGCCTCATCGCGCATTACGGCGCGGCACACAAGCCCGCCAGCGCTGAGCAGGCCCGCGCCACTCGCTTTGACTGGTCGCGCCGCTGGGCCGTCACCTCGCATGGCATGCCCTTCCTCGTGTTTCATCAATACACCCGCGGCTTTGCCATCCGCAGCGCCGTGCTGCTGCGCTTCGGCTGCTTCCTCGACTTCATGCTTGGCAAGGCCGCCCTCGCCCTGCGTGAGCGTCTCGGACTCGCGCCCAAATGGAAACCCTTCTGGAAAGCCTGATCCACGCTCCTCATGCATCTCCCATCCTACAACGGAGCGCTCGGCAAGACGCTCGCCAAGATCCTCCCGGACTGCGCCTGGGCCAGTTACCTGCTCTCCTGCCGCGTCTTCAAGCGCACCTTCGGCTGGTGGCCGAGCGTCCGTCATCCGCGTTCCTTCAATGAATGGCTTTTCATGCGAAAAGTCACGCTGCCAAGACGCACGAGCTTTGCCCCATGGGTGGACAAGCATCTCGTGAAGCAGTTCGTGGCCGATGAGATGCGCAGCGGCTCCGCGGAGTGCCGCGTGGCCAAAACACTGCATCATGCCACCCGGGCCGATGATCCGTTTTTCGACACGATCGTGCCTCGCTGCGTGATCAAAGGCACCCACGGCTCCGGCATGACGATCCTCGTGCATTCACCGCGCACGCTCACCGCCGAGGAAAAGGCCGCGCTGAAGGTGTGGATGGAAACCGACTACTTCACCGGCTCCCGCGAGCCCGGTTATCGCCATTTGAAACCGGCCATCATCGCCGAGGAGTTCCTGCCCAGTGGTTCGCTCGTGCCCGAGGACTACAAGTTCTTCTGCTTCCGCGGCCAGGTGGCCTTCATCCAGCACGATACCGGCCGCTACATCGAGCATCTGCGCTGCCTTTACACCACCGACTGGCGCTGCCTACCCGTCACTCTGGCTCATGATCGCTATCCCGACCCTGCGCCTGCTCCGCGTGACCTTGATGTGATGCTCGAGATCGCCCAACGCCTCTCTCGCGAGCATGAATTCGTCCGCGTCGATCTGTATCAAACCGACTTGGGGGTCTATTTCGGCGAGATGACCTTCTTCCCCGGCAGCGGGCTGGAAGTCTTCACCCCTGCCTCCTTTGACCTCGCCATCCACGAACGCTGGCTGCGGAAGGAGCCGCGTCATGAGTCGTGGAACCTCGAAAGCCTCCTCCAGCAACCCGCCCTGTTGTCATGAAGCTCGCCGTCAGCGGATACGTCTCCAGCCAGGAAGGCAGCGTGGCCTCGGCCAATGCGCTGCTGCTCCGCTCGCTGCTCGATGAAGGCCACGAGATCGACTTCTTCTCGAAGCCGTCCTTCGTCGATCCGCGTCCCTGCGTGGGCGAGCATCCACTGTTCCGCTTTGTCTGCACCGACAACATCGGCCCAGACCGTTTCCGCGCCAAAGTGCAACGCGTTCCCGCGCTCGGCTTCCTCGCCTGCCGTGTCGATTGCGCCACTTACACGCGTTTGCTGCTCAAACACATGCGTCGTGAGCATCGCCGCCGTCGCTACGACCTCTGTTTGTGGCTCGGCGACTACGCGCCGGGTCGTGTGGCGAATGTACCCTCGATCAGCTTTGCTCAAGGACCTCCCGGCACGGATGCACGCTCCATCATCAGTCGCTTTGGCGAAATCCGCCGCCTCGCCGGAGCCTGCACCGCCTTGAAATGGCTCGCGCTGGCCAATGTGCGCCTCTCGCCCGCCGGCCTGCCGCCGCTTCATCATTCCGATCACATCATCGTCGGCAGCCGTCAGTCATGCGAAACGCTGCGCTCCGAGTATGGCGTCGTTGCCGATCAAACCTCTGCGCTGCCCTATCCGATCGATTTGAGCCTGTTTGATACTTCCGAGCCCTTGAAGCCCGATTCGGATGCTTTGAGGCTTTTGTGGCTCGGACGCATCATTCCGCGCAAACGGCTCGATGTGTTCCTCCGCGGCCTTTCGCGTGCCATCCGCGGTGGATTGCCGGTGAAGGCCACCATCGTCGGCGGCACCGGTTTTGTGCCGGGCTATGAAAAGCTCATCGAGGGCTTCGAGTTCCCGCAAAGCATCGAATGGATACGCTCCATGCCTCGCACGCAGGTGCCGGAGCTCATGCGAAAGCACGATGTGCTCGCGCAGCCGAGCGACGAGGAAAATTTTGGCTCCTCCGTGGCCGAGGCCCAGGCCTGTGGCCTGCCGGTGATCGTCGGCCGCACGAATGGCAATGCCGATTACCTCTGCGAGCGGGACATCCACCTCGCGGATGATCGGCCCGAAACCTTCGCCGCGGCTCTCGCGGAGCTTTTTCAGCGACGCAGCACCGCGATCACGCCCTCGCGTGAGCTCGCCGAGGCGCACTTCGACCTCCGCCGCGTCACGCGCCGCCTTTCCAGCATCCTCCACGGCGTCGTGGAGCAGCGCCCCCTCCCACAAGCCGCCTGAAACCTCCCAATCATGGCCACCATCGACATCATTATCCCCACCTTGAAGCGTCCGGACCATCTCCGCCGCTGCCTGGAGGCCCTCTGCCAGCAGGAACTCCGCGCCACACGCATCCGCATTGGCGTACGAGCCGATGACGACCTCACGCCCGCCGTCATCGCGGAGTTTGCCACGAAACTGCCCGTGATGGCCGTCGAGGCTCGTGGCATCGGCGTCGTCGGCTCGATGAACTCCTGCCTCGCTGAATGCCGCTCGAACTTCATCGCACTGCTCGATGACGATGTGGTCATCCCGCCGAACTGGCTCGCCACCATGCTCCAGCATCTGCGTTCCTATAACGACGTCGTCGCCGCCGGAGGTCGTGACCTGCTCATGGATGATCCCGAGATGCGCCGCACGGAGCCGCTGGTGCAGGACGTGGGCAATGTGCATTGGTTTGGCCGTGTCACGGGTGGTCATCATCGCGGCGGCGGCAGCGCACGCCGCGTGCAGGTGCTGCGTGGATCCAACTGCCTTTTCCGTGGCAGCTTCCTGCGCCGTCGCGGCTTCGAAAGCGGCCTGCGTGGCCGTGGAGCCCAGGTGAACTGGGAACTCGCCCTCGGCCTCCAGGCCCGTGAGGCGGGTAAAGGCATGATCTTTGATCCAACCGTCACCATCATCCACAACGTGGCCCCGCGTCATGATGGCGACACGGTGCATCGCGGCGTCTTCAACTACGAAGGCACCAGCGACATCGCCTACAACGAAACCTTCGTCGCTTTGAAGCACGCCACGGGCCTCGCGTTCTGGACCCTCCCGCTGTGGCAGATGCTCGTCGGCAGTCATGTGTGCCCCGGATTGCTCCGCGCCGTCGATTTCATCCTGAAGCCCCAATCGCAGCCCGCAGCCCGTTTTGCCGCCACCTGGGCCGGAAGAGCCGCCGCGTTCAAAACCTGCTTCGGTGCCTCTCGCGAGCCTCACAGCCTCTCGACCACCGCACTCCCCGCCGCGCCATGATTGCCTTCCTGCTCCAACACCGCACCCGGCCTGCGCTTTTCAGTCGTGCATGGCTGCGCACCTGGCTCAAACGCCTTTGGAATCTGCCCGCTCTACTCGGCTATGCGCTGCAATCCCTGCGCTGGCGGCTCAAAGGTGCCCGCATCGCCTCATCGAGCGTCATTTCGCATCTCACCGTGCATGGTGATGCCTCGCATCTGCGCATTGGCGAGTGCTGCTGCCTCGGCATCACCCGCATGCAGTCGCACGAGCGCATCGAAATCGGCAACTGCGTCGTCATCAATGATGGCGTGCGCCTCATCACCGGCTCGCATGACATTCACTCGCCCACCTACGACCACGTCTTCTCGCCCATCATCATCGAGGATCATGCGTGGATCGCCACGGATGCGATGATCCTCAAAGGCGTGCGCATCGGCCGCGGAGCCGTCGTGGCAGCGGCGGCCGTGGTGACGCGGGATGTGCGCCCCTTCACCGTCGTCGGTGGCAATCCGGCGCGGGAGATCGGCACACGCCGCATCGAGAGCTTCGATTACATCCCCTCGTCCTGGTTTGGCCCCGTGATGGCCTGGGTGGGACGCAATCCACGCCTGCAAGCCCACGCGGAACTCGAGGACGTCCCTTCCCCTTCCGCCTCACCTCTTCCCGCCCGTTGAACATGGAACTCGTCGTCACCGTCCTCATGATTCTGCCCGCGCTGTGGCTCGCCGCCACGCGTTCGAGCTGGCTGCTGGACTACGCGTTCTTCATCGTGGCCTTGAACCGCGGCATCCGCCGCCTCGTGGACTTTTACATCAACGGCGCGTTCAACCCGCTCTCCACCATCAGCCTCACGCCGCTGATCGTCAGCGCCCTGCTGCTCATTCCGGCGATGTCGCGCTTCGGCCAGCTCACGCCGCGCAGCCGCTCCATCGCCATGCTCATCATGGTGGCGCTGGCTCATGGCATGGTCATCGGCTTCATGAACTCAGGCATCGGCGCGATCTACTCGCTCGGTGAATGGCTCGCCGGCTTCGGCGCCTTCTTGTTTGCCGCCACCGCGCCGGTTCAAACCAGTAGCGCTGATCGCTGGATGAAGTCCTGCGGCTACGCCGCCTTGCTCGTGGCGCTTTACGGCTGGTTTCAATACCTCACCATTCCGCCGTGGGATGCCTTCTGGGTCACGGAGGTGAAATTCGTCGGCTACCTCGGCCAGCTTCGTCCCACGGAGATGTCGGTCTTTTCCACGATGCATGAACGCGGCCCCTGCGCAGCCTTCCTCGCCTGGGCGGCCATTCCGATGATCCTGCACCCACGCTGGCGCATTCTCGGCGGCTGGCTCACTGTGCTGCTGCTGTTCTCCGTCGTCGTGCTCACGCTGAGCCGCAGCATGTTCATCATCGTGGCGCTGGTGGCCGTGCTACAACCTGCCCTTTCCAAAGGACGCGGCCTTGGGCGTGTGCTGCTGCTCGCCGGCATGCTCGGACTCGGCTTGAGCGTCGGACTTGAACACCTGCCCGGTGCTTCCCGCATTCAAAAGCGCTTCGACACGCTTACCGACATGCAAAACGACGGTTCCTATCAGGGCCGCCTCGAAATCTTCACCACCGGCATTCCCTGGATCATGCAGCATCCGCTCGGCCTCGGCCTCGGCAGCTCCGGCTTCGGTGCCGGACGTATCGGCGGTGGCACGAAGGAAGGCTGGTGTGACAGCGGCTACATCGAGGTCTTCAGCCAGTTCGGCTGGATCGGCGGCCTGTGCTTCTTCGCCGCGATGGCCAAGATCTGGGGCGAGCTCACCCGCCGCATCCGCCTCGGCGGACGCGATCCGTTTCTCTTCACCGGCCGTGCCGTACTGCTCGGCTGCCTCGTCTTCCTCTACGTAGGCAATGTCTTCAGCGGCTTCTCCCTCTTCTGGGTCTTCCTCGGCATCTCGCTGAACCGCCTCACACGCCCCGTCGATGCCGCGAAGCCCGCTGCGGCTCCCTCGCCCTGGGCGCTGCCACCTTTACCAGCCATCCACTCCCACCCGAACCCCTCCCACGCATGAAAATCGCCTACGCCATGATCAACTGCAATCGCCGCGACGGCAGCGCCCGCGCCGTCAACGAAGTCGCCGAGCGCCTCGCGAAAAAACACGAGGTCCATCTCTACGCCCGCAAGGCCGAGGACCTCGATCTCTCGCGCATCGCCTGGCATCACATCCCCGGCGTGAATTGGGCTGAGGTGATCGACTTTGGCTCCTACTACCTCGAAGTGAACCGCCGTGTGCGTCCCGGCCAGTTTGAAATCGTTCACTCCATCGGCTGCAACACCCAGCGCGGCAATGTCATCACCATCCAGAACATCCAGCCGGCCAAAAAGATCATCCTCGACCGCCTCGGTCGGTCCGAGAAGGTCTCGCCCGCTCGTCGTCTCACTCGCTGGCTTTACTTGAATGCCACCTGCGCCGCCGAGAAGCGTCTCTACCAGCATCACGCAGGTCAAAAGGCGCCGATGTTCCTCCCCGTCTCGCGTGGCGTCGCCTCCGAGCTCACCCGCCACTACGACATCGGCGATGCTCAAGTCCGCATCGTGCCAAACGCCGCCGACACCGAACGCTTCAAGCCGCTCGACGATCCCCAACGCATCGCCTGGCGGGCGATGAACAAGGTGCCTCGCGATCAGATCATGGCCATCTTTGCCGGTGGTGAATGGGCACGCAAAGGGCTCGACTTTGCCATCCAGGCCATGGGCCATCTGCATGATGTGCCGCTCACGCTCTATGTCGCTGGGGATGACCCTGATCGTGCCCGCTTTCAAAAGATGGCGCAGGATGCCGGAGCGGCGGATCGCGTCATCTTCGGCGGCTTTCGCTCTGACATGCCAGAGGCCTTAGCCGCCGCGGATCTGTTTCTTTTCCCCAGTTGGTATGAGGCCTTCAGCCTCGCCACCATCGAGGCCGCCGCCTGCGGCCTGCCGGTCGTCGCCACCCGCATCAACGGCACGGAGGACTTCATCCAACCCGGCGTAACCGGCGACTTCATCGAGCACGATGCCGCGCAGGTCGCCAGCGTGCTGCGCCGCCTCTGCGCCGATCCGCTTCAGCTCAAAACGATGGGCGAAAATGCCCGCCGGAGTGTCGAGCAGAACTACACCTGGGACCGAGTGGCCCAGCTGACCGAGGACGCCTACCGCGCCCACCTTGCCGCCCACAACTAATCCACCTCACCGCCATGCACCTCCTCGTCGTCAGCCATTCATGCGCCACCGCGCTCAATCAGGAAATCTACGCCCGCATCCAACGTGAGACCGGCTGGAAGATCACCCTCGTCATCCCGGACAACTGGCGTGACGAATTCGGCAACGAACTGCGCCAGCCACCCAGCGCCGGCATGGAGCGCTCCGTGATCCGCTGCGCCGTGTGGAAAAACGGCAGCATCATCTTCCACGCCTATCGCATGTCGTGGCAGCGCTTTCTCAAGGAGAAGTGCCCGGATGTCATCTACATGAATCACGAGCCCTATGCGCTCGCCACCGCACAGGTCTGCTATGCCAACAAGCGCTCCATCAATGTGCCCTTCGGCTTCTACTCCTGCCAAAACATCCACAAGAAGTATCCGCCGCCCTTCTCCTGGCTCGAATCCATGGTCTATCGCTCGTCGAGCTTTGCGCTGCCCATCACCCAGCATGTGGCCGATGTGATCGAGGCCAAGGGCTTCAAAGGCCGCCAGACCGTCTGCGCCCTGCCGCTCGACCCCGAGCGCTATCATCCGAGCCTTCGCGAGACACCACCGGAACGCTTTCCCGAGACGAAAAGCCCTGTCATCGGCTACGTCGGCCGTTTGGTGGAGCCCAAAGGCCTGCGCACGCTCGCTCTCGCGCTCGGCCAGTTGCGTGACGTCGATTGGAAGATGGTGCTCATCGGCACCGGCGACTTCCAGCCGCAGTTTGAGCAGTTGCTGGAGCAGCAAGGCGTGAAGGACCGCGTCTTTTTCGCCGGTTATGTGCCGCATGATGAAACGCCGCGCTGGCTTGCTTCGATGGACGTGCTCGTTTTGCCGTCCGAGACGCAGCCGAACTGGGAAGAACAATTCGGCCGCGTGATCCCCGAAGCGCTGGCTTGTGGTGCGGCGGTGGTCGGTTCGGACTCGGGCGAGATTCCTTTCCTTGTTCGCCAAAGCGAAGGCGGCCTCGTCTTCTCGCAACGGAAGCCTGCACGTCTCGCCGAGGCGCTGCGCAAGCTCATCACCGACGAACCGCTGCGCCGCCAACTCGCCGCGCAAGGCCGCCGCTGGGTGGAGCGTGAGATCGCCTTGCCCGCCGTGGCCCGCCGCATGATCGGAGCCTTCGAGGGGGCTGCAATGAACACCAGTCGTCAAACCGCCGCCGGTCGCGGCTTTGCCACCACACGTCATGCGTTTGCACAGTCCTGAGCTGCTGTGGCAATGGAGCCGTGACCTGCATCAGGCCGGCTGGCAGCGTCTCGCCCGCATGGTGAAGACGCTGAACTACCTCGTGCACAAGTGCCTCCTACCCGCCGAGGCTCAGGTAGGCTCTGGCCTCATCCTCGAGCACTACGCGCTCGGCATCGTCATGCATCCGCAGGTGCGCATCGGCCATCGCTGCCGCGTTTACCATCATGTCACGCTGGCGGGCGAGACGTGGATCGGATCGCCACACTTCATCACCCTGGAGGACGATGTCACCATTGGCGCTCACAGCATCATCGTAGCCCGCCCGAACAGCTCCCTCACCATCGGACAGCGCTCCATCCTCGGCGCAGGTTCCGTGCTCACCAAAAGCATTCCTCCCTTCGAAATCTGGGCCGGCAATCCGGCCCGCAAAATCGGCGATGTGCCGCAACCCTCATGATGGACCAGCTTGGCATGCACCTAAAAGCCTCCGCCGGAGGCGTGGACCGCTACTTCAACGCGCTGAACACCACGCTCGCCCGCCAAGGCATCCGTTCGAATGCCTTCGGCTTCGGCGAAGGTGCCGACGGCATCAGCCTCGGCCCCGTCGATCAACCTCTCGCCAAACGCTGGCAGGCCGTTCGCAGCCGGGTGGTGCCGCGTCGCGGCAAAATGCTCGCCACGCATTTCTCGCTCTATGCCCTGCCCGCCGTGCTCGGACGTCGCTGGCAGGCGCATGTGGTTCACTTTCATGGCCCGTGGGCCGGTGAATCCGCTCGCGAAGGGGCTAAACCGCACTCCGTGATGCTGAAGCGACTCCTTGAACGCAGCGTGTATCATCGCGCCAATCGCTTCATCGTGCTCTCGAATGCCTTTCGCGATCAACTTTGCCAAGGCTACGGCATTGATGAGGCCAAGGTGCATGTCATTCCCGGCGGCGTGGAGGTGGACAAGTTTCAGCCGATGGACATGGCGAAGGCTCGCGACCACCTCGGCTGGCCTCAAGGCGATCCCATCCTCGTTTGTGTGCGTCGTCTCGCTCGTCGCATGGGCTTGGAAAATCTCCTCACGGCTTTCAGCCACATCACTGCGCAGCATCCGAGGGCCAAACTCATGATTGGCGGCCAAGGCCCCATCCACGCTGAATTGGAGGCCCAGGTCGATAAACTCGGTCTGAGCGACCGCGTGCGCTTTTTGGGCTTTGTGACCGAAAACGACCTTCCGGTGGCTTACGCGGCCGCGAACCTCTCCATCGTGCCAAGCTCCGCGTTGGAAGGTTTTGGCCTCATCTCGCTCGAGTCACTCGCCTGCGGCACGCCGGTGCTCGTCACGCCCGTCGGAGGTCTGCCAGACACCGTGCGTGAGTTGAGCCGCGACCTTATTTTGAAGGGCACGAGCAGCGAAGACATCGCCGAAGGCCTGCAAGACTGGCTCGCTGGCACGCTGCCACTGCCATCGCGTGTGGAATGCCGCGAGCATGTCATGCGTGGTTTCACCTGGGACCGCATCGCTAACCGCGTGTGCGAGGTCTATCGCGAAGCCGGATGGAGGCCGGAGCTGTCATGAAACGTCTCGCCCGCATCCTCCTCGCGCTCTTGATCCTCGCCGGCCTCTGGCTGGCGTTGAAGCCCACGCTTGGGCAGCGCCGCATTCCCTTCCTGCCGATCCAATGGTCGCAGTATCTCGACCTCGTCGATTTCTGGTTCAACTTCGGTGCCTTCATGATCCTCGCCGTGGTCGCCTGGCTGGCCATCAGCCCCGCTTCACGCCTCCGCCATGCCGCCGCCCTTGTGCTTTCCGCCATCACCGCGGGCAATGTGCTCGTCGAGCAGGTGCAGCGCGGCATTCCCGGCCGGGCGATGGACCTCGCCGATGTGCTCGCGGGCTTCATCGGCACGCTGCTGGGCATCCTCATCGGCTTCGCCATCCAGCTTTATGCCATTCGCAAACGGGGCGGCTCCAAGCCGCAGGTGCTGTTTGTCGATCAAACCGGCCGACTCGGCGGTGCGGAGCTCATGCTGCTCGATATCGCCGCCGCGCGCGCCGCTGACAGTGCCGTGCTGCTCTTCCAAGACGGCGAATTTCGTGAAGCGCTCGACGAAGCGAAGGTCGATACGCATGTCTTCGCCCTCGGCGAGCATGCTGCCGCCGTGGACAAGCAGGCCGGTCTCCGCCGCATCTTCCACATCGTGCCCGAACTCATCGAACGCGTGCTGCAAACCGCCATGCTCGCCCGCGAGTTCGATGTCGTGTATGCCAACACCGCCAAAGCACTCGTCATTGCCGGGCCCGCCTCCTTCCTCGCCCGTCGCCGACTTGTTTTCCATCTGCACGACATCGTCTCGGACAGCCACTTCAGTACGATGAACCGTCTCGCCCTCATCGGCAGCGCCAATGCCTTCGCGCAGGCCGTCATCGCAAACTCGGAAGCCACCAAACAAGCCTTTCTCAGAGCCGGTGGCAACGTTGAGCACCTCAGTGTCGTGCCAAACGGCTTCAAACTCACCAACACCCGTTCGAGCGAAACCGACCTACAGGACCTTCGCAAGCATCTTGGCCTTCCCGAGCCTGCCTGGACCGTTTTGATGGCCGGACGGCTCACGCCTTGGAAAGGCCAGCATGTGCTTTTGAAGGCTCTGCGCGAGGTTCCTGAGGCGCACGCCATTTTTCTCGGCGATGCCTTGTTCACCGAAGAAGACCGCCAGTATGCCCGCGAGCTTCGCGAAAGCGCCGCCGATCCTTCGCTGGCAGGTCGCGTGCACTTCGTGGGCTTCCGCAAGGACACCGCCGCCTTCTTCGACCTCGCCGATGTCATTGTGCATGCCTCCGTGATCGCCGAGCCCTTCGGTCGCGTGATCGTCGAAGGCATGCTCGCAGCGAAACCCGTCATCGCCACCCGAGCCGGTGGGGCCGCCGAAATCCTCACGCACGAGCAGACCGGTCTCTTCGTCACGCCGAACGATGGGAAGGAACTCGCCAACGCCCTGCGCCGCCTTCACGCGGATCGCAAACTCGCCCATCACCTGGCCACCACCGCCTGCGAGGCCGCCCGTGAGACCTACGGTCTCGATGCCGTGCGCTCAAAAATCGAACACGTCGTCCAAAGCTGCGCTTCCACCGCCCACACGCCTGCTCTTTCCAACCTCCAACACGCTGAAATCCTCCCATGAGCAATCCCTTCCGCCAACGCCGTATCGCGATCGTTCACGACTGGCTGCCCGTCTATGGCGGCGCCGAGCGTGTACTGGAGCAGATGCTCGAAGTGTATCCTGAAGCCGATGTCTTCACGCTTATCGACGCCCTCGATGAAAAAAACCGCGCCTTCCTCAAGGGCCGCGAAGTAAAAACCTCCTTCGTGCAGCGCCTGCCCGGTGGGAAGCGCTTCTACCGCCACTGCTTCCCCATCATGCCGCTGGCCATCGAGCAGTTCGATTTTCGCGGTTACGACCTCGTCATCTCCAGCAGCTACGCCTTTGCCAAAGGCATCATCACCGGCCCACGCCAGCTTCATCTCTGCTACTGCCACTCGCCCATTCGTTATGCGTGGGATCTGCAAAGCCAGTATCTCCAGGAGTCGCGACTCGACTCCGGCTTGAAAGGCTGGCTCGTGCGCTGGCTGCTGCACAGCATCCGCGTGTGGGACCACCGCACCGCCGCAGGTGTCGATGCCTTCATGGCCAACTCGCGCTTCATTGCCCGCCGCATCGAGAAAGTCTATCGCCGCCAGGCGACGGTGGTCTATCCGCCGGTGAACGTGGACCGCTTCCAGATGCGCGAGACGAAGGATGACTTCTACTTCACCGCCTCGCGCCTCGTGCCTTACAAGCGCATCGACCTCGTCATCGACGCCTTCAATGCCATGCCGGACAAAAAACTCGTCGTCATCGGCGATGGTCCTGACCTTCAAAGGCTGCGCAAAATGGCCGGCCCCAACGTGAACGTCATGGGCTGGCAGCCGAACGAGGTGATGAAGGACCACATGGAGCGTGCGAAGGCCTTCGTCTTCGCCGGTGAGGAGGACTTTGGCATCATCCTGCTCGAAGCCCAGGCCGGCGGCACGCCCGTCATCGCTTTCGGAAAAGGCGGTGCCCTCGAAACGGTGGTCGAGAACAAAACGGGACTCTACTTCAACGAGCAGAGCGTGCCCTCGCTCATCTGCGCCGTAGAAGACTTCGAGACGAAGAAATGGGATGCCCACGAGTGCCGCCGCAACGCGGAAGCCTACAGCACCAATGCCTTCCGTGAGAACTTCCGCGGCTTCGTCGAGAAGGAATGGGAACGCTTCTCCGCCACCGCGCCGGAGGACGAGTCGTACTCCGACTACTGCGATCCCGGCTGGCTGCGCAACGCGCTGCTCGGCACGCACTGATCAGTTCGCCTTGCTGGCTGCGGTCGAGAGGTTGGAGAAGGCGATCACCGGTGTGCCCGGCGCATACAGGTGCCGCAGCCGCGCGTAGCTGCGGTCATCAGGCAGGTCATACGGACCCGTGGCGCACATGGTGTGGTCCATGCCCTGCGAGTGCTGAAGCCCCAGCACATGCCCGATCTCATGCGGCAGCCATTGCGTGATCGGATCACCCAGCATCGAAAAGGACTGCGTGCTCCACCACTCCGATGGATCAAGGTAGATGTGACCGCGATGCGGCGTCCACGGAAAAGCGGCGTGGCCCATCGTGCCTAGCTGTCCGTCCCACAAACGCCCCGGCGGTGGCGCAAAGGTGATGGTGATGTCCGCTGCCTGACCTTCACGAGCCTGCGAGAAGGTGAAGATGCCCGCGCCTTCCCAGCTCTGGAAGCTCTTGTCGATCTCCCGATTCAACTCCTCGATGCTTAAACGTCCCGCAAGAGCACTCGCATCATCCACACGCCAGGTGAGATGCGCCTTGTTCCAAAGTCGTTGCTTGCCGTAGCTGATGGTGCGCGTCTGCCATTTCACGGTGCGAACCTGCACCAGATCATGACGGACACATTGAGAGAGCAAGACAAGGCTTAGGAGCGCTAAGGGAAGCTTCATGAGAGAATGCGAAAGAGTTCACGGATGATTCTCAAAGGCATCGCGGCTTGCCCAGCGCCGTGTTGTAAGACGTTTTTGAGCGCTCACACGAACGAACACCGCTCGTTTGCACGCCCCCATGCCAACCCCGCTGGAACCTCTCCCCTCAATTGAGGGGTAGCCTTGGGAAAGACGGTGCGCTCTGTTCTTTCGTCGCTTAAACTTCCGCCTCAACAGCCATGTACGGACTCGTCAACAAAGCCATCGAAGAACTCGTCGTCACCAACTATGGGGAGGACAAATGGGAAGCCATCAAAGCCAAGGCAGGCGTCGAGGTGGAGGTCTTCGTCAGCAACGAAGGCTATCCCGATGACATCACCTACAGCCTCGTCGGAGCAGCCAGCGAGGTGCTTGGCGCTCCAGCGCGGGACATTCTCATCGCCTTTGGCGAACACTGGGTGCTCAAAACGGCCAGCCACAGTTACGGTGCCATGATGCGCTCCGGCGGCCAGTCATTGAAGGAGTTCCTCATCAACCTGCCGAACTTCCACACCCGCGTGCAGATGATCTATCCGAAGCTCCAGCCGCCACGCTTCGAATGCACGGACGTCGGCGAGGACTCGCTGACGCTGCACTACCACACGCATCGCCCCGGCCTGGCTGACTTTGTGGTCGGCCTCGTGCAGGGTTTAGGAAAGCTCTACCACACGCCCGCCACGGCCACGCTGCTCGCCTCGAAAGCCGCCGGTGCCGATCATGATATTTTCGATGTCCGCTGGACCGCCACCACGGCATGAAGCTCCAGGCTGACAACTCCAGTGTGATCAGCAGCCTCCCCACGCGGGAGTTTCTCCGAGCGTTTCCCTTCTACTTCGTGTGGGATGAAAACGGTGTGATCCTGGAGACGGGCCCATCGCTGCCGAAGTTCTGTCCCCAGGCCAGCATCGGAGCACGATTGCAGGACGTGTTTATCTCCAAACGGCCCGAGGGCGAGTTCAGCCATGCGATGGCAGCGGCTCACACGGACCGTCTCTTCCTGCTGGAGGAGCTTCACACGCACCGCATGCTGCGCGGGCAAATCATCCTCATGGACGACCCGGTTCGCGGCGTGATGCTCGGCAGTCCGTGGCTGACCGATCCGGAGCAGGTGGACGACTATGGCCTCACGATGAGTGATTTCGCCATCCATGACCAGACGCTCGATCTGCTCCAGGTGCTGCAAACGCAGCGCATGGCCACCGATGACCTGCAAAAGCTCAACAAACGCCTCACCGAGCAACGTGCGCAGCTCCGGGCGCAGGAGGCCCAATCTCGCAAGCTGGCTCTGGTAGCCGCCCGCACGGACAATGCGGTGATCGTCAGCGATGCACAAGGCTGCATCGAGTGGGTCAACGAAGGCTTCACCCGTATCACCGGCTGGCAGCCGGAGGAAGCGATTGGGAAGAAGCCGGGCTCCTTCCTTCAAGGTCCCGAGACCGATCCCGTCACCATCGCCTACATGGCGAAATGCCTCGCCGAGCAGAAGAGCTTCCGTACGGAGATCCAGAACTACCACCGCACCGGCCGCAAATACTGGGTGGCCCTCGAAGTGCAGCCGATGCACGATGAAAACGGCAAGGTCGTGAACTTCATGGCCATCGAGAGCGACATCACGCAGCGCCGTCTCGATGAGCAACGGCGTGCGATGCAGTTCTCCGCCAGCCGCATCCTTGCGGAGGCGGACACGATGCGCCAAGCGGCAGGGAAAGTGATTCAGATGATCTGCACGAAGCTCGGCTGGACCGCCGGCGGCATGTGGATGGTCGATCCCGGCTTCACCGAGATCCGCCTCGCCGAAATCTGGCATGATCCCTCGCGAGACATCGCCGCCTTTGCGGAAGAAAGTCGTTCGCTAACCTTTGAATCAGGAAAAGGCCTCCCTGGGCTCGTGTGGGAAACGGGCCGTGCGCAGTGGTATCGTGACTTCGCCTCACAGCCGGAACTGTTCGCACGCGCTCATGCCGCCGCCGCCAGCGGGCTGCATGGGGCGCTGGCCTTTCCCATCATCGCCGGTGGCGACACCATCGGAGCCATCGAGCTTTTCAGCCATGAGATCCTCGATCCCGATGAGGCGCTGCTGCAGGCCCTCTCCGGCATCGGCAACCAGATGGGCCAGTACATCGTGCGCCGCGCCGCCGAGCATCAACTTCTCCAGGCCAAGGACGCCGCCGAGACGGCCTCGCGTGCGAAGAGCGACTTCCTCGCCACGATGAGCCATGAGATCCGCACACCGATGAATGGCATCATCGGCATGTCATCGCTCCTTCTCGATACCGACCTCACACCCAAACAGTGCGAGATGGTCGAGGCGGTGCGCCAGAGCGGCGAATCGCTCATGACGATCATTGAGGACATCCTCGACTTCTCGAAGATCGAGGCCCGCAAGCTCGAACTCGTCGATGAAGCCTTCCGCATGGATGAGGTCGTGCGTGGCGTGGTCGATCTGCTGCGTCACAAGGCGTCTGCGCGGGAGATTGATCTCATCACCCACATCGATCCGGATGTGCCGCCCTCGCTTCTGGGTGATCCAGGCCGCCTGCGTCAGATTTTAATGAACCTCGTGGGCAATGGCATCAAGTTCACCGACGATGGCAGCATCCGCGTCGAGGTGAAACGCCTCCCTTCACCCATCGACGGCCCGGTGAATCTTGAAATCAGCGTCACGGACACGGGCATCGGCATGACGCCGGAGCAGCAGGCGCAGCTCTTCCAGGCCTTCACTCAGGTGGACAGCTCCTCGACACGACGTTTCGGCGGCACCGGCCTCGGTCTCGCCATCTGCAAACGCCTCGTCGAACTCATGGGCGGCTGCATCGGCGTCGATAGCGAGCGCTTTGCCGGTTCACGCTTCTGGTTCCATCTACCGTTGAAGATCGCTCAAGGCGAACCCGCGCCCGTGATCGAGGAATCAGCGCCTGCGAGCATTCCTGAAACGCCTGCGGATGCCACCAAGCCGCGCCTGCTCGTCGTCGAGGACAACGAAGTGAATGCCCGCATGGCGATGATGATGCTCGAAAAGCATGGTTACGCTGCCGAGGTGGCCCGCGATGGCGAGGAGGCGGTGGATCGCTTTGCCAGCGGCGTATACGACGCGGTGCTCATGGACTGCCACATGCCGCGTATGGATGGCTACGAGGCCACGCGAACCATTCGTGAGATCGAAGCCAGCCCCATGTGGAAACGCCCGCGCTGCCGCATCATCGCCATGACCGCGAATGTGATGGCGGGCGAGCGTGAGCGCTGCATCGCCGTAGGCATGGATGATTACGTTTCCAAGCCGCTGCGTGCCAAAGCCCTCACCGAGGCACTCAGCCGCGCCCGCGTGCTCGATGACACCAAAGAGGAGGCGGATGCGCCGACGTGGTCCGCGGAGGATGAATCCGCCGCCAAAGGGGCGGTGGATCAGCTCATTGAGGAGCTGAGCCGCGAGGACACCCTCGAGCTCATCCAAAACTGGCTCAAGGACACGCCGGAGCGCATTTTGGAGCTTGAGAAACTCGCCGCCGGGGAAGATCAAACCTCGCTGCGTCGCGTGGCGCATGCCTTGAAAGGCAGCAGCAGCCTTTTCGGTCTCAACTATCTTCATTCGCTTTGTCGGGATCTGGAGAATCTCGCCGAGCAGAACATCCGACCGAATCAGACGGCGCTCGTCGTGCAGATCAAACAGGCCTTTGAGTCCGCCGCGCCTGAGTTGTCAAAGATTCCCCGCTGAGACTTTGAGGCCTTCGACGGCGCTTGGCGTCTTGGAGTGCGCCGGGCCTCCGGCGCTCTCGTGTGTCCCAAGGCCTTCGAAAGGCTCCAGAGGGCTGGAGCACTCCAAAACGCTGTCGCGACAGGTGCAGGTGTCACCGTCAGAGCGTGACGCTCATCAGGCAGACCCGCAGGCGAGGCTGAAGGCCTCGAGGATTCCAGCCCAGGCTCGAAGAGCCTGGGTTAATCATGATAAAGGCGGGCGGCGCTCTGAAAGAGCGCGGGAGAACAATCGCAGTCTCTCCCGCACTCCTTCAGAGTGCCTGTCTTGCTCGCTGAACAGAACCCAGGCTCTGCGAGCCTGGGCTTGATTCCCCTGGCCTTTCAGGCCCGAGACAGTCGAGCGCATCCACTTCCCGGATGAACCTGAAGCTCCACCCACCTGCGGGGATTTCGTGAAGGCCTGTGATGCCGCATTTTGGCGGTCTCATGAAACTTCTCTACGTTCACGAACGCTTCGGAGCCCTCGCGGGCGCGGAAGCGAATGCCTTCATCACCGCGGAACAGCTTGCGAAGCGCGGCCACGAGATTGCCATCCTACACGGCCCCGGCACAGGCAAAAATGAGGAAGGCTGGAGACAAGTGTTTCAAAAGCAGTTTCCGCTCACCGGTGATGCCACCGCCGCGCAGACGAAGGACGCACTCATGCGCTTCCGCCCCGATGCCGTCTATGTTCACAAGATGGCCGACTTGAAGGTCATCCAGGCACTCGTGGACAGCAATGTGCCGCTCGTGCGCATGGTGCATGATCACGACATCTACTGCATGCGGAGCTACAAGTATCACTACTTCTCCCGCCAGATCTGCACCCGTGCCGCCTCGCTCTACTGCGCGACCGCCTGTGGCGCCTGCGTGGTGAAAAACAACAGCGGCGGCTTCCCACTCAAATGGGTGAGCTACCGCCAGAAGAAGCGCGAGATCGCCCTCAACCGCCGCTTTGATCGCATGGTCGTCGTCACCACCTACATGCGTGACGAACTGCTGCGCAATGGCTTCGACGCGAACCGCATTCAGATTCACGCGCCCGTGCCGCGCATGGGTGATCCCACGCTGCGCAGCAGCTTCAGCGACCGCAATCTCATCCTCTACGCCGGTCAGATCATCCGCGGCAAAGGCGTGGACGTGCTGCTGGAGTCGCTGGCCAAGGTGAAGAGCAAGTTTGAGTGCATCATCCTCGGCGATGGCAATCACAAGGCCTACTGCGAGCAGTTGTGCCGCGATCTTGGGCTGAGCGACCGCGTGCATTTCAAAGGTTTCATCCCGCAGGAAGAGCTGAAAGCGTATTACCGCGAGTGCAGCGTCGTGGCGCTGAGCAGCGTGTGGCCGGAACCCATCGCCACCATCGGGCTTGAAGTCATGCGCTATGCGCTGCCCGTCGTCGCATTCGATGCCGGTGGCATCAAAGACTGGCTCATCGACGGCCACAACGGCCATCTTGTGCCGTGGATGGATCGAGGAGCCTTTGCCCAGCGTTTGGACGAACTGCTGCAAAACAAGGCCAAGGCCCGCGAAATGGGCGAACACGGCCTGAAGCTCGTTTCGGAGCGTTACGACTTTGACGGCTACATCAGCGATCTGGAGCAGATGTTCACGGAGGTGGCGCAGCATGCCACGCCGCGGCTTTCGAGAGTTGTTTCCGGCCTTTCCACGCCTTCCGCCCTTGCCGCCGCATGAGGTCATCGACCGCACTTCCCCACACCTGCGGGGAGTTACAACCCGTCTTCCGTCATCAAGCTGTCCATATGATCCAAACACCTCATCTCGCCGAACAACAAGCGCAGCGTCTCCTTCAGGCGCAGAGTCGCCTCGGCCGTTTGCGGATGCGTGCCGCCATGCATTTGAAACGCTGGACATGGCTCTCCGTCGTGAACGGCACCCACGCGGTGAAGCGTTTTTTCGACATCGTCATCAGCCTCGTGTGCCTGCTGCTGGCCGCTCCCGCCTTCATCGTCGTGGCATTGCTCATCCGTCGGGATGGTGGTCCAGTTTTCTTCAAGCAAAAGCGTGTGGGCAAGCTGGGCCGCACCTTTGAGATGCTGAAGTTCCGCTCCATGTGCATCGATGCCGAGGCCAAGCTCGCCGAACTGCTGGCGAGGAATGAAAAGGCGCAGGGCGTGACTTTCAAGATGAAGGACGACCCGCGTGTGACGCCCATCGGCCGCTTCATCCGCAAAACGTCTCTCGATGAGTTGCCGCAGTTCATCAACGTGCTGCGCGGAGACATGTCCATCGTGGGCCCGCGTCCGCCGCTGCCCCGTGAGGTGGCTCTTTACTCCACCCGCGATCGCCGCCGCCTCCACGCACGGCCCGGCATCACCTGCCTGTGGCAGGTGGGTGAACGCGAAGGTGGCCTGTGGGAGATCGGCGACCGCAACGCCATTGACTTCGACGAGCAGGTACGCCTCGATGTGCGCTACATCGAGAGCCAGTCCTTCCTCCGCGACTTGTGGATCCTTCTCAAAACCGTACCCGCCATTGTGCTGGGCAAAGGCATGTGACCCATGAAAGCCGTTCTCATTCTTCCAGACCATCGCGAGTGCGCCGGCTTTGCCCGCCGCATGAAACCGCTGGCCCTCATGCCCTTCATGGGTCGCAACCTGCTCGATCTATGGCTCGAAAAACTCGCCGCAGATGGCTTCAAAAAGGTCACGCTGCTCGTGGCGGATCGACCGGAGGAAATCCGCCGCGCCGCGGGTGATGGCGGGCGCTGGGGCTTGCGCCTCACGATCATCCCCGTGCCTCGCGAGCCCACCATAGAGGCCGCGCAGACACTTTTCGCCACCGATGCAGAGACCAAGGTGATCGCCCTCGAAACACTGCCTGAAGGCACCTCGCTGCTGCTTTGGGAATCCACCGAAGGACTCTACGATGTGATGCGCCGGAAGTTCAGTCAGGTGGAGCCGGAGTCACGCCTCACGATGCGCCGCCTGGCCTCGGATGTCTTTGTGAGCACGCAGGCACGCATCGCCCCCACGGCAGTGATCGAAGGCCCGGCTTGGATCGGCCCGCGTGTCATCATCGGTGATCACGCCCACATCATGGGCGGCTCCATCATTGAAGGCGCGGCCTTCATCGACCGCCACGCCTGCATTCGCGGGAGCTGGATCGGCCCCAGCACCTATGTCGGCGCCATGACGGAGGTCTCACACTCCTTCGCCTGGGGTGACGGGCTCGAAAACTGGCGTCTCGCCTCCTTCGTCGAGATCACGGATGACTTCCTCCTCGCCAGTCTGAAGCGCCACCGCTTTGGCGGCACGCGCTCCGGCTGGATGACGCGCCTGTTTGCCCTGCTGCTGATGGTGGTGACGCTGCCGCTGGCTGTTCTCACCATGCTGCGCACGCGGCTCATGAAGCGTGAGAGCAGTCTTGCACGCCGCCAGGTCATCCTGCCACCACCCAGCAGCCAGGATCGCTACACTCGCACCACGGCGCTGCATGCGCTCAACGGCCACGAAGGGCTTTTCTCGCGCTGGCCAGAGCTTTGGCGTGTGTGGCGCGGAGACATGCACCTCATCGGCAACCGTCCTCTCACCGCCGCCCAGGCCGCCAACCTCGGGGATGAATTCGAACAGCTCTGGTTGGCCTCCCCCGCCGGTGTCTTCTCTCTCGCCGATGCAGCCGATGACGGCCTGGATGGCCCCGAGGCGGACCTCGCCCACGCCGCCTGTTACAGCGTGCATCGCTCCTTCCGCATGAACCTGCGCATCCTCCTGCGCTGCCTGCCCCGCTTTCTGACCCTCCGCAGCTCCCCCTCCCATGCCGCGGGCCAGATACCCACAACCATCCACCAAACCTGCCAAGCCTGAACCTCATGAACACCTCGCCCATCACCGCTCCCGCCGAGCTTTGCTCCTCCACCGCACGCGCCTGGAAAGAACGCGTGGCCCGCGACATCACACCCCAGGACACCGAGACCGCCGTCGATCTCTCGAAGACACGTTTTATCGATAGCTCCGGCCTCGGTGCCCTTCTCTCGCTGCACAAGACGCTCCGCTCCCAGGGCGGTATCTTGAAGCTGCTGAACCCATCTTCCGCCGTCACGCAGCTCATCGAACTCACCCGCTTGCATCGTGTGTTCGAAATCACCCACGCCTGATCCCGCGCCGCGCATGCATCTCACCCGCCAGTCCTGCTCCGGCGTCCGCGTCGATTTCAAGGCCACGCTCCACGGAGCACGCGAGGCCGTGCGAGAGGTCGTCACCTGGCTCGATGGCCAGCACCTCGCCTCAAACGAGTGCCGTGACTGGGAGCTCGTGCTCGCCGAGGCCACCGGCAATGCGGTGGTTCACAGTGAAAGCGAGAGCCCGCTCCATATCGAGGCCACCACCACGACCACCGGCGTCGAGGTGCGCGTCACCGATCATGGCTCGGGCTTTGAATGGCCCGAGAAAGCCGCGCTCCCCGAAGATGACGAGTCCGAGAACGGTCGAGGCCTCTTCATCATCGAATCTCTCACCGATCGCGTGAGCTACCTCCGCGGTCGTCAGGAAAACATCCTGCATCTTCAGCGTGATCGCCTGCTGCCGCCGAGGCCTGCGGAGGACATGAACGCCACGCTCGAACTCATGACCACGGAGCTTTCCGCCTGCTATGAGATGCTCGCCAACATCTTCCGCCTCGGGGCCGATGCCGCGCGGGACATCTCCGCCGATGCACTGGCCGCCAACTGGCTCGAAGAGCTCCGTCAGCTCGTGGGCGCGGATTTCCTCACGCTGCGCATGCTCACACCGGACAGCATGCAGCTCGAACGCATCGCCACCTCGCCCGCCACCTCCTTCGTCACGCCTTTTCTCGACATCGGAAACACCCACCTCGTCGAATGCCGCGCCCAGATCTCACGGCAGGACCAGTGTTTCGATGGATGCAGCGTGTTTCATCACGCCGATCCGCTCTCGCAGCGCAGCCATGCCGTCAGCGGCGTGGCGCATCCTCTGGAAAGCGGTGGAGAGGTCATCGGTGTCCTCACCTTCGGAGTGAACAAGGCTCACTGGGAGCCAAAGGCCGCCGAGATCAATGTCGTGCGCAGCCTGGGCGATTTCTTCGGCACCCTGCTTCACACGCTGCGCCGCCGCGATGAGGCGAATCACTCCCGCGCCATCAAACGCGAGTTACAGATCGCCGCGGACATCCAGCGTTCGCTTCTGCCCGTCGAGCTGCCTCAGAGCAGCACCGTGCAAAGCGCCGGGCACCTCACCTCCGTGGGCGAGGTAGGCGGTGATTTCCTCGACGGCATCCCGCTGCCGGATGGCGGCCGTCTTTTCGTCATCGCCGATGTCATGGGCAAAGGCGTTCCCGCCGCGCTTTTCGCCACCGCCTTCCGCAGCAATCTCCACTCGCATCTCGACCTCGCCGCCGAACCCGCGAAGCTCATGCGCCGTCTCAATCAAAGCCTCTTCACCGAGCTGGACCGCGCTGAGATGTTCATCACCGCGCAATTTGCCTACCTGAGCGCGGATAGCCTCACGATGCGCAGCTGCGGTGCCGGGCACGGGCCGCTGCTCCTCTCCGATGGTCTGCAAGTGGCGGAGATCGGCTCGGACGGCCCCCCTCTCGGCGTCACCGAAGATCACGACTTTCCGCAGCATGAGATTCACCTCAAAGGCATCAGCCACATCCTCATGCACACCGATGGGCTGAGCGACAGCACCAGCTCCGAGACGCAGATCACCCGGGAAATGCTTCATTTTTGGCTAAGGGGCACCTCAGTTGCGGGGATGGATGCCTGGGCGGCACGCGATAGCCTGCGTCAGATGCACCGCGTCTTTCATGAGTCCGCCCGCGTGCGGGACGACGCCACGTTCATCATCATCACCCGCGCCCATGCAAACATCCCTGTCCCCAATCACCCATCTCTCACCCATGCCAGCCGATAGCCCCATTCTCATCGTCGATGACGAGCCGCATATCCGCCGCGTGGCTGAGCTCACCATGCAGCCGCTCGGCCGCCGCGTTCTCACCGCCACCGATGGCCGCCAGGCACTGGATATCGCCCGCCGTGAGAAACCCTGCGTCATCCTGCTCGACCACATCATGCCCGTCATGGATGGGAAAGAAGCTCTCGCTGAGCTGAAATCGAATCCTGACACCCAAGACATCCCCGTCGTCATCTTCAGCGCCCGCGGCCAGCTCGCTCTCGGTCAGTTTCAAGGCTTTGAAAATGCCGCGCTCTTTGTCACCAAGCCCTTCAGTCCCTCCCAACTGCGCAAGGAGATCCAGCGCCTGCTGGAGCCCGTCCTCAGTGCCTGAATACACCGCCATGAAAGACCAGCTCGACCTCTTCATCATGATCGACGCCTGCGGGTGGGAGATCATCCAAACACGTCCTCACTTCCTCGCCCAGGCCGCGCCGCACCGGCGGAGGCTCACGAGCGTCTTTGGCTACAGCAGCACCTGCGTGCCCAGCATCCTCAGCGGTCGCTGGCCGGATGAGCATCACAACTGGTGCTACTTCATCCACGATCCAAAAAACTCACCTTTCGCCGCGCTGCGCTGGCTGCGTTTTTTTCCCAAGGCCTTCACCAGCCGCCGCATCGTGCGCCGCTGGCTCACGAAGCTCGTGAAACGTTACCTCGGCTTTCAAGGCTACTTTGACCTCTACAACATCCCGTTTCAGCGCATCCACCTCTACGACTTCACGGAGAAAAAGAGCCCGCTGAAGCCCAAAGGCATGAATCAGGGCGAAAACATCTTCGACCAGCTCGAAGCCGCCCAGGTGCCTTACTTCGTCACCAACCCCAATGTGCCCGAAGCGACCAATCGCGACCACTTAAACGCCGAAATCACCTCCGAGCGCATCGACTTCGCCTTTCAATACTGGGCCGGGCTCGACGGGCTGCTTCACCGCGTCGGCAATCAATCGCCGGAGATCGACACCAAGCTCGCCGAATACGAGACCTGGATCACGCAGACGCTGCAAACCGCCCGCCAGCACTACCGGAACGTCACCCTGCATGTCTTCAGCGATCACGGCATGGCGAACTGCGACGAGCATCTTGACCTCGTTCGCGTCATCGACGCCCTCGGGCTGCGCATCGAGAAGGATTACAACGTTGTCTATGACAGCACCATGGCCCGCTTCTGGTTCATGAATGACAACGCCCGCCGCCGCATCACCGCCGCGCTCGAAAACGTTCCGCAGGGCCGCATCATGCCGGTCGACGAGCTCAAGCAGCTCCGCGCTCACTTCGAGGATGGACGCTTTGGCGAGCTGATCTTCCTCGTGCGTGAGGGATGCCTCATCGTGCCCAGCCACATGGGCGAGCGGCCGATCACCGCCATGCATGGCTATCATCCGGATGATCCGCAGAGCTTTGCCACGCTCTTCAGCAGCACACCGGATGTGCCCGCCGATGTCACGCACATCCCGCATATTCACCGCCTGATGCTCGATGCCGTCCACGCCCGCCGCCAGCCCATCACTGCCTCCTTTGCCCTCGCCGCCTGAACCTCCACTCCACTCCCATGAGCACCCTCGCCCTCCCACGCTTCCTCCAGTCCTTCCTCACCCGCTGGCATTTCAAGGTCACGCTACCCGCGAAACGCCGTGCCAGCCTCCATGGCATCGAACTCGACATCAGCAGCCTGTCGCCGCTGATGAAAAATCACATCCTCGAAGGCCGCTACGAATTCCAGGAGCGCCGCCTCGTGCAGCGCTGCCTCACGAAAAAAGATGTCGTGCTCGAACTCGGCGGTGCCATCGGCTTCATTGGCTTGTTTTGCCGCAAAGTGATCGGTGTGAAGCATCACATCACCGTCGAGCCGAACCCCAACACACTCGTCATGCTGAAACGCAACTACGAGCTCAACAAGCTCAACCCGAATGTCATCGAGGCCGCCGCTTCGGCCCAGGACGGCCAGATCAGCCTCGACATCGGTGGTGAGTTCTGGGAGAACAGCATCGTCACCTCCAGCGAGTCCTCAAAGCACATCACCGTGTCCTCACTGAGCTTTCCCAGCATCGTCCAGCGCATGCCAGAACCTCCCACGGCCCTGATTTGCGACATCGAGGGCGCGGAGACGCACCTCGATCTCGCTCAAATCCCGCTCAGCGTGACCCGCATCATCATCGAGCTGCATCCCGGCATCGTCGGCGAGGAAGCCACGAAGCGTGTCATCGATCAAATCCATTTCCTCGGCTTCCACACCCGCGCCGTGGAGGAGAACACCTGGCTCTTCATGCGCTGAGACTATTTTTTCGTGTTAGTGTTGGTGTGGCAGGGGCCGGAAGATGGGAGTCTTCCGGCCCCGATTGTTTTCACTCATCACCACCCACCTGGGGGGATTGTTCCCGAGGAGGCTCGGCGGCACACTTTCGGCATCCATGACCTATGCCGATATCCAACGACGCATCTGGAGCAATGCGCTCTCCAACTACCTCCGCACCTTCGTTGGCATCATCGTGGGCCTGTTGACCTTCCGCCTACTTTATCAGCATCTGAACAAGGAGGCCTTCGGCTTCTGGTCGCTGCTCTGGAGCGTGTTTGGCTATGGCATCCTGCTCGATTTCGGCTTCGGCTTTGCCGCGCAAAAACGCGTGGCCGAGCTGTCGGTGACGAAAGACTGGCCGCAGCTCAGCCGCGTGCTCAGCACCATCCTGTTCTTCTATCTCGCCGTGGCCGTGGTGCTTGCCTTGGTTGTCACACTCGGCTCGCATCACCTCGTGCGGTTGTTTGATGTGTCTCCGGCGCATCACGATGAGTTTCGCGTGGCCTTGATTGTCTTTTTCGCCGCCATCGGGCTGGCGTTTCCGCTCGGAATCTTCCCAGAGATCCTCCGCGGCCAGCAGCGCATCAGCCTGGCAAACAACATCACCACCCTCGCCATGCTGCTGCGCCTCGGCGTGATTACCTGGGCCGTGTGGCATGACTGGGGCTTCATGAGCATCATGATCACGGCGCTGTTCTTCACCCTCGCGCCGGACTTTGTGAGCGCCTTCTTTGCCCTGCAAAAGATGCCCGAGGTGCGGCTGAGTCCGCGACTCTTCTCCCGCGGCATCATGCGGGAGACGATGGCCTTCTCCATCTTTGCCTACATCACCACCGCCACGAACATCGTCCTCGGCAAGACCGACCAGCTCGTGCTCGGTGCCACACTCTCCGTGGGCGCCATCGCCATCTACCAGGCAGGTGCCAAAGTGGCAGAGATCTTTGCGCAATTCACGAAACAGCTCCAGGACACGCTCTCGCCCGCCGCGGCGCATCTTCATGCGAGTGGCGACCATGATTCGCTGCGCGACCTCCTTCACCGAGGCACCCGCTGGAGCGCTCTGATCTCCACACCACTGTATGTTTTCTGCGCCTTTGAAATGCAGACCATGCTGAAGTTGCTCACCGGCGAGACGGAGATCCCGCACGAAACCTGGCTCGTGGCGCAGGTGCTGCTGTTCTGGTTCTACACCTCCACGCTCACGCACAGCGTCAGCAAGCGCATCTACATGATGAGCGGCCATGAGCGTCGCCTGATGTGGCTCGGTGTCGCCGAGGCCGTGGCGAATCTCGTGCTCAGCATCGCCCTCGTGCTTACCTTCCGCAGCGTGGTGGCCGTCACCATCGGCTCGCTCATTCCCACGCTCTACTTTGGCTGGTGCAAACTCTGGCCCTGGATGGCACGCGACATCGGCAAGCCGCCGCTGGCCCTGCTGCGTGAAACGGTGCTCGCCCCCGCGCTCTGCTGCCTGCCCGCCGTGGCCATCTTTGCCGCCGCGCCGAATGTGGAGGCATTCGCAGGTCGTCCCTGGGTGCAAACCCTCTGCGCAGGAGGCATCGCCGCCGTCGTCACGCTCATCGCCCTCTGGCATGCCGCCTTGGCTTCGGAAGAGCGCCAGGCCATCCGCGCCCACTTCTTCAAAAAAGCCTCCCGTCCCATCCTCGCCACCGCCTGATCACCGCTCATGCATATCGCTCACATCCTCCGCAAATACGAACCGGCTCAATGGGGCGGCACCGAGACCGCCGTGCTTCGCCTCATCCAGGGTCTGCAAGCGCACGACATCACCTCCTCCGTGCATGCGCCGCGTCATTCGATGCCCTTCTCCACCGATCCGATCCGCTTCACCGGCACCCCCGTCAGACGTTACAACGCCTTCGTGCCCGTGCTCGGTATCAGCCAGCGTCAACGTGAGGAACTCATCTCCTGGGGAGGCAATTTGTTCTCCTTCGACCTCCTCCCGCATCTGCTGCGTGACAAGGCGGACGTGATCCACAGCCATGCTTTGAACCGCATCGCGGGCATCGGCCTCCGCGTGGCCCGCTGGAAAAAGATCCCGCACGTCATCACGCTGCATGGCGGCGCTCTCGATGTGCCTGCGGAAGTCAGCCAAAAACTCACCGCGCCTCTTCGCGGTGGTTTGGAATGGGGAAAAGCCCTCGGAGCTCTCGTGCAAAGCCGCCGTGTGCTGGAACTCACGGATGCCATCTTCACCTGCAACCCGCGTGAAGCCGAATTGCTCCAGAAGAAGTATCCGCGACAGCGCATCATCGTGCAGCCGCACAGCGTGCCAGCAGCTCAGTATGCCGTGGATCATCGCGAAGCCGCCTTGAAGGCCTTTCCTCAGATCGCCGGACGCGAGGTCATCGTCAAAGTGGCCCGCCTCGACCCCGCGAAGAATCTTCCCTGGCTCGTGCGCCAGCTTCCTGAAGTGAAACGCCGTCATCCCAAAGCCATGCTCGTGCTCATCGGTGCCGGCACGACCAAAGAAGTCGTCGAGGAGCTGCATCGCGAGATCGCGCGGCTGGGATTGGAGAACGACGTGCTGCTCACTGGCGGCCTCGAATCCGGCTCGCCAGAACTCATCGGCCTCATTCAGCAAGCACGCTGCTTTGTGCTCAGCTCCACCGCGGAGCCGTTTGGCATCGTCATCCTCGAAGCCTGGGCTGCGGGCACGCCGGTGCTCTCCACCCGCACCTCCGGCCCGCTCACACTTATCGAGCATGGCCGCACCGGTTTGCTCTACGACCTCAACGTGCCCGCCACCTACCACCAGGCCATCGACGCCGTTTTCAACGATGAGGCGCTTCATCGCCATCTTCGTCAAGAAGCCCTCGCCGAGGTGCTGGCCAAGTATGACGTGCCCACCATCGCCGGACGCGTCGCCAAAGTTTACGACGCGCTTTGCTCCACCGCACATCGCCCGCGTTCTGCCGTTCTTCTTCCAAAGCCCAGCTACACGAACTCATGAGCGAACCTCTCGTCAGCATCGTCATGCGCTCCTACAACGAGGCCTGGGCGCTGAAGGAAACGCTTCCGGCTCTTGCGGCGCAGAACGACCGTAACTTCGAACTCATCGTCATCGACAGCGGCAGCACCGATGGCTCACAGGACCTGCTCCGCGCGGCCAAACCGGCGCATTTCATCCAGATCACACCGCAGGAGTACAATCCCAGCCGCGTGATGAACCACGGCATGCGCCTCGCGAAGTCAGACCGCGTGCTTTTCCTAAATGCCGATGCCACGCCGCAAGGTCCGAACTGGCTGCGCCCGCTCGCCGAAGCCTTGCTCGATGAAAAAGTGGCCGCCTGCTTCAGCCGCCAGATTCCGCGACTCGACTGCGAGGCCGTCTTCGCCTGCGATTACGACCGCTGCTTCGGTCCGGAACGCGAGTCGGCGAAATGGGACCATTTCTTTAGCATGGTCAGCAGCGGCCTGCGCAAGGATGTCTGGGCCTTGCGCGGCTTCCGCGAGGATTTGCAATACGCCGAGGACGACGAGTACACCCGCTGGTGCAAGTCCCGCGGCTACGAGATCCACTACGTCTCCGACTCCGTCGCGATGCACAGCCACAACTACACCCCTGCTCAGGCCCGCAAACGCGCTCACGGCGATGCCCGCGCCTTTGCCCAGGCCGGCAGCATCACCGCCGAGGACCGTCGCTGGCTCAAAACCGTGCTGCTCGGCGTGCTGAGCGATGCGCGGCATGACCTGCGCTGGTGTGCCCGCCACAAACGCCTTCCCGAGTTCCTCCACGCCTTGCGCATCCGCTGGAATCAGCGTCTCGGCAAATTCGCGGGCTTTCAATCAGCTTGAAGCCTCCAGCGCCTTCCGGAGGTCGGCAGGCTTGACGGGAGCAGGCACGATCACGTCGGCCGCCGGATGGCTTTTCGGCTCTATCTGGCCGTGAATGACGATCAAACGTGCCTGCGTGGCGAGACGCCGAATCTCCGCCACGACTTCCGCCGGTGCTTCGTGGGCATCGATGACCAAAAACGCGGACTCGGTGAGCTTGGCGTGGTTTTTCAGCTCATCGAATGAATTGACGGTCTCAACAGTGGCACCTGTCTTCGCAATCACACGTGAGACGAGCATGCGTGTCATCGAGTCATCGGTCCAAACCAACGCGAAAGGGCCGGTGACCACTTGGATGCTGCGGAAGGCTTCCACCGGCACTTCGACGTGAAAGGTGCTGCCTTGGCCTGGCTTCGATTCCGCCCAGATGCGGGCCTTCATTGAATCGCAGAGACGTTTGCAGAGCGCCAGGCCCATGCCGGTGCCGCCGTGACGACGCGTGGTGCTGCCATCGGCCTGGAAAAGCGGTTCAAACAAGCGCTGCGCATCATGCCCGGCGATGCCGATGCCCGTATCCTGCACCTCAAAGTGCAGCAGCCCGCCACCCGCTTCATGCGGCGTGGCCCGCACGCGAATCTCGATGCCGCCGGCATCGGTGAACTTGATCGCATTCGAGAGAAGCTGCGAGAGCACCTGGCGAAGAAACGCCGTTTGAGCGGTGAAGATTCCCGGGCACTCCGCGGCAGTCTTGTGCACCACTTGCAGGCCTTTTTCGCGCAGCGCGGGCTCGTGATGCTTGTGAATCTCCTGCAGCAGCGCGGCGAGGTTGGTCTCCTCCGCCTTCACCTGCGAACGGTCCGGATCGAGCTGGGTGAACTCCAGAATGCTCGTCAGCGTGGCGAGCAGTGACTCACCGGAACGCTGCACCGTGGTCACCATTTCGCGCTGAGAGGGTTCGAGGGACGTCTGCGAAAGCATCTCCGTCATGCCAAGCACGGCGTTCAAAGGCGTGCGCAGTTCATGACTCATCGCACCCAAGAAATCCGCCTTCACCCGCTCCGCCGTCATCGCGGCCTGATTGGCTTTCATGAGGCTTTCGATGGAGCTTTTCAGGCGACGGTGATAGCCCGCCATGCCATGACCAGCCAGATAGGCGAGGAAAAGCACGCCCAAGGCGCTGAGCGAGGCCACATGGCGCAGGCCGGAGCGTTGCAGTTCGAAGTCTTCGAGGGAAATGTCCACCCCCGCTGCTCCCACCAGCCGGCGTTGGCCGTCAAAGATCGGCGCATAGGCGCTCAAGAAGGTGCCCCAGCGGTCGGAGTAAGGCTGTTGATCCACCTTGGGCACGCCGATCTCCAGCACGCGACGCAGCGTGGGGCTGGGATGCTCGTAAAGCTCCATAAGGTGCGCTTTGTCATCTCGGCCATCGTGATCGGCATCGCCGGAAGGCGTGGTATCGAGCACGAAGCGCACCTGATCGCCATCGAGCATGCAGGTGTAGGTGAATTTGATCATGCGCACCGGGTCGATCGCGTCCCTCGCCTTCTCCATTTGTTTCACCAGTCGCCCATACTCAGCGCCGTTTTCCTGGGAGGAGTCTTTGAGCTGCTGAAGTGCCTCCGCATCCACCGCATGTGCCAGTACCCTCGCGGCGCTGAGGAGCTGCTCCTGGATCGAAAGCTTCAAAATGAGGTCGGCCTGCGAGTGCATGTTCCACACCGCCATGAGCAGCGGCACGATGACGAGCGCAAACGTCGCCCCCCCGACAAAGGCGGGGTGCCAGGACAACCAATGAGGGCGGTTGGTGACTTCAGGAGGGTGGTGAGGGCGGTGGGCAGGCACGAGCAGAAATGCGACGAGCGGAATGATACACGGAATTTGATTTTTCGCTGCTCTTCGATCCTCCCCCCAAATGCGGGGGCAGCTTCCAAAGACCCGCACTTGCGGGGACTGACAGCCCCCTCACCCGCCTTGAACATCAGGCGCAACCCACTCCCATGCGCATCCTCACGCTCACCAATCTCTACCCGCCCTTTTACGTCGGCGGTTATGAACTCCGCTGCGCCGCGATCACCGAGGCACTGCGGCAGCGCGGACATGAGGTGCGGGTGCTTACCAGCGATCACGGCCTCGACACCTCTTCCGCACCGAAAGACCAGCCGCATGTGCATCGCAAGCTGCGCATCCACGGCTACTACGGCCATCCCTGGCTGCCGCTGGGCCAACTCCAGCACCTCGAAACGCACAACAACGAAACCCTGCGCGACGAGATCGCCGCCTTCAAACCGGATGTCGTCCACGTCTGGTGCATGAACGGCCTCTCGAAGTCGCTCTGCCTCACGCTTCAGCAACTGCAAGTGCGGGTCGTCTATGATGTGAGCGATCACTGGATCCTGCGCAGCCTCAAGGCGGATGTCTGGCTCGACTGGTGGAACCGCCGCGAAGGCTCGCTCGCCTCGCAGGCCCAGCGACTGCTGTGGACACTCGGCGGCCGTCGCAAGCGCCTACATCCCCTCGCGCCCACCAATCCGGTGAGCGACATCCGCTTTCCGCGCCTCTACTTCACCAGCGCCCGACTTCGCGAGCTCACCGCGCAG
>CALSBJ010000030.1:0-65478 GCA_943373155.1 Akkermansia muciniphila | reverse complement strand
AAGGCACCGGAGCTTCGCCGATCAATCCGCTCCTCGGCCCGCTGCAAGACAACGGCGGCCCCACGTTGACGCACATGCTGCTCAATGGCAGCCCCGCCATCAACAACGGCCTCGTCGCCAACCTCCCGGCCGACACCTTTGATGTCGATGGTGACCTCAACGTTGCCGAAGCCCTGCCCGTCGATCAACGCGGCGGCGTAAACCTCCGCACTCGTGGCACCGGACCGGATGCCGGAGCCGTCGAAGCCTTCGCCTTTGAGCCGACCATCACCGCCTCGCCTGCCACCAACGAGGACACGCAGACCACCAGCGGCCTCGTCATCAGTGCCAACACGGCGGATGGCGGACTCACCACGCACTACCAGATCACTGGCATCACGGCAGGCACACTCTTCAAGAACAACGGCACTACTGTCATCGCCGAAAACGACTTCATCACGAAGGCCGAAGGCGCTGCGGGCCTCAAATTCACCCCGAGCCTGAATTTGAACAATACCACCACCGCGCTCTTCGGCTTCACCGTGCAGGCCGCCATCGGCTCCAGCACGCCGGACCTCCGCGGAGCCACCGTGAGCACCACCATCAGTGTGAACCCCGTCAATGACGCTCCCACCGTCGTCGCCCCGGGCATCCCGGATCAGACCGTCACCGTTGGCCCACCGGTCGTCGTGGCTCTTCCAGCTCACTTCGCCGATGTGGATCTCGATACCCTCACCTTCAGCGTCACCGGCAATACCGATGCCACTAAGGCCACCGCCGTCCTCACCGGCGGCACCAATGTGACCCTCACCGCCCTCGCCTTCGGCCAGACGGATGTCACCATCACCGCCGATGACAGCGCTGGCGGCACCGTCACGGATACCTTCCGTGTCTTTGCCCGCACGATCAATCCGACCGCCGACATGCCTGCCACGCCGGGCGGCGGTTGGCCCTACAGCCCGGTGAATGGCCTCTTCAACATTCAGGTGCCCGTGCAAAACACCACCGCCAGTGCGATCAACGGTTTGACCCTCCGAGTGAACCTCTCCGCCTACCTTGGCGCCCATCCCTCCTTGCGCCTGTGGAATGCCACCCGCACCACCGCCCCAGGTATTTTCGAGATCGACTATCCGTATCCCGTCGCCTCGTTGGCCACGGTGCAGTTCTCTCTCAGCTTCTACACCAGTACTCGCCTGATGCCGAACCCCTTCGCTCCGGTGCTCACCGTGACAGCCGTGAATCCCTCGATCGTGCCTGGGCCGCTGCCCGCTGGACTCGTCCCCGTGCCCTCCGTCATCCGATTCAGTGCAGCAGGGTTGAGAGTGCTGGAATGGGACAGCAGCTACGGCAAATGGTATCGCATCCACTACAACAACAGCCTCGATCCGAATCAGTGGCTGGAATGCACCACGCCGATCCAGGCTGGCAGCAACCGTCAGCAGTGGCAGGACAATGGGGCTCCTTTCACTCAGGATCCTCCTGGCGCGGCTCGCTTCTATATCATCACCGAGATCCCAGCACCATGAGTTCAGGACTCTGAGACCCAAAATCTGAAACCTTAAATCTGGAATCCCATGTTACTCTCCCGAGTCTTCCTTTTCCTCGCCGCCACCGCTACCCTCGCCCAGGCTCAGTGGCGTGTCTCGGCTGGTTACGCCCCCATGATTGGCCTCAAAGCCGAGTTCAAAGGCTTCGGCAATTTCCAAAATCCCTTCCCGGTGCCTGCTCTCGGTGCGCCAGGCAGTTTCATTTATCCCAATGGCTCGGTGCAAATTGACTCCAGTGGAAACGCGGGTGGCTTTACCACCTTCTGGTCCTACAACAGCGCCGCACAGGTGGACCCAGCGGCCTTCGGTGGTCTCGGTGGCATCAACTTCACCACCATCACAGGAGGCATGAACCAAGCTGGCGATGCCGCAGAGAGCAATGTGGCCGCAGGAGCTGGTTTTGACCTTCGAGCTGATCTGCGCATTGGCGCCCTCTCTTTCCTGCCTGGTGCCGGAGGACGAAGCGCCTCCTGGGGCTTCCACACGGGATTCCAATATGCCCGCGTGGATGTCGCCAACGCAGATTCACTCTCAGCCAGCCTCGTTTCCGTGACGGACAGCTTTGCGCTGCCTGTTGGTGGTCTCGTAGTGCTCCCCGCCGCCCCCTTCACTGGCAGCTTTTTTGGCCCCAACCTGAACATCAATGATGGAACGACCCCCGGCACCGCAACCCGCACTCTCGGCGTTTCCACCGCCACCATCAGCGGCACTCGGGATCTCGAGGTCCAGATGTTCATCGCTCGCATCGGCAGCTACATCGACATCCCCATCACCGAAAAGCTCGACCTCATGGTGGAAGGCGGCTTTCTCGTCGGCGTGGCCTCTGGCAGCTACGACTGGCAGACGACGGTCAATGTGCCCGGCGTGGGTGCCCAGACCACCAGTGGTCATTCCAGCCACAACCGCCTCCTGCCCGGTTTTTACGCCGGTCTTGGCCTCACCTATAACATCACCCCCAAGTTTGGCATCATGACTTCCGCCCGCTATCAATACATGCGGCAGTTCGACCTGATCGCCAACGGCTCCGATGCCAGTCTAAACTTCTCCTCCGCCTTCGTGCTCAGTCTCGCTGCGGTTTGGAAGTTCTGATTTTCTCGGAGAAAGACGCCGGGTCGGGGCGTTTCAGCGCCGTCATGCGCTTCGCCCTGCTTCTTCTCCTTTCCTCCTTCTGCGTCCACGCGGCAGATCGTCCAAACGTCCTCTTCATCTACGCGGACGATCAAAACTACCGCACGGTCGGCTGTTACCCGGAATCGTGGCCGTGGGTGAAGACACCGAACATTGATGCGCTCGCCAAAAACGGCGTTCGCTTCCATGCGGCCTACCTCGGCTCGTGGTGCATGCCTTCGCGGGCCACGCTGCTCACCGGCAGGCATCCGCATGCCATCGAGAGCATGTCGATGGAAGGCCAGTATCCCGGCAGCAAATACGATCCCGCCAAAACGCCTTTCATTCCGGCCGAAATGCGGAAATCAGGCTATCACACCGCCCACATCGGTAAATGGCACACCGGCATCGATAGTGGCTGGGGACGTGATTGGGACCATCAAATCGTCTGGAACCGCCCGAAGCATCCTGAAAACGCCGGGGCGTATTACGAGACGCAGATCCTCAGCATCGACGGCGTCGAAAAGACCGTCGAAGGCTATCCAGCGGACAACTACACCCAGTGGTCGCTCGATTACATCCGCGGCAAAAACCGCGACAAAACCAAGCCCTGGTATCTCTGGCTCTGCTACGGCAGCATCCACGGCCCATCGAAGCCCGCCGCGCGTCATCTCGGCAGGTACCAAGGCTCGCCCGTCGAAGTGCCGGCGGACATCTTTCCGCCTCGTGAAGGCAAACCCGCCTATCTCGACCAAATGCAGGCTTGGACACGCGGCGAAGATGGTTATCCCGTCACCGGCAAAGGAGGCGAAAAATTTGGCGAGGGCAAGAAGGGCAAGCGCTACGACGAGTGGGTGCATCAGATGAACGAATGCGTGCCCGCCGTGGATGAAGGCGTGGGTCAGCTCATCGCGGCCCTCAAAGAGACCGGCCAGTATGACAACACGCTCATCATCTACACCGCCGATCAGGGCTTTGGCATGGGACATCACGGCTTCCGCACGAAGCTGGCTCCGTATGATGCGAACTACCGCTCACCGCTCATCGTCAGCATGCCGAAGCGCTTCCCCTCAGGCCAGGTTTGCGCCACGCCCGTGAACGCGCCGGATCTGATGACCACGATGATCACGATGATGGGGGTGAAAGCCCCGCTCGCCGTTCACGGTCGCGATTTGACGCCACTGCTCCAAAACCCATCCATGGCATGGCCGCATGCCTGCCTCTACGAGCACATGGGCAATGAATACGGCAGCACGACCACGGAAACGATCCGCCTCCGCCGCCCGCAGGATCATTATCAAGGCGTGCCGATGTACACCGCCCTCGTGCAGGATGGCTTCAAGCTCATCCACTACCTCGATGGCGAATCCGGCGAGGAGTTTTACGATTTGAAGAACGACCCCGAAGAGCTGCGGAATGTCGTCACAGCCGCCGAACATGCAAAACGCCTCACGCAGATGCGTGAGGCGTTGCAGGCGGAGTTGAAGCGAACGGAAGCTGGCTTCGCCGAGGCGGTGAAGTAGCTCAGACGGAGCTTTCGCGGGCCTTGGGCGCTGGAGGAGGTGTTTCGCGTGATCCACCGCCTTCGGGCGAGCGTGGCGGGCCACCCTCACGATGCTCGAACTGGAAATCCTGACGCACGTTGTCAAAGAGACGCAGCTTCTCGCGGAATTTTTCCGGAACGGCCTGGCGTTCCGCATCGGTGTTCACCGGCCAGCTTTGCTCTTCACCTTCCTTTGGGCGGGCGATGAAGGTGCGCTTGCCGTCTTCGTTCTTGAGCTGGTATTCGCCGGATTCATCACGACGGAGGATGTTCGCGGCGCTGTGAGCCTCGACGCGAGTCTCGGAGCGCTTTTCACCATCGCGGGGGCCTGGGCCGCCGCGGCGATCACCTTCATGCGGATCACCGTCACGGCGTGGAGCTTGTGAGTTGGGCCCTTGAGGCATGGGGCCTTCGCGTCCGCCGTGTCCCCAGTGCTGCATGCGCTCTTGATACTCACGCAGCTGCCTTTGGACCTGCTCCATCTGCTCCCGCATATCCTGGCCGCCACCACCAAAGAAGTGCTGCATCTGCGGTGGCATGCCGGGGAAGCCACGTGGCTTGTGGTGTGATTCATCGGCTGGCATCATCCGCTCGGCGAGCGTGACGCTGAGCAGCGTTTCCTTACCACCAGTGATGACGGTAAGCGGCACGCTATCGCCCTTTTTCTTGCTGCGCACGAGGGTGAGGAGCTGCTCCATGTTCACAAGCTGCTGATCGGCAAACTTCACGAGCACGTCATGCGTCTTGATGCCGGCGATCTTGGCGGGCGAATCGGGCATGACCTCATCGACCATCAGACCAAAGCCCTCAGGTAGGCCAAACTGGCTGCGCAGCTCAACGGGCACCTCACGCGTGAGCACGCCCATGTAGGCAATGGCTTTTTGCTCCGGCTCGCCGCGGTTTTGTGCGCGGGATTCAGGTGGTGGAGGAGGCTTGGGCGCATCAGGAGGTAGAGGCGCGGTGGGCTCTTGCGCACTAAGCGCGGTGGCGCTGGCGGCAAGAGCCAGCAGGAGGCTGTGGTGGCGTTTCATGGTGATGGGGGCGGATGAATGGACTTACTGAAAGCTCACGGGCAGCACGAGTGACTGCTCACGCGGATACTCGACGATGATCTCAGCGCCATCGCGAGGGTCGATATAGACGTGGCGCTCTGTGCCACGGACGCGGACGTGTTTCTGCGGCATGCGATCGGCGGTGTAGCGAATGCCTTCGTCCTGCACATCATCCCATTCGCTGATGGTGGAGACGGGCATGACGCCAGATTGAGTCGCATTGACGACCACGGTGGGCTTTGAAGTGGATGCCGGTAAGGTGATGCTGCTGGAGAAGACGCTCATCACCGCGATGGCGGCGGCGGCACCGAGGGCGGCGTAGGTCACGGGTGCCAGCCAGCGCACGGTGCGGGGGCGTTTCGTCGTTTGCGAGAGCCAGCTCATATCGAGACGCAGCTCTTCCTCGACGCGGGTATTAAGCTCGGGAGAGACGGCAGCGGGAGCGAGGCTGCGGAGCAAGCTTTCGAGTTCAGGGGCGTGGAATTCAGGTTTCATGAGAGAACCTCCGAGGGGGATGTGAAGGGTAGGACGTTGAAGGCGGTGGAAGCGGGTTGTTCGCTGGTGACGAGATCGTCGCGGACGGGGGCGAGTTTCTTTTGCAGGTTGTTCAAGGCGTAGCGGTAGCGGCCGGCGATGGTGTTGATGGACTCGCCGGAGATGGCGGCGATCTCTTTGAAGGTGAGCCCGCCCCAAAGGTGCAGGGTGACGACTTCGCGCTGCTCTTTGGAAAGGTCTTGAAGGGCGTTTTCGATGATCTCGGCGGTTTCCTTCTGCTCCGGCGCTGGATCAAAGCAGGGAGCGTTTTCGCCAGTGATGGCGATGTCGGACTTTCCTTCGCGGGTCACGCGGCGGTTGTCCGAGCGGCGCTGATCGAGGGCGATGGTGCGGACGGCGGCGTAGAGCAGGGGGATGTGTTGGGCATCGCCATCCGGAAACCTCCGCCACCATCTCACGAAGGCCATCTGCACCACGTCTTCGGCATCCGCTTTCGTCTGAACGAGCTGGCGGGCGTAGAGGACAAGCTGCGGAGCGAGCTGGTCAAAGGTGCGTTTCCAATCAAAGGCAGGGGCCATGCGAGGAGGCGTGGGTTTCAGAAGGGGCTTTCAGGGGGCTTAACGGGCACGCGAGGTGTTTTTGTGTGCTCGGTGGAAAAAATCCGTGGGGAGTCGTTTTGCAGGCTCAAAAACACGCCACGCGGCTTGCCAGTAGGAAGGCTTCATCGTTAAGTACCATGAAATTTTATGCCGGAGAGCTTTTCAGACTCAAACCAGAGCCGTTTTGCCCAGGAGCAGCAAGAGCTGAACCTGCGCAATGCGCGGATGGGCGCGTGGTTTGTGATGATCTTGGTGCCGTTGTGCTGGTTCCTCGATTGGATGGCCTACCCAGAGCGGAAGTGGGAGTTTTTGGTGCTGCGGCTGGCTTGTGCGGCGTCTTGCGTGCCGCTGTTGCTGGCGTTGAACGGTTCCTGGGGCCAGCGCTGGTGCCGCGTGTATCCCATCGTGCTGCCGCTGCTGCCGGCCGTGATGATCGCGGGCATGATGTATCTAAGCGGTGATCCGGGCAGCGGTTACTACGCGGGCCTCACGCTGTGCATCGTGGCCACGGCCTTTGTCTTCCATTGGACCTTCCGGGAGATCGGCATCACGCTGGCGTTGGTGCTAGGAGCTTATTTCGCAGCCACCCTGCCCAATCTTCTGCATGGTGGTGATGCGAAGGCGCTGGGCATCTTCGTGAACAACACCGGCTTCATCTTGCTGAACTGTGTGGTGCTCTACTTTGGCAGCCGCCAGCATCATGCGATCCGCCTGCGAGAGTTTGCGGCGCGTTGCAAGATCGAGGACCAGCGTGAAGAACTGGCCGAGCGGAATGCCGAGCTGACGGCAACATTGAAACGCCTCCGCGAAACGGAGTTGCAGCTCGATCAAAGCGAGAAGCTGGCTTCCATCGGTCGCTTGAGTGCGGGCATCGTGCATGAGATCAACAACCCGCTGAACTACGTGAAGTCGGCGATCTTCCTGCTCAAGAAGAAGAGCAAGAACATGCCGGAAGACGTGGCCGAGTCGGTGAGCCGCATCGCGGCGGACATCGGCGAGGGCATCGACCGCGTGGCGGCTATTGTGAGCGATCTGCGCACCTTTGCCCACCCCGAGAATCGCGGCTGTCGCCCGGTGAATCTTCATGAAATCACGCGGAAGGCTCTGCGCTTGCTCAACAAGGAGATCGGTGATCGCAGCGTGACGCTGGTGGACGAGGTTTCTGAGGGTTTGATGGCTCAAGGCGATGAAAATCATCTTATCCAGATCGTGATCAACTTGATCCAAAACAGTCTTGATGCCCTCCATGGCCGCCCAGAGCCTCAAATTTTGCTGAAGGCTTTTGAGAACGATTCCCGCGTGGAATTGATCGTGCGAGACAACGGCTCCGGCATCCCGCCGGCGAATCTCGCCAAGATTTTTGATCCTTTCTTCACCACGAAACCGGTCGGGCAGGGGATGGGCCTGGGGCTGAGCCTTTGCTTCCGCATGATTCAGGGGATGGGCGGTGAGGTGAGTGTGGATACAGCCGAAGGTAGTCACACGCAGTTCACGGTCAGCCTAGCGAGACCGTCAGCAAAGGCGTGAATGAGGCACTCGGGTAGCTGCCGTGAGTCTGCCTGAACAAAAATGGGAGCCTCGCGTCCATGCATTCTGCGCGATGAGACGGCTCGATAAGCTGCCAAAATCGAGCTTGAAGTCGTTAGAAACTTAAGAAACACTAAATAACTATGAACTCGAAGCCTTCTCCCGGCCGCGCCACCCGCGCTCTGGGCCTTGTCCTCATCTTGAGCAGCACGGCCTCCGCGCAGCAAGGATACTATCAGCAGCCCCCGCGTTACACGCAGCCGCCGCCGAACTACTACAACTATCAGCAGCCTCCTGCTCAGCGTGAGAGTCCTCTCGATATGATCCCCAAGATCGGGCAAAAAGTTGGTCAGTGGGTGCGTCGCACCTTTTACGGAGATCAGGGCTATGCCCAACCGGCTCCGAACTATGGCTACAATCAGGGGCAAGCCCAGCCGCGCCAGTATTCCGCCCCACCTCCGTCCTCCGGTTACTATCAGCAGCAGCCACCAGCCTACCCGCAACAGCCGCGTTATCAGACGCCGCCCGCTTCCACGGGCCAGCCGCGTTACAACTACCCACCGCAGCAACCTCCAAGCACCAAGACGCCGCCACCGCCTGCCACTTCTAAAAGCACTTCGAAAGGTAAATACACGCCACCTCGCATCGAGGCACCCAAATCCAAGCCTTCTTCATCGTCCTCCAAGAGCAGCACCACGACGAAAAAGCCCAAAACCGAACCACCGCCTCCGCCGCAGCCCAAGGAACCGGAAGTCGTCACCACACGCCGCTCGGAAACCTCGAAGCCCAAAGAGGAGCCACCGGCCAATTTCCCTTCGTCGGGCAATTCAGGCTCCTTTCTGAAGGGCAAAAAGACCGGCAAGCCTGGCCGCGTGATCAGCCCTTATCCCCCATACAAGGAACTCGACATCACCGGTCTCGATAGCGGCTCGCTGGCTCTCGATCCCACGACGCAGAAGGTCTTTGAGGTTCCGTGAGGCTTCTCTAAATCATCATTTTGCCCCCTTTGCGCTCCGGATGACCTCCGGGGCGTTTTTTTTGCATGCCATGAGCCTTCATTTTTCTGATTCGGGAAAAAAGATGGCTTCTGGCCTGCGCTTTGCTTGTAGTGGAGTAGCGGCTGGTGTTTGGGTTCTGGCCGCACCACCAACCATGGCCAGTCAAGGATTCCAGCAGATACAGTCACAGAAGCTCGCCATCGGGCCTCAGATGCAGCAGAGCTTGCAAATTTTGCAGGCTCCCACGCTGGAGCTGCGCCAAATCATCCAGCAGGAGATCGAGGTCAATCCCGTGCTCGAGCTGGAGGCTCCCGAGACCTCCTTGGAGGATGCCATCCCGGACGATCCCGATGACCGCAGCGGCGGTGATGAGGATATCTCTCAGCTCACACAGATGGACGAGGAATGGCGCGAATACTGGCAGCAGAGCCGCCAACAGACGGCCGCCCGCCGCAGCGATGATCAGGAGCGCTGGCAGTTCATGATGGACTCCATCGTGGCACCCACGACGCTCCAGGAGCACCTCGTTTCCCAGCTCCACACGGCGGATGTGAAAAACGCCCGCATCGCCAGCCATGTGGAATACCTCATCGGGAATCTCGATGACCGTGGTTTCCTCAATGCTCGCATCGATGACATCAGCCTCCAGCAGGCCATCCCCATCGACGAACTGCGTGAGGCCAAGCGCTTGCTCCAGAGCTTTGATCCTGTGGGAGTCGGCTCCGAGGATCTGCGTGAGTGCCTCATGGTGCAGCTCGACCGTCTTGGTAAACGAGGCACGCTGCCCTGGCGTGTGCTCGATCAGTATCTCGACGATCTCGCCAACAAGCGTTACCCCGTCATCGCCAGGAAGCTCGGCGTCCCCGTGGAGCAAATTTCCCGCGCGGGCGACCTCATCGGCACGCTCGATCCACGTCCCGCGCAGCGCTTTGCTGTTTCGGATAACAACTACGTCACGCCTGATGTCGTCGTCGAGCGACTGAATGGGGAATGGGTGGCCGTCATGACGAATGATGACCTGCCTCGCCTGCGCATCAGCAACACCTACAAGGACCTCCTCAGCCAAGCTCAAAGCACTGGCGAGGTGCGTGATTATGTGCGCGACAAGATCCGTGGGGGGAAATTCCTCATTCGCTGCATTCACCAGCGCCAGCAGACCATTCACAAGATCGCCACCGAGATCCTCCGCCACCAGCGTGACTTCCTCGACAAGGGCCTCGGCCATCTCAAGTCTCTCAACATGGCTACGGTGGCCGCCGACGTAGGAGTGCATGAGACGACTGTCAGCCGAGCTATCGCTGGCAAATACATCGCCACGCCACACGGCGTCTTTGAGCTGAAGTACTTCTTCACTCACGGCGTGAAAACCGATTCCGGGGAAGACATGAGCAACACCAGCGTGAAAAACGCCATCTCCGAGCTCATCAAGCAGGAGTCCAAGCATAAGCCTCTCAGCGATGACAAGCTCGCCGCCCTTCTCGATAAGCAGGGCATCAAAGTCGCCCGCCGCACCATCGCGAAGTATCGCGAGGCCCTTGGCATCCTCCCCAGCCATCTGCGCAAAGAATTCAGTTCTCCGCCACCCAAGGAACCCAAGGCTCGGAAGTCCAAGAAGGAAGCCGCTGAGTCTGAGGCATCTGAAGCTTGATACGTTTAACCCGCCGGAGCGTCGAGCGCCCGAAGGTAATCGAAGGTGTAGAGCCCAGTGTTGTGCCCATCGCTAAAATCAAATTGGACGGCATAACCGCCGATGATGCGCCAGTCGCGCACAGTGACGCCGGGAAAGTGCTTCTGATTCGTTCCGCCGATCTGGCGGCCGAGCAGATCGCGTTCCCCCGTGTTTTCCGCACTGGGGGAGGCGGCACGCAGCTTTTCCATCGCGATGAATTGCTCGTGACCATCACTCCAGATGATGGCGACTTCGTTTCCGATGAGTTCGAGGCGAATGGGGGAGATGGGCATTGGAGAATGTTGAGCTGGATGGATAAAAAGCAAAAGGGACGCTCGAAAGCGTCCCTTTTGAAGGTGATTCTGAACTCGGCTGCAGATTAGCGAGAGTAAAGTTCGACGACGAGCTGCTCGTTGGCGATGGGGGCGATCTCTTCGCGCACGGGGGCGCGGTTGACGGTGCCCTTCATGGCGTCGCGATCGACGGTCATCCAGTCAGCGCTAGGGCTGCCTGCGGTCATTTCGAGGAACTTGCCCACGAGCTGCTGGGAACGAGGAGCGGCCTTGACGGCGACGACGTCACCGGCTTTGCACTGGTAGCTAGCAATGTTCACGACCTTACCATTCACAGTGATGTGGCGGTGGGCGACGAGCTGGCGGGAGGCGAAGCGGGTATTGGCGAAGCCCATGCGGTAGCAGACGTTGTCGAGGCGAAGCTCAAGCATCTGAAGCAGGATCTCACCGGTCACGCCTTTGCGGCGCTGCGCTTCAGCAAAGAAGCGACGGAATTGCTTTTCGAGCACGCCGTATTGGAAGCGGAGCTTTTGCTTCTCGATGAGGGCGGTGCCGTATTCGGAAGTCTTGCGTCGGGTGTTGCGAGCACCGTGCTGTCCCGGGGGGAAATTGCGCAGTTCGAGGGCTTTGGAGGGGCCGAAAAGAGCCACACCGAAGCGGCGGGCGATTTTTTCACGAGGTCCAGTGTAACGAGCCATGAGTCAGATTAGAGGGAAGGGGATTCAATTAAACGCGGCGGGATTGCGGCGGGCGGCAGCCATTGTGCGGGATCGGGGTGACGTCCTTGATGGCCGTCACTTCAATGCCGAGGGCCTGCACAGCACGCACGGCGGACTCACGACCGGAACCAGGACCATTCAGGCGGACTTCCACTTCGCGGAGACCGTGACCCATCGCCTGACGGCAGGCATCTTGGGCGACGACCTGGGCGGCGTAAGCGGTGCCTTTGCGGGAACCGCGGAAACCCATCTTACCAGAGGAGGAGGAGCCGATCTTCGCACCCGTCTTGTCCGTGACCGTGACGATGGTGTTATTGAAGGTGGCTTTGACGTGAACGATGCCCGTGGAGACGTTCTTCGAGCCCTTGGCCTTGATGATCTTGGCGCCTTCTTCCTCGCCTCCGATCTCTGCCCAAATACTCTGGGAGACCTGGCGGTCACCGCCGGTGGGTTGCTTGTCAGCCGCTGGAGCGGCGGCGGGTGCCGGAGCAGGGGCGGCGGCAGGAGCGGCCGTTGCTTCAGCAGGGGATGCCGGGATGATTTCGTCAGCCATGGTAGGTAAAGTGCGTCGCGTTGAGGGTTACTTGGAAGCTTTCTGAGCGCCGACGGTCTTACGCGGACCTTTGCGAGTGCGGGCGTTCGTGTGAGTGCGCTGGCCGCGCACAGGAAGGCCACGGCGGTGACGGTGGGCGCGGTAGCAGTTGATGCCCAAGATGCGCTTCATATGCATCTGGATCTCACGGCGAAGGTCACCTTCGATCGGAAGCTTCAAACCCTGGATGACCTGCGTGATGAGAGCGATCTGCTCATCAGTGAGCTCGCCGGCACGCGTGTTCGGATCAATGTTCGTTGCGGCAAGAACCTTGCGGCTAATTGGAAGACCGATGCCGTAAATATAGGGCAGCGAGTATTCGATCTTTTTGTCGTTGGGGATTTCGACTCCGAGCAGGCGGGGCATAAGACGTGGTTTGTGAGGTGAAAAGCGGATCAACCCTGACGCTGTTTATGGCGTGGGTTTTTGCAGACGACACGAACGATGCCAGCGCGACGAATCACGCGGCATAGTTCGCAGAGGGGTTTGACGGAAGTGCGGACTCGCATGGGAAAAAAAGATTGCTGAGGGAAGAAACAATCAGAAACCCTTGCCGGAGCAAGGGGGCGGGATGCCTACCACAGAAGAAACCTCGCGCAAGCCAGATTTTCACAGTTTTCCGGTGCGCTCCGGCCTCTCTTGCTCATAAAGAGGGGCGCATGAAAAACATCCTTTGTTTTGGAGATTCAAACACCTGGGGCTTCATCCCGGAAAGCATCACCGAGAGCTATCCCCGGCGTCACCCGCACGGAGTGCGCTGGACTGGAGTGCTCGCCCGCGAGCTTGGCGTGGGCTTCCGGGTCATTGAAGAAGGTCAAAACGGCCGCACCACGGTTCACGACGATCCGTTTGCCCTTGTCCGGAACGCCAAATCCATCCTCCCGGCCATTTTGGAGTCCCACAAGCCCCTCGACCTTGTTGTGCTGATGCTCGGCACAAATGACCTCAAGAATGTTTTCGGCGTCTCGCCCTCCGAAATCGCCGTCGGGGCCAAAATCCTCGCCCAGGCGATTTTGAATAGTGACGCCGGTCTCGCAGCCAAACCGCCGCGCCTGCTTCTCCTGTGCCCGCCGACCGTCGGGCAGCTCTCCCACCTGCCGGATCTCGAAGCCAAGCTCACCAACGCCCAGGCTCGCAGCCAGCAACTGCCAAAGCACTACGAAGCCGTCGCCGCCGCCCTCGGCTGCGCTTATTTAAACACGCAGGAAATCGTCACGCCAAGTCCCGTCGATGGCATCCACCTGGATGCGGCGGCTCATCAGACGCTCGGCCTCGCCATCGCCGCGAAAATCCAATCCCTCTTTTAAATCATGACCTGGCTCGAACGCATCTACCCTGCTCTCAAACCCTGGCTCTTTCGCCTCGACGCGGAGACGGCGCACTCGCTTACCGTCAAGATGATGGTCATCTCTCACAAACTGGGACTGCTGCGTCCGCTCGGAACGGGCCAGCCCGTTCAATGCATGGGTTTAACCTTCCCAAACCGCCTCGGCCTCGCCGCTGGCATGGACAAATCCGCCAGCGCCGCCGATGCCTGGGCCGCGCTTGGCCTTGGCCATGTCGAGGTCGGCACGCTCACCCCGCGACCGCAGCCGGGCAATGCCAAGCCGCGTCTCTTCCGCCTGCCGGAGCACAACGCCCTCATCAACCGCATGGGCTTCAACAATCCCGGCATCATCAGCGCCGTGAAGCGACTCGAAAAGCGCCGCTCAGAGGCCGTCGTCGGCGTGAACATCGGTAAAAACTTCGACACGCCGAACGAAAACGCGGTCAACGACTACCTCTACTGCCTGAAGGCCGCCTATGGCACCGCCGACTACATCACCGTGAACATCTCCAGTCCGAACACCAAGGGCCTGCGAGACCTCCAGGCCGAGGATGCCGTGCGCCACCTGCTCAGCACGCTTAAAAAGGAGCAGGCTGAGCTCAAAAAGGAGCATGGCAAAATGGTCCCGGTACTCGTGAAAATCGCCCCGGATCTGAACGATCTCCAAATCGAGTCGCTCGCCCGTGTCATCAACGAGATCAATCTCGACGGTGTCATTGCCACGAATACCACCATCGCTCGTGAAGCCGTTGCAGGGCATCGCCTCGCGAATGAAACCGGCGGTCTCAGCGGCGCTCCCGTGCGCGAGAGGTCCACGCTCGTGCTTCAGGACTTTCGCAGGCTGTTGAAGCCCGAAATACCGCTGATCGGCGTCGGCGGTATCGTCGAAGGTTCGCATGCGGTGGAGAAGATCCAGCATGGAGCCGAGCTGGTGCAGATTTACAGCGGCCTCGTCTTCCGTGGCCCCTCCCTCATCCGCGAATCCCTCGCTGCGCTTTCCACGAAATAAACGCCATGCAAACCCCCACGATTGAAACCCGCGAGGAGATCATGTTCTTCGACACCGACTGCGGCGGCGTCGTCCACAACATCGCCTACCTGCGCATGATCGAGACGGCCCGCACGCGTCTCGCCGCCAAACTCGGCATGAAGCTCCGTGAGATGTCCGAGACGCAGATTTTCCCCGTCGTGGTGCGCACTGAGATCGATTACAAACGGCCCGCCAAGCTCGGTGATGAGATCGTCATTCACGGACGACTCGAAACCGTCGAACGCGTGCGCTTCTGGTGTGCCTTTGAAGTCCGCCGTCCAGCCGATGATTCACTGCTCATCACCTGTCGTCAGTCCCTAGCCCTCGTCCAGATGCCCCAAGGCCGCCCCTTGCGCCTGCCGGACGACTGGAGCGAAAAGTATGCACACCTGATGAAGAAGTGAGTCTGTTCGTAGTTCGGGCTTCAGCCCGTTCTGCGGAGCTCCAAAGACGGGCTGAAGCCCGAACTACGAGCGAAGAACCGTCCACCGCTCACTGCTTCGAGGCTGGCTCGCGGAGCTGGAGCTGCTTTTCTTTGCCGAGATTCTTCAGAAGCGTCGCCGGCCATTCCCAGGAGGTTTTGTCCTTCGTGTAGATGACCACACGCGTCGTGTCCGCGGCCATGGCGACGGCTTGGGGCAGGTCGAGGGTCTTGAGCACATTGAGCAAGGCCGGGGCAGGGGAGACAGCGCCGTCCACGGTGCCATTGTGGGTGGTGGGAAGGTCGTGGAGGTCGAGGCGCTTGATGCCATCGGTGAAGAGGCTCGCATAGACCGCATCGGCCGCCATGTCGCGGTGCGCCTGAATCCACAGCGGCGTGTCTTTGAGGCCCGAAATGTCGCGAATCGTCGCCACAGCGCGATGGATGTCCCACACACGCATGCCATCCACCGTCTGCCCGAGGAGGTAAAAGCGGCGCAGCCGCTGCGTCTGCGCTTTTTCACTGCCGCTCCAGGCGGTGGGGCCGATGCCACGCGGGCACACATAGGCCATGCCCCATTTGTTGGAGGTAAACATCTGCTTCTCCTGCTCGAAGGCCTTCTCATCGTCCGGCAGGCCGGGGAAAGCCTCCATGAGCTTGCCAAAGCGCTTGTGGTAGGTGGCGCAGAACGCGTCCCAGCCCTCTTCATCGAGCACATTCAGCGCCACGAGCTCCAGATCCTCCGGGCGCAGCCCATCGCGATGCGTGATGAAGATGCGCAGGCGGTAGCCGGACTGCGGCTCGAAGTCGAAGGCGGACATCTCGATGCCATCCCGCACCATGCTGCCCTCCTGCACCGCATTCACGCCGCCTGCATCCTGCGGCCAGCCGCGAAAGGTCTTTTCGCTGAGCGACTTCAACCAGCCGTCCTTCACCTTCTGCCAGTCTTTTTCATTCGTCGGCGGTGCAGGAGCCTTGGCCATCGGCACAAAGGTTTCGTCGATCTTGGTATTCCGCTCGTCCTTCGGCAGCTCGGTGAAAACACGCAGCGCCTCGGGCTGGAGGCGCTTTTTCGCACCTTCGTCGATCACCTGCATCGGGTCCGCGCCTTTGAGATGACGCTCCATCCAATGGAACGCGCCCACGTTCAGCGGCTGCAAATCTTTGTGCGGTCCCTCGGCGACTTGCAGGCCCAGATTTCCCTCCACGCCTAGCATCTCGTAGATCCGCCGCACGTCCTGGTAGAGGCGGAAGACGCCGTCGATGGGGAAGATCGTGTCCTTGTCCGTGTTCACCACCAGCAGCGGACGCGGCGCGGCGAGGGCCACGAGGCGTGAAAAGTCCCAGCGGTAGGTGTTCACGAAAAACATGCAGTCGCAGTGGCCTTCGACGCAGCCGTCGATCACCTGGTTTTGCAGATCGGTCACGCCCGCCGTGGGGGCGCTGGCCTTGATGCGCTCGTCCAGTGCCGTGATCCACCATGAGTAAGCCCCGCCGCCGCTGCGGCCGGTCACGCCGAATTTCGTCTTGTCCACCTCGCTTCGTGTTTCGAGGTAATCCAGCGCCCGCATGCAGCTCCACGCCTCCAGTCCGGCGGGCGTGTAGCCGCGTGAATACCACCACCAGCGACCCTTGCTGTAGGTGCCATGATGCTCACCGCGGATCTCACCGAGCTGCACCGTGTCGATGATCAGGCAAGCGTAGCCATGACGGGCAAACCATGCGCCATGATGCTCGTAGCCCGTTTTGTTTCCGAAACTGATGCCATCCTTCATCTTCACCGCATGGCCGCAGACATACAGAATGGTCGGCAGCGGCTTTTCCACCTTCTCAGGCAGGTAGAGATTCGCCGTCACATAGAGGCCGGGCATGGATTGAAAGTGCAGTTTTTCCACGAGGTAACCCTCGCCCTTCACCTCGCCCGTTTTGACCGCATTCAAAGCCGTGCGCTCCGGCATCGGATCGAGCCCCAGCATCTCCGCGAGCTGACGGCGATACTCCGGCGCTTTCTTTTTCCAATCCTCCGCATCTTGGATGTCCTTCACGCCGCCGTTTTGCGCTTGCTGCCGCGTCTCGCTGGCAAAGTAGGTGTCCAGCATGCGGTTCCCCGGCGTGTCCGGCGTTTTCTCCGGGTAAGGAGACTTCGCGCAGAGTGTGGCGGCGGCAAAAAGAAAGGCGGAGAACATGAATCGCATGGCTGGACTCAAACGGACGGCGCGGCTGGCTATTGCCTCCGCGAAAACTCGGTAACAAATGCCTTGCATCCCCACTCAACTGGCTATGATCCGCACCCTGCAAAACGCAGACCCTGCTCGGGTGGCGGAATTGGTATACGCGCAAGACTAAGGATCTTGTGCCGAAAGGCTTAAGGGTTCGAGTCCCTTCCCGAGCACCACTACTCTTCACAGAGGGGTGGCCTGTGCCCGTCGCTTTCGTGCAATGCGGGCCACATTGAAAGATGGCCGTGCCTCACCGCGACTCCTGAGCTCGTTTTCCAACCATGAAATCATCGCTCTCCCTGCTCCTCGCCCTAGCCACGGTCTCCGTGGGCTTTGCCGCTGATAACAACACCCCGCCGGAGGGCTTCACCGCCCTCTTCAACGGCAAGGACCTCTCCGGCTGGTATGGCTGGGGCACGCAAGACCCCACTGATCTGTGGAAAATGACGCCCGACGAACAGGCGGCCTACAAAAAGAAATCCATCGAAGGCGGCCTCACCGATGCGAAGGGCAACGACAAGGGCGATCACCTCAACGCCCATTGGAAAGTCGAAAACGGCGAGCTGGTGAATGATGGCAAAGGCCTTTATCTGACCACCGACAAGGACTACGGCGATTTTGAGCTGTGGGTCGATTACAAGATGCTCCCGCTCGGTGACAGCGGCATCTATCTGCGCGGCATCCCGCAGGTGCAGATTTGGGATTTCACCGAGAAAGACGAGAAAGCCGTCTCGCTCGGCAAGCCCTTCGGCTCCGGCGGTCTTTGGAACAACAAGAACCCCGAAGGCAAGAACCCGCTCAAGCTCATGGATAAGCCGCTGGGCGAGTGGAACCGCTTCCACGTCAAAATGATCGGCGAGCGTGTGACGATCACCTTCAACGGCGAAATCGTCGTGAAGAATGCCGTGCTCGAAAACTTCTTCGCCAACCGCAAGGCCGGCTACCAGGCCTATGGCAAAGTGGAGGCCAAAGATGCCGGTGAGAAGAAGCCGAATGGATGGATGGTCGATCCCGCCTTTGCCAAAGGCCCCATCCAGCTTCAGACCCACGGCAGCGAGATCCGCTGGCGCAATGTTTTCATCCGTGAAATCTCCGCCGAAGAAGCGAACAAGGAACTCAATGCCCGCTGGGCCGAGGATGGCTTCGTCGAGCACATCAACGGCAAGGATTTGAGCAACTGGCAGGGAGCTGTGGACAGCTACGAAGTTGTGGACGGTGCCATCACCTGCAAGCCCGGCAAAGGCGGCGATCTCCTCACGAAGGAAGAATTCGAAAACGGCATCATCCGCGTCGAATTTAAGCTGCCGAAGGCTGGCAACAACGGCATCGCACTGCGCACGCCGCTCGGCGGTCACTCCGCCTCCGACGGCCTGGAACTTCAGGTGATCGACAGCGATGGCTACAACGAAAAACAGGCCGCCGCCGGCAAGAAGGGCCTCGAACCTTATCAATACCACGGCTCCATCTACCACTGCGTCGGTGCGAAGCACGGCTACCTCCGCCCCGTCGGCGAGTGGAACTTCCAGGAGATCGAAATCCAAGGCCAAAAGATCAAAGTGACCCTCAACGGCACCAAAATCCTCGATGCCGACATCGCCACCTTTGACCGCAGCCAGATCAAGCATCCGCCCAAAGGCCTCGACCGCACCAGCGGCCACATCGGCTTCGCTGGCCACAGCGATCCGGTGGTCTTCCGCAGCTTCAAAGTGAAGAAGATGTGAGGCGAATGAATCACGAAAAGGCCGGGAGGAAACTCCCGGCTTTTTTGTGGTCGAGCATTCGTACGGTTGAGGATTTGAGCCACATTGAGGGGCACAGACCATGCTTTATCTGCACACACTTCCCGGTTGAACCCGTTTTTCATTCGCCCACCGGTCGATTTCACGCTCCACCGCCGGACCATCAAGCAACTGTGCGAGGTCGCGCCGGCTGAGTGTGGGCAGCATGAATCTGAGCTTTCATTTGCACGGACATCTGACCTTCATCGTCATCTCGCAGATGGCGGCGCACCTGCTGATACTTCTCTTCATAGCTTAACTCCCGCTCATTCGGTGGTGGGAGGCGCAGCTTCGCTCCGTGGGGAGGAAGCTGAATGGTGGAAAGGTCAGTCGGCATGGGCGGATGTTTATACTGATAGTTAGAAACGCAAACCCGTGATCTAGGCATCACACTCGTTGGATATGTCGCCACTCGACAAGGCAAAAAGTTCTATTGCCTGATCATCCTCATCCATGGCACGCTAAATTCATGTTCAAGCTCTTCATAATGTTGGCCATTTTGGCAACTCAGATGGCGTTCGCACAGACGGCATCCTACTCCGAACGTGTCGCCGCCACTTTGGATCCGGCTGAGGCCTTCAAGCCAGGTGCCAGCCTCTTCTGGTCTCCCACGGCGCAAGCTGCGTGGGATCAATTGAAAGCCTACCACGGTGTGAAAGCCATCGATCTCAATCCACATACACCTGTGGCGGATGTGATGAATGGTTTCACATGGGATGCTGCCAAGACACTGCCAGATGGCACGGTCGTTTACGGTGGTGATGACTCGGAAATGCTTCGGGACCAGATCCGGCAGATGCTCCGCCAAAAGGCAGGGGCGAATGCGGCAGCCATGATTGGGCCGTATTTGCCACCGGGACCGGTGAATGAATTCGTTGATAGGCTGCACTCGGCTCTGTTCGTGAGTTGCCTCTCACACGCCCCTCGATTCCCCGCTTCGTTCAAGGTTTCGACGGCTCCGTTCCGTCTGTCGAACGGCGAGAAGCCATGGGTGACCGGCTTCGGATGCAAGAATGACGAAACCTTGGCGCACTTTGACGTCGTCCACGTTCTGGCGGATGACCGAAAGGGATCCTTTTTGCTGAAGATCGTCTTCTTCACCGGGGAAAAGGCCAGGCCGGAGTTCATGCTCATCGGGACGAATCCCCAGTTATCTAGTCTGGCGGAAGGCATCGAGTGGATGAAGCTCGCGCTCAAGAATCCCTTGCCGGTGGATCAAGCCGTCAGGCACAACAACGCGTGGTGGCGCTATCACAACCAGCTCACCCCGGCGGATGTCTTTTGGATGCCAAAGCTAAAAACCACGCTCGCCTGTGATTTCGGGGAGTTGATCGGAAAGAAGTATCTTGAGCAGGCCCTGCCGAACGGGCGAAGGGCGTGGTGGCAGATTCGCGAAGCGCAGCAGTTGATCGTTTTCCGCCTTGATGAAGAGGGAGTCCTAGCTCAGGCCGTGTTCAAGGTCGCGACCGACTTCCTCTCTGAGTCTGGTGGGGCTGCTCCCGGTCCCAGGCCTGCTGATCCCACGAAACTGCCCATGCTTCCTCGGCGCTTCGTTTTCGATCAGCCGTTTGTGATGACCCTCTGGATGAAGGGAGCCGAATGGCCTTATCTAGCCTCCTGGGTGGATAGCGAAGACGTGATGGTCAAAAAGTAGGGCTCACGCCCTCTTCGTCTCGTTCGCCAAATCTCTGAACTTCACCGCCTCGGCACTCAGCTCGGCCTTCTCACGCATTTGCTGCGTGGAATATGGGAAGCGAGTGCGCCAGTTGGCATCGCTGACGACGCCGGGGACGTTGAAGCGGTCGGTCATGCTGAAGAGATCGGTAATCATGATGGCGGCGTAGCGGCTGGTGCTTTGCAGGAGGCCGCGCATGAGCTGCCACTTGATCGTGTCATTGTAGGCTGGGTAGTCGTTCGTCGGCGGGATGCTGGCGAATTCGGCCAGCAGGCGCAGCTCGCGGCCGGCCTTCATGCGGTCCTCGTGCTCGGGAGCGTGATGCATGTTGTGGCGGCAGCCATCCCAGATCGCGGCCATGGGTGGATGATCGTGCGTGGCGTAGGTGGTGAAGCTGCACTCGTCGTAGGTGAGGCCGGAGATGGGCTTGTCATCGGGGGTGACCTCCCACTGCGGCACTTTGAAGCCGGGAATGCCGCGCTCCAGCAGATGCGGGCGCACGTAGTCCGGCACTGCGCCGAGATCTTCGCCGACGACTTCCGCGCCCTGCGCGGCGGCCTGGATCATGCGCAGGTATTTATCGCCTGCGGCGCGATTCGCGGCGCAGTGCTCCGGTGTGTCGTCTGCGTGCTCGATGTAATGTGGCAGCGGACCGCCGGTGCGTGCTTTGGCCTCTTCTTCGGTGAGCGGGAGGAATTCGGCATTGCGCTGCGGACGCCAAGGGAAGCCGTAGATGCGGTAAAAGCCGAGTACGTGGTCGATGCGGAAGATGTGGAAGACATCGGTGAGCTTCGCGATGCGCTGACGCCACCACGCGAAGTCGTCCTTCTCCAACACATCCCAGCGGTAGAGCGGGATGCCCCAGTTTTGACCCCATTTTTGGACGAAGAGATCGTCTTTGAAGATCTTCTCCGGCGGCGCACCGCCGCTCCAGCCAAGGTTGAAGAGGTGCGGATTCGCGAAGACATCGGCGCTGTAGTAGTTCACGCCGATGGGAATGTCTCCCATGAGGCGCACGCCGATCTTCGTGCCGAAAGTGCGCAGCTCCCGCCACTGCGTGAAGGCGATCCACTGCACCCAGGCATGGTAAGTGGCCTCCGGGCCTTCGGGATCGACGCTGGCGCGAGCATCCGCAGGCCAGTGATCCCAAAGTTCGTTGCCGTGCTTGTTGATGAGCGTGCGGAAGATCGCGTAGTCCTTCAGCCACGCGGCCTCGGCCTTGCAAAAGGTCGCGAAGGCCTTCGCGCGGGTCTGGTTCTTGCCAAAGCGGGAGAAGGCCAGCTGGAGCAGCTTCGTCTTCACGCGACGGGCAGCGGGGAAGTTCACCAAATCGCCGCTGAAGTCCTCGCCGGCCTTTGCGGCGGCGATGTCGGCGGGTGTGAGCTCCGGCAGTGTGTAGAGCGAGATTTCCAACAGCACCGGATCGAGCGCCACGGAGCTGATGGCGTTGTAGGGGCTGTTATCCGGCCCGGTTTCGTTGATGGGCAGGAGCTGGACAAAGCCGATGCCATGCTCCGCCGCCCAGTCCATGAGCTCCCGCAGCGCCCGGGTATCGCCAATGCCAAAGTCATGGTCATGGCGGAGGGCAAAAACAGGCGCGAGGATGCCAGCGGAACGTTTGGAGGTCATAATGGGGCCGCGATGATGCGGTGGACGGCCTCAGATGCAAATGCCGTGCCGGGTGTTTGATGATTTGGAGAAGACGCGAAGTGCGTAGGGCAAAGGGCGGAGAGTTGGAACAGCCTATGGCGACGAAGATGGAGCACCGGAAAAGGCATAAGACTCGCAAAACGTGATTGCGTGGATGCTGTGGGAAGGCATTCCTGCATGGATGAGCATAGCGGAACTGGAGCAACAAATTGGTCTGAAGCTACCCGAAGACTACCGGTGGTTTTTGGAGCACCACCGTGACGCATATCTTCCAAACACACAGGTTTTCCCATTCGCCGAGCAGACGCCATTCGGTCAAACTGGTGCGCTGGATGAACTCAAGACTTTGGAATCATATAAAGAAGACGGTGTTCATCTTTTTGAAGACGTCGAGATGCTCATCATTGGTGACAACCTGTTTGGTTATCCCACATGCCTAAGTTTGAGGTCATCCTCTTACGGCCACATTTTCTATTATGATCCTCAACAACGCGTTTCTTGGCCAGACAGCCAATTTCACTCGCAATTCGAGAATCTGGCCGAGTCAGTAAAAAGCTATCTGGTGACCAGAACGGCCGGGGAGTTGCCATCCAAGGAACCCGGCATGGAGAGCTTTTATCATGCAGCCGACTCATTTTCGGCATTTCAGGCTCTGCTCAAGGATGATGAATTGCCTGCTGAGTAAAGTGACCTCGCTGGCGCCTAGAACTTTCCACCTACGACCCACCCGCAAACAGCGTCCTGAGCTCTTCCAGCGCCTCACCTTCCGCACACACCTCAGTGAGGTTGGCGATGGCGGCGGGGATGTGTTGCTCGAAATGGGGTTTGCCGAGATTGCGGCTGAGGTTGGCGTAGGCACCAAGGGCCTGCATGAGGCGCTGGGCGGCGCAGAGATAAAAGACCTCGCGCAGCTCCGCGAGGTCGAGGCCGCGATGGGTGGCGTAGTCGTTGAGGAGCTGATTACGCTCGGTGCGTGTGAGGGCGACGTAGGGATCGTAAAGCAGGCTGGCGAGGTCGTATTCGGCCAGCCCGAGACGGAGGCCCTGGTAATCGACAAACCACGCGTCTTCGCCACGAATGAGGACGTTCTGACTTTGGAAATCGCGATGCACAAGGCAGCGCGGAAGACGAGCCAGCCGACGGCGAAGGCGGCGGAGCGTCTCGTGGGCGGCGTCGTAGGCCTTATCGAGAAACTCGCGACCGAGAAAACCGCGGACGTAATGGTCGAGGAAGTAGTTTTGCTCCCACTCGTAAAGTGCCTCGTCGAACTCGGGCTCCAGCTCGGCGTGGTCAGTGCGGGAGAGGGTGTCCTCAGTGACACAATGGACCTTGGCGACCTCGCGGAGGGTGGCTTGATAAAGCGGATGCCGCGTGCTCCAGGGCTGCTCGTGAAAGCTGTGCAGGTCCACTCGGCCCAAATCATCGAGCCACACGCAAAGGCGCTGTTCATCAAAGGCCTGAATGCTCGGCACATGCACGCCGAGCTTGGCCAAGCGACGCGTGGCGGGCACGAACTTTGGATTGTCCCGACGTGCCAGGGTATAGACCATGAGGATCATCGGCGCGTGGGCCTCGCTGGCCCAGTTCAGCCGGTAGAAATGCCGATCCGAACCGCCTTTGACGATGGGCTCGATCTCGCAAGGCGTCTCACGAAGCGCAGGAAATTGCTCGCGGGTGAGGATGAGGAGCGCTTCGTGTTCGGGGGGCATGATGGGAAATGACGAATGAGGAAATCAGAAGGACGAAAGGCGGGGAGTTTCAGGTTTCAGGTTCCAAGTTTCAAGGAAGGAGTGAGGTGGAACGCGAAGAAAGAGCGGGGGCGCCCACTTGACCAACCTACCGGCGACGATCCGGCGAAGCAAAGTGGCCATCTCGCTCCGCGAGATGAGCGGGACGCTTCGCCAACTCAACGGTTCACAGTTTCCAAATGTCCTTCATATTGGCGAAAGCCTTTTGCTCATTTGCTGTCGCTTCGCTCCACCCTACGGGCAGCCTACGGCTGGCTATCTCCCTTTGGTCGGTTCGACGGAGCTAGATGGCTACTCTGCTGGCGCGTCTTCGGTGTCTTTGGGTGGTTTTCAAACACGGCCCAGGCGTTTGAGAATCTTTTACCTGAAACCTGGCACCCTCAAAGCCCTTCGATGAAGCTCAGCAGATCCGCCATGTCCTCGACGGTCATGCCGGTTTCCAGTCCCTCCGGCATGAGACTTTGGCCGCTGGAACTGCTGCCTTTGATTTCGCTGCGCTGGAGGGTCTTTTCCATGCCGCCGGGCATCTTGAGGGTCATGCTGCTTGCCGTGTCATTGCTGATCACGCCGGCCAGCGTCTGGCCATCCCGCGTGTTCACCGTGTAGGCGATGAATTGGGACGCCACCTCCTTGTGCGGCATCAAGATGGCCTCCAGCAGCGCCTCGCGGCCCTTGGTCTTCACCGTGATGAGATCCGGTCCCACGGCGAAACCATTCGCGCCAGCCTTGTGGCAGATCATGCAACGGCCCATGAACTGCAACTGGCCCTTTGCGGCATCCCCCTTCGCCGCCACCGCCGGCTTGAACTTCGCCGCCATCTCCTCGCGTGAAGGCGGAATGACCGACGCGAGCGCCGTTTTGGCCGCCGCGGCCACTTTCGGGGACTTGTGCTTGAGCAGCGCCTGCACCTGCGCCGCCGAGAAGGCCTCCGGCTTAACGACATGGGCTTCGAGCAAAGCCACCGCCCGGTCATCTCTCGCCAAAAGTGCCTCCATTGCGGCGCTCTGAGCCTTCGGGCCGTAATGGGGCCAATGGCCGATCAAGGCCGTCGTGACGTCTGCGGAGCTGTTTGGGGCGAGAACGCGAATCGCCGCAGATTGAATGGCTTCGGGCTGTTTTTCGCCCAAACACGCGATGAGAGCCGCTTGAGCCTCTTTGGATGCACTCACGCCGAGGAGTTCGATGGCATCGAGGCGTGATGATGAGCTCGCTTGAGCGTTCGCAGCCGTCTCAGATGCCTTCGCGAGGATGGCGGCAAGTTTGCCATCGTTGTCTGCCTTCGTGAGATTCGAGCCTGCACGGCGCAAACCATCGCCAAGCGCCTTCACCCAGCTCGCGTTGACTGGTCCCTGGATCACCGCCGCGATGATCTTCATCTGCTCGCCTTCACTTTTGGCATTAGCCGCTGCGACCATGATGAGTGACTTTGCGAAGTCCGGCTCCAGCTTGCTCAAATCGTCCCGAAGCAGCTCAAACAACCCGTCAGTCACATTGCTGAGAATAGCCGCTTGCATCCATTTCCCTCCCTGACCAGCGCGAGCTAACATAGCGAGCGTCTCGTCACGCATGCTACTCTTGGGCGTGACCAAGGCCGACTGGAATCGCACTCTTGCTGAAGAATCGATCCCCAAGGCTGCCAGCCCCCCCTCATCAAGCAACGAAGCACGGCGAAGAACCGCCTCACGCACCTGCGCATCGGCATCTTTCGCCGCGCCGGTGACATGCGCGGCCGTCAAAGCTGCAAGAGACTCCAAAGCATTCATCGCATGAAGCTTCGCCAGCGCAGGTATCGGGGACATTCCTGTCCCCTCTTTGCTGTGGGCAGGAATGCCCCCATTACTTAGGAGCTTCTCCAGCAGCGGCACGGCCGCTTTGTCCTGCCTTTCAAACAGCAAACGCTGTGCGGTATCTCGGTGCCAACCGTTCGGATGGCCGAGGAACTTCACCAGCTCTTCCGTGCTCACTCCAGCGATGTTTCCTCTGCGCTCTTCGCCCTTTGCCCTTTGCCAGCCTTCTGGCACGATTCGATAAATGCGCCCACGATCATTGCCGTTGTTCAGATCGATGTGCTTCTTGATCTCGTCGGGGATGCTCCAGGGGTGCTCGATGACCTCGCGATACATGTCGCAGATGTGCAGGCAGCCGTCGGGGGCGTTGGCGAAGTTGACCACACGGACCCATGTGTCTTTGGAGGCGGCGAATTCGAAGCCGTGTTCGTCGGCGGGGCGTTCGCCAACCAGGGAGATGCCGTCAGCGCTGGGTTTGATGATCTTGCGATGCACGAGCTGGCCGCCGGCGTCGCCAGAGAAGCTGTTGTTCACGAATTCGGGGCCGTAGGCATCGCCGCGATAGATGGTGGTGCCGGTGGCACCGGTGAAGTAACCGCTGACGCGTCCACCGCCCTCGACCGCGCCTTTCACCACACCAGCGATGCGCCAGCGCGTGCGGATGATGCGCCAGGGTTCGTCCGGGCTGAGGCGGAAGACTTCCGCCGCGCCGCCATCGACCGCGATGCTCTGTTTGGCAGGTGGCATCTGGTAGTAGGGATTGCGGTTCGCGTATTGGTCGTCGTAAACCCAGTATTGAAGATGGTCGCTGTTCGAGCAGCCGAATTTGCGGCCGTAGTTGTCGAAGCTCATGCCGTATTGCGCCCCGCCGCCTTCGAGCCCGAACTCGAGCGTGCGCGGATCAAACCAGAAGTCTTTGCCGCCGAGCTCGATGCCCTTCAAATCGGGCCGCTTCGGGCTGGTGATGACGCCGCGATTGCCACCACCGGCGAGGATGTGGACCTTGTTGTCCTGTCCCCATTGAAAGCTGTTCATGAGACCCTGCACATTGAGAATTTTCAGCCCGGTGCCGAAGCCGGTGAAGACCTTTTCGCGCACCTCGGCCTTGCCGTCGTCGTCCTTGTCCTCAAAGCGCCAGATGTCCGGCGTGGCGCCGACAAAGAGGCCGCCATTGGCCCAAATGAGGCCCGTGGGCCATGGCAGGTCATCGGCGAAGACCTGGCTCGTTTCGAAATAGCCGTCGCCGTCCTTGTCCTGCAGCATCGAGATGCGGCCGAGGTGCGGGGTGACATCGCGCATCTCGCTGTAGTCGATCATTTCGCACACAAACATGCGCCCGCGTTCGTCGAAGCAGATGGCAATCGGGTCACGCACCTGCGGCTCATGCGCGGCGAGCTGGAGCTTGAAGCCCTTTTTGACCTGCCAGGTGCCGATGGCGTCCTTCGGCTCCACGGCGGGATAGCGCGGCAGATCCTTCGCCGGATCGACGGCAACGGGGTTTTTCGTTTCGCCGTAGGCTTTGGCGTAGGTGGTCTTCGTTACGATCTTGTCCTGAGCGAAGAGCGAAGGGCAAAGGGCGAAGAGAAGGAAAGCGAGCCGTTTCATGAGGATAGAATACGGGAGGCATCGCCGAGCGTGAAGCGCGGAAAGTTTCCGGTCGTGGTATTCTTGTGCTGGGCGAAGAAAATCCACCTTGGAATGAAACGCGGACGCGGCATGCTCTGCTCAAGCTTTGATGAACTTCCGCCGTCCTCTCTTCTTGACCCGCTTTGCCATCTGCTGGCTGTTGGGCATGCACCTCGCCAGCGCTGCGGACCATCGACATGGTCCCACCGGGACCTACACGGAGTGGAACTGGCCAGCTTTGCCGATGAATGAGGATGGCAAGGAGGGCTTCCTCAGCTTTGAACACACGCTGGTCATCGAATTGGAGCCTGAAGAGGGCGTGGGCTATTTTTGGTCGCATCAGGTGTCGCTGAAAAAGGGCGAGACGGCCTACTTTGGCCTGCAAACACTCGGCCGACGGCCAGATGGCAGCGAGAGTAAGGTGGCGATTTTTTCGATCTGGAATGCGCTCGGAGCCCGTGGTCCTGGCATCGCGAAAAAGTTCGACGGCGAAGGGGAGGGCTATCATGTGATCGTGCCTTACGACTGGCAGGTGGGGCGGCGTTACCGGTTGCGCCTTTTCAAAAGTGGTAGCAGCCGCAAAGGCACCGAATGGAGCGCGGAGGTCATCGACGAGGCCACGGATGAAGCTTCGCTCATCGGCACCATCACCGTCCCGAAAAAGTGGGCTTATCTCGACAACTGGTCCGTGATGTGGTCGGAGCGCTACACCGGAAAAGAAATCCATGACTGCTCGGATGTGGAGCACTCGAAGGTCTGGTTCGAGACGCCGACCGCCAATGGCGGCAGCGTGAAGCCGGAGACCCATCGCAATTACACCACCGAGCCCGCTAACTGCCCGAATTCGAGGGTTCGCGACAAAGGAAACGGCGTCCGCCAGGAGATGGGCGTGCCGAGATAACCCGAACCAACCACTTCCATGAAACTCAAACTCGACCTCGACGATTTTCGCGTGCCGGATGGCAAGCCCTTCCGCATCAAGAAGGCGAAAACCAAGGTGAAGGATCTCTATCAAGATGAGGCGCACTATGAATCGCTCATCGCCGAGTTCCGTGTCGAAATCGATGAGCTTCAGCAGAAGATGTATGCGCAGAACCACCAGGGCCTGCTGCTCATCTTTCAGGCGATGGATGCCGCTGGAAAGGACAGCACGATCAAGCATGTCATGAGCGGCGTGAACACCCAGGGCGTGGAATCCCACGCTTTCAAACGGCCCACCGAGGCCGAGCTGGACCACGACTTCCTTTGGAGAACGAACCGCGTCATGCCGCCGCGGGGACGCATCGGCATTTTCAACCGCAGCTACTACGAGGAGGTGCTCGTCTGCCGTGTGCATCCGGAGATCGTCACGAAGATCCAGCGCCTGCCGGACAAAACCGTGAAGAACATCCCCAAGCTCTTCGACGACCGCCTGAAGGACATCCGCAACTTTGAAACCTACAGCCATCGCAACGGCATCCGCATCGTGAAATTCTTCCTGCACGTCTCCAAGGAGGAGCAAAAGAAGCGCTTCCTGGCCCGCATCGACACGCCGAGCAAAAACTGGAAGTTTGAAGAGGCCGATGTGCGTGAGCGAGCCCACTGGAAGGAGTACATGCACGCCTACGAGGATGCCATCCGCACCACCGGCACGGAAGACTGCCCCTGGTATGTCGTCCCGGCCGATGACAAGAAAAACATGCGCCTCATCGTCAGCGCCGCCATTCTGTATGAAATGCAGCGCATGAAGCTCGCCTGGCCCAAACTCCCCGCCGATAAGCTCGGCGGCCTCGCCCAGTGCAAGAAGCTCCTGCTGGCGGAGAAGTGAGCGAAATGCCCGGCTTTTTTGCCGTCTCAAACTTCCTTTAAATCGAGAGTTGCATTCCCGTCGAGCACCGTCATAATCGCCGCCCTTCCGCAAGGAAGGAGATGGGTAGGTGCCCGAGCGGTTAAAGGGGGCAGACTGTAAATCTGCTGGCTTACGCCTACGCTGGTTCGAACCCAGCCCTACCCACCATCTCCACGCACGAGGACACTGGAATGCCGCTCATCGATCCCTATGCCTTCCAGCTCGCCGGTTTCAGCGAGCACGATGTCGAGGAAATCCTCGCTGATCTCGATTACCTGCATCAAAACTCCCGCTGGACGCACCGTCGCGATCTCATTGAGCGGATGATCGTCGAGTCGCCCGTCATCCTGATGGATTTCCTCCGCAGCGTGAGTCCCGATGTCGTGCGGAACGCCATGATCCCGCGTCGGGTGAAGGATCTCGTGCTCCGCTGAGATCACGGGACGCAATCGTCATTCGACATTCCCGCCGGGCCATTCACTATCGGCGGCCCATGTTCACCCCTCCGCACGTCTTTGACCAGCCCGCCCCGGCCTTTGACATCCATCGCATCGAAACGCCCGCCTTCGTGGTCGATCTCGAACTGCTGCGCAAAAACCTGGAACGTCTCGCCCTCGTGCAGCGCGAGGCAGGCGTGAAGGTGCTGCTGGCTTTAAAGGGATTTTCGATGTTCAGCACCTTCGGTCTGGTGCGGGAGTATCTGAGCGGCTGCTGTGCCAGCGGCTTGAATGAGGCGCTGCTGGCCTACCACGAATTTGGCAAGGAGGTTCACGTCTATGCCCCGGCCTTCAAACCGAAGGAGATGGAGCAGATCCTCCCCATCGCGAACCACATCAGCTTCAACTCCCTGGCCCAGTGGCGCCAATTTCGCCCGATGATCGAGGCCGCCCGTGCTGCGGGCAAAAACGTTCCCAGCCCGGGCATCCGCGTCAACCCGGAACACAGCGAGGTGGAGGTCTCCCTCTACGATCCATGCTCGCCTGGCTGTCGTCTCGGCATTCGGGCGGATTCGCTGGAAGGCGAAGACCTCAGCGGCATCGAAGGTCTGCACTTTCATGCGCTTTGCGAACAGGGTAGCGACGTGCTCGAACGCGTCGTGGGTGCCGTGGAGAAGCGCTTTCCGAAGCTCATCGAGCAGGTGGATTGGATCAACATGGGCGGAGGCCATCATATCTCCCGCAGCGACTACGATCTCGAACGCCTCATCCGCGTGCTGAAGACCTTCAAAGCCCGATGGGGCAAGGAGCATGTCTATCTCGAACCCGGCGAGGCCGTCGGCCTGAATACTGGCTACCTCATCGCTGAGGTGCAGGACATCGTGCCCACGAATCCACCTACGGCGATCCTTGATCTCTCCGCCAGCGCCCACATGCCGGACACGATGGAGATGCCCTACCGTCCGCACATTTTTGGCGGCGGCATGCCGGGCGAGTTTCCGCATGAATACAAAGTCGGCGGCATGACCTGCCTCGCCGGCGATGTGCTTAGCGGTTTCTCCTTCCCACAGCCGCTCGAAATCGGTCAGCGCCTTGTCTTTGCGGACATGGCCCACTACACGATGGTGAAAACGACGACTTTCAATGGCGTGCATCACCCGGACATCGCCATCTACGATCCGATGAAGAAGGAATACCGCGTCGTGCGGCGCTTCAGCTACGAGGACTTTCGCGACAAGTTGTCTTGATCTAATGAGGCAGGGATTGTCTCTTGTGCAAAAGGCCGCTTCTCGCTAGGTTCAGCCGCCTTCAATCGAATGGAAACCGCTGTGTCGTTGCGCCGTCTGGGAGCCTGCCTGCTGCTTGGCGCGGGGCTGGCTGCCACGGCGTGTGCGCAGGAGGTAGCGGCGCTGAGGCTGAATTTTGAGCGGTCATGGATCGCGGCCACGCTGGGACCGGTGAAGCGGCAGATGTCGGAGTTGGCGGCCTTAGAAAAAGGGCTCGCTGCGGCAAGCGATTACGATGGGGCCATTCGCGCTCGCGAGGAGCGGCTGAAGCTTCAACATGAGATTGAGCGGCTCGACAAGGAACTGCTGCTGCTGCAATCCCGCGAGCTTTCGATGAAAACCGCTCAACTCGGCGAGAAGATCACCCTGTCCATCGACTCCGCAGTGCTCAAAGAGGTGAAGCGAGAGGGGGGGGCTATCACGGGATGGACGCGGCCTGGTGCCTCGGCGGAGTGGAAGCTGCCCACGCTGCCGCCCGGTGGCTACGAGGTGGTGCTGCGCTATCGCTGCGGCCCGCTGGAAGGTGGCAGCATCACGGCGAAGGAAGCCCGTTTTACCCTCACCGGTCCAGTCGAGACCACGCTTCGTGGTCCTGAAGAGCGAACTCTGGGTACGTTGAAGCTCAGCGAAGGCGCCACGACCTTCACCCTCACCGCCGCGACCATTTTCAAAGACAATCTCATGCAACTTCTCGGTGTGGAACTGGTGCCCGCCTCTCGTTGAATCTCTCTCTCTCTCTCTCTCTCATGCGTTCGATGCTCTCCAGAATCTTCTTTGCCCTCCTCGCGGCTTCCAGCGTGGCGGCGCAGGAGCCTGTGGACTTGGTGGAGGCTCGCCAGGCTTTGCTGACGAAGGCGCTGGCGGATTCGCAGAAGGTTACGGAGCAGTATGTGCTGGCGTTGGCGGCTCGTGAGACGGCGCTGGCCGCGGCGGGTGACTATGAGCAGGCGAAGCAGTTTCAGCAGCGCCGCCAGCAGCTCGCGGTGATTTATGAAGGCGCGGAGAGCACGAACGCGGTGCCACTTGGCTTGGTGGGCGCTCGGATGATGGGATCGGCGCAGGCCTCGGGTGAGTCGTTGGGCAATTTTCGTTCGAGTGGCAGTGGCGTGGAGTGGTCGCTCTTCCGGCTCATACCGGGGAAGTATCGTCTCGAGTTCGAGGCGAACATGACGGATGCGCCGGTGGCCTTTGCGTCCGCGAAAATGCAGCCACAGGAGAAGGCGGTGTTCGAGTTTGGCGAGGTGACCGGCCTCTCGAGTGCCACCAACAACCGCGTGACCATGGAGATCACCCAAAGCGCCGATGAGACGACCTTTGCGAAGGTGCAAAGTGGGGAAATGACCTTCACTCGCAACCCGATTACGCTACGGCTCGTGGCGGCGAGCGGGTATCCGGCGAACATCATCCGGCTGCGTGGCCTGAGACTCGTGCCGGTGACGGAAGCCGCGCCGAGGGTCAAAGTGGAGCCCGTGGATGCGAAAGCGGCTCTGGAGTCCATTCGCTCCACGTTGATCGGTGAACTCGCCGAGGCGCAAAAAGCCGTCGTGGAGGCTTATCGGACCGAATTGGAGCAAATCGCCTCCAAGAGCCAGAACGAGGTTAAGACCGAGTTGAAGCGTCTGGAGCGTCTGGTGGAGAAAAAGGACGGGAAGCCGCGGTTTTCGCCACCACGCTCTCTGGCGGATGCCCAGGGGAGCCTTGAAGGATTCGATGAGGTCTTTGAGGCGACTTTGGTTGAGGGACCACCGGAGGCAGGAGATCGCTTCAAGGTGTTGCACGAGGGGCGTGAGATCAAAGTGCGCCTGCTTTGGGCCGTGTGCGCCCCGGTGAAAAGCGATGACAAGATCCTCAACACGATGGCGGCGAGGTTCCGCGTGGATGTCGAAGATGCGCTGGCGGTCGGGCGTGCGGCGCAGGAATTCACCGCTGGCTATTTGCGTGGCAAAACACTGCGCCTCGTGGCCCGGCCAATGCGCGAAGGCTCCGATGAGCTGGAGGCGCTGGTGTTTCTGCCGGAGGTCGGCCTGTTTCAGAATGTGCTTATCGATCAAGGCCTCGCCGCGTTGTTTGTGCCGACGAACAAGAAGGGCAGCATGGGCGAAAACGCCTTGCTGAAGTCTCTCTTCGCCCGCGAGCAGGCCGCGAAGACGCGTGTGCCGCCCTCCGGCGCCTGGGCGCTGAGCCACGACATCAACTCGAAGAAATGATCCGCACCGTTTCCATCATGCTCATCGCTGTCTCCGCTTTGCGAGCGCAGACGGCCGCACCTGCGACGCTGGAGCAGATGGAGGCCATTTATCAGCGGGAGTTGAGCACGCGGCACATTCCGCTCATCAGCCAGTATTTGATCGGCCTGCAAAAAGGAGCCGTGAGTACCACGGACAATGCTCCCTACCTCGCGGAGATCGCCCGCGTGCAGGAGCTGCTGAAACGTGGTGGCGTGATCGACCTCGCCGCTGCTCGGACTCCCCAGCCTTCGGGCGTGGCGATGCCGATGCCCATGCCGGAAGCGCCCGCGAAGCCGAAAGAGGCAGCGCAGGCTGTCATTGCGCTGTCTCCCGCCCTTTCGAAAGGCAGCGTGTCCGTCGATCCCACGGCGAAGATCGGTGAGATGGAATGGCGCGTGGAGTTCATGGCCGCGGGCAGTTACGAATTGCACCTCGAGTATGCCTGCCCGGTGCTTTCCGCGCCGCTGAAGCTCGTGGCAGACCTCGCGGGCCAGCAGATCGAAGCTGAGCTGCCGGTGGAGAAGGTCACGAAGGATGCCGAAACCTTCCGCGTGCTGCGCCTCGGCCGCGTGACCTTGCCCGGCGACCTCCGCGCCCGTGATCTGCGCATCACGGCGGGTGACAAATCGAGTTCCAGCCTCATCTTGCGCCACATCTATATCACGCTGGCCAAACCGGCCTCGTAGCCTTTTTCCATTCAATGCACCGTCTCACGCTCACGACCCTCGCCCTGCTGTCTCTCGCGGCGCTGCCCGCATGCAAGCGCATCCAGGACAAGCTGGAGCGTCTCGCGGAGAAAAGCGGGGCGATGCCGCCCAAACCCGCGCCAAAGCCCGCCGAGCCGGTGCTCACGCCCGAGCAGGAGCTCATCGAGAAGAAGCTGAAGGACTCCGCCATGCTCGAAGCCGCCGTGCCGGAGCCAGTGATCCCCGCTGCGCCCGCCTTTGAGCTGAACAAATCTGCCAACGTGGCCATCCTCGGCTACCACGACGTGCGTGACCGCGGCGGCAGCCCGATGCTCATCGCCGGGTCCAAGTTCCGCGAGCAGATGCAGGCCATCAAAGATTCGCAGATCCCCGTCATCCCGCTGGCCGATGTGATGGCCTGGAAGAAGGGCGAAAAGAACATCCCGCAAGAGGCCATCGTCATCACCTTCGATGACGGCTGGGAAGGTGTTTACAGCTATGCCTATCCCGTGCTGAAGGAGTTCGGCTTCCCGTTCACCGTTTATCTTTACAAGAAGTATGTGAACATCGGCGGCCGTTCAATGAATTGGGACCAGATCAAGGAGATGATGCAGCACGGCTGCGAGATCGGCAGCCACAGCGTCTCGCATGAGAGCCTCAAAAAGAAGCCGAAGGGCAAGATGACCGATGCGGATTTCCAACAGTGGATTCTCTCCGAGTTGAAGGACTCGCGGGAGTTCCTGGAGCAGAACCTCAAGGTGAAGATTCCTTCTTTCGCCTATCCCTACGGTATCTTTGACGATGCCATCATGGAGACCGGTCTCCAGATCGGCTACGAGAGCCTTGTGACCGTGAACGGCCAGAAGGTCGGCTGGGAGACGCCCAATGGGAAACTTGGCCGCTACATCATCCACGGGGATAGCGACACGAACTTCAAACTCGCCACCAGCTTCCGTGGGCGTGGTGATGTCGCCTCAAACAAATTCCTCCTCGCCGACGCGAAGGATGAGAGCGGCAAATTGATCGTCGAACTCAGCCCGAAGCCCGATTCCATCATCACGGATCGTCGCCCAATGATCGAGGCCAGCCTAGCGAACGTTGGTGCGGTGATCCCTGAAAGCGTGAAGCTCCGCGTCGGTGGCCTTGGCACGGTGCCTGCCCTCTACGACGAAGCCTCAAAGAGCCTGCGCTACCAGTTTCCCTACCGCATCCGCCGTGAAGAAGTCGTGGTCTCATTGACTTTCCAACGCCAAGACGCCCCGCAAGCCGAGGTCATCAACTGGCGCTTCAAAGTCGATCTCGCTGCCTCTTACACACCTGAGGCGGCGGAGAAGTAAGAGATCAAAAACACTTACTTCGTCACATCGTAGCCGATCTTGTCATCGAGCCAGGCGCGGAGCTTGTCGAGGCCCTGGCCGGTCTGGGCGGAGATGGGATGGATTTTGACGCGTTTGAAGCGCTCTTTGAGATTGGCGAGATGCGGTTCGGATTCGGGGAGATCGCACTTGTTCGCAATGATGCACCAGGGACGCTTGGAGAGCTCCTTGGAGTAGAGGGACACCTCCGTGCGGACCGTTTCTAGGTCGGCCACAGGATCGCGGCCCTCGGTGCCGGCGGTATCGACGACGAAAAGAAGCACGCGGCAGCGCATGATGTGGCGCAGGAAATCATGGCCGAGGCCGATGTTTTGATGCGCCCCCTCGATGAGGCCGGGGATGTCCGCCAGCGTGCCACGGCGGAAGGGGGCAAACTCAATGACGCCCACCATCGGCTGGAGCGTGGTGAAGGGGTAGTTCGCGATCTTTGGCTTCGCGGCGCTCAGTTTGGAGAGCAGCGTGGATTTACCTGCGTTCGGAGCGCCCACGAGGCCGGCTTCGGCGATGCTGCGCAGCTCAAAGTGAAAGCGGCCTTCATCCCCCGGTGTGCCCGGCGTGAACTCACGCGGTGCCTGATGCGTGCTGGTGACGAAATTCATGTTTCCTTTGCCACCCTTGCCGCCTTTGCAGAGCACAAAATGCGATCCCGTCTCGACGAGATCAGCCACGGGCTCGAAGCGGAGAACGGACTCACCGGTTTCGGGGTCCTCTTCTTCGATGATGCGGCTCACGACAGTGCCCGGTGGCACTTTGTACACTTTATCCACGGCGCTGCGACCGGTGCATTGCCTGCCGAGGCCGCCCTGGCCGTCCTCGGCGATGAGCTTGCCATTGAAGACGTAATTGCGCAGGCTGTCCGTGCTGGGATCGACTTCGAGGATGACGCTGCCACCGCGGCCACCATCGCCTCCATCGGGGCCGCCTTTGGGACGGAACTTGCCACGGTGAAAATGCACGGACCCGTCGCCACCTTTACCGGCGCGGGCATAAACTTTGATCTGATCGACAAACATGAGTTGGGGGAAGACGTAGCGCCTAAGCGGAGCGGGGCAATGGCGAAAGTCTGGTGATTGGCAGGCTGCTTGCTGCCGCGGGTAGCCTCCACGGTTGACATGCCCCCCTGCCGGGCTAGGTCTGCGGCCCTCAAAAAACTCCAAACTCAATCGAACACACTATGGTCAAAATCGGCATCAATGGTTTCGGGCGCATCGGACGCCTCGTTTTTCGCGCAATCTGTGATCAGGGCCTCCTGGGCAAAGAGATCCAGGTCGTGGCCGTCAATGACCTCGTCCCTGCGGACAACCTCGCCTACCTCGTGAAGTATGACTCCACGCAGGGCAAAGCCCGTGAGAATGTTTTCTCCAAGAAGAGCAGCCCTGACCTCGCCGAGGACGACATCCTCGTGGTCGATGGCAACGAGATCAAATGCCTCGCCGTGCGTGCGGGTCCCTCCGCCCTTCCTTGGAAGGAACTCGGTGTGGACATCGTGATCGAATCCACCGGCCTCTTCACCGAGCGCAGCAAAGCCCAGGGCCACATCGACGCTGGCGCAAAGAAAGTCATCATCTCCGCTCCCGGCAAGGAAGAGGACATCACCATCGTCATGGGCGTGAACCATGAGAAGTATGATGCCAGCAAGCATCACGTCATCTCCAATGCTTCCTGCACGACGAACTGCCTCGCCCCCGTGGTGCACGTTCTCCTGAAGGAAGGTTTCGGCGTCGCCGAAGGCCTTATGACCACCATCCACAGCTACACCGCCACGCAGAAGACCGTGGACGGCCCGAGCGCCAAGGATTGGAAAGGTGGCCGCAGCGCCGCCATCAACATCATCCCGAGCAGCACCGGCGCTGCCAAGGCCGTGGGTCTTGCCATCCCGGAAGTGAAGGGCAAGCTCACCGGCATGTCCTTCCGCGTGCCGACGCCGACGGTCTCCGTGGTCGATCTCACCGTGAAGACGGAGAAGGAAACCAGCTACAAGGAAATCTCCGCCGCCATGAAGAAGGCCAGCGAGACCTACCTCAAGGGCATCCTCAACTGGACCGCTGACGAAGTGGTGAGCACCGATTTCATGCACGACCAGCACAGCTCCATCTTCGACGCCGGCTCCGGCATCGAGCTGAACAGCAAGTTCTTCAAGCTCGTGAGCTGGTATGACAACGAGTGGGGTTACTCCAACCGAGTCGTCGATCTCGTGAAATACATTGTGAGCAAAGGCCTGTAGTCCGAAACGAACACAGCAACCTTGAAAGCCTTCAACGGGCCGGCTCACACGAGCCGGCCCGTTTTGCGTACCTGCTCATCTCCACTCTCCCCATGCATCCCTTATTCATTTTCCAATCATGTCCCTTTCTTCTCAGTTACGGCTCCTGCCCAGACCCTTCTGGGTTCTCATAGGAGCGACCTTCGTCAATCGGTTCGGCGTTTTCGTCGTGCCGTTCCTCGCCCTGTTCATTACTCGGAACGGGAATACCGCCGCGCAGGCTGGCTATGCCATCGCCGCCTATTCCGTGGGGAGTTTCGCTGCCGCATGGCTCGGTGGCTGGCTGGCCGACCGTCTCGGCAGAAACATCACAATGGCCGTCTCCGCCTTTGCGGGGGCCGTGTGCATGCTCGCCTTATCCCAGGCCGTCGATTGGCGTGCGTTGGCCGTGCTCGCTTTCATCACGGGTGCGGTGAACGAGGCCGGGCATCCGGCCAGTGCGGCGCTCGTGCAGGACATTGTGCCGCAGGAGCAGCGGGTGATTGCCTTCGCGGTGCAACGGTTCGCGGTGAACCTGGCGTGGTCGCTGGGGCCTGCGACGGCCGGATTGCTGGCGGAGCATGCGTCCTTCTTCTGGCTGTTTGCGGTCGATGCGGTCACCTCGGTCATTTTTGGCCTCATCGCCTGGATCTGCCTGCCAAAGGGGCGGCGCACCGAGGCCTCGCAGGCGGGCTGGAGCCATGCCTGGGTCTCGATTCGGCAAAACCGGCCCTTCCTCGCGCTTTTCGGAGCCTGCCTCTGCACCGCGTGGATCTTTCGGCAGACGAACACGACCTTTCCACTGCACTTTGAGCGCAATGGACTGCCGCTCGACTGGTGCGGCTATGTGTTGGCGCTCAATGGCGTGATGATTTGCCTCTTTGAGGTGCCGCTGGCAGCCATGCTGCGCCCCTGGCCGGTGCGCGGCGTACTGGCGCTGGGCTACATTCTGATGGGGGCGAGCTTTCTCGTCTTCCTCGGCAGCGGAGCGCTGGCCGCGTTTGTGCTCATGATGGTGATTTTCACCGTCGGAGAGATGAGTGCCTTTTCCCGGCAGCAGGCCTATGCGGCGGACATGGCACCGGAGGACATGCGCGGGCGCTACGTCGGCTTTTTGAGCTTCGCCTGGTCCATCGGGAGCACTGCCAGCTCAGCACTTGGCATGTCGCTCTACGATCATCATCCAGATCTACTTTGGGCCATCAATGCCGCTCTCGGCGTGCTGGCTGCCGTGCTGATTCTTTCGAAGCGCGGCCATGCGGCCACGCTCACATGAAGCGGCGCACTCGTTCACGCACATCGTCTTCGAGCCGGCGTACAAAACGGGTGGCGAACTTCTCCATGTCGAGCTGGTCGTCCTCAATGAGCGACGTCATATCCATGGCGAAGTTCAACGATTCGGCCCCGTCGGTGGTGTGCGAGTCAAAGTAGGTCGCGTTGGCGTGGCGAAGGCCTTCCTCGGCGAGGTCGTAGCGCTTGCCACCGGCGATCTGGCTGTCGAAAACACCCAGCAAAGGGCGCAGCAGGTGCGGGTGCTTGTCCACGCTGAGCATGACTTTGTCATTCGCGAGCAGCCAATCGAGCTTTCGCCAGACCTCGCAGCCATAGACTTTCTTGGGGCGCATCTCCTTGGGGAGATCACGCAGGGCCTCGATGCAGCGGAGAAAGGTGGCCACATGCGTGTCATGGCGGTCGCAGGGATTGTGAAGATACAAAATCTCCGGCTGGGCATGCTCGAGGATGAACTTCAAATCGGCGATGCAAGGCTCATGGCGCGGGCGCTTCACCTCTTCGCTCGGGTAGCCGAGCTGAATTTGAATGCTGTACTCGCCCACGAAGGCCGCTTTGCGCTGTTCCAGCAGACGCTCCTTTTGCATCTCCTCATCGGTGTAGCTGGCATAGGCCCCTTTGCGCGGGCTGCCAGCTCCATCGGTCACGACGACACCGCCGAACCACTTGTTCTTGTCATGAAAACACTCGGTGATGCCGTGGTAGGCGGCGATTTCGAGGTCGTCCTGATGCGAAACGATGCCGAGGTGCGTCACGCGACGCAGCGCGGTCCACGGATCCGTGTTGTCAGGAATGAAAACGTCGTGCTTGGAATGGCGGAACTGCATGGCTGGGGAGTCGCATGATGTCGTGCTCTTCAGGCAAATCCAATGATCGTTTCAGGGGAAGGGGAGTGCTGGAGAAATGGAGTCGTGGAGTCGTGGAGTCGTGGAGTGTTGGAGCCATGCTTGGGTGGCGGCCCATCACTCCACAACTCCATCACTCCAGGTGTTCCGTTTCTGTTTCATCTCATTTCATTTCATCTCTCGTGAGGGAGATGGTGCGCGGTACAGGGTTCGAACCCCCGCCCGCATCGCTACGCGAAGCGTTGCGGGCGGGTGTGACCCCAGTCATTCGCTCAGGCGTCTCTTCAGGTAAGCGCGTCCAAAGCCGGTCTTGAGCTGCTTTTCTCGGGCGATGGCCGCTGTTTCCGAAAGGCAGGCTTCGTAATAGACCAGCTTCACGGGGAGCCTGGGCTGGGTAGAGGGAACTTCACCGGCTTGATGCTGCTTCAATCGCTGCCTGAGATCGGATGTGTAGCCGACGTAAAGATGCCCATCGGCACAGAGCAGGACGTAAGTGTAGAAGAAGTTCATCTCTCGTGAGGGAGATGGTGCGCGGTACAGGGTTCGAACCTGTGACCCCTACCATGTCAAGGTAATGCTCTACCACTGAGCTAACCGCGCGAAGTCGTTGGGGCCGAGTCTATAGGCGGCTGGTAAAGGTGAATCAACCGGTTTTCTGGTAGATTTGAGACTGCCGGTGGCGCGGCAAAACCGGCCTCCGGGCGGCGTAGAAGGTTCATGCTGCCTCGAATCCTTCTCGCCGCCCTCTTTTGTGCTTCCACCTTGCTCGCCGCGCCTCCGGGGGCCACGCCACTGTCACCTCCCGCGCCGCCCAAGTCCCTCGCGCCGCATGTTCCGGCGAATTGGAAGGCCGGCGCGGCCACGCTGAAGGTCACGCCGCAAAAGATGCTGTGGATGGCTGGGTATGCGGCGAGGAAAAAACCGGCTGAGGGCAAGGTACAGGAGCTTTTTGCCAAGGCGCTGGCGCTTCAAGATGAGCAGGGGAACAAGCTCGTTTTCGTCACGCTGGATCTCATCGGCGTGCCGCAGCTCATGCGCCGGGCGGTGGCGGAGCAGGCGGAAAAGCAATTCAAGCTCCCACAGGCCAATTTGGTCATGAACGCCTCGCACACGCACAGCGGGCCGTCGTTGCGCACGGCCCCGCTGACGGAAAAAGACGATCAAAGAGCCCGCGATGCCTGGGACTACACGCAGAAGCTGCAAAGCGACCTCGTCGCCCTCATCGGGAAAGCTTTGACGGACATGCAACCCGCCCGCCTCACCTGGAACAAGGCCCGCTGCGGCTTCGCGATGAACCGTCGCCGTGACTACACGCTGCCGCCGGATCATCCGAACGCCAACAAGGCTCCGAATCCGAATGGTCCGGTCGATCACGAGGTGCCGGCGCTGCGTGTGGAAGCCCCGGACGGCACGCTGAAGGCCACGCTCTTCGGCTACGCCTGCCACAACACCTCCCTCGGCTTTTACAACTGGTGCGGCGACTACGCGGGCTTCGCGCAGGAATACCTTCAGGAGCATCGCCCCGGCTTCACCGCCTTGTTTTTGATGGGCTGCGGCGGCGATCAGAATCCGTATCCGCGACGCAGCGATGTCGTTCCAGGTGTCACCGATCTCGAACTCTCCATGCAGCATGGTCGCTCGCTCTCGAATGCCGTCGAGATGGCGCTCAGCGTGAATCCGCGTGCCGTGACAGGTCCGATTCGTGCCGCGTATGAGGAGATCAAGCTCAGCTACGCCAACAAGAAACGCGAAGACCACGACTATCCCGTGCAGGTCATCAAGATCGGCAAGGATCTGACCTTCATCACCCTCGGCAGCGAGGTGGTGGTGGATTATTCCCTGCGCTTCAAACGCGAGTTCGCTGGCGAGGCAGGCGTGTGGGTGGCCGGTTACTCGAACGACTACACTGGCTACATGCCCAGCCTCCGCGTGCTCAAAGAAGGCGGCTACGAAGCCGCTGCTGGATGGGCCGAGGATGTCGAGGACCGCATCGCGAAGAAGGTGCACGAACTGCACGACAAGCTGTAGGCGCATTCGCCAGAATGCGGGATACCCTTGTTCTGGCGAACGAGCCTACTTCGGCTTCACCAAGCTCGTGAGGCCTTGCGCCGTGAGCTCATACCAGCCGGGGAATCCACGCCACGAGACTTGGCCCTTCGCATCGGTCTTCACCGTGACCTCGGTGTGCCACTTCCTGCCGATCCATTCCTCCAAAACCTCACCGCGAGGTCGGATGGACCAATCTTTGGACCAAGACGCGGCCTCTGGCTTCCAGTGCGAGCCTTCCCAGAAGCCCCACAGCAGAAAACTCGTGTAGGCCGGATGGCTGAAGACGGCGATGAGCACATCCCGCGTGTAGTCGGCAGCCAGTTCCTCATCCTCGGTGGTCACGACGTCGTATTCGGTGATGCATTGATGCGGCACGATCTTCGCAAAACGATCCGTCACAGCCAGCAGATGCTCCGGCGAGGGCAGGTAGCTCTCGTGAAAGTGCGCCTGATTGCCGAGACCCGCCACGGCGAAGCCATCGGCGTTCAGCTTCTCGATATAGGTGAAGGTGTCATCGCACTGCGGGCCGGGACGGAAGACCTGATCTTCGTTGATGAAGAAGGGCAGTTTCGTGAGCGAGCGAGCCAGCGTGAAGACTTCGCGGTCGAGGGTTTCGAGTCCAGGGCGCTTGTTCAGCATGTCTGCACCGCCCCAAGCGATGGGATGATTGATCACATCCCACTCGATGACGCGATCCTTCACAAAGGCCATGCGCTCCTTCACGCTGTCGAGCGTGCGCTGGCGGATCACTTCGTTGTCTTTGATCGCATGAAGATTGAAGGGTGTGGCCACCTGCATGAGGTAATGCCCGCGCACCGGGATGTGACGCTCCGCAAGCCATTGGAAGGCCGCATCGATCTCCGCGTTGCGTTTGGCTTTGCGGTCGTCCTTGAAGTCAGGCCCCCAGTTGCCGTCTTTGAGGTCGTTTTCGAAAACGACGATGCTGAAGAGCTTATCAACGATGTCTCGGTAGCGACGGTCGTCCTCGCTTTCACCGCTGAAACGTTTCGCCACCACGGCGGAGCCGAAACCGAAGGCGTGACGCCTCAGCGAGAGCTTCACTTCCGTCTCAGCCAGCGGTTGGCCGTCGTCGCCCTTCACGATCATCGACAGATCCTTCTTCCGATGCTGCTCGATGCGTTCCAGCGCCGCTTTTCGCCACGGCGCATCCGGTTCGCGGCCCGCGTAAGTGCGCTTGATGAGCTTCGCCTTCGGAAACATGGCCAGATCCATCGTCGCGGGATACTTCAGCACGCGGATGCTCTCCACCTCGATGCTTTGTTCTTTGTGACCGCACAGCAGCACCACCGCCGCCTTGTCCGCCGGCACGACATCCTCCGCCACAAACACCACCGGCTGCTCCGTCCACTCCCGATGAATGCCCACGCCAATCGTCGGACCAAACGAAGTGTAAGGCGCAGCTCGGAGCTGGAGCTTCGCCAGCACCTCGCCCGACTCCGCAGCCCCCACGACCCGCGCTTTGATGACCGCCAGCACCCGTTCCTTCTTGGCGATCTCCGCCGAAACCGGCGCTGTGAACTGCGCCGAGTAGGCTTTCGCCGGGTCCGCCTTCGTGATGGTGAGGCGCTTTCCCTTCTCCAAGGCATCCACCTTGCCCGCCGTCGCGTTGGCGCTGGCTTGCAATGAAACGTCCGCACGCACGTCCACGCCTCCCGGAGGCAGGTCGAGCGCATGAGCGGATGCAAGGGAGAGGAAGAGCAGAGCTGAACAGAACATCATGGAGAAAGTCATCTTGTCCCTGCCTTCGCCGACACGCAATCATTCCATCAAGGTGCGAAAGCCACCGTGCCTCATGGTATTAAATTTTGTGAACACAGGCTTTGTCTCCAACAGATTCAAGGGAGGCCCGCAGATTATCCTGAATTTAAATCTGCGGTCTTCCTTGAGTCTGCTGGAAATCACTCATCAAGGTGACGCTGAGCATGGTGGCGTTTGAGCGAAAGTTCGGCCAAGCTACTATCCTTTATGCGATCTCTCGTTCTCTTGCTTTTGCTCTGCCGTCCTCAGCTCCCGGCGGCTGATGTGCCCGGCCTCATGCCTTCGGCGGATTGGAAGGTCACGCGAGACGGTGTCAGTATGCCGGTGGCAGTGGTGAAGACCTTGCGTGGCGAGCCAACAGGGCTTTTGAAGATCGTCTCGGACAAAGTGGTGTCTTTGGAGGTGGCTTTGCCAGCGGGAGCTTCGCGTACGGTGGAGTTCTTGCCGCGCCGTCCTGGTGCCTTGGCGGCGGTGATGGGCGAAACGATTCACCTCTCACTTCCCGGGCCTGGCGTCTGGACACTTGTGACACAGGGCGGGCATGAATGCGCCCTGCATCTCCTCGTTCAGGCTCCGGTGAAGCCGCCTGCGGGACTTCGACCAGAGCTCGTCTTCGGTCCTGGCCTTCATGAGGTGGACACGATCACGCTGCGCGATGGCGACACGCTTTGGCTGGACCCGGCGGCGGTGCTGCGACCTCGCCTTCCAGCGGCCAGTGAGAAGCCGGTTCAAGAGAAAGACTGGGCGGGCATGAAGGTATGGCGGCCCTTCATCAGCGCCATCGGAGTCAAACAGGTAGCCATCCGTGGCGGAGGCACGATTGACCTCTCCGGTCTGCCCTGGCATGCGCGAAACGCCGCCGTGTTCTGGCAATGCGATGACGTTATCGTGGACGGTCTCACCATCCTCGATGCTCCGACCTGGGGTGTGGCTTTGTTTCAGTGCCAAAAGGCGCAGCTTCGCGGCGTGGTGAACATCAGCCACCGCGAGAACAGCGACGGCATTGACCTGTGCAACAGCCGCGATGTACTCGTCGAGGACTGCTTTTTTCGCACCAATGACGATGGCGTCTGCGTCAAAACCACCGATCCAGCGCCTGCTAGCATCGCGGAAAACATCCTCGTGCGTCGCGTGACCGTCTGGAACGAACGTGCCCGTGCCCTCGGCATCACTAGCGAGACTCGTCACGACATCAAAAACGTCCGATTCACCGACTGCGAGGTGATCCGCGACTACAGCGCTGGTGGCGAATGCTGCGCACTCGCCGTGCTCGTCGCGGATCGCGGCACGACGAGCGACATCGTTTTTGAGCGCATCCGCATCGAGCACTGCCAGGACACCCTCGCCACGCTATGGATTCGCGCCGATGCCTGGGGCAAGGACAAGGAACGCGGCCACATCAACGGTGTGCGCTTTGACCAGATCGACCTCGCCCCCGGCATCCAGTCCCGCATTCGCATTGAGGGATTCGACGCCACTCACCGCATCGAAAACGTGAGCTTCGAAAACCTGCGCCAAGCAGGCAAGCCTATCGCTGATCCTAAAGCCGCAGGCGTGGTAGCGAACGAGTTCACGGACAGAATCGTGGTCGAGCCATGATCGTCGTTTAGCCGCGTGGCGGTTTGCGTAATTCGACCTGTGAGCCGCGTATGGCTGCCATGCGTCTCCTCGCCTTTTTCTTCCTCGCCGTGGCCAGCCTAGCCGCGGAAATGCCGCTTTCGCTGACTCTTCAATCCCGCTCCGCTGCCGGAAAAGCCGTGCTGGTGAAGGAATCATGGCTGCCGTCCCGCTCGGCCATCATCGTGTGTGACATGTGGGATCTGCATCACTGCAAAAACGCCGTCACTCGCGAGGTGGAGATGGCTCCGCGCATGAACGAGGTGCTCGAAAAGGCTCGCGCCGCGGGCGTGCTCGTCATTCATGCGCCCAGCTCCTGCATGAAGCCTTACGACGGCACGCCAGCTCGCGAACGGGCGAAGGCGGCCCCGGCCGCGCCGCGTTTGCCGGACAAGATCGGCGAGTGGTGCAAACAAATCCCCACCGAGGAGATGGCGGTGTATCCACTGGATCAAAGCGATGGCGGCGAAGACGATGATCCCGCCGAGCATGCCGCGTGGGCGAAGGAACTCGAAGCCAGGGGGCTCAATCCCAAAGCCCCGTGGACCAAACAGATCGACACTCTGCGCATCGACCAAACCAAGGACGCCATTAGCGATAGCGGCGTGGAGATTTGGAACCTCCTCGAATCCAAAAACATCGACAACGTCATCCTCATGGGCGTGCATCTGAATATGTGCGTGAGCGGTCGCCCCTTTGGCCTGCGGCAGATGGCGAAGAACGGCAAGCATGTCGTGCTCATGCGGGACCTGACCGACACGATGTACAACCCCGCCCGCTGGCCTTTCGTGAGCCACACCCGTGGCACGGAGCTCTTCACGCAGCATGTCGAGCGTCTCATCTGCCCCACGATCACCTCGGATCAGCTCATTGGCGGCCAGCCCTTTGCCTTCAGCGAGGCCACGGCGGGCAAAAAATGCCTGCAAATCCTCCTTCTCGGCGACAGCACGACGGAGGCGAGTTTTCCAAAGAAATACGCTCCTGATGAACCGCAGTTTGAAGACATGCTCCGCATCAAACTGGCCACCGAGGGCGATTTGCCGCCCTGTGAGGTGTACAATGAGGGCGTTAGCGGCGAGTTCATCCGCCGTCTGCTCGACACTCGCTACGACAAGGCGGTCAAAACCAAGCCGCAGGCCGATTACATCTTCATTCGCTACGGGCTCAATGATGCCGCGAAGGTCAAAGACTTCAAAACGGCCTTCCCGAAGGATTTTCGGGAGTTGCTCGGTCGCCTGCGCCAAGACCATCCGAAGGCCATGCTCATCCCCATGACGGCCATCCCCTATGCGCTCGACAATCTGCACGTGGACATCAACGCCCTCATCAAGCAGATCGCTGCCGAGGAAAAACTCACGCTCTTCGACATCGCCCCGCGCTACCTCGCCGAGCTGAAAAAGAACCCCGACGGCCTCAACTACCGCCGCTTTCCGCTTTCGAAGATCCCCGAGAAACTCCGTCCGCTCGCCACGCCCTATGTTGTGCCCGAGGGCACCGAGCCGAAGGTCGTTGTGATGGACAACCGCCTCGACGGCCTCTTCGGCCACATTCCAGGTTGGGCCGGTGATCGGCATCCGAATCTGGCTGGCTATAACGTCATCGCCGATGAGACGGCGAAGTGGCTCGCGCCGGTGATTCGAGGCGCACGTTGAGTGGGCTCAAACTTTGGCTTTGAGCTCAGCGAAGATGAGGCGGCCTGCCGTGGTGTTGTGGGCACCGCAGACGACGACTTGCACGGTTTGGCCGAGGAGGGCGGCGGCTTGGTTCACGACGATCATGGTGCCGTTGTCGAGGTAGCCGACGGCTTGATGTTTATCCTTCCCCGTCTTGGTGAGGGCGAGGGTGAGTTCATCGCCCACGCCGAGCTCGACGGTGAGGGCGGTGGTGAGTTCAGGAAAGCTCAGGGCCGTGATGCCGCGAAGGCGGGCGACCTTGGCAAGGCCTTCATCATTGGTGAGGAGGCGGGCATTCACCTCGCGGGCGAGCGAAACGAGACGTGCATCGACGGGCAGATCGGCTCCACCGGCATTCTCATGCACCGAAACACGTGCATCGGGCATCCCACGGAGCTTTTCGATCATTTCCAGACCGCGGTTCCCTTTGTGCGACGTAATGGGGTCCTCGGATTCGGACATGCGCTGAAGTTCATCGAGCACGAATCGAGGCACCACGACGGTGCCACTGAGGAAGCCGGTGCCGAGGAGGCGGAGCACGCGGCTGTCACCGGCGACGGTGAGATCGAGCACGACAGGTTCGCCTTCGGAGCCTTCGCGGCGAAAGCGCACGAAAGGGATGAGGAAGGCAAAGTGATCGCGATCACTGCGCAGCGCAAAGCTGATGCCGAGAAAGGCCAGCGAGCCGTAGATGCAGACCTCCACGATGGTGCGGAGCATCTCGGCATTGGGCTGATTTTGAAAGTAGGCGAGCTGGAAGACGCCGATGCGGGTGACCAGCCAGGCGCAAAACAGCCCGATGGCGAGGCCGACCGTGGCGTGGGAGAAATCACGCAGCGAAAAGCGGGCAAAGACGATGTCGAGTCCGAGGAGGATGCCCATGTAGGCAAGCCCCAGCAAAGCGCCCACCCAAGCGGGCTCCGCCATGCCGAGCGCGATGGCGATGCCGACAAAGACGGACATCGCGAAAAACAGCGAACGGACAAGGCGGATGGACCAGGAGGGCTTCATAAGCGCTCAGGCTCAGCCTCGCAGGCCCTGGGTGTCTGCCAGTTTGGCTCCGGTGATGATGAGGCCGTTCTGCGTGGTGCGGTTGAGGTTCGCGGCGATGAGATCGGCCTCGGTGAAGTCCGCCTCGGTGAGGTTTGAGCCTTCGAGATTGGCCCCGGAGAGGTCAGCACCACGAAAGCTGGCTCCAGTGAGGTTCGCATTGCGCAGAGAGACGCCACCGAGATCGGCCCCGCTGAGGTTGGCTCCGGCGAAATTGACGTTGTCGAGATTCGCTCCGCTGAAATCGGCCTCGCTGAGGTTGGTGCCGGCCAGATTGGCCTTGGTCATCGTGGTGCCGATGAAGTGCGCTTTGGCGAGGTTGAGGTCGTTGAGGACGGCTCCGGCCAGATTCATGCCGGTTTCATTGAGGCGGCGGCCGGTTTTGTTGTCGCCATCGAGCCACTGAGTATGGGCGAGGAGTTTTTCGTTCGTGATGCTAGCCATGGGGGTGAGGCACCATGGGAGGCGTGGGGGTGTGTGCAAATGGAGAAAGCGGGGGGGAGGTGGACGGTGGGCGGTAGGCGGTAGGCGGTAGGCGATAGGCGGTAGGCTGAGGGAACCGTTCACCGCTCACCGTTCACCGCTCACCGCTCACCACTCACCACTCACCACTCACCGTTCACCGCTCACCGCTCACCACTCACCACTCACCGTTCACCGTTCACCGTTCACCGTTCACCGTTCACCGCTCACCACTCACCACTCACCACTCACCACTCACCACTCACCTCCGGCTTCATGCGGCGACGATGGGTGCGGACCATGTTCATCTCCTTGAGCTTGCGCTGGAGGGTGCGCCTGCTCATGCCGAGGAGTTCGGCGGCCACGGTGCGGTTGTTTCCACTGCGCTGGAGGGCGGTGAGGATGAGCTGATGCTCGGCCTCTTCGACATCGAGATCACTTTTGGCCTGCGGAGCGGCTTCGGGTGGTGCTTCGGCAGCAGGCGTTTTTCGCACCCAAAGGCCGCCGGGGTTCAAAAGGTAGGCGGGGAGGTGCTTGAGCATCACGCGGCTGCTGTTGCTCATCACCACGCCATGCTCGATGGCGCTGCGCAGTTCGCGGATATTCCCCGGCCAGTCGTATTTCATCATCGCGGGCAGGGCGTCATCGCCGAGAGCTTTGTACGTCTTGCCATTGGCTTTGGCGAGCTCCTTCAAAAAGTGATCGGCCAGCACGGCGATGTCACTTTTCCGCTCTCGCAGCGGCGGCAGGTGCAGCGTGACGACGCGGAGACGCCAGTAGAGGTCCTCACGGAATTTGCCTTCCTCGACCATCTTGGCGAGGTTGCGGTTCGTGGCGGCGATGACGCGGACATTGATGGAGATGGGCTTGCTACTGCCGACGCGTTCGATGGTTTGTTCGCCGAGGGCTCGGAGGAGTTTGACCTGCGTGCTGGCGTCGATTTCGCCGATCTCATCGAGGAAGAGCGTGCCGCCATTGGCCTGCTCGAATCGGCCGATGCGCCGTTCCTGAGCTCCAGTGAAGGACCCTTTCTCATGGCCGAAGAGCTCGCTTTCGAGGATCTGCGGAGAAAGGGCGGCGCAATGCACGGCCACGATGTTGGCCTTGGGGCGGCCGCTCAGGTTGTGAATGGCTCGGGCGACGAGTTCTTTGCCGGTGCCGCTTTCACCTTCGATGAGCACGGTGGCGCGGGAGGGGGCCACCTGCTGGATGGTATCCATGATGGGCTTCATGACCTCCGCCTGGCCCAAAATGCCCTCGATGGAGAATTTCCGCTCCACCTGCTGCTTCAGCGCCACGTTTTCGTGCTCCAGCGTGCGGCTGCGGAGGGCTCTTTTGATCAAAAGCTCCACCTCGTCGAGGTTCAGCGGCTTGGTGACAAAATGATAGGCACCCCGGCGCATGGCCTCCACGGCGGTATCCACGCTGCCGTAAGCCGTCATCATGATGCAGACGGGCGCCTTGGGCAGGGCGAGAGCGGCTTCGAGGAGCTTCATGCCATCGTCTTCACCGAGGCGGAGATCGGTGAGCATCACGTCAATGCGGTCGTTGCGGAGGTACTCCATGGCCTCGGCGGCGTTCGAGGCGACGTAGCAGTCGAAATCATCCTCCAACGACAGGCGCAGGCCATCTCGGGTGTGCTTTTCATCATCGACGATGAGAACGGTGGCTTGGTCGTCCATAAGTGAAGGAATGGCACACTTAGGCGAAGCGATCCGCTTTCGGCAACGACAGGTTGAAGGGAATTTCGGGCGGGGCAGGGAAGGGCGACGCCCTCATTCGGGTGGAGGCAGCCGAAAACATTGACGCCGAGGTTCTAATTATGGTAATTATAACAAAATGGGCCAAAAACGCCCGCTACACCATGCGCCTCCTCAACTTCACCCACTCGATCGGGCTCGCGGCTGTCCTGATCGCCTCCGCCACCCTCCAGGCCCAGACGAACCGCCGAGGAGAAGCTTTTCCGCAGCAGAATCTCCCTCGCCACGGTCGCTCGCAAGAAATTCCCGTGCTACTCGGGGCGAAGCTCAACCAAGTGGCCGCGTGGTATGACCGCAGCGCGACGGACTTCGTGAAGCTCTGTGCGCAGGAAAAAACGCTGCGCTCTGACCGCCAGGGACGCCTGCACTTTGTCTGCGAAGGGCTGCTTCCTCTGCAAAACGCCGTGGCCAAAGCCACCACCGCCTCCGGCAGCGGCACGGCCGCCGCTTTGACCTCCACCGAGACCTTTGCGCTGCACAGCAGGCCCGGTGCGGCAAAGGTGATCTACCTCGACTTTGACGGCCACACCACGACCGGCACCTCATGGAACTCCGCCTTCGCCGCCGGAGCGGTCATCGTGACGCCGCCCTATTCGAATGACACCACCGTCAGCACCGCGTTCTCACAGGCGGAACTCGATAACATCCACTCCATCTGGCAGCGCGTGGCGGAAGACTACGCTCCTTTCGATGTGGATGTGACCACGCAGGACCCCGGTGTGGAGGCGCTGCGCAAAACGACCAGTACGGATGCGCAGTTCGGCGTCCGTGTGTGCATCGGCGGCAGCAGCTACGACTGGTATGGAGCCGGTGCCGGCGGCGTGGCGTATTTGAATTCCTTCACCTGGAACTCCGACACGCCCTGCTTCGTCTTCACTGCTCAGCTCGGCAACGGCAGTGCCAAATACACGGCGGAGGCCGTCAGCCATGAGGCGGGCCACACCTTCAATCTCAGTCACGACGGCCAAGTGGCCAGCGGCACCACAGCCGCCGTCGGCTACTACACCGGCCATGCCAACTGGGCACCCATCATGGGCGTGGGTTACTACCAGGAGGTCAGCCAATGGAGCAAAGGCGATTACCCCTTGGCAAACAACCTCCAGGACGACACCGCCATCATCGCGGGCATCACCGGTTACCGCACCGATGCGCATGGAGACAGCATCCTGAACGCCACGCCGCTCACCGGCAGCACCCTGAGCGCCAGCGGCATCATTGAGCGCCGGGCAGATGCGGATCTCTTCGCCTTCACCACCGGCGCAGGCCCCGTGAGTTTTACGGCGACTCCCGCCGCGCCTTCGCCGAACCTCGACCTGCAACTCGCCCTTTACGACGGCCTTGGAAACCTCATCACCTCCGCCAATCCGGCCACGCTGAATGCCTCGCTCAGCACCACGCTCACCCAGGGCACCTACTACCTCGCGGTGGATGGCGTGGGCACTGGCAGCCCGCTCACCGCTTACGATGACTATGGCAGCCTCGGCCAGTTCAGCCTTACTGGCAGCGTCGTCCCGGTGACCGGCGTTGTGCCCATCGCTGTCGCCAAGGCCACCACGCCCGCGACGGGGGCTGCGCCGCTCGCGGTGAGCTTCTCCAGCGCGGGCAGCTACGATCCGGATGGCACCCTCGCGGCCTACGACTGGGATTTTGGCGATGGCAGCACCTCAAACGTGGCCAACCCGGTGAAGACCTACACCAACCCAGGCACCTACACCGCCTCGCTCGTCGTGGTGGACAATTCCGGCCTCTCCTCCGTGGCCGCCACCGTCACGATCATCGTCCAAGCCAGCACCAGCAAGGTCATCTATGTGGGCAATCTCGCCTTGACGCTCAGCAGCACGCGTCAGGGCTATGCCGCCACCAGCATCGTCACGGTGCGGGATCAAAGCGGTGCTCTCGTCCGCAATGCCCGAGTCACCGGCACCTGGAGCGGCCTTGCGAGCGGGACTGTTTCCGGCACCACGAGCCGCAGCGGCACCATCTCCTTTGCCTCCACCCGCACCAGGAAACGCGGCACTTTCACGTTCACCGTCACCGGCATCACGCTTTCTGGTTACACCTATGCGCCCACGCGGAATGTGAGGACCAGCGTCAGCATCGCCACGCCATGATGGCTGGCGGCGAGGTTATTTCGCGGCTGGAGTGGCCATGAAGCGCTCGTAGATGATCTCGAAGGCCTCAGGGCTCACACTGAACTCCCCGCGGAACGGGTAGTCCATCGCCGCGATCAGGAAAACGAGCAGCCCAATGAGCGAGGCCAGCAGCGCCGTCATCCACACATGGAAGGTGAGGTTATCCGTCACAAAGAACAGCGTCAGCACGATGTTGAGGAAGGCACCCACGAGCACCACGATCCAGATCACCGGCGGAAGACCACTCGGCACGGCCTGGAGGCGCTGGCGGCGCAGTTCCACGATCTTGTTGAACTGCATCACCCCCTCCGCGAGCAGGATTTTTTGCGATTCCGTCGTCGGCTCATAGGCCAGCAGGCGATCGTAGAAGGCGGTGAGACGCTCGGTGCCGCCTTTCGGGATCTGGCCCTTCTGTTGGATCGGCCAGGCATCTTCGATGGTATAGCGCACATACTCCTTCATCAGCCCCTGAAGCTCTTGGGAGTGCGGTGCGGGCATGCGGCTGATGTCCATGTAGCAGGCGGAGATGGCCGAGGCCTCTTGGGAGACATTGGCGTCCACCGAGCTAAAGCTCTCCCACGTCGCCACGGCGATGAGGCCGATCGTCAGGCCATAGAACACACCGAACGCGGAGAGGTAGAAGCTCACCATGTCATTGCTCTCGTCATTGTCCTTCAGCAGGCGGTGCATGTAAGGCCTCGTTACTAGCAGGGCGAGGATGGAGACCCCGGTGAAAAAAGCGAGGGTGATGAGGCAGAAGAGCCAGTTGGGAATGTCGTAGATCCAAAACATGTTCATAAGCGGGCGGGGCTTTACCGGAGTCCTGCCCCAGCGCAACCGCCAAATTGGCGCTCTTCCGACATGCTCCGTCCTTGCAGCCCCCGCTGCATTCGGCACTGTGGCTGCCCTCATGGCTAAAAAGACTCTTTCCACTGGCATTTGTTATCTCGTCGGCGCGGGTCCGGGCGATCCCGGGCTGCTCACGATCAAGGGGAAGGAGTGCATCGCTGCGGCGGACGTGCTCGTTTACGACTACCTCGTGAACATCGAGATCCTCCGCCATGGGAAGCCCGATGTGGAGCGCATCTACGTGGGCAAAAAAGCCGGTGATCACACGCTCCCCCAGGAGGAAATCAACAAAATCATCGTCAAGCTCACCCGCGAAGGCAAGACCGTCACCCGCCTTAAAGGCGGTGACCCCGTGCTCTTCGGCCGTGGCGCCGAAGAGGCCGCCGAACTCGCCGAAGCGGGCGTGCGCTTTGAAATCGTCCCCGGCATCACCTCCGCCATCGCCGGGCCTGCCTACGCCGGCATTCCCATCACCCATCGCTCCCACGCCTCCCAGTTGACCATCTTCACCGGTCACGAGGACCCCACCAAGAGCGAAACGTCCCTCAACTACGCCAAACTCGCCCAGGCGGAGGGCACCAAGGTCTTCCTCATGGGCGTCGAGCGCATGGAAGAGATCACCGGCGAACTCATCAAGCACGGTGCCAAGGCGGAAACGCCCATGGCCCTCGTCCGCTGGGCCACCACCGGCCGCCAGCAGACCCTCGTCGCCACGCTCGGCACCATGGCGCAGAAGGTTAAGGAAACCGGTTTCAAGGCACCCGCCGTCGCTGTCGTCGGCGATGTCGTCACCGAGCGTGACAACATTAACTGGTTCGAAAATCGCCCGCTTTTTGGCAAGCGCATCGTTGTCACCCGCACCCGTCAGCAGGCCGGCGTGCTCAGCCGCCAGCTCGCCGATCTTGGAGCCGATGTCATCGAGCTGCCCACCATCCGCATCGAAGAACCCAACGACCTGCTCAGCTTTGGTGAACTCGTTCAGGACTGCCACAAGTACGACTGGATCGTCTTCACCAGCCCGAATGGCGTCGATGCCTTCTTCAAGATGTATGACAAGCTCTACAACGATGCCCGCAGCATCGGCGGAGCCCGCATCGCCTGCATCGGACCCGGCACCGCCGAGAAGATCAAAGCACGCCATCTCGCCGTCGATCTCATGCCGGAGAAAGATTTCGTCGCCGAAGGCCTCGTGAAGGCCTTCAAAGACAAGCACGACATCGAAAACCAAACCATCCTTTGGGTCAAAGCCGAGGAGACCCGTGAAGTCATCGCCAATGGACTCACCGGCCTGCGAGCCATCGTCGATGAAGCCGTCGCCTACCGCACCGTCGCCGAGCGTGAGGATAATCTCGAAGCCCTCGCCCGCCTCAAAAACGAAGGCGCGGACATGATCACCTTCACCAGCGCCGCCACCGTCGATCACTTCCTCGAGCTCGGCGTGCCGCTGCCTGAAAACTGCGAGATCGCCAGCATCGGCCCCGTCACCAGCAAAGCGCTCCAAAAGCACGAGCTCCCCATCGCCGTCGAAGCCAAGTCCTTCACCATCCCCGGCCTCGTCGAAGCCATTCGGAAGCACTTCGCCAAGTAAGCGCCAGCAGCATCACCGCCAACGCGGGTGCTTCTTTGCCTGAAGCACGCTCTGGTGGCCCATGCCGTCATCTAGACAGGCAGTGGCACTTTATCCCAGGGGCTCCGGCCCCTCGCCATAGCTCTCAGACCTCGCATCCGGTTCCCGAAAGACTCACCTCAAGCGATCCAGGTCGAGCCCCGCTGCCCAGCCGCTGGGGAGCCTCGGCGGAACCGCCTCGCGTTCGCGACCCGTCCACTCAAGCAGGCTAACACCGCGAGTTCTGGAGCGCAGCGGAAGCAGCCGAAGGCAAAGGGGAAAACCGCCGAGATGAATGTCTGGGGCTTTCTCTTGATGGTGGGACGGGGAGTCATTTCCCGCATACAAGATTCAGGGAGGCCAACAGATTCTTCAGGAGCCAATCTGTTGGCCTCCTTGAATCTGCTGGAACTCTCTGAATGGATTCGGGAGTTGAATGTCGGGGGCTTTCTCTGCGGTTTTCTAAACTCTTGCGGTGCTTCCTTCTGGACGGTTCGTGAGCCTGAAGCCGGGTGTAACCGTGAAATCTGGGTCGAGCTGCAACTGGCTGATAAATCGTCTCCCATGCCATAAAACACCGCGAGAGATGAGAAACCCGCCGAGATGAATGTCTGGCTGACTTTCTCTACGGTTATCCAACCTCTCGCGGTGCTTCCTTCTGGAAGGTTACCGCCACAACACCCCCGAAAACTTCTTCGCCACGGCTTGGCGATGCTTCGGCCATTCGCGAGCCACAAAAGCAGGCCAATCACTCGTCGTCGCGAGTCGTTTGCCATCCGGCGTGCAGAGCTGGAGTTGAACGGGAAGCCTGCCTTCGCAAAGCGTTGGGTGTGCTGAAAGCGCGAAACATTCCTGGAGCTTCACTTGGGCTTCGGGCGTGTCGTTGACGTAGCTAACTTTGATCGGGCCGCCGCTTGGCCAGGGAATCGAGAGGGGCACCAGCTCATCGAGCCAACTGATCTGACCTTTGTCGAGGTGCTGGTGGAAGGCGGGCAAAAGGGGCGCGGCTTGGGCTTCTTTGACGAGGGTGAGGCCGGTGAAGGCGCGGGCGAGGCTGGTGGTGAGGGCGGCTTCGTCAAAGGGGGCGAACTCGAGCTCGGGCAGGGTGGCGTGGACGAGGTTCACGCGGGCGATGAATTGCTTCAGCCGGTGATCCATCAGCGGCAGATCGAAGGCGCCGGCGCGGTGGGCTTCAGCGAGGCAGCGTCCGCTGGCGACGGGATCGAGGTCGCGATGCTGCGCTTTTTGTTCAATGACGAGATCGCGGTAGCGCACGAGCCGCATGGCGGCGACACGCTTGTTTTGGGCATCGAAGAGGTGCTCGAGGGTGGTGCTGAGATGCTGCGGGAACATCTCGGCGATCCACGCGGGCTGCACGGCGGTGGCGAGGCTGAGGAGAGTCTGGCGGGAAGGTGTTTCGCGTAGATTGGCGGCGACGAAGTAAGCGGCTTCGGTGACCACGCTTTCGCGGACGAGTTGGCCGGTGCGTTGATCGGTGAGATCACACTCGGGTTTGCCGGGGACGCGGCGTTTGGCGAGTTGATCGACGAAACCGGCCATGAGGCAGCGTAGGAGGGCGTCATTGGGTTTAGGGGCAGACAGATTGGCACCGCCGAGATTTGAAGGGCGCAGAGAACTACCTTCGGATTCAGTCCTCTGCGTCCTTCCCATCTCTGCGGTGCTTGCCTTGTTCGGTGCTTCTTGGGTTGGAGCGGCTTCACGGTCATCGAGGCGCTGCTGCTGCGCGGCGTGCATGATCTGCTGGAAGGTCTGCTCCACCTGGCGGGCGACCTGGGCATTGATGCCGTAGCTGCGGCAGCGGTCGAAGCTGAAGGCGTTCGCTTTGGCGAAGTCGTAGGCTCGCATGAGCGTGATGAAATCGGACTCGGCGCTCTCCTCGAACATCTCGCGGGCCTCATTGGTTTGCGCATCGTCGCGATCCAGTCGCGCAAGCAAATCACGACCGCTCACCAAGGCGGCACAGAGGGCGGCATCGGCCACGCAGCCGCGTTGGCTGGCCTCGATGAGCATGCGTGAGTAACGCGGATGCATGGGCAGTCGCCGCATTTGGTGACCGATGGGCGTCAGATCGGCATCGAGCAGCGCACCGAGCAGGGTGAGCAGTCGCTCGGCTCGCTGCACGGCCTGTGGATCGGGTTTATCGAGCCAGTCAAAGCTGGCGGCCTCGCGGATGCCGAGCGAGTGCAGCAGGAGCACGACCTCCGCGAGGTCGCTGCGCTGAATTTCAGGTGTGTTGCGCTCGTCGCGATCTTGGTGGCTGATGACGGTCCAAAGGCGATGACACGAGCCCGGTGCGGTGCGTCCCGCGCGGCCTTGGCGCTGATCCGCACTGGCACGGCTGATGGGCTCCAGCAACAGCGTGCCGATGCCGCGCTCGGCATCATAACGAGCCACGCGGGCCACACCGCTGTCCACGACATGGCGAATGCCGTCGATGGTGATGCTGGTCTCCGCGACGTTGGTGGCGACGATCACTTTGCGCAGCGAGTTCGGCGCAAAGGCGCGGTCCTGCTCCTGCGGTTCGAGTTCGCCATGCAAAGGAATACACGCCACACGCTCCCGCGTTCTCAGGCCGCGCAGGGCATCCAGCGTGCCTTGGATCTCACCACGGCCCGGCATGAAGACGAGGATGTCGCCGGGGTCATCGTCAAGGATGATGCGCTCGACCGCCTCCGCGGCCTGCAGGGTGATCGGGCGCTGATCCGGCATCGAGAGATAGCCGACCTCCACCGGATAGCTTTGCCCTTCGGAAACGAGGATCGGGCAGGAATCCAAATACGCTGCCACCGGCTCCGCATCGAGCGTGGCCGACATCACCACCATCGCCAAATCGGGACGCTGCGTCTGCTGCAAGTGCTTCACCAAGGCCAACGCCACATCGCTGAGTAGGTTCCGCTCGTGAAACTCATCAAAGACCACCGCGCCGATCTTTGAGAGGGAGCGATCATCCTGAAGCCAGCGCAGCAGGATGCCCTCGGTGACAAAACAGATGCGAGTGCCGACGCTCGTGTGGTCATCAAAGCGAATCTGATAGCCGACTTCCGCCCCGAGCCGACTCTCACGCTCCCAAGCCACCCGCGTGGCCACCGTCCGAGCCGCCACCCGCCGAGGTTGTAGCACCACGATCATCTTTTCACCCGCGATCCCGGCATCCAGCAGCATCTGCGGCACCTGCGTGGTTTTTCCTGAACCCGTCGGCGCCACGAGCACCAAGCGATTGCCACCCCGCAGCGTGCGCAGGATGTCGGCGTGGATTTTCCAGATGGGCAGGGACGTGGAGGCAGGCATGAAGTCGGGGGCGGGCATGCTAGGACACCGAGCGTGGAAAGCGAACCCGAAGCTGAGCCTCACTTCGGGGCGTAGGGCTGATAGAATTTCTTCGCGCCAAACTCGACGTAGCGGCCATCGGCCGTCTTCAGATACACGGGTGGTTCCGCGTCTCGGGCAGCGCTGGCGGGCTTGTAAACAAAACAGCGTCCGGTGCTCTCTTTTGCGATCTTGAACATGACCTCGTCATCCATCTCGAGCGTGCCTTCGAGGCGTCGAAAGAGGCCTTTTTCCTGGCCAGTAAACTTCAAATTCGGTTCGTAGCGATCATCCTCCGGCCCGAGCTGGGTGTAGAGCGCCGCATCGCCGAGGGCGGTGGGATATTCGGTCCATTCGTACTCGGCGGGGTGCAGATGAATGCGCCACGCCAGCAGCACCAGCGCTGAAAACAGAACCGCCCAGCCCAGCAGCAGGCGGCCGGGGGTATCGCGGAGTTGATTGGCGCTCATGCCGCCTTTGGCTTTGTCAGCAGATGCAGCACTGTCGTCACCAGCAGGGCCTGTAGAATGCCAAAGACCATCCACTTCAAGCAGAGCATGCCTGGGATGGGCATCACCGCGTAAAACGTCACCGCATACGCCGAGCCGATCAGGCCCGTGGAAAAGCCAAAGCCCGCCACGCACTTCCAGTAGGCTTTTCCCGCTGCTGTCTTCAGCCACAGCAGCGTCATCCCCAGCGCCACCACGAGTTCGCTGATGAAAATCCAGCTCATGAACTGCTCCATCGTCTCATGCGGCCGCCACAGGCTCATCGATGCCATGTATTCCGGCGCGAGGATCTTTTGATGGATCACAAAATCCGTCGCCGAGATGGTCAAAAACGAGGCGACGAGACAGAGTAGGAAGGATTTGAGGCTCATGGCGTCTCCCTTTTACCTCACCCCCTCCCCGAATGGCAAGGGCTCACTTTCGCGCTTCCAGTCTCACTGTCAGCGTCTCGGTTTGCGCCTGGATTTCCTGTCACGGGACACCGTATCGAGCATCATCACACTCTCCGTCCTTTGCCCTTTGCCCTTCGCCGCCCGTCTGCTAGTCTCCGCGCCCCTATCCATATGGACCCACTCATCGAACTCCTCCACAACAACTCCCGGCGCTCGCCTGCGGAGATGGCACGTCTTGTCGGCATCAGCGAAGCTGAAGTAGCAGCCCGCATCGCCGCTGCCGAGGCCGATGGAACGATCTTGGGTTACAGCGCCGTCGTGGATCGCCAGAAGGCGGGTCATCGCGGCGTCACCGCGCTGATCGAGGTACGCATCACGCCGGAGCGTGATGGTGGCTTTGACCGGTTGGCCAAACGCATCGCGAAATTCGATCAGGTGCGTGAGTGTTTCCTCATGAGCGGCGGTTACGACCTCGCCGTGATCGTGGAAGGCAAAGACTTGCTCGATGTGGCGAATTTCGTCGCGGAGAAGCTCAGCACGCTCGGTGGCATCCTTTCCACCGCCACGCGTTTCCAACTCAAGGCCTACAAGGAGGGCGGTTTCCTCGTGAATCCGGGGGATGACGAAGCTCGTCTGCCCGTGAGTGCTTAATCTTTTGCTGAGGACCCACCAACCATGGATTACGACAGCAAACTCTGTACCCAAATTCGCGATCTGCCGCGTTCCGGCATTCGCGACTTCTTTGAACTCGTCATCGGTCGCACCGATGTCATCTCCCTCGGCGTCGGCGAGCCGGACAAACCGACTCCGTGGCCGATCCGCGAGGCGGTCATCCGCTCGCTCGAAAAGGGCCAAACGAGTTACACCTCGAATCTCGGCCTCGAATCGCTCCGCATCGCCATCAGCGAGTATGTGACGAAGCAATTCCGCGTCACTTACGATCCCAAAACGGAGATCCTCGTCACCGTCGGCGTCTCCGAGGCGCTCGACCTTGCCTTCCGCGCCGTTTTGAACCCCGGCGACGAAGTCATCTACCACGAGCCCTGCTACGTCAGCTACTCGCCGAGCATCAAGATGGCTTACGGCGTGCCCGTCGTCGTGCAGACGCGTGAGGAGAACGAATTCGCCCTGATGGCCGCCGATGTCGAAAAGGCCATCACGCCAAAGACGAAGGTCATCGCGCTGAATTTCCCCACGAATCCCACCGGCGGCATCATGCCGCATGAGGAGCTCGAAAAGATCGCCGCACTGGCCGTGAAGCACGACCTCTTCGTCTTCACCGACGAAATCTACAGCGAGCTGCTTTACGACGGTCGCGTGCATAAAAGCATCGTCGAATACCCCGGCATGCGTGAGCGCACCATCCTGCTGCACGGCTTCAGCAAAGCCTTCGCCATGACTGGCTGGCGTCTCGGCTATGCCTGCGCCCCCGCGCCGCTGCGTGAGGCCATGATGAAGATCCATCAATACTGCATGCTCTGCGCCCCGATCATGAGCCAGATGGCCGGCATCGAAGCGCTGAAAATGGGTTCGTCCGCGTATGAGGAGATGCGTCAAAGCTACGAGCAGCGCCGCAATCTCATCGTCAGCCGCCTCAACGGCATGGGCCTGCACTGCTTCAATCCCGGCGGAGCCTTCTACGTCTTCCCGGACATTCGAAGCACCGGCCTCACGAGCAAAGAATTCGCCCTGGGCCTGCTCGAAAAGAAGAGCGTGGCCGTCGTCCCCGGCAGCGCCTTCAGCAGCGCGGGTGAAGGTTTTGTCCGCTGCTGTTACGCGACTGCTCCTGAACTCATCGCGAAGGCGATGGACCTCATGGAGGAGTTCGTCAACGAGGTGCGGAAGTAAGTGGCACCTTGCGTTGAGCTTTGATTCAAATGGTGCTCTGACTCACTTGACCCTGAAGCTGACAGCAAATGGGGGCAGAAAAATGAGGGAAGATTTGCTGCCCCCATTTGCTGTCAGCCAACTTGGGCGTCAGTTACTCCCCATGCCACACTCAGCGCAGCGGAATTTGGCTGCCTCCCGGTGAGACAGCCTTTTTTCATCTAGCGATCACCACTTGTTCGCCTGGATCACGTCCTTCTCGCCCTTGAGGTGGTTCACGAGGTTCAGCGTGGCTCGCATGGCCTGGCGCGGCACGCTTTCATAGGTGCGTGAGCCGATGTGCGGCGTGATGAGGGCTTTCGGGTGCTTCAGAAGCGGGTGGGAAGGGGGCGGTGGCTCTTCGTCGAGCACATCGGTGGCGTAACCGCCGATGGTGCCGGCATCGAGTCCGGCGATCATGTCGGCCATGTGGACGAGTTCAGCCCGCGAGGTGTTGATGACGAGCAGTTCGGGCTTGGTGAGCTTCAGGCGCTCGGCATTCACGAGGTGGCGCGTGCTTTCGCTGAGGTTCGCATGCAGGCTCAGCACGTCGAGGTGCGGCAGCATGGTCTCGATCTTCTCGTGGCGCTGGATGCCGTGCTCGGCGGCAAAGGCTTCCGGCCAGTAGGGATCGAGGCCGTGGACTTTCATGCCAAAGGCGAGCGCCCGTTTGGCGACTTCCTGACCGATGCGGCCGAGGCCGACGATGCCGATGGTCTTGTTCCAGATCTCGTGGCCGGTGACACGCTTCCACTGGCCGTTGCGCACGGCATTGGCGGAATCGACGAGATTGCGCACGAGGGCGAGCAAGAGGCAGAAGGTGTGCTCGGCCACGGTGGTGTGGTTCACGCCGGGGGTGAAAAGCACGGGGAGCTTCTTTTCCGTGCAGGCGGCCACGTCGATCTTGTCGAGGCCGATGCCGTATTTCGAGATCACGCGGAGGCGGGGCAGGGATTTGTCCAAAACAGCGCGGGTGATCTCGTCATCGCCGCAGAGGAAGGCGTCAAATTCGCCCGCCAGCTCCAGCATGCGGCTTTCCGGTAGCGGGCCGCGTTCGCGGTGGATTTCAAAGCCTTGCGCCGCGAGCAGCGCATGGTGATCGCCGGGGGTGTCTTGATAGCTCGTGGTGGTCAGCAGGATACGCATTGGCAAAGGGAGGATTTGGGGTTAGGGCGGCGAGCATGGGACAAGACGAAATCGAGCGCAACATGGGCGTGCAGCCTTTGGACGGGATCATGGCGGAGCACGCCTTGGGAAATCACGACCTCGTGGCGGCCAGCCAGGAGCCGATGACGCACAAGGCTGTGCAGCGTGCCCGCAAGGGCCGCCGCCTCACCAAGCACATGCAGCAGCGCATGGTGACGGCCCTCACCCAGGCAGTGACGCTGCAAGGCAAGACCCTCAATCAGCCGAGGGCGGTGAGCGATCTCTTCACCTACTGATTCTCGTGGTAGAACAGATAGCTCGGCGTGCAAAGCGCCTGCTTGCCGCCGCGTTTGCCTCCCGCTAGCCTTTTCACCTCACCATGCCCGACACCATCGCCGATCGCCGTTTTGTCACCGCCGCTGAAAAAGTGGACTTTCTCTCGCCCTGGACCCTCGAAGAGTGGCTCTGTCGGCCTGACATCGTAAACAACGAGCACCTCATGATGGTGCGGGCGAACATGGAACCCGGCCGCAGCCATCCCTTCCACTCGCACCCCACCCGCGAGGAGCTCATCTACATCATCTCCGGCAAGGCCGAGCAATGGGTGGGCCAGCAAAAGAAGCTCCTGGGCCCTGGTGACATGGCCTTCATCCCGATGGGCGAAATCCACGGCACCTGGAACGTGGGCGACGAGATGCTCGTCTTCCTCGCCATCCTCTCTCCCGCGAAAGCGGACGAGCCCGGCCTCGTCGATCACAGCGAGGAAGAGCCGTGGAAATCCCTCCGCGCCGCGTAGTAGAGGCTGCTCAGGTAAGCCGCTCACCCGTTTCATCCCCATGACCACCCGCCGCTCTTTTCTTGCTACCGCCGGCGCCGCCTCACTCAGCGGCTGTGAATTGCTCCGCTCAAAAGCAGGCGGTGATCATATCGACGCGCATGTGCATGTGTGGACGCCCGAGGTGGAAAAATATCCGCTCGCTCGCGGCTATGCGGTGAGTGACATGCGGCCGCCGAGCTTCACGCCGGAGCAACTCTTTGCCCACTGCCGCCCCGAGGGCGTGCGGCGCATCGTGCTCATCCAGATGAGCTACTATCAGCAGGACAATCGCTACATGCTCGATGTGATGAAGGCCCATCCGGGCACTTTCAGCGGCGTGGCGATCGTGGATGAGCAGGCACCCGATGTGGCTGCGACCATGGCCACGCTGGTGAAGCAGGGCGTGCGAGGCTTTCGCATCTCCGCCGGTGCACAGAAGAATCTCTCGGCTTGGCTCGGCAGTCCCGGCATGGCCACCCTTTGGAAAACGGCAGCGGAGTTGAATGCCAGCGTGTGCCCGCTGATCAATCCCGACACCCTCCCGCTGATCGACAAGATGTGTGAGTGGTATCCTGACACGAGTGTAGTCATCGATCACTTCGCCCGGCTCGGCATGGCGGGGGCGCCAAAGGAAGCCGATGTGGCCGCTTTGCTGCGCTTGGCGCGGCATCGCCGCACGCATGTGAAGGCGAGTGCGTTTTATGCGCTGGGTGCCAAAAAAGCGCCTTACCTCGATATGGGGCCGCTGATCCGCCGCGTGCGGGATGCGTTTGGGCCGCAGCGGGTGATGTGGGCCAGTGATTGCCCTTTCCAGGTCGATCCGGGGCACAACTACCACGATTCCATCGCGCTCATCCGTGATCGCCTCGACTTCCTGAGTGCCTCGGACAAGGCCTGGATGCTTCGTGGCACGGCGGAGAAGGTTTTCTTCTCGTGAGAGAGATTATTGAGCTTCGCGAGGCATGCCGCGCCTTGACCCCGTGAGGCATCGCGGCACTCTGGCGAGTGCTCCGACACCTCCTCAAATCCAAGCTCCACCGCGCCCGTATCACCGATGCCAACATCGACTACGAAGGCAGCATCACCATCCCGCTCGATCTGATGGAAACGGCCGATCTGTGGGACGGTGAGAAGGTGCTCGTCACCTCCATCACGGGCGGTCAGCGCCTCGAAACCTACGTCATTCCCGGGCCGCGTGGTTCCGGCCAGATCGTCATCAATGGGGCTGCGGCGCATCTCATCAATACGGGCCATCGTGTCACCATCATGGCTTGGGGAGTTTCGGAAACGCCCGTCACGCCGAAGCGGCTGCTCTTGAATGAGAAAAACGAGATCGTGAATCTGACGGTGAAGTGATGGCAGACTTCACGTTTGCCTACACTCAACACGGTATAGTATGCCAATATTCATTTCGTCGACTTCCGCAGCAGAGTGTATGCAATCATTATAACCGGGATCAGCAAAAGCCAAAGTTTACTCAAACTCGGAGAGTTCGCTGGCACCGCTATCATTTCGTTTTCTTCGGAGTCTTCAATTTTATCAACGATTTGAGGAGCAATGGCAGGCGTCACATTTGCTTCAAATGGCTTTTTCTTTGGATCTTTTGTCAATTGCCGGTCAGGCAAATATCCATTTTTTTCCAAAGCTAGGCGATAGTTTTGAGCGCTAGGAAGTCCGTTTTTGTAACCTTCCCGAGCCACCACGCCGAGCTGCTCCAACTGCTTTCGTAACTGTATATAGTTCAAGTGATATGAGAATCTTTGGCCTGCTGCGAGGCTTTCGGACTCATCGTATCTTGTGAATTTCGGACGATAGGGAATCCCATCTTTCATGATTACCCCATCTTGAGAGACAGAAAACTGGGCGCGGCTGCCATCACTCCACTCGGCGGTTATTTGGCCTGGCGCTGAAAGGGATGCAGACGTGACCGAAGCGTTGAATGTATTTGTGTCGGGAATCTCCACATAGCCGGCAAACTCCCAAGTGCCTGACTGGTTCTTAAATCGAATGGTGGAGATTGTGCTGCTCAGCAAACCGCGAACTCGAAAAACAGCTTCGATTTCTCCACCGAAGATTTTGGCATCTAAAAGCAATTCAAATTGCGCTGCCGCTTGTGAATCACTCGCCAAAGAAGGGTTCTTGAAAACCATCTGCGAATTCTGCTTCGGACTGGTGCTATCCAAAATATAGATTTCTTGGGCGTCAAATTTGGTGTGTTTATCCTCCTTACTATATCCCACAAGCCTGTGCTGAAGTGAAACTGTATCTGTGAGGCGAACTTCATTCCGTTCCTTAAGTTCTGAGATAGTTCCAGCATATGCTGTGCAAACCATCGCTGACAATATGGCAACATTTGATTTATTCATGACGCTAGTATCCAGTGTTATCTGTAGTGCAGTCTTGTGCGGAAGGGTTTTGCAGGTAGGTCCAGATGTCTGAGACGGTGTCCTGTGACCCTTTCATTTGAATCAGCAGCCATTGTATACTCTGATTTTCCCACAACTCGATGACCGATGAGTTTCCAACTGGTGAAATCACCGGAGTTCCGTAACTCGGATCATAGAGCTTACCGGAATAGATCACTACAGCGTGGTTAGTGAATAATTTACGACTGGGAGATGGCATTCCTCCTTGGCCTGGCAGCCCATTAGGAGTTGTCGATGGCGTGAACCATCCATCAGACCTACCATTAGGCACTTTAGAGCATTTTAAATAATAATGTGGAAACGTTTGACAGACGGTGTACAGCTAAGAATGGCCGCACTTTCCCTTGATCTCCGTCAACGCATCATCAGCACCTGCGACCGGGGTGAAGGCACCCAGGAACAGATCGCCCGGCGCTTTG
>CALSBJ010000029.1:0-67552 GCA_943373155.1 Akkermansia muciniphila | reverse complement strand
GCTTGATTCGTAAAATGCCCGTGGTCGATATGCAGGATGCTCAAGCGGCCATCCCAGCCCACCCAGCCTGTATTCCACCACTCAAAGGCCGCCCCACCCGCGATCACGGCAAGGACCAGCCAACGCCCGTGGGGGGACCCTACGGCCCGCACGGCTCCAGGTTGTTGTTTCTCCATTCGCCAGGCCCACAGCGCCATCAGGCCCTGGGAGGCAGGTATCAGCGCCACATAGGAGGCACGCTGCAAAACGAAGCAGGCTGCCACACCTGATAAACAAAGCATGCCGCTCGCAAAGCGCAGGGCGAGCCGCTCCAGGCCATCTTCCGAAGCCATCCTCGCGGGCACGAGCACGAGGCCCAGGAGCCAGCAAAGAGCCAAAAGGGCGAGTAATACGGCAGCACAAGACAAGATACCTGGATCAAACGAGTTCGGCAGAAGCGGCATGAAACGAGAGACTAAGCCGGACCGGTCTGTGAATGCAAGAATGGACTCGTGAGAGGACGGGTCCTAGGGGCGTGCAGGCGGTGAGAGAGGTGCTGGCTCGATGCGGATCGAGGATGAAGGTCCTGCCGGCCGTGTAACCTCGAAAACCGGGCTGGTGTCTTCCAGCACAGGTTGGGCGCGGGGTGCCCAGCGGAGGAAGAGATCCAAAGCGGACTGATGGCCGCGCTGCGAGAGCTGCGCGGCATCGTCAATGCGGTGGGCCACATTGTAGGCACCTTCATCAATCTGGTTGTCCTTTTCGAGCGTGCCGTCTCGCAGCGTGAGGCGGTAGAGCTCGGAGGGCTTCGTGCCCTGCTCACCCGCCACGATGAAGGCGAGGTAGCCGATGCCCACCTGCTTCAGCACGGGATCGGTCTGCAGAAGCGCGGCGAACTCGCACATCATCTCCTCGCGTTCGCCTTCCGAGGCCTCCGCCCAGGTGCGATACATCGCGTTGAGAAACGCCGCGAGGACCTTGATCGAGTCCTGCTCGCGATCACCCGTGCCGAGAAGCCGTTGTTGGAGGGTCTTTCCCTGGCGCTGAAATTCCGCGAGCGCCGTTTGCTCCGGATCCATGAGGCGGATCTCATCGAGAGCGGCCAGATACTGGTCGAACTTGCTGCGAAGCAGGGAGGCGAGAATGAGTTCGCCCTCTTTGGGCTCCAGGTAAAGGTGGCGGGAAAGGACTTCAAAAAGCGCCGCCGTGCCTTTCTCCGTGAGGCCTGCGGTGAGTTCGAGGGCCACCACGCCGTCGCTTTTCACCGCCGTGCTCAACGAATGCAGGATCTGCGGCGCGACGCTGTCAAACATGACCGGCCCGAGCTTGATGGCGAGTTCTGCCATGATTCGCATGGCATCGTCGGAATCCACGCTGTTCACGGAGAGGCGATGCTCACGCCCGATCTCCGTGATCCCATCCTTGGTGGAGCTGGCCGGATCGGAGGAAACACTGCGCACGAGGGATCGTTCCAGCACCTCGCCCTCGCCCGCGAAGCCCATCAGCCAGCGAGTGCCATGCCCACTCTGTGATTCGGCCTGCGCCGCGAAGAGACTGCTCTGGCTGCCTTCATGAAGGGTGTACTTCACAAAGCGGCGCTGGATGTGCGCATCCACCTTCGCCGCCAGCGGCAGATTGGCCCCGACGCTCCGGCTGAATGAACTACCCGCATGGGTGACCGCCCGCACGAGTGTCGTCGGTGTGCCATGCAAAGCGGCCACCCGCTTGGTATGCACCGCGTCCATGGAATCTGCGCCACCTTTGAACTGATGCCACGCGGCGTCTCGCGCATTGCGCAGATCGTTTCCGGTCGTGATCATCGGAATGACACCCGAAAGCGGACCCCACAGGTGATCGAAGGCCTGACGATGATCTTCCCGTGTGAGGTCAAACTCATGGTAAAGCGTCGCTCCACTGGTTCGAGAGCCTGCGGCCAGCGTGGCGGAGAGCGGCGCGAAACGAAGCTTCTTCTCGACTCGCTTCGTGGCGATGCGGTATTGCCCTTCGGTGATCTCATTGAGGTATTCAGTGCCGATCCGCACATCGATCCCGGCGGAGTAGCCATCGCTGGAACTTGATTGAATGATCAGTCCGACGGCGTGCTCACTGCGTCGATACAAATGCACGTCAAATGAACCGCTTACCTGCAAGCTGCCCGAAGCGCCCGCACGGGCAATGATCGCCTGATCGCCCAGTGCCTTGCCAAAGAGCGGCAAAACCTTCTCCATGCCGATGCCGGGACCGAAAGAGGTCTGCACCGGGATGCTCAGTATGGTGCCGACATCGAGGGTATCGAGGTCCGCGCTGGATCGTGGAATGGAGGTGGGAAGGTAAACCCCATCCAGCGCCATCGCCCAGTAGTCCGGTGACTGCCTCATGAAGATGCACGACTGCGTGCGAGAGACACCGGCAGATACCGAAAGCGGCACGCTGACACCGGCGGCATTCAAGGCGACTCCCGCTGGGTAAAAACCTGCGCCGTAGCTGAGCGTCCAGGAGATTTGATCGGACCGGCGAAAGTGTGCGCCCAGTCTTTGCAGCTCATAACGACCACTCACCCGGGCACCCAGCCCAGGAACATCGGTGACGGGGAAGTTGAACCCCGTTTGCGCCGCCCCTTTGAGGTTGCGCTGGATCTGCTTGTTCACCCAGTTGAGGCCGCCAAACGTGGTCAGAGGCGTGCGCAGAGGTGGCTTGGACGGTTTGGCGGATGGGTCTTCCTCTTCAACGGGGAGTGCTTTCGCGGGTGCATCAGGCGGTTCCGCCGTTGCATTCGCCGCGAACGTCATCGCCGCGAGGAGCATCGCTGACATCAGGCACCGAGGTGCAGAGGTGACAGGCGATGGATGATGACGCATAGGCCGACTCATAACCATCCGGGCGCTTTTTGCCACCCGCATTCCAAAACGCCTCATCACCCCAGCAGCCGCACAAACGGATGACCTTCGTTCTGGTCGATGCGTTCGGGCAGGCCTTTGTGGTTGTAGGTGAGCTTGGTGTGATCAATGCCCATCAAATAGAGGATGGTGGCGTGGATCGAATGCACATGCAGGCGATCTTCCACGGCATACAAGCCGAGGTCATCCGTCGCGCCATAGGTTTGGCCGCCTTTCACGCCGCCGCCGGCCATCCACATGGTGAAGCCGGTGGGGTTGTGGTCGCGGCCATCGCCTTGTTCGGACATGGGGGTGCGGCCAAATTCGCCACCCCAGATGACGAGGGTCTCGTCGAGCAGGCCGCGGGCCTTCAAATCGGAGAGCAGGCCGGCGATGGGTTTATCGACGGAGTGGCAGTATTTGCCGTGATTCACTTCGATGCCTTTGTGAGCATCCCATTTGCTGCCCGCACCGCTGTAGAGCTGGATGAAGCGCACGCCGTTTTCGACGAGACGACGCGCCAGGAGGCAGTTGCGGCCAAAAACAGCCGTCGCCTCGTTGTCCATGCCGTAGAGCTTCTTGGTGGCTTCGGTTTCCTTGCTGAGATCGACCGCATCGGGAGCCTCGGCCTGCATCTGGAAGGCGAGTTCGTAGCCTTTGATGCGGGCATCGAGTTCCGTGTTGCTGACACGCGTGGCGTTGTAGTCGCGGTTCAAATCGCCGAGCAGGTCGAGCTTCTCACGCTGACGCATACGATCGACGCCTTTCGGGTTGTCGAGGAACTTGATGGGCGTGCCCTCGGAGCTGAACTCGACGCCTTGATAGACGGCAGGCATGAAGCCGTTGCCCCAGTTACGAGCCCCGTTCACCACCGTGGCTTCGCTGTCTTTGATGACGACAAAGCCGGGCAGATTTTGATTCGAGGTGCCGAGGCCATACTGCGCCCACGCACCGAGTGAGGGACGACCACCGAAGACGGAGCCGGTGTTCATTGAGCACACGCCGCCGGCATGGTTGATGCCGCTGGAGGCACAGGAATGAATCACCGCGAGGTCATCCGCATGCGTCGCCACATGGTTGAACCAATCCGAGATCCACAGGCCGCCCTGACCGTGCTGCTTCCAGGTGCGTTTGCACTCCAGGATCGGGGATTTCGCCTCGCCCATGGCCGTGATGGGAGCCTTGAAACTCGCGGGCAAGGACTGGCCGGCGAGTTTGTTCAGCAGCGGCTTGTAATCAAAGGTGTCCAGATGGCTCGGGCCGCCTTCCATGAAGAGGAAGATGACGCTCTTCGCCTTGGCGGGGCGATGCGCGACACGCAGCGGTGCCGCGCTGGCTTGCTCCTGACCCATGAGCGCGGCCAAAGCGACCGAGCCAAAGCCGCAGCCGGCGGTTTGCAGGAAGTCGCGACGCGACGTGGGATGGTCGTAACGATGGCAGCGCATGGTCTTAGTGGAGGTAAAAGAATTCGTTCGTGTTCAGCAGCACCTGGCAGAGGTCGTTCATGGCCTGGCGGAAAGGATCGGCCTCTTCAACGCTCTTCGTATCGCTGCCGCTCCAGGCGAATTGGGAGTTCAGCGGATCAGCGGATCGCCACACGACGAAACCCGCGCTCCATTTTTCCGGATCGGCGCTCAAAGCATTATCAGCGAGGTAACCGGTGGCAATGCGCACGGCCTCGATGCTGCCGTCCCATTGATGTGCCGGCGAGCGTTTGTTCAGGCCGCCGATGACGAGCTGCGAGGAGCCGAGGCTGAGCTTGGAGCGGATGTCCATCGGCACCACGGCGGATTGCACGGCAGCTCCTGGCGTGTCGAGATCACGCACGGTGAAGGTGACGTTCTTGGCAGGGCAGGAAACACGCGCCGCAATGTGATAGTGACGGCCCAGCTCGATGTGGATGTTCGAAGGAACGACCTGGTAGCCGATGTTCGAGTTCTCATCTTCGCCGACGACTTGCACGATCACATTGCGTGGCGTGTAGCGCGATTTTTCACCGGTGACGCCGAGACTCCAGCCAAAGGCTTCCTGACTGTCTTTCCCACCATTCCAGCGGGAGGCAATGGTGCGCACGGCGGCATTCACATCGACGCTGTTGAGGCTGGCGACGGCTTCGACGCTGAACTCATCGCCCTCCTTCTCGCTCGCATTGATCAGCAAGCGCTCGTGTGGGCTGTTCTCTTTGAAATCATCTGCGTCATCGTTTTGATCCGCCGCCTCGGAAGCCTTCGATGTCGTCGTTCCGGCCCGTTTTTTCAAAAAGGCCTCGGCGGTGGCTTTTTCCTTCGGCGTCGGCGGACGGCCCAAAACGGCCAACCAGGCATCGTCGATGCCTTCCACGCGTGAGGCGAGCTTGCGGGCACGGGCGAGCAACCAGTCGCCATTGAGCAATTGCAGCGCCTGGGTCGGTGTCGTGGTGCTCTGACGTTCGGCGGTGCTCGCAAAGCCCGCTGGCATGTCGAGCGCACGAAGAAGCTCGTTCGGGTTGTTGCGCTTCTTCATGGTGTAAACCGAGCGACGCGTGGCATTGCCATCGCCCGCCGGTCCACCGGCCGCAGCGTCGAGCTCGCCACTCACCGCGAGCAGCGCATCACGCACCTGCTCGGCATCGAGACGACGTGGATTGAAGCGCCAGAGGTAGCGATTCGAGGGATCGACCTTCGAAGCGACCTCATCCGGCTCCTGGCGGGCGGTTTGACGATAGGCGGCGGAGAGCATGATCTCGCGATGCAGCGGCTTCAAATGCCAGCCGCCCTTCACAAACTTCGTCGTGAGGTAATCGAGCAGCTCGGGATGCGTTGGAGGCTCGCCCAGCTTGCCGAAATCGCTCGCCGTCGCCACGATGCCGCGACCGAAGTGATACTGCCACACGCGGTTCACGATGACGCGGGTGGAGAGCTGGTTGTCAGGCCGCGTGATCCACTCTGCGAGCGCCGTGCGGCGACCGGTGGAGGTCTTTGTGGCTTTGATCTTCGGCAGGCTGGTGTCGATGATGGAAAGGAAGCCCGGCTCGATCTGCTGCTCGCCCTTGCGTGTCTTGATCGCCACGGGCGGTGCCACCGGGCTCGCATCCGTCGCCACAAAGGCTTCCATGAGTGGTTTTGGCTTCAGCTCGTCGAACTTCTTCAGCTCGGCCTCCAGCGCCTTGTATTCCGCCTTCGCCTCGTCCGTTTTGAGGCTCTTCATCGGGTCAAAGCGCACCTTTTCATAGTCCATCTGACGCTCAATGAGGCCCGCGAGCTGTCTTTCCAGGGCGTCACGCTTCTCGAAGGGCTTGCGAGCCATCACCTGGAGTTCGTCCGTGAATTTCGTCAGCGCTCCCTCCACTCTGGAGGCAAGCGCCTTGCCGGTCAGCGCCTCCATTTTGGCGCGAATCTCCGCCGTGGCGGCTTCCCACTTCGCCTGCTGCTCGGCGTGGGCTTTCTTCTCTGCCGCCGTTGCCAGCGTCATGTCATCACGCCACTGCACGGGAGCCAGGAAGGCCCGCAGGCGGTAGTAGTCCTTTTGCAGGATGGGATCGAATTTGTGATTGTGGCAGTGCGCACAACCCATGCTCAGGCCGAGGAACAACTCGCCCGTGGTGTCCGTCATGTCGGTGAGGATGATGTCCCACTGTCCGCGGGCATCGCGCTGGTTCCATTCATACACCGGGTGCCGCAGGAAGGCGGTGGCGATGAGCACGTTCGGATCATCCGGAGCCATTTCATCGCCGGCGAGCTGCTCTTTGACGAACTGGTTGTAGGGCTTGTCGTCGTTGAGCGACTTGATGACGTAGTCGCGATACGGCCACACCGACGGGCGATACGCGTCCGCGTTGTAACCATCGCTCTCCGCGTAGCGCACGAGGTCCAACCAGTGCTGCGCCCAGCGCTCGCCATAGCGTGGGGAGGCCAGCAGCTCATCGACGAGCTTCTCATAAGCCTTCGGGTCCTTGTTGTGCACAAAGGCGTCGATCTGCTCCTTCGTCGGCGGCAGGCCGTGCAGGTCAAAATACACGCGGCGCACCAGTTCATGCCGGTCGGCCTCCGGCGCGGGCTTCAACTTCTGCTCTGCTTGCTTCGCCGCGATGAAGCGGTCCACGTCGTTGCGCACCCATTTGCCTCCCGCATCCGGTGGCGACACCTTTTTCACCGGCTGGAAGAACCAGTAGTTCCGCTGCTCCTCGGTGAAGCCGCCTTCCGTCACCACGACCTTCTTCGAGCCATCCTCCGGCCACGGCGCCCCGATTTGAATCCACTTCTCCAGGATCGCGATCTCCGCGTCCGGGATCTTCCCGCCATTGTTCTTCGGCGGCATTTGGAAGTCTTCATTCGTCCAACGGATCGCCTCCATCAGCGGCGACTTCGACGGCTCCCCCGGCACCACGGCGGGACCGGTGTCACCGCCCGTTTTGAGGTAGCCGATGTGATCCACGCGGAGGCCGCCCTTCTGCTTCGTGTTGCTGTGGCATTCAAAGCACCGCTCCACCAAGATTGGCCGCACCTCCTTCTCAAAAAACGTCATCGCCGCCCGCTGAGCGTCATCATCCGCCGCCAAAGCAGGCAGCGCCACGAAGCCAGAGAGCAGAACAAGAGAAGGGAAAAGTCGGAGCCGGTTCATTTCACTCGATATAAGGAGCCAGCGGACCGGTTTTGGACGCGAAATTTGGGTTTTGGAACGCATTTTACCGCTTCTCGGCCTTCGCCCCACTCTGTCACTGCTCAAACCCAGACCGCTTAAATCGCTTTGAAGCAACGAAATGGAGAAGAGGCGGTCAGGAAGAGCGACCTTGTCCTCAAGGAATCAGGCGAACGCTTCACTCTGGTGAATGAACTTTTCGACGTCCTGGCTTGGATCACCCCAGATAATCTCTCCCAAAGTCTCCTCTGCTGCTTTCTCAAGCCTTTTGGATAACCCAAGTCGACTGGCAAAAATTTGTTTCGGTCTGCGACCCGCGTGAATTCCGAGAACTTTTAGATTTAACTCATCAAACCCGAAACCCAGAAACACTGCCTTCTTTTTTGAAGCTATCAGACTTCCAAGATCGTTGTTCGGTTCTGCCCGAGGAGGAATGAGTTTGATGTAGGAAGCTGAAGTTTCAAAGTTCTCTGGGCCTCCATATTCGACAAATGTCTCTCCGCGCACAAGCGGGCCTAGAGAACCATAGACGTGATTTATTTTTAGCGTGCCAAGTACATCATTTATGCGCTCTGGATACGCTGCCTTGGCGACACGGCGAATGTACTCTTCAAGCGAGCGGTCATAGTTGAATGTAACAATCTCAAGGGAGGTTTCCTTATTCTCTACAGCAGGATTCAGGACATCGTTCCAGAAGGCTTTATACCAGCCGCCTTTCAGTTCACTTTGGCGTTCACAAAGCAGTAAAATCAAAGCTATGTAATGCCGCGCCATCCCTTCATAGGGTGGGTGGCGAAAAGAAAAGCGATCTATTGAGTAAAACTCTGACTCTTTGAACTGTTTTTGCAGTCTGAGAAAGTCGGCGGGATGACGAGTATCGTTTGTTGGCACAAAGCAGGCCTCAAGAAACTTCTGCCATGACCCAACACGACCGTGAAAAACATCATTGTAGCGAAGGTGCCGAAATGTCTCCGGCACCTCACCAGTGATCATAGGTCCAAGTTCAGAAGCTGTTGGAAAGCCATAAGGCTTGCTTGCTCCCGCGCCGATAATCAAAACCGTATCTTTTGTGGCCATGGGGAAAGTCGGTCACCACTAATGTTTAGTGCTTTACGCCTTCGCAGGAACGAGCCGAGCCTGTGAACGGACAATCCGGTCGCCCATCTGCTTTTCACGCTCACGGAGGGCATCACCGATCTTCTTCTGGTCATGGCTGAACTCAGAAGTGAGTTTGCGACGGATGGCACGGAGCCATTCGAGGTCGTCAGAGTCTGGAAGCGGAGATGTGGAGGCCGGTTTCATGGGTCAGTTCCTGTCTCAAGGAGTTCGTATGGGGTGATAAGGGCGGGGGTGTCGAAGCCGAGTTTTTGATTCACTCGGCGAATGTGATCCGTCTTGTTCGCGTTAGCGATGTGTTTGCAGTTCCAGGAGGCGAGAATATCACACTTCCAGAACGTGGCGACGGCCAAATGACGCGCATCGCCATCAGCATCCGCAGGCATGACCTTGTTGGCAATGTAGTGCTCCACCATGTCGTCGATCTCAGGCGCGGATTGCAGTAGCCGAAGCTCCTGCATGAGATCCAGGCACTCGGAGCGCTTTGGCTCCGGCGTTTCTTCGAGTTCCCGAATCACCCAGAGGGAGGAAACCAAGTCATCCTGCCACTTTGCCAGTTCCCACCATTCACGAGTCCAGAGGCGACGGGCCTGAATCGTGGCCTGAGGCCGGGTTTCATAGTAGAAACTCGGGATGCTGGTCTCGACGTAGATGAGCTGGTTCAAAAGGAAGGCGGCTGGCACAGACTAGCTCCCGGCCCCATGTCCAGCAAGAGCCATGACTCACCCACCCACGCTCATCGTCCCCTCATGCGTGCCGGCTTTCAGCTTCACTGGCGACGAAGTGTGATTATGAATGACTGCATCGCCTTGAAACACGACGCCCTCACCGCATATCACAGGGCCGTGGACGAGGAGGCTGCGGCAGTGGAGGAGGCTGGGGGTGTGGGGGAAGTTCTTTTCGAGGCCGTCCACGAGTTTGCAGAGCTTCTGGTCGAGGTGGAGATGCGGCGGCTGGCCCTGGCGGCTGGGGTGGAGGCGCAGGCAGAAGTCCTCCTTGAGCTCGTAGGCATCGGAGCGCACGGCGAGCAGGTCGCTCGTGGTTTTCACCGGGGCAAAACGAATGCGTGAGACCTCGATGGCTCCCGCACCGGCGAAGCACTCGATGGCGGCACCCATGGCCGTTTCGAGCTGGATGACGGCGGCGGAGCTGGCATCGCGCGGATCGACGGTCTTCTTGTTCATGATCGGCGGCAGCGGGATGAGGCCGTCATTGGCAGCGAGCGCGGCTTTCAGCGCCACGAGGTCGATCCAGAGGTTGTTCGTGTTGAAGTAGCGATGCTTGTCGATGTCCTGGAAGTGCTTTTCGTCGTCCTTCGGGCATTGCGCCGACTCACGCAGCAGGAAGCGCCCATCACGCAACCGCACCGCCAGATGGCCGCCCTTTTTATCCGACTCCGTGCGCCGCGTGACCTCCATGGCGAAGGGCATGCCGCTGTCGGCGAACCACGCGAGGATGGCGGGATCGAGCGTGGCACCGAGGTTGTCGGAGTTGGACACAAAGGCATAGCGCACACCGCTGGCGAGCAGTCGCTCCAGCCAGCCGGAACCAGCGAGGCAGGCGTAGATGTCGCCATGACCCGGCGGGCACCATTCCTGCTCAGGGTTCGCGGGCCAGGGCGCAGGCTCCAGCGTGCTCGCGAGCACCTTGGGCACCTTGTTCTGCATCAGCTCCCAGACCTCGCGACCACCGAGCTGTGGAAAGCGAGTCTCCAAATGCGCAGCGGTATCGGCCGAGGTGCTGAAGCTATTCATCAGCATGAAAACCGGCACCTCGCCGCCCGTCTGCGCCCGCAACCGCAGGATCTGCCGGGCGATCAAATCGAGGAAGGTATCCTCACCACGCACCGGCAGCAGCGACTTCGCCTTCTCCAGCCCCATGCCCGTGCCGAGGCCACCGTTGAGCTTGATGAGCACCGTTTGCTTCAGCAGTTCCGATGCTCGATTTGCCTCGGGAGCCGTAAGTGCGTCGGCTTTCGGCAAATCCTGCGCTGGCTGAATAGAGTCCTCAGGAATCATGCCCGTCTCGCCTGCCAGCAAAGCCGCGTAACTCCCGCGAAACGCCCGGATGGCCGATTCACTCAGGCCCTCGGCCTGCATTTTTTCGCGGAACGGGGCAAAGGAAGTCTCAAGTCGGTCAGATGGGGGAAGTTGGCTCATGCGTGCCCAACGCTAGGAGCACGCTCCCCGGTGATCAAATGAGGAATGCTTCATTCAGCGCCGTCCGCTAGGGGTCCTGGGCGATGAGGCGGAGACGCTCGGCGTCGTCGCGGCTCCAGATGTTGAGTTTGTCCGGATAGACCTGGCGAGCGGTGCGGCGGATGTCTTCGGCATTCGGGGAGCCAGGGTAGGAGATGCCTTCCCAAACGGCGAGCACGCTGGAATCGGCGCGTTCAAGCAAAAGGAGCGGCAGGTGCTGGCAGGTCTCGGCATCGGGCGGGGGATCGAGATGCAGCCAGACGAGGAGCTGGAGGTATTTCTCATCAGCGAAGGGCAGCTCGGGATTGTGGCCGGAGAGGATCATCTGGTTGTCGTTCCATTTGCCGCGCTTCACCTGCTCAAAGAGGTGGGCAATGGCGGTGTTGTGACGGGCAAACTTCTGGGCCTGGGTCTCCCGCCAGGCTTTGCCACTGAGTTCGGGCACGGGTGGGGCGGGCGGGACGGCGGTGGATTTCTGCTCGGCAGAGGCCTGCGGGCTGGCAGGTGACTTGGCTGGCTCGCTGGTGGCTGTTTTGGCGGTCGGCGATGCGGCGGGGCTGGCGGGCGGCGTGGACTCGCCACCCATGAGGCTGGATCGGAAGTCCTTGATCGCGTGATACATGGCATCGGGAGCCATGAAGAAGCTCAGGCCCATGAGAAAGACGCCAACTCCCCAGCCGAGAACGAACCGAGCCATGCCACTGGCCTTTGGATGAACCCCGAGGGGCATGTCGTCATCATCATCCCAGTTCCGGTCCGGTTTGCGGGCGGCCTGAGGCGAGTCTTCGAATGGAGACGCGGCGTTCACGCTGGAGGAGCCAGCGGGTTGCTGCTCACGCGCCGCATCCAGCTCGGCACGCAGGGCGATGTCCTCCGCGGCTTTTTGCTCAAAGAGATCCCACCAGCAGGCTGGGACGATCTTTTTCACGAGTGGGACGAGCTCGCATTCGGGGCTTAGATGCTCCGTCAAAGCGGTGAGGGCTTTGCGTTCTTCCGCCGATTCCCATTTCCAGGGCATGCGAGGGCGGCGCAGACGGGTATCCCAAAGGTCACGGATTTCCTGCGGGGCGCTGGCGAGCACGCGGCCTCCGTTCAGCCAGCGTTTCGCATCGGCGAGGGATTCGGCATGCTCCTCGGAGGCCAGGGGATGCGCGGCATTGAAAAGCTGCTCAGCACGCGAGGGGCGTGTGATGGCGAGGGTGGCAGCGAGGGCCAGCATGACCTCGACGGCGGCGGGGTTTTTCATCGTGCCCTGGGCGGCGATGATGGATTCCGCGAGGCGGGAAAGGCGGTGCGTCTCGCCTCGCGTGGCCCACTTCGATGCCACGGTGCAGGCGACGGCGGCCTGGCCGCAACCCAGCTCGATCACGAGGTCCGGCACGCGCACGAGCTCGGCGAGACGATCTTCATTGTCCTCGAAGAGCTCACCGATGAAGGCGCTGGCGGGCACCGCCCAGTCCGGCTTTGAAAAGGCCTGAACGCAGAAGGCATCGAAGCGCTCGGCCACGCCGACGTTGTGCCGGAGCGAGTCCATGAGGTCGCCCGCCAGCTTGCGCAACTCCGAGGGGAGGTTGTCATCCATGAGCACTTGCAGGCGCTGGGCACGCTCGTCCCAGGCTGGCTCAACTTCTTTGGTATCACCCGGACCTTTGGCCATCACCCCGGAGGTGGAGGTCAAAAGGGGCGTGGCTGGGGGTGAATCGGGCATGAGCGGCAATTTTTACGATGGATCGCCGGGGATGCAATCCGCAGTGCGACGAGAATGACGCGGATGTGAACGTCTCCGCCACAAAGGCTGACTGTTGCGGCATGGCCGGTGGAGGCGGCAATGAAGGTGGCATGCTGCCGCTGCCTGCGTCTTTTTTTCCTGAGTTTCCTGCTGAGGACCAGCGGCATCATCATGATGCGCTGATACTGGCCGTGCAGCGGGTGCTGCAAAGTGGACGCTTCATCCTGGGTGAGGAGGTGAAAGCCTTTGAGGCGGAGCTCGCGTCGTTTCTCGGCAGGGGCCATGTCGTCGGCGTGGCGAGCGGCACGGATGCCATCGAGCTGCTGCTGCGGGTCATGGAAATCGGGGCAGGGGATGGCGTGCTCGTTCCGGCGCTGGCTCCATCCGCCGTGGCGGCGGCGGTGAAGAGGGCGGGAGCACGTCTGGTGTTTGGCGATGTGGAGGACGAGACTCTCACGCTGTGCCCACAGTCGCTCCGAGAGGTGCTGCAGAGCCAGCGCGGCATCAAAGCGGTGCTCGCGGTGCATCTTTATGGGCATCCCTGTGATTGGAAGGCACTTCAGGCGGTCTGCGAAGGTCACGGTGTGATTTTGATCGAAGATGCCTCCCAGGCTCACGGGGCTCGTTTCGAGCAAAAAGCCGTCGGAACGCTCGGCAAGGCCTCGGTGTGGAGTTTTTATCCCACGAAGAATCTGGGTGCGTTGGGCGATGCCGGAGCGGTTTGGACCTCGGAGGCGGGTCTGGCGGAAAAGCTGCGCTGCCTGCGTGAGTATGGCTGGCGGCAACGGCATTTCAGCGAGCTTCCTGGCATCAACAGCCGACTCGATGAAATGCAGGCAGCCATGCTGCGGGTGAAACTGCCTTCACTGTCGGCGCAGGTTGCCAAACGTCGCGAACTCGCTTCGCGTTACTTTTCACGACTTCGCGGCCTTCGGCTGCCGATGGTGCGGGACGGCTGCGAGCATGCGTTTCATCAGTTTGTCATTCGGTCCGAGCATCGAGACGGCTTGCAGGCGCATTTGAAGCATCGTGGTGTGTCCTCGGCGGTGCTGTATCCGACAGCGCTGCATCAGCAGCCAGCATTTGCCTGTGCGGAAAGCTTTCCGGTGGCGGAGAAAGCCGTGAAGGAAGTGCTCTCGCTGCCGCTGAATCCCTATCTGAGTGAACTGGCCATCGAAGCCGTCTGCGCCACCGTGGAGGAGTTTCACCCATGAAAGCCGGGCAGTATGATCTCATGCGGCAGGTAGAGGATGAGCACTGGTGGTATCGCGTGCTTCACGGGCAGGTGCTTCGAGTCTTGAAAAGCCTTGTGCCGCAGGGACAAAGCCTGCTCGATGCCGGCTGCGGCACCGGCGGCATGCTCGCAAAGCTCACTCATCATGCCGCGTATGGCTGCGACATCGCCGCAGAGGCGGTGGAGCAATGCCGGGCACGCGGGCTGGAGCGTGTGGTGGTTTCGAGTGTGCATGCCATGCCGTATGCGGATGCCTGTTTCGATGCGGTGTTGAGTCTCGATGTGCTGTATCATGCGCGGATCGATGAACATCTGGCGCTCTCGGAGCTGCGCCGGGTGCTGAAGCGTGGCGGCCTGCTCATCCTGAATGTGCCGGCCTTTGACTGCCTGCGTGGTGCGCATGATGTGGCGGTCGATGGCGTGCGCCGCTACCGGCTTCGGGGAATGAGGCGGCTGCTGCGCCGCCATGGTTTTGAGATCTTAGTGGCGCATTACTGGAATGCCTGGCTCTTCCTGCCGCTCCTGCTGCGCCGGTGGTTCTCTCAAAGTGCGGAGGGAGATCTGGCGTTGCCACCGAAGTGGTTGAATACCCTGCTCACGGCCGGTGGGAGGCTCGATGCCGCGCTTTGCCGCCACACGCGGCTGCCGCTGGGCAGCTCTTTGATGGTCGTGGCGCGTTCGTGTCGTGCCTGACGCTTCGGTGGCGGAGGGAATGGCCTCCATGCGGAGCCTCCATGCGACAGGAGCTGTCTTTTGCAGGCCGACAGTTCGCCATGCGAGGCTGTGAGCAGCCATGGCAAAGAAAACCAAACCCAAGAAACACTGCGTTCCTCCTTCGGTGATCCGGCCGGAGTCTCCAGAGTCTGTGCAGCCACTGCCTCGTCGCTCGCGCTCCGCGAGCGTGATGGCCGTGCTCATCGCGGGCCTTTGCGCGGGCCTCTATGCCTGGACGACGGACTTCCCCTTCGAGTACGACGACTACTGCTACATGATCGACAACCCCTGGTTCAAGGCCGGGCAGCCCTTTGGGCATTGGGCGGACATTCGTTCATTCATACGCCAGCCGTTGGTGGGCGTGGAGGATCCGGATCTGGCGGTGAACATCGTCATGCGCCCCATCGCCTACCTCACGCTGCAATGGAATCACCTGCTCGGTGGCTTTGATCCGCGAGGCTTCCGCGTGGTGAACATCCTCATCCATGCCTTGAACGGCTGGCTCATGTTTTTGCTCGTGCGACGTGTGGCGGGCAAAGTGCTCACGCGACCGGATTCCGCCTTGTTCGTGGCGGTGGTGGCCGCCTTGGCCTTCACCGTGCATCCGCTGGCCTCCGAATCCGTCACCTACATCATCCAGCGCTTCACCTCGATGGGCACGATGCTGCTGCTCGGCTGCCTCGTGCTCTACTTTGCCTCGGTGGATGCCGCTCGAAGGAATCATCGGGTGCTGCTGCGCACCGGCGCGGTGCTGTGCGCCCTCACCGGCATGCTCGTCAAAGAGGACATCGCCACCGTGCCGCTTCTCGCCGTCGGGATTGACTGGCTGCTGCTGCGCACCCGTTTCCGAACGGTGCTTTGGCGGGCCCTGCCGCTGCTGCTCTGCCTCCCGCTCGTGCCCGTGCTCACGATTATTTGCAGCCGTGGACTCTCCGAAGGCTCATGGAGCGTGCTCAGTGCCTTTCATCTCGTGAATCTCTACCTCGAGCCCTGGGGCTGGTGGGAGTACTTCGTGAGCGAGCTCCCCGTGATCGTTGATTACCTGCGGCTCATCGTCTGGCCCGCCAGTCAAAACCTGTGCTGGCGGCCGCCCTCCTATGATTCACTGCTCGATGGCCCCGTGCTCACCGCCATGGCCGTGCTAGGCCTGCTCATCGCGGGCAGCGTGTCGTGGTGGCGGCGTTCAGGGGACGGGCATGGACGCCTGGTGGCGGTGTTTTTTGCCTGGTATCTCATCACCGTCTTCATCTCCTCCGGCCTTGTGCCGCTGCCCAATCTCATGGCTGAGCACCGCGCCTACCTGCCCTCCGTCGGCGTTTTTGTGATGCTCGCCTGCATGTTGGATGCGCTACGCACGTGGCGGCCATCGCGTGGGCTTGGCGTCACTGTTTGCAGCTTTGCCGCCGTGGCGCTCGCCAGCCTTTCATGGGCCACCTGTGCTCGAAACGAGGTCTGGCGCTCCGCCATCACACTTTGGGAGGATACCACCACCAAAAGCCCGCGCTGCTACGTCGCCTGGGTAAATCTCGGCGCGGCCGAGGTGCGCTATGGAGATCGGTCGAAGGCCGTGAAAGCCTTTCGCCAGGCCGTCGAGATCCGCCCGCGTGTGCTGATGGGATATTACAACCTCGCCGATTCGCTTGTCGGCCTGCGTCAGTGGCCTGATTGCGTGGAGGTCGTGGATGCCGCCCTCGGCGAGGCCGCTGTGACGCATCCGCTCGAGGTGCAGATGCTCTATTACAAAGGCCTCTCGCTCGCCGGTATGGGCCGCGTCGATGAGGGGATGCAGGCCCTCCAGCGTGTGCTGGATGTCAGCCCGGATCATTTCTATGCGCACAAGGTCCTCGGTGCCTGCCTCCTCGATCTCCGCCAGACGGACAAAGCCCGCGTTTACCTCCAACGCGCCGTGGAATTGAATGTGCATGATCCCGATCTCCCTGCGCTGATGGCGCAGATCGGGCCGTGAGAGCGTGTGCGGAAGATGCGTGATTCGTGGCACGGAGTTTCCATTTCGTGTCTCAAGCTGGGGATGAGCCGCCTCGTAGAAACGGTGTAAGGTTTCACTGGAGGATCCGCACCTGAGCCTGGCAGGTAGGCACCACGCTGGGTCAAAGTTCGAGGCTCAATGAGCCAGCATTTCCTCCAGCACGTCGTCCTTGTCATGCACACCGAGGCGATCCACGAGCGTGGCACTGGCTTGGTTCAGGCCGAGCACTTCGACCTCGGCTCCTTGGCGGCGGAATTTCAGCACCACTTTGTCCAGCGCCGAGACGGAGGTCAGATCCCAGCAGTGGGCATGGGTGACGTCGATCATGACCTTGCTCAGCACCTCCTTGAAATCGAACTGCCGCACAAAGGCATCCGCCGAGGCAAAGAAGATCTGGCCGTGTACCGTGTAGGTGCGGCACCCTCCGTCGAGGGTGCTGGTCACCCGCATGACTTGGGCGACTTTTCGCGCAAAGGACAGGGCGCTGAGCAATACACCCACGCCGACGCCGAGAGCCAGATTGTGCGTGAAGACGACGACGGCGACGGTGCTGAGCATGACGATGCTGGAGGTGCGAGGGTGCAGGCGCATGTTTCTAAAGGAAGCCCACGAGAAGGTGCCGATGGAGACCATGATCATCACGGCGACGAGAGCCGGCATGGGGATCTGCTTCACCCACGGATTCAGCACCACCAGCAGAATGAGCAGGAACACACCTGCCACGAGGGTGGAGAGCCGCCCACGCCCGCCGGACTTCACATTGATGACCGATTGACCGATCATCGCGCAGCCCGCCATGCCGCCGAAAAGGCCGGAGACGATGTTCGCGATGCCCTGGCCGCTGCACTCGCGGTTCTTATCGCTCGGCGTGTCTGTCATCTCATCGACGATCTGCGCCGTCATCAGGGACTCCAGCAGCCCCACGGCCGCGAGACCTGCCGAGTAAGGCAGCACGATCCACAGCGTCTCCAGCGTCCACGGCACCTGCGGCCAGAGGAAGATGGGCAGGGAATCCGGCAGTTCACCCAGATCTCCCACGCGGCGCACATCCAGCTTGAAGACGATGGCGATGAGGGTCATCACGATGATCGCCACCAGCGGTGAGGGCACGGCTTTGGTCAGCCGTGGCAGCAGGTAAATGATGGCGAGTGAAGCGGCGACCATGGCATACATCGGCAGTCCAGCGCCTTTGAACTCCGGGAGCTGCGCCATGAAGATCAAAATCGCCAACGCATTGACGAAACCCGTCATCACCGATTTTGATACGAAGCGCATCACATCGCCGATGCGCACCAGCCCCGCGATGATCTGAAACACACCGGTCAGCAGCGTGGCCACCAGCAGGTAGTGCAGCCCGTGCTCCTTCACCAGTGTCACCATCAGCAGCGCCATGGCACCCGTGGCGGCGGAGATCATGCCGGGCCTGCCGCCGAAGAAAGCCGTGACTACCGCGATGCAAAACGATGCATACAGCCCCACCTTTGGGTCCACGCCCGCGATGATGGAGAAAGCGATGGCTTCCGGGATGAGGGCCAGAGCGACGACCGTTCCGGCCAGGAGATCAGCGCGGATGTTGGAGAACCATTCTTGAGAGAGATTTGGGGTGGAGAACATGAAGACGAACCATCACGGAAGATGTAAAAGCTCTCCGCCGCCCGTGTGCCGGGGAGAGCCGCAGGCGCCGCCCGAAAAAAGCCGATGCGAGAGATGAGCGTCAAGCCGCTAAGCCACCGGCAAGGACCCTCGATTCAGGTGGAAACCGTGGGAGAGCGAGTTGGGAGGAAACGAGAAGCGCTTCAAAACAGGCACCGGATACTCGGGAGATGCATCCCGCATGCAAGCCACAATTGCCCTCGCGGGCGCTGCTGTCGTCCGTGATTATGCTCGCGGCGAGTAGAGACCGAAATGGAGAGCCTTAGCGAGGGGCGAATGCCTCGTGGATGGCCTTATTGGCGTCGCACCGACTTTCTAGTCCGTGTCTCAAGATTTGGGGATGAGCCGCCTCGGAGAGGCGGTGAACGGTTGCCGCGACGGCCTTTGTAGCGGTGGGCATGAAAGCGGGGTGGATGGATGAAGGACGGGAGGAGGAGGCGTATCGGGCGGCGGGTGGCGTGGTGGCGGACGAGGGCTGTCTTTTGATGGCGGGGGCGGTTTCGTGGCAGTCTGGCGGGGTGATGGCGAAAAAACGAATGCATCGAAAAACAGGTTCCTCGGCGGCTGAAACGTCGGCACCGCCGATTCGGATTTGGTTCACGGATTCCCAACTCGTGCGCTGGATGGCGCTGGCCTGCGGGATGCTCTGCGCGGGGCTTTACGGCTGGACGGCGGATTTTCCGATGACCTTCGATGACTGCTACTACATGAAGGACAATCCGTTTTTCGCGCAGTCGAGGGCGTTTGCCTATCTGGCGGATTTCCGGGGCTTTGCAGAGTGGCCGGTGAAGCTGGGCACGGAGCCGGATCTGACGGCGAACATGCTACTGCGGCCGCTGGCGTATGCGACGTTCTACCTGAACCATGGTCTGAATGGGTTTGAGCCGCGGTGGTTTCGCGTGGTGAACATGGTGCTGCATGCGGCAAATGGCTGGCTGATCTTGGTACTGCTGCTGAAGCTGGGGCGGGCGTTGGAGGGGCGCGGGCTGATGAGTGCGGCTTCGGTGCGGTTCATCGCGGTGAGTTCGGCGCTGGTGTTTCTGGCGCATCCGCTGGCGGTGGAATCGGTGACGTACATCGTGCAACGGTTTACCTCGATGGGGGCGTTCTGGGTGCTGCTGTGCCTGGCATTGTATTTGAAAGCGGTGGAGGTGGCAGGGTGGCGGCGGCACGGGCTGAAGGCGGTGGCTGTGGCGGCGGCGCTGCTGGGGATGCTGACGAAGGAGGATGTGGTGGTGGTGCCGCTGCTGGCGGTGGGGCTGGATTGGCTGGTGGTGGGCACGCGGCTGCGCACGGCGCTATGGCGGGCGGTGCCACTGCTGCTCACACTGCCGCTGGTGCCGGTAATGGTGATGGCGGTATCTGCGGCGCAGAACGGCGGGGAGTGGAGTCTGGGGCAGGCGATGCACATCGTGAACCTCCGGGAGAAGCCGTGGGGGCACTGGCAGTATGTGATCACGCAGTGGACGGTGATCGTGGAATACCTCCGGATGATCGTGTGGCCTTCGGGGCAGAATTTGTATCCACAGTGGCCGGTGTTTCAGTCGGTGACGGAGGGGCCTGTGCTGCGTGCGGCGGCGCTGCTGCTGGGAATGCTGGGAGTGGTGGGTTGGTTGCGTAGCCGCCAGTGGATGGGTGGGCAGGGGAGGCTGGTGTTTGCCTTTGTGCTGTGGTTCTTCGTAACGGTCTCGGTCTCTTCGGGGCTGGTGCCGCTGCCGGACATGATGGCGGAGCACCGCAGCTACCTGCCCTCCATCGGCGTGCTGGTGGCGCTGGTGTGTGGGGTGGATAGGCTGCGGCAGCTTCCGGGCTTTCTGCCGGGGCCGCTGGTGACGGGTGTGGCGGTGTTTGCACTCTCGCTGGGCACCTGCCTGCGCAATGAGGTGTGGCGCACGGATGTGACGCTGTGGGAGGATACGGTGGCGAAGAGTCCAGCTCAATACGGGGCCTGGAACAACCTGGGAGCGGCCTATGCGGAGGCAGGGGATTTTGAATCGGCGGCGAAGGCGTTGTGGAAGTGCCTAGAAATCGAGCCACGCTATCTGGGTGCTCGATGCAATCTCTCCATGATGCTCATCCGGCTGAAGCGCTGGCAGGAGTGCTACGAGCTGACGATGGATCTGCTGAACTCGAATGAGAAGGCGAGCCAAAACTTGGACCTCGCTTACAACGTGGGCCTTTCGCTGGCGGGCATGGGCAGGCATGAGGAATCGGCCCAAGTTTTGGAGCAGATCCTCCAGAAGTCGCCGAACCATTTCTTTGCCAACAAGGTGCTCGGGATGCTGCATCACCATTTGCAGCATCCGCGGCGGGCGCGGCAGTATCTCTCGCGAGCGGAGATGGTGCAGCCGGGTGATCCCGATGTGAGCCGCCTGCTAGCCTCGCTAGACACCACAGGTATGACGCAATGACCGCCACATGAGGGAGGTCACTGCTTTGTCATGGCGTTGGCGCGGGTAATGACGTGGGGTGTGGTTATGACGGGGACAAATGAGCATCGGATGATCACGTGGCGGTGGTGGCTCCGGCCACCGGGGGTGTCTTTTGCGGAAGTGACAAGGCTCATGACACACTGCCGACGTTATGGCTCGAAAACGCAACGTTCGAAAAATCCCCATCGCGCTGCCGCCGCCGCCGCCCTCCTGCTCATCTTGGAGCGGGCGGCCAGGTATATGGATGGCGATGCTGATCGCCATGCTTTGTGCCGGGCTTTACGGACGCACGGCGGATTTTCCGATGACCTACGACGACTGCGCTTACATGAAGGACAACCCGTTGTTCCTCCAAAGCGCTGCGTTTTCATATCTGGCTTCGTTTCGTGACTTCGCCCTGTGGCCGCTGAAGGCGGGCTTGGACGCGGATCTGGCTGCGAACATGCTGCTGCGACCGCTGGCGTATGCCACACTGCATGGGAATCATGCGCTGGATGGTTTTGAGCCACGCTGGTTCCGCGTGGTGAATATTGTGATTCATGCGCTGAACGGTCTGCTGATCTTCGGTGTGCTGCGGAGGCTGCGGGCGGCGATGTTCATCGCGGTGGTTTCCGCGCTGCTTTTTACCGTGCATCCGCTGGCGGTGGAATCGGTGACGTACATCGTGCAGCGTTTCACCTCGCTCGGCACGTTTTGGGTGCTGCTGTGCCTGTGGTTTTATCTCGGCTCCCTCTCTGCGGAAGGCCGTAACCGCCACTGGCTGCGAGGTGCGGCGGTGGTGGCGGCACTGGCGGGGATGCTGACGAAGGAAGACGCGGTCATGGTGCCGCTGCTGGCGGTGGGGCTTGACTGGCTGGTGCTCGGCACACGGCTGCGCACGGCGTTGTGGCGTGCGCTGCCATTGCTCTGCATCCTGCCGGTGGTGCCGGTGATGGTGATGGCAGTCTCGGCGGCGCAGAACGGTGGCGAGTGGAGCCTGGGGCAGGCCTTGCAGATCGTGAACCTGGGGGAGAAGCCATGGGGACATGGGCAGTATGTGATCACGCAGTGGACGGTGCTGGTGGAGTATCTGCGGCTCATCGTGTGGCCTTCCGGGCAAAATATATGCCACGACTGGCCGGTGAAGATTTCGTTGTTCGATGGGGCGGTGCTGCGGGCGGTGACGGTTTTGGTCAGTTTGTTGTGTGCGGCGTGGTGGCTGCGTAGCCGCCGGTGGATGGGAGGGCAGGGGAGGCTGGTGTTTGCCTTTGTGTTGTGGTTCTTCGGGACGATCTCGGTTTCCTCCGGGCTGGTGCCGCTGCCCGAAATGATGGCTGAGCACCGCACCTATCTCCCATCCATCGGCATTTTGGTGGCCCTGGCTTGCATGCTGGAACGGCTGAGTGGGAAGATCCGCCCGGTGGCCGCAGGGCTGGTGGTGGCGGTGATGGCAGTGGCGACGCTCGCCCGCAACGAGGTGTGGCGCACGGGCGTCTCGCTCTGGTCAGACGCGGTGGCAAAAAGCCCGGCGCATCAAGTGGCATGGAATAATTTCGGGAGCGCCCTCTTTGACGCCGGAGATTTCAATGCGGCGGAAAAGGCCTTTCGCAGGGCGCTGGAGATCGAGCCGCACTCCCTGGCGGCCAGCCGGAACCTTTCGAGCTCTTTGGTGAGGCAGATGCGCTGGCAGGAGTGCCATGAGGTGACGGCTGGGCTGCTGAGTTCCAATGCCAAGGCGCAGCAGGATGCGGATGTGCTTTACAATGCAGCCATCTCACTGGCTGGCCTGAGCCGTCATGACGAGGCCACGGAATTGCTGGCTGGCATCCTGAGGCTGGAGCCGGATCATTTTTTTGCCAACAAGCTACTGGGCATGATCCACCACCATCACAGGCATGTGCAACGGGCGCGGCAGTATCTCTCGCATGCCTGCGTGCTGCGGCCGGAGGACCCGGATGTGCCGCGCCTGCTCGCCTCGCTGGACGGTGGTCCAGCGCAGCCATGAGAGCTGCATGTGGCCCGTGGGTGTACGGGGTGTTTTTGATTTCGGGGATGTCAGCGCTGGTGGATCAGATGGCGTGGCAAAGGCTGCTGGTGCTGTTTGCCGGAGGTGATGTGGTGGCGGTGACGATCATCGTGACGGCTTTCATGGCGGGGCTGGGCATCGGCAGCTTGATTGGCGGCCGGTTGGCGGATCGTCTTTCGACGCGGGCGAATGTGGTGGTCTTTATCCAGGCGGAAATCGGCATCGGGTTGTTCGGGCTGTGCAGCGCATGGTTGTTTCATGATGTGCTTTACGAGCGGTTGGTGATGTTGGTGGAGTCACGGGTGATGTCGGCGTTGGTGTTGTTTGGGTGTTTGCTGCCGCCGACGCTGCTGATGGGGCTTTCGCTGCCGGTGCTGGCACGCGTGGTGACGCGGCAGGCACCGGATGCGGCGGGTCGTATCGGCCTGCTGTATGCCGCGAACACGCTGGGAGCGGCGCTGGGGGCTTTTTTGGCGACGTGGGTGCTGCTGCCGACGAGTGGTGTCGAAGGGGCGCTGCGCTGGGCGGCACTCGGCAATGGCTTGTGCGCGGTTTTGATGATCATGGGCGTTTGGCGGATGAAGGATGTGGAGAATGAAAATGACCCGGTGGTATCGAAGCAGGCTTCCTATCGCTTAGTGGTCTGTCTGGGGGTGTTTTTCGTGACAGGCTTCACGGCTTTGGCGGCGGAGATGGTGTGGCTGAGAGTGCTCGGGGCGATGGCGAAGTCCTCGGCGCATACGATGGGCACACTGCTGGCGGTGTACCTGGGTGGATTGGGCGGCGGAGCGGTGGCGGGCTCGTTGGTGGCGAGGTGCTTTGAGGATGCGTGGCGGGTGTTTTTGAGGCTGCAAGGTCTGGCGGTGCTCTACGCGGCCTGCGGTGCGGTGCTGGCGCTGCATTTGCTGGCGTCGTCCTCGCTCTCCGCCTACCTCGCGAGCTATGAGCCGGTGGATGCGGACATGGCGCTGCGGCTGCTGCTGGGCTGGTGGAAGGGGGATTTGAAGCTTGAGGATGCGGCGCATGTGTGGACGTATCCGCTGCTGCATGTGGTGGTGCCTTTGGCGGTGATGTTTCCGGCGACCTTCCTGATGGGGGCCGGGTTTCCGCTGGTGCAAAAGGCGGTGCAGACGGATGAGCGCCATGTGGGCTGGCGCACGGGGGCTTTGCAAGGAGCGAACATCCTCGGCAGCATGGCCGGTGCGGCGGGGGTGACGGCGGTTCTGCTGCCTGTTTGGGGCAGCGCGGGTGTTTTCATGCTGCTGGCCGTGGTGGGGACACTTTTGCTGGCGGCAGGCATGCGGCGGGTGTGGCGTGTGGCGGCGCTGGTGATGGGCGTGGCGGTTTTTTGGATGCTGCCGGATCAAAAGAGTCTGTGGGCGCTGGTGCATGGCACTCAGCAAGATCGTCTGTGGCTGGCGGAGGATGCCACGGGCCTTTCGGTGTTGAAACGAGATGAGGCGGAGCCGGGCAAGATCTCCGTCTTCATCAATGGCATCGGCCAAAGCTGGATTCCGTTTGGCGGCGTTCATACGCTGCTGGGGGCGCTGCCGGTGTTGCTGCATGAGAATCCGGAACGTGTGGCTTTGATCGGCCTGGGCTCGGGCGATACCCTGCATGCGATGCTGGTGAGAAAGGAGACGCGTGAGGCTTGGTGCGCGGAGATCGTGGCCGGGCAGATGCGCACGCTGGAGGCGGTTCAGGATGAACCGGGCGCGGAGGCGGTGAAGACGGTGCTGGCAGATGCTCGCGTGCATCAGGTGGCCGGGGACGGGCGTATAATGATCCTGCGCGATGGCGGCCAGTTCGATGTGATTGAGGCGGATGCGCTGCGGCCGACGAGTGCGCATTCGGGCACGCTTTACTCGGAGGAGTATTTTGAATTGCTGAAGGCCCGCCTGCGTCCTGGCGGCATGGCGGTGACGTGGCTGCCCACGCCGCGTGTAGCGGAGACGATGGTGAAGGTGTTTCCGCATGTGATGGTCTTCGGCGGGGTGATCGGGATCGGCATGGCGGAGCCGCTGAAGCTGGATGTGGCGCGGCTCCAGGGCCGTTTGGATGATGCGCAGGTGCTGGCGTATTTCCGATCCGCAGGGGTGGATTTGCACGCGCTGCTCGGGCCGGTGCTGGGCCAAGATTCGCAGATCCAAACCCTCGGCCCGGACTTTGATCGCTCGAAGCTCGGTCCATCGAACACGGACCTCTTTCCGCGCGATGAGTGGCTGCTGCCTTCGCTGGGAAAAACGGATTCGCCATGACATCCGAGTGGCGGAATGCGCCACGTCTCGGGTCATGTGCATGCTTCGAGGCGTCGTGCTCCAATCGTGGTGCCCCTCATGGATCACCCCGCCCCCGAATTCAGCTTTGTCATCCCCCTTCACAACACGGGTGAGATGCTGCGTCCCCTGCTGGGAGCCTTTCGGGCGGAGGCGATGACGCTGCGCGATACCTGGGAGCTGGTGCTGGTGGATGATGGTAGCACGGATGGCACGTTTGCGGAGGCGCGGAGGCTCGTGGCGGATTTTCCCGCGCCGGTGGTGTTGGTGGAACTGGCTAGGAACTACGGAGAGCATGCGGCAGTGCTCGAAGGCTGGCGTCGCTCGCACGGACGGTATGTGGTGAATCTGGATGATGACCTGCAAAACCCCGTCTCGGAGGCCCGCCGCCTGCTGGAGCATCTGCGGGCATCCGATGCCGAAGTGGCCTATACATTCTACGAGGAGAAAAAACACGCGTGGTGGCGAAATGTGGGCAGTCGGGTGGCGAATGCCTGTGCCACGTTTTTGCTCGGCAAGCCGCGTGAGCTGTATCTGTCGAGCTTCCGGGCGGTGACGCGTGAATTGATCGACCGCGTGGCCACGCATCGCAGCCCGTTTCCGTATCTCGACGGGCTGATTCTGGGGGCGACGAACCGTTTTACTCGTCTGAAAGTGGCACACGATCCAAGGGCGGGTGGGGAAAGCGGCTACACGCTGAGAAAGCTGGTGCGGCTGGCCTGTGGGCTGTTGTTTGGCTTTAGCGTGATGCCGCTGCGCATCGCCTCCGTCCTGGGCGTGGTGCTTTGCGCCGGTGGTGTGCTGCTGCTGGGTGCGGTGGCGGCGGAGCTGCTGTTGGTCGAGTCCCGGCAGGCGGGCTGGCCTTCGCTGATGGGCGCCTTGGCGATCTTCAGCGGGGCGCAGTTGCTCATGCTGGGCATCATCGGCGAGTATGTGGGCCGTGCCTTTCTGACGGTGGCTGGCAGGCCGCAGTCACTCGTGCGGGAAGTCTTTAGCAGCCAGGAGGTGCCCGCATGATCGCCCCGATGACGATGCGCGAGTCCGCCGTGCGCGGGGTGAAGGTGGTGGAGCTGCGCCATGCGCGGGATGCCGTGCGGGGAGACCTGGCGGTGATCGAGTTTGCCGAAGTACTGCCTTTCAAGCCGGCGCGTTGTTTTTGGACCTATGCCATTCCTGGCCAGCAGGTGCGGGGTGAGCATGCGCACCGCGAGTGCAGCCAGTTCCTCGTCAGCGCCCACGGCACCTGCCGCCTGCGCATGGATGACGGCACGAGCCAGGAGGAGATCTTGCTCGACCGGCCGGAGATCGGTGTGCTGGTGCCGCCGATGGTGTGGGCAGAGGCCAGCGGTCACAGCGCGGATTCCGTCTTGCTCGTGCTGGCCTCGCATGCCTACGATGCGGGTGATTATATCCGCGATTATCACGAATTTGTGCGCATCATGCGGGAGATAGCACCATGACCTCCGAAGTTTCCATTCTCCCCTCACAGGCCAGCGTTATGCCCATCAGCCCATGGGCCCGGCTCACGCAGTTGATGCGCCGCCAGCCTGAGATTGTGGCGCTGCTCGTTCCACTGCTGCTGGCGAGTGGCATGGCCTGGATCGACCGCACGACGACGTGGGAGCTGAGCTTGTTCGTTTTCTACGCCGCTCCCATCTTGATGGCGGTTTGGTGGGCGGGCAACCGCGCTGGTTATGGCATGGCGGTGATCTGCGGGGTATTTTGGTGGGCATCGAACTACGACACGCATCCCTACGAGACGACGCTGGGTTATGTGTGGGCCACGATGAGTCGTGTTATTTTCTTCAGCGTGGTGGCCTATGCCGTCACCGCCGTGCGCAACCGGCAGGAGGCAGACGCCGCCCGCATTGAGGCGCTGGAAGAACGCCGCCAGCTCGAAGCCGATCTCGTGGCGGTGAGCGAGCACGAGCAGCAGCGCATCGGCCAGGACCTTCACGACGGCCTTTGCCAGCACCTCGCCGCCATCGGTCTGGCTGCCCGTTCGCTGGCCGATGATCTTCAGGGGCAAAAAAATGACTGCGCGCAGGATGCCGAGCTCATCCAACAATCCATCCAGCAGGCGGTCACAGAGGCCCGCGGCCTCGCCCGCGGCATTTTCCCCGTGCATGTGGACCGCCACGGCCTCGCCGTGGCTCTCAGCGATCTCGCCCGCTCCACCTCCCGCCTCACGGGCGTGCAGATCGAGGTCGAGGAGACTGGTGATGTGCAAATCTCCCCTCCCGAAGCGGCCATGCATCTTTACCGAATCGCCCAAGAGGCGGTGGCCAATGCCGTGCGCCATGGCGGGGCGCAATGCGTTCACATCAAGATCGACGGCGATGAGCAAAGCATCGTGCTGACCGTGGTGGATGACGGTAAAGGCTTTCCCATTCATCCGCGCAAAGACGGTGGCATGGGGATGCGCACCATGCGTTACCGCGCCCAGATGATCGGTGCCAGCCTCGTCTTGTCCGCGCCTGATCCTCGTGGTGCCACGCTGCGATGTGTCGTTCCTCTTCATCACGAGTAATTTCAACCCTCCGCCTCCTCCTACCATGCCCGATTCCGCCAAGCCCAAGCCCGCCCGCGTGCTCATCGTCGAGGATCATCCCATGTTCCGCGAGCATCTCATCCAGCTCATCACTCGCGAGCTCGGTGTGACGATCTGTGGTGAGGCGGATAACAACCGCGATGCCATGATCCTTCTCGAAAAAGAAAAGCCAGACATCGCCATCGTCGATCTCACCCTGCGCGGCGGCTCCAGCGGCCTCGAGCTGCTCAAAGACATCAAGGCGCTCGGCCTGGACGTGCAGGTGCTCGTGCTCTCCATGCATGACGAGGATCTGTATGCCGAGCGTGCCCTCCGCGCCGGTGCCCGCGGCTACATCACGAAAAACGAAGCCTCCTCCGAGGTCGTCAAAGCCATCCGATGTGTCTTGGAAGGTGAGATTTATGCCAGCCACCGCGTCACCGCCCGCCTGCTGCAGCGGATGAGCCAGAAACGCACCCCCAATACGCTCGCTGGCGTGGATACCCTAGCGGATCGCGAGCTGGAAGTCTTTCAAATGCTCGGTCGGGGCAAGAGCACGAAAGACATCGCCACCGCGCTCAACCTCGGCGAATCCACCGTCGAGACCTACCGTGCCCGAATCAAAGACAAGCTCCAGCTCCGCAGTGCCGCCGAGCTCTATCTGCGTGCCGGCCAGTGGGTGCGTGACAACGGGGCATAGAGCAGATGTGGCGTGGGACCTGACAAGGCTTGTCTTTTGCCTGTTGCCCCCGCCTCGCGGCAGAGTGCTGGCATGGCAAAAAAAGCCCGCAAACGTCCCGTCAAAGCCCCTCCAGCTCCCGTGCCTCTCGACAAACCGAGGGCTTGGAAGGTGCCTGCGGCCATCGTGCTGCTCTGCATCGCACTTTACGGCTGGACGCTGCGTTTTCCGATGGTCTTCGACGATGACACCTATCTCATCAACAACCCCGTTTTTCGCGCGGAGAGTTTTGGGTATCCGTTTCGCTTTCAGGAGTTTGTGAGCGCACCGCAGCAAATGGGCCTGGATCCCGATCTTGCGGTCAATTTCGTCACCCGGCCCGTCTCGTATGCCACCTTCTATTTGAACTATGCTCTGGGTGGTTGGAACACCTGGGGCTTCCGTCTGGTGAATGTGCTCGTTCATACCGCGAACAGCTTGCTGCTGTGGGCTGTGCTGAGGCTGATGATGAGTCGCTTGAGTAAGGTGGGCAAGATCACCGAAGCCTCCACGACCTTCATCCCGGCCTGTGCGGCCCTTCTCTTCGCGGTGCATCCGCTCGCCATCGAGTCCGTCACCTACATCGTGCAGCGTTTCACCTCGCTGGCGGCCTTTTGGAGCCTGCTGGCCGCGTGGTTGTATTTTCGCTCCACGGAGGGCGGGCTCGAAAAAACACGCGTCATTCGTTTTCGAGGCTCTGCGGCCTTGGTGATGCTGTTGGGGATGCTCACGAAAGAATGCGCCTTCGTCACACCGCTACTCATCGTGCTGCTCGATGTACTCGTGGGCCAGGCTGAATGGAAAACTTCCCTTCGTCGTGCATGGCCACTGCTCGCCACGCTGCCAGTGATTCCGTTGCTTGTTTTGATGTCCTCTGCCGCATTGAATGGCGGCAGCCTCGATCTCAGTGCAGGCCTGAACATCGTGAACTCACGCGATGAACCGGTGACGCATCTGCAATACCTGCTCACCCAGTTCACCGTCATCGCCCACTACCTGCGGCTCATGCTCTGGCCCTCCGGCCAGAACATTGATCCTGCCTGGGACACGCACAGCACGCTGCTGAGCTGGCCGGTGGCGGGCTCGCTCTTGTTGCACCTCGCCCTCATCCTCCTCGCTGTGCTCGCCTTTCGACGCTGGCGGCAGGTGGATGGCCGTGCGCGGTTGGGGCTGGCTGCCGTGCTGTGGTTTTACCTCGGCATCTCCATCTCCTCCGGCCTCGTGCCGCTGCCGGACATGGTGGCCGAGCATCGCAGCTATCTGCCCTCAGCGGGCATCTTCATCATGCTCGCCTGCCTTTTCGATCTACTGCGCCAGGCCCTTGCTGCGCGGCCTCAGCTTGGCCGTGCCATTGCCGCCGCTCTGCTGCTCGCCCTTTGTGGTGCCACGGTCTTTCGAAATCTCGTGTGGAGCAGCGCAGAGACTTTGTGGGCGGATGCCTCGAGCAAAAGCCCCGGCAAATACCGTGTGTGGAGTAATCTAGGCGTGGCACTCACCGGCCAAGGTCGCGAAAAAGAGGCTGCCGAGTGCTTTCGCAAGTCCGTTGAAATCGAGCCGGCCTTCTCCAATGGCGTGCTCAATCTCTCGAACTCCCTTCTTCGTCTGGGCCGCCCCCAGGAGGCCATCAGCGTGATCGACCGACTGAATGAGCACAGCCCTGTATCGGCGACGGCTCCCGCCATGCTCTACACCAAGGCGCTGGGCTTTTTCAAAACCGGTAAAACCAATGAGGCTGCCGAGATTCTCGCCGAGGTGCTCCAAAAAGACCCCGCCAATGCTTTCACGCACCGATTGCTCGGCATCATTCGAAGTCAGCAGGGACGGCTTCGCGAGTCACTGACTCACCTGCGCGAAGCCAGCCGTCAGATGCCTGGTGATGCGGATCTACTCCAGCGAGTTGAATCGCTGGAGCAGCACCTCGCCAGCAACTGACTCACTCCTTCACCCGGCCCGGTTCGCGAGTGCCTCTGCCGGTGGGTTGCTTCATGAGGCTATCGCCCAACTCCGTACGAATGGTCTGCGCATGCTTTTGAAGCTTCGCGAGCTCTTCGGGATGCTCTGAGGCCACGTTCTTCGATTCGCTGAGATCAGTGTACAGGTCGTAAAGTTCCGGCTGTTCGATGCTTTGCTGTTTGTAGAGCACGGGAATGCCATTTTCAGCCTTTTCGGTCACACCGGCGATGCTGCGATACTTGTGAGGGAGCTGGAGCTTCCAACGTCCGTCCCCGCTGGTGATGGCCTGGAGCTGATTTTGCTCGTAGTAGAAGGCGTAGAATTCGTGCGGGTTCACCGCGCCTTTTTCACCGGCGACGATGGGCCAGCAGTTCAGTCCGTCGATTTGGTGATCGGGCAGTTTGGCCTCAATGACATGGGCGATGGTGGGGAGGATGTCGATCGTCATCATCATCGAGTCCGTGGTGGTGCCAGCGGGGATCTTGGCAGGCCATTTCATGATGCCGGAGACACGGGTGCCACCTTCCCAGCAGCTTCCTTTGCCTTCGCGGAGAGGTCCGGCGCTGCCAGCGTGGTCGCCGTAGCTCAGCCACGGACCATTGTCGGAGGTGAAGATGACCCAGGTGTTCTCTTCGAGGCCGTTTTTCTTTAGCGTGTCCATGATCTGGCCCACGGACCAGTCCACCTCCATCATCACATCGCCAAACAGACCCTTGCCGGACTTGCCTTTGAACTTCTCGCTCACAAACAGCGGCACATGCACCATGCTGTGGGCTAGGTAGAGGAAGAACGGCTTGTCCTTGTTCTTCTCGATGAAACTCACCCCACGCGTCGTGTAGTCGGTGGTGAGGTTCGTCTGATCCTCCGGCGTGATCTCCTCGTCCACGACGCGGTCGTTTTCGATCATCGGGAGCTTCGGGTAACTGCCCTTCTTCGCCTGCGGATGGTAAGGCCACATGTCGTTCGAGTAGGGGATGCCGTAGTATTGATCGAAGCCATGCTTCACCGGCAAAAACGGGGGCAGGGAACCGAGGTGCCATTTTCCCACCGCCGCGGTGGCGTAGTTTTTTTGCTTCACCAGCTCGGCGATGGTCATTTCATCGGCATGAATGCCATGCTTCGCGGAAGGCCCGAGAGCGCCGTGCATGCCGAGGCGGTTCGGATAGCAACCCGTGAGTAGCGCGGTGCGTGAGGCGCTGCACACCGGCTGGGCCACATGAAAATTGGTGAACTTGCGCCCCTCGGCGGCCAGCTTGTCGATATGCGGCGTTTGATAGCCCTGGGCACCAAAGCAGCTAACGTCGGCGTAGCCCATGTCGTCCATGAAAATGATCACGATGTTTGGCTGGGTGGCCGCAGCGAGGCTGGAAGCGAGGGCGAAGAGACAGGAAAGGAGGCGCATGAGAGGGGAACGTGAGCCAACGCGGGAGATTTCACGTTGGTCGATGGAGAGAGGCTGGGGTCAGCGTTTTTCAAAGCCCCATGCGCCTGCTTACCCTCTTCTGTCTCGCCGCCACCGCTCTTCATGCCCAAGTGGCTCCTTATGATGTCTTTCCTGAGGCTGGTCCGCCTTACTATCGCGTCCGCTATGAGGCCTCGAAGCTCATCTTTCCAGTAAACTACACCATCTGGCTGCCGCCCGGCGTGAAGGAGATCCGTGGTGTGATCGTGCATCAGCACGGTTGTGGGGAAGGATCATGCAAATCGGGTCTCACGGGTGCTTTTGACCTTCACTGGCAGGCTTTGGCCAAGAAACACGGCTGCGCCCTGCTGGCTCCGAGCTACGAACAGCCAGACAAGGCCGATTGCCAGATGTGGTGTGATCCGCGCCATGGCAGCGATGAGGCCTTCCAGAAGTGCCTGGCTGATCTCGGCGCGAAAAGCGGCCATCCCGAGCTCGCGAAAGTGCCGTGGGCGCTTTGGGGACACAGCGGCGGCGGTCATTGGGCAGGTGGCATGACCTTGCTGCATCCTGAACGTGTCGCCGCCACGTGGCTGCGTTCCGGTGTGCCGCTGCTCACCGCCGATGAAAAGCGTGGCACCATCAAGACCCATACCCTTCCAGAGGCCGCGCTGAAGGTGCCCATGATGTGCAATCCAGGCACGAAAGAAGGCGTGAGTGTCAAAGAGGGTCGCTTCGCCGGTGTGTGGCCGGCGAATGAAGCCTTCTTCACGGCGGTGCGTGGCAAGGGCGGGCTCATCGGCGTGGCCGTCGATCCGCTCACCAGCCATGAGTGCGGCAATCAACGCTACATGGCCATCGCGTGGCTCGATGCCTGTCTGGCGCTTCGCTTGCCTGAAAAGCTCGGCGAACCTCTCCGCACCATGCCGGAAGAGGGTGCCTGGCTTTCCACGCTGCTCACCACTGAGGCCGTTTCTGCGAAACAATATGCTGGTGACCATGCGAAAGCCGTCTGGCTGCCGAACGAGGTCGTGGCGAAGCTTTGGATGCACTATGTGAAAGACACGCTGGTGCCGGATACCACACCGCCACCTGCTCCCTCGAACCTCCGTGTGAACGGCAGCGAGCTCGCCTGGGATGCCGAGGCCGACCTCGAAAGCGGCATCGCGCATTTCATCATTGAGCGGGATGGTCAAAAGATCGCCACCGTGCCGGATCAGGCCAAAAACCCCTTCGGACGCCCTATCTTCCAAGGTCTGCAATACAGCGACACACCCGCCATGCCGCTGGTGAAGATGACCTTCACCGATGCGAAGCCCGAAGCGGGCAAAAAGCACGTCTATCGCATTCGCACGGTGAATACCGCAGGCCTTGTCTCCGAGGCTCAGTAGCCTCCCGAGCCGATCTTGCCGGAGGAGTCACCGCTTTCTCCGGCAGCTTCGCGCCGGCGATATTCGTCCATCATGGCTGCGGTGGCAGTGGCTCCGCAGCGACTACCGCCAAGGTCACGCACCTTGATGAGGCCATCGAGATCACGCACGCCGCCTGCGGCCTTCACCTGCACTTTGGGCGAGCAACTGGCCCGCATGAGCGCAAGGTCGTGCTCGGTGGCTCCCTTGTAGTTGTAGCTGCCGTCGGCCTGTTTGACGAACCCGTAACCCGTGCTGGTCTTCACCCAATCGGCTCCGGCGCGTTCGCAGATTTCGCAGAGCTTGCGTTTGAAGTCATCGCTGCTCAAACCTGCGCCACCGTTGGTGAGGTAGTCGTTTTCAAAGATGACCTTTACCTTGGCTCCGTGGCGGTGAGCCTCGTCACACACGGCTTTCACATCCGCTTCGACGTAGTCCCAATCACCGCCGAGGGCTTTGCCAATGTTGATGACCATGTCGATCTCGTTTGCGCCGTCCTGGCAGGCGAGCTGGGTCTCGTAGCGCTTGGATTCTGTGGTGCTATTGCCATGCGGAAAGCCGATCACGCAGCCGACGAGGACGCCAGAGCCGCTCAGCCATGCCACGGCCTGCTTCACGGCATACGGTTTGATGCAGACGGAGGCCGCCTGATACTTGGCGGCCAGTTGGCAGCCTGCTTCCAGGTCCGCATCCGTCATGGTAGGATGCAGAAGGCTGTGGTCGATCATTTTGGCGAGGTCGGAGTAGCTGTATTTCATGGGGGTAGGATTGGCTTAGCCAGTTTTTGAATTGGCTTAGCCACTTGTCAAAGGTCTGTTTGCGGACAAAATCGCCACCGGTATGACCTCCTTGCACCACCAGCTCGTCGAGAAACTGCGCAGACTACTGCGCGGGCGGTCGTTTGCGGCAGGTGCTCGTTTTTTGACGGAGCGGGAGATTGCTGAGAGGTATCACACCAGTCGTCCCACAGCGAACAAGGCCCTCAGCAGCCTCGTTTCCGCCGGGCTGCTGGAGATCCGCCAAGGTGCGGGCACCTTTGTGAGGGAGGGCGTGCTGGATTATGATTTGCAGCGTCTCGTGAGCTTCACAGAAAAGGCAGTGGCAGCGGGGCGAACGCCTGGCACGAAGGTTATCCGCCTCGAAAAGACCACTGTGCCGGAAATGGCGGTGAAGATGAATTTGAAGCCGGAGGAGCCGCTATGGCTGTTGGAGCGGGTGAGGCTGGCGGATGATCAACCGGTGATTTTTGAGCGTCGCCACATCGTGACGGCTCTTTGCCCGGGTTTGACGAAACCAGCGGCGAAAGGCTCGCTGTATGCGTTTTGGACTCAAAAGTGCCGTCTGAGCATCGTGGGAGCCGCTGAGGTGATCCGTGCGGTGAATGCCAGCAAAGCCCAGGCGGCTCATCTGGAGCTGCGAACAGGTGCCGCCTGCCTGCAAGTCACTGCCACGGGCTATCTGGTGGATGGCAGAGCACTCTGGCATGAGGAGACGCTCTACCGCAGTGATGTGTATGAGTTCCGCAATCAACTCGGCGGCCTCACACCGCCGAAACCGGCCATGGGGGCGATGCGGTGAGACTTCACCGGTTCTCGCGGAGGAAGGCGCGGTGGTTCATCTGGACGAAATCGGCATCCCGGGCGCGGACAAGGGCATCATCTATGGTGATAAAGCCGTGGTTGGCGAGGTGGAGGAGGCTGTCATCAATGGTATGCATGCCATTGACTGAACCGAGCTGGATGAGATTCGGGAGCTGAGTGAGGCGGCGAGAGCGGATGGTGGAGGCGATGCCAGAACTGCCCACCATGATCTCAGAGGCCATGACGCGGCCAGGCTGATCACGCCGCGCGATGAGGGACTGGCAGATGACGCCACGCAGTGAGCTGGCGAGCTGTGAGGCCACAAACTCCTGCTGCTCCTCGGGAAAGGCATCCATGATGCGCAGAATGGTGCTGGGGGCGTCATGGGTGTGCAGCGTGCTCACGACGAGGTGACCCGTTTCGGCAGCGGTGAGGGCGGTGCGCATCGTTTCCATGTCACGCAGCTCACTGACGATGATGACATCGGCGTCCTGGCGCAGGGCGCTTTTGATGGCGGCGGCAAAGCTGTGTGTATCCGCACCCACCTGACGCTGGCGGATGACGCTCTGGCCGTGGGCGAAGAGGTACTCGATGGGATCCTCAATGCTCACGATGGTGGCTTTTCGCACGCGGGAGATGTGCTGGGTGAGGGAGGAGAGCGTGGTGGTCTTGCCTGAATTGCTGGTGCCGGTGACGAGGATCAGGCCATCACGCAGATGGGCGAAACCTTCCACGGTGGGGCCATGGCCGAGATCACGCAGCTCGGGGATCGAGCTCGGGATGTAGCGAAAGGAGGCTTCGATGCGGCCGAGGACGTAGCAGGCATTGCCACGGAAGCGCCCGAGGTTTTCCACTTGGATGGCAAAGTCCAGCTCCCACTCTTTTTCGAGCTTGGCCCGCTGGTTTTCTTTTAATACGCCGAGGATCAGCTCGCGGAGATCGGCGAGATCAAACTCCTCATCGGTGACGGGTTCGAGCACGCCATTGATGCGACCCATCGGTGGAGAACCGGCCGCGAGGTGCAAGTCCGAGCCACCGCGTTCGATGACCATGTAAAGATATTCGATGAGGTCGTGGGTGCGCATAAGTAGGGAGACGGATTCAAGAAATGCCTCGGGCGGCCCGGCGGAATTCCGCCTCATTGCCAGCAGCGGCGATGGCGGTGGGCTCGTCGATCAGGCCAGACTCATAAGCGGCGACGATGGACTGGAGGAAAGTTCGGCAGTTCGGATCATTTGCCCGCGTCATGTACTCGCTGATGTCGCTGGTGGCACGACGGGCGATCCAATCACGCACGGCGCCGCCGTTTTGCAGATGCTCGACGAGCAGGGTGAGATGGCCGTCTTTACAAGGCACGAGCTTCTGGCAAAGCACGCCTACGAGCTGGTGGGAGAGCAGATGAAGGCCGATGCCCACCTGATCAGCGGGGAAAAGATTCACAAAGCGGTCCATCGTATCCGCCACCGTCGCACTGTGCATGGAGGCGATCACGAGGTGGCCCGTCTCGCAAGCTTGCAGCGCCGTGAAGGCGGTATCGTAATCACGGATCTCTCCCACGAAGATCACATCCGGTGCCTGACGCATGGCGGCACGCAGACCGCGAGTAAAGCTGGGCGTGTCACGGCCTACTTCACGCTGGGTGAACATGCTGCGATTGTTCGTGAAGATGTATTCGACCGGGTCCTCGATGGTCACGATGTGCCGAGCCACATTCGTGTTCATCCAGTGCAGCATGCCAGCGAGCGTGGTGGATTTCCCCTGACCGGTGGAGCCGGTGACGAGGACCATGCCGTGCTCCTGCATGGCCCAGCGGGTGAGCAGCCATTCCGGCGCACCGAGCTTCGAGAGCTGCGGCATGTCCGTGCGCACGCGACGCAGCGTGGCGGCGAGGCGGCCCATCACTTTGTGAAGATTCACGCGGAAGCGGGTGCCGCTGCGGGAGACCATGCCGGTGTCCACATCGAGATCCTTGAGCGTGTCACCTCCGCAGGACTGCCACAGGCCGGCCATGGCGGGGAGCATGAGGTTTTCATCTCCGAAGATCATGAGCTGCTCATTGATCTTCATGCGGGGCACCTCGCCCTCCTGGAGGAAAACGTCGCTCGCCTGATGGTCTTCGGCGGCCTGGAGGATGTCATCAATGGAAATGGCCATGCGGGAGGGGATATTTGAAGCGTGGTATTACCTCACAAGCCCCCTCTTCGGCAATGGTTACATGCGCCGATGCTTAAATCTCCTTCGCTTAGTAGTCTTTTGGTAGTCTGAGTCCCGTGCGGCGCTCGTTCGGATAGTAGGCATCTCGGTGGTAGCGACGATGCCCCACCGGATCGTGATTTCTCCAAAACTCATCCATGCCCTCCGGCATGCTCCGGCAGCCCGTCAGCATCCCGGCGGTGAGGAAAAGCGCCGGGCGCATGAGGGGATGAAGACACATGGGAAAAGGCTCAAACGGCCACGCAATGCACCTTGCTGATGCCGCTGATCTTTTCGAGTTCGCCGATCACCTCGGCGCTCGGCGTGGTGTCGAGCGTGAGGATGGTCAAAGCCTTGCCGCTCTCCTTGTCGCGGCTGAGAGACATGTCCGCGATGTTCACTTGGTTCTTGCCCAGGATGGCGCTGTAGCTGGCGATCATGCCGGGGCGGTCGATGTTTTCGATGAAGAGCAGCGTGCCTTCGGGATTCGCTTCGATTCGGCGGCCGTTGACCTTCACGATGCGCGGCGAACCGGCGAAGAAGGTGCCTGCGATGCTGGCGGCTTCGCCGCTGTCATTCTTGGCGACGACTTCGATGAGATCGCTGAATTCGCTCGGGTCCGTGAGGCGGCTTTCAGTGAAACGGATGCCCAGGTTTTCAGCCACGCCGTTGGCGTTGATGTAGTTCACCTGCTCGGCGCCGACGGGGCGCTCCAGGAAACCTTTCAAAACGGCGCGGGAGATGAGGGTGGTGTCTCCACTGCCCACTTTGCCGCTGTAGTTGATGCGCACCACATTGCTGCGGGTAGGAGCGAACTGCGAGACGAGGCGGCCGAGCAGCTCACCGAACTTCAAGAACGGACCGATTTCCGCGAGGACCTTCGGATCGACGTTCGGCATGTTTACCGCGTTGACGACGGTGCCTTGCAGAAGGTGCGCCTTGATCACTTCGGCGATTTCGATGCCCACGTTTTCCTGGGCTTCCTCAGTGGAAGCACCGAGGTGTGGCGTGAAGACGGTGTTTGGGGCCTTGAGCAGCGGGTAATCAGCCGGAGGCGGCTCGACCTCGAACACGTCGAGGGCGGCACCGGCGATGGTGCCAGCGGTGAGGGCCTCGGCCAGCGCTGCATCGTCGATGAGGCCGCCACGGGCGCAGTTGATGATGCGGCAGGATTTCTTCAGGCTGGCGAGACGCTTCGCATTGATCATGTGCTTCGTCTCCGGCGTCAGCGGCATGTGCATCGTGATGTAGTCCGCTTGCACGATGGCGGCGTCGAGATCCTCGCAAAGCGTCACGCCGAGGCTTTCCGCCCGGTTTTTGCTCAAATAAGGGTCATAGGCCACCACGCTCATGCCAAAGGCCTTTGCACGCTTGGCGAATTCGGCACCGATGCGGCCCATGCCGAGCACGACGAGCGTTTTGCCATACACTTCGGTGCCTTGGAAGCTTTTGCGGTCCCATTTGCCCGCCACGATGGAGGCGTTTGCCTGCGCGGTTTTGCGGCTGAGTGCCATCATCAAGGTGAAAGCCTGCTCGGCGGTGGAGATCGTGTTGCCGCCGGGGGTATTCATCACCACCACGCCGCGCTTCGAGGCCACCGGCACGTCAATGTTATCCACGCCCACACCGGCACGGCCCACCACTTTGAGGTTTGGGGCGGCGTCGATGACTTTGGCGGTCACTTTGGCACCGCTGCGGACGATGATGGCGTGCGCCTCGCGGGAGGCTTCGATCATCTTGTCCTCGGCCTTCAGGTCCATGTCCACCGTCACGTTGAAAGACGGCTCCGCTTTGAGCAGGTCGATGCCTTTGCTCGAAATGGGGTCGTTGTTGCCGGCGATGAGGATGTTGAACTTGGACATGATGGTTGGGGGAAAAGGGGGCGCAGACTAGCGTCCTTTCTTCCGTGCTCAAGGAGCGATTGCGTGCTGGACAGATCGCAGGGCGGCGGGTTGAATGGGCCGCATGATTCTCGCCTTCATTCCCGGCCTTGGGGACGCTGCTTCCGGGGCGCTGGTCGGCGTCCTCGCCACCGCTGTCGCCGCGTTCGCCCTGCTCAAATCCAAGCTCGCCGCTCTAACTGCTTCCCTCACCGCGGCTGCTCAGGAGGCTCAGGAAAAGCTCAAAACCGAGGCCGAAGCCGCTTTCCTCGCTGAGAAAGCCCGCGCCACCGCCGCCCTCGGCGAGGTCCAGAACCGGCTCGATACCACCTCCGCCAAGCTCGCCGATGTCGAGCAGCGCTACGCCACCCACCGCGAAGTCGCCGACCGCCGCCTGAACGATGCCTCCCAGCAGATCGCCCGCCTCGAAAGCGATCTCGGCGCCACCCGCGAGGTCGCCGCCCAGCTCCCGCCCACCCAGGCCCGCATCAAGGACCTCGAAACCGCCCTCGCCGCCGAGCATGGTCGCCTCAGTGCCCTCGAAAAAGCCGTCGAGGCCCACAACTCCCGTGCTGCCGACCTCGAAAAACGGCTCGCCGACGCCCAGGCCTTCGGATTGAAGATGAAAGAGGAGGTCGATGCCAAGGAACTCGAACTTCGCCGCCTCAAAGCCGAGGCTGAAGCCCTCGCGGCGGATGGTGGCATGGAAAACGAAGTCAAAAAAGCCCAGGAAGCCACTCGTCAGGCCGAGGCAAAAATCGCCCAACTCCAAAAAAGCCTCTCCGCCTCCGAAGCCCGCCTCGCCATGGTCCAAAAGGAGTTCATGACCGCCGTCGGCACTGCCCCGACCGCCGCCGCGCCTGCCTCCTCCAATCCCGACAAACGCGTCCGCGACCTCGAAGAAAAAATCGCCCAGATGGAAGCTGAGGCCCGCAAAAAGATTCGCGAAGACGGTTACAAGATCGCCGAACTCGAATACCGCCTCAGCGAGGCCTTGGAGAAAGCTGGAACGCCGCCTCCAGATGCCCCGGCTAGCTGAGATATCTCTCGTTTCAACCCATCCACAACACCATGAAGACACGCTCTCTCTGCCTCCTCCTCATGCTGGCCGTGACCAGCATGAGCCTCACCTCCGCCGCCGATCCGGCTGAGCCGAAAAAGTTCATGATCGAGGTCCTCATCGACGGGCCTTCCGAGCTTCGCGTGAAGAAAGACGGCATCTACTGGATCAACGGCGAAAACGCCAAGCCCGGACGCCACGAAGGCCAGGAGGAGCCCACTTACGTCAACGGCAAGTCCTGGCGTCCGAACTGGAAAAACTCCCGGCAGGACCGCGGCGTGGACCGCACCGCCACCAAAAGCCTCGACGGCATCGATCCCGCGAAGATCACCTTCAACCTCCGCATGGTCGGCATGACCCGCGATGCCACCGGCATCGAAAAACGCGATGAAATCCGCACTGCCATGGCTGGCGAAGAGTTCTCCATCATCATTCCGGACGGCCAGACCGGCTCCCGCTGGTATCGCTTTGAGCTGATTCAGAAACCGTGAGTTTGGCTGTCGCTAGCACCCTGTTCCGTGACGATGGCGTGGACTGCGGCGCTGATCCGGGATCGCTCCCGAGACGCGGCCTTGCCACCGCCTGCATTTCTCTTATCCTCACCCATGACCATCACGCTTCCTGACGATCCGGTGCTCACTGAGATGGGCGAGGTCGAAATCTTGCTCGATCTTGCCTGTGGCGCTTTTGCGGCGGGGCATGTCTCACGCGGAGTGGCTGCCCGTATGGCCGGCATGGATCGTCATGCCTTTGACCAGTCTCTCCACGCACGTCGCATCCCATCATATGATGAGGAACGTTGGGAGCAGGATTTGGAAACCATTCGCGCCCTGCGCAGCCTGTGATCGTCGTCACGGATACCTCCGTCGTTCTGAATCTCTGCCTGATTGAGCAGCAGGATCTGCTGCGGCAGATGTACGGCAGAGTTCTAGCCCCCACGATGGTGGTGGTGGAGTTTTAGAGGCTGGTGCAGGTCGATGCTCGGTTTCAAGGGCTGAACTTTCCTGATTTTATCGAAAAGGCTGCGCCACAACATCTACTACCTTCGCTGACCTCCTCCTCACGACTTCAGGCTGGTGAGGTGGCGGCGCTGTCCCTGGCTGTCGAAAGAAAGGCGGATGCGGTGCTTATGGATGAGCTGGCAGGACGTGCCGCTGCCACTGCGCTGGGCCTGCGGACCACCGGTCTGCTGGGAATTCTCCGCGATGCGAAGGAACGCAGCCTCATTCCCGCCGTCTCGCCACTGCTCGACCGCCTGGAGAAGGAGGCTGAATTTTGGATTAGCGAGTCCTTGCGCCGCCTGATCTTGAAAGCGGTCGGAGAACTCCCGTGATCGCGGCTTTTTGAGGCCAACTTTCCGCACGCAGGCGGCGTTTGCAGGCGTATAACCGTCTCCGAAACCATGCGCCCCCTGCTTTTTGCTCTCGTTGCCACCGCCGCCCTCGCCCAGACCGAGGCGGATTTCATCACGAACCCGCGCCAGCTCACCTTTGAGGGCCGCCGGGCTGGAGAGGGCTACTTCAATGCCGATGGCACGAAGATGATCTTCCAGTCGGAGCGCGAGGAGGGGAATCCGTTTTATCAGATCTACCTGATGGACCTCGAAACGGGTGACCAGGAGCGCATTTCACCCGGCATGGGCAAGACGACCTGCGCCTGGATTCATCCGGACGGCAAACGCGTACTCTTCGCGAGCACGCACACCGACGAGAACTCGAAAAAACTTCAAGACGCCGAGTATGAGGAGCGGAAGACCTCCAAAGTCCGCAAATACTCCTGGGACTACGACGAGCACTACGAGATCTGGGAATACACGTTCGCCGACAAGAAGCTCAGAAACCTCACCAACACGCGTGGTTACGACGCCGAAGGCGGCTGGTCGCCCGATGGCAAGAAGATGGTCTTTGCCAGCAATCGTCAGGCTTATGAAACGAAGCTCAGCAAAGAAGACGAAGAGCGCCTGAAGATCGACAAACAATACTTCATGGAGATCTATACGGCCGATGCCGATGGCTCGAACGTGAAACGCCTCACCAACGTGCCCGGCTACGACGGCGGGCCGTTCTTCAGCGCCGATGGCCAGCGCATCTGCTGGCGTCGCTTCACGCCGAAGGGCGATGTGGCCGAGGTCTGGTCCATGAACGTCGATGGCAGCGACCAGAAGCCACTCACGAAGCTTGGAGCGATGAGCTGGGCCCCATATTTCCATCCCAGCGGCGAGTATTTGATCTTCACCACGAACCTCAACGGCTTCGCCAACTTCGAACTCTACATCGTCGATGCCGCAGGCAAGCACGATCCCGTCCGCGTGACGAACACCGATGGTTTTGACGGTTTACCGGTCTTCTCACCCGATGGCAAAAAGCTCTCGTGGACCAGCGGACGCGCCAGCGGCGGCCAGAGCCAGATTTTCATCGCGGATTGGGATCACGATCATGCCCGCGTCGCGCTCGGATTATCCCAGACCGTCCATGCTGTCACCCCGGTCAATTCGGTCAAAACAACCCCCACCAGCGCAGAAATCACCGAAGCCGATCTCAAAGCCCACATCACCTATCTCGCCTCCGACGAGCTCGGTGGTCGTCTTACCGGCACGGAGGGCGAAAAGCTCGCCACGCAGTATTTCGCCGATGTGGCGAAGCAGATCGGCCTCGCACCGTTTGGCGATGATGAGACCTACTTCGACAACTTTGACTTCACCGCCGGTGTGGCACTCGGAGAAGGCAACTCTTTGACGCTTCTTGACCAATCCTTGACCGCTGACCAGGACTGGAAACCCCTCTCCTTTTCCCAAAGCGGCGAGGTAAAGCCCGCCAAGATCGTCTTCGCCGGTTACGGCATCGAAACGCCCGAATCGGCTTCCATCGAGACCTATTCGAGCTACGCGCATCTCGATGTGAAGGACAAATGGGTGCTCGTGTTCCGCTATTTGCCGGAAGGCATCACGCAGGAGCGGCGCAATGAACTCAGCCGCTACTCCAGCCTGCGCTACAAGGCGCTCACCGCCCGTCAGAAGGGCGCACGCGGCCTCATCGTCGTCAGCGGACCAAACTCGAAAGTCGTGCAGCAGCTCGCGCCGATGACCTTTGATGCCTCGCTGGCCTCCAGCGGCATCGCGGCGATCAGCGTGACCGATGCGGTGGGCGACAAATTGCTCGGGGGCAAAACTTTGAAGGAACTCCAAGACAAGCTCGACACCGGCGATTTGATGGGCGGCATCGACTGCAAAGGCACGCTCGCGGCGAATATCGTGATCCAACAGGAGAAGAAAAAGGGCCGCAACGTGCTCGCCGTGCTGCCTTACGGCCAGCAGCCTGATCCACACGTCGCGCCGCTCATTGTCGGGGCGCACATCGACCACCTCGGCAGCAGCGGCGGCTCGAACTCGCGTGCGAAGGGCGATGAAGTGAACAAAATCCATCATGGTGCCGATGACAACGCCAGCGGGGTCGGCGGCGTTCTCGAAATCGCCCAGTGGCTGGCCGATTTGAAGAAGCAGGGCAAGCTCACGCTGAAGCGCGACATCATCTTCGCCGCGTGGAGCGGCGAGGAACTCGGCTTGCTTGGCAGCAATCACTTCGTCGAAGCCTACGCGAAGATGATCAAGGGCGACTCGAATGCGAAACTCAACGGCATGTTCGCCGCGTGCCTCAACATGGACATGATCGGCCGTTTCCAGAAGGCGCTCGTGCTCCAGGGCCTCGGCAGCAGCTCGCTGTGGGCGAAGGAGATCGAAAAACGCAACGCGCCCATCGGTTTGCCCATCACGACGCAAACCGACGCTCACCTGCCGACGGACAGCACCGCGTTCTATTTGAAGGGCATTCCGACGCTGAACGCCTTCACCGGCTCGCATGCGGATTATCACATGCCGAGCGACACCGCGGAGAAGATCGACTACCCGAACGCCGCGAAGATCACCAAACTCATGGGCCTCATCGCCCGCGGTATCGCCACCGCAGACGCCGCGCCCGATTACATCGCCATGGAAGCCCCGAAGAACTCCGGCGTCCGCACCGGCCTGCGGGCGTATTTGGGCACCATTCCCGATTATGCCCAAGGCGACACCAAAGGCGTGAAGCTCAGCGGTGTGTCCCCCATCGGCCCGGCGGCGAAAGCGGGTGTGAAGGCTGGCGACATCATCATCAAGCTGGGGGGCAAGGACATCGCGAACATCTACGACTACACCTATGTGATGGGCGATTTGAAGATCGGCAAGGAAACGACAATCTCCGTGCAGCGTGAGGGGAAGAGTGTGGACTTGAAGATCACGCCGGGGTCGCGGGATTGATCCGGAGTGACGACGAATCGTCGGCTCTTCAAATCACGGCCTGAACATGAACTCCGTCGTGTTCAGCAGCGCCCAGGCAATGTCTTCATCCGAAGCTGCGCCGCGCACGATCGCCGCAGATTCATCGCGAGTCGGATTACGGCCGAGAAACGCCAAAAACATGTCGTCAGTGCCTTTGGCCTTCGCCGTGGCTTGAGCGACGAGTTTATCATTCATCATGAATCGAGCCAGGTCATGCGAGACGGGTGTCAGGCTTTCATCGGTCCATTCACGCGTGCCGCGGCCCAGCATGCGCAGCGGATGGCCCGGCTTAGGCACCTGCGGGATTTGGAGATCAAACTCGCCTGAAACCGCCTTCCAGATGACTTCGGAGGGCAGGCGACGGATTTGGGGCGCGGGCGCGAGATAGCAGCCATTCCAATCCATGTTGTAGTCGATGCCAGAACGTTGGTAGGCATTGGTGCGGGCCAGAACGCGTTGAAATTCACCCAGGCGTCCACCACAGCGCAGGAACTCCTCGATGAGCACTTTCATGCCATGGGTAAAGTCGGCAGGCGAATTGATCTCCAGACCGATCCAGGTGGAAGCACCACGAGGTGAGGCGCTAAAGCAGTCACTGCTGAGATTGAGGCGTGGTTTGCGATGGATGCCATGCCATGGAGGCGCTTCATCCACACCTCCGATGGTTTGGTCCACCATCTGCCCCGGCATGCCAAAAAGGCTGCTCCAGACACGCAGGGCGGCCACCAGAGCAAAACGGCGGCTTTCTTCCTGCTCGACCATCCAGCGGGTGACTTGCGCGGGCTTGTCCTCCTGGTCGTTGAGCATGGGGCGCCATTGCCGGCCGATCCGCATCAGGCTGGCAGGCACGATGCTGCCGGGTTCACCATCGCGGTAGAGGTAGTCTGGAGGCAGCCGCATCTCGTTCTTGCCTGCAAAACAGGCCGCGAATTCATAACACTCCCTTTCGGTGTGATCATTGAAGGGGTGATCGTGGCACATGGCGCAGTAAATGTCCTCGCCAAGCACAGTGTAGGCTGTTTCGACGGCGGTGCGGATGGCATTTCCCTGATCCCGCTGACGCATGTGACCTCCGCCGATCATATGAGCGACGATTTCCGCGTAGGGCCGGTCTTCCGCCGTCGCGATACGCAGCCAGCCGATGGTGGGATCTCCATCCTTCACGCGAAAGGCCTCCGCCAGCATGCGAAAGCGGACATCCGCCGCTCCCGCTTCGCGCACGAGAGCGTCCGTGAGCTTGGCTCTTTTATCGGGAGATGAATCCGCCAGGAACGCGCGGACTTCATCGGCTCGCGGCAACCTCGCCGACAGATCAATGCAGGCGCGACGCAGGAAGGCCGAGTCATCAGCGGTCGCCGGTAGGGCGGGCAGCATCGGCGTGTTCTTCCACTTCTGGCGTTGTTCCTTGATCAGTTCGTAGTCGTGCATCAGCGCCGCATCGACATGCACAGCAGCCACTTGGACGTGGTCGGGAGGCGGGGCGGCGTGGGTGATGCTTGCTTCGGGCGTGCAGGCAGACAGAACGAGGCAGAGTGCGAAAACGCGTTTCATGCAGGAGCTAACGAGCGGCTCACATGAATCGTTAGAATCCCTGTGTTTTGGCATGGAGAACTGCGCGCCGCCTCAGGACGAGGCGGCAAAAGCTAGCTTTTCGCTTTGCTCGCTATTCCGTCGCGAGGCGGATGCTTTTCACCTTCATCCAGGCATCGGGCTCGGCCTGGCCGACGGGATCGAGGCGCAGGCGGATGAGGCTGCTGCGGTAGGCGGGATGGTCGGCGAGGCGGATGACGTGGCGATGAAACTCGCCATCGGCGACGAGCGGGAAGGCGAGAACGTTTTTAGAACCGAACGAAGGCTCGCCAAGTGCCTGCCACATGATGACGCCTTGCTTTTGTGAGGTCTTGAAGGCGGCTTCAACGATAAGCACGGGGGCTTCCTCCGCCTGCCAGAAGGTCTGCGGGCTGATGAGGTAGGGGTCGTCCTTTTCGAAGAGGACGTGCAGATGCTCTTGGATCGGCCAGCCGGTGTCGCGGGCATTTTGGTGATGCCAGCCCTGACGGTCATGAGTGAAAGTCCAGGCGGGAAGGTCCTTGGGTTGGTGGAGAGTGGCACGTTGGCGGATTTCATCGAGGGAACCGAGCAGGAGTTCGTAACGAAACTCATAAACGATGTCGTGATCGAGAATCTCCTGCCCCTGGCCGCCGAGGTAGCCGGTGCTGTTTCCATGCGTGTCATTGGTGCCGGGTTTCCCCGCGAAGCCTCCGGTGAAGTGAACGCGACCCGGTGTGATGAGGCCGAGGCCGTGGTTTGATTCATCCAGCAAGGCGGCCCAGCTTTCTGTGCCCGTCCAGAGGGACCAGGGATGTTTTCCATTTGGCACCGGGGCTGCGGAAATGGCATCGCCCGTGAATGGGCGGGGGCCTTGGTAGCTCATCACGCGATGAAACGAGGCGTTCGCATACACGGCGGGCAGTTCTTGGAGTCGGGCGGGGTATAGGGTGTGATCCTCGCGGGCGTTGTTGAGTCTTGCGCGGGCTTTCACGACCGGTCCGTCCAGCGTAAGCCAAGCTTCAAAGGTACAATCACCCGGCACGTTGTTGAGCGGCCACTGCATTGGCTGGCAGGTGAGATGGATCTCACGACCGTTGTTTTCATGCGACAGGACTTTGGAGGCATTCTTGAAATCATCGCCCGTCTGGATGGGATTCCAGCCAAGCTGTCTCCAATGCTCCGCCGGCTTCTGCCCCTTGGTCTCGAAGGGCACCGGCCCCGAGTAGAAGGAAAGCTGCACCTGCCGGCCGAGGTCGAAGTTGTTGATCACATTCGCCCCGTCCTTCACCGAGGCGAGAAAAGTGATCGCCCCGCCTAGATCGAGGTCCACCCCGAGCTTGATGCGGTCGTTTTGGAGGAAGCTCAGGCGCTCGGCGTGACTCAACGCCGGCAGGAGGAAGATGGCGAGAAGGAGGATGCGTTGCATGGTGTCCTGAGATGGGGATCACGTCGCGGCCACCCAGCGCTGCCAGAGTCGCAGGAAGGGGACGAGGGCGAGAAAGGCGAAGGCCAAAGGGGCGGAAATGCTGGAGATGATGAGCGCATCGACCAGCGGAATCCCCGCGAGCAGTAGGCCGACGGATTTTCCGATGGCGGGGCCACCTTTTCGCATCGCGTGGGTGGCGTAGGCCACGAGCATGGCGAAGGCGCCGAGGATGATGAGCTGTGCGGTGCTGGCGTGTCCAGAGGCAAAGCCGCGGGCGCTGATGATGGCGGGCAGATAAAGGCAACCAAAAGCCAGCAGGGCAGACGTGGGCGGCAGAGCGCCGTTTCGATGCTCCAGGCGTGCGGCGAGGGTGATGCCAACGATGTAGGCACCGAGGGCGAGGGCGGGGAGGAAGACCTTGTCGATGTCGAGAGTCACGGCGGAGGCAACGGTGAGGTAAAGCAGCGCTCGGCAAGCTCCCATGATGATGACGGAGCCGCTCCATTGCTTATGATAGAGGTCGTAAAAGACGATGGTAGCGACCAAAAACGCGGTGATGCGAGGGGCGGCACCGAAGCCGGTGGCGAGAGTGGCTCCAGCGAGCAAAAGCACCACGGCCACACTCCACACGGTCGTGAGATTCACCCGCCCGCTCGGGATGGGCCGCTCGCGGCGGTGCTCGTGGTCGAATTTGGCATCAGCGGCGTCATTGAGGATCATGCCGCCGGTGTAGAGTAGGGAACCGGCAAGGATGAACCAGTAGAGTCGGGTGTCTGCGAGCTGGCCTCCGGCGAGCAACCAAGCGGCGGTGACATTCGTCCACACTGTGGGGAGATTGGAAATGCGGGCGAGTTGGAGCCAGGGCGTCAGGCGATTCATGGCGCTGCTCGTCGCTGCTGCATGGACGGGATTCAACTGCGAAGCTTCAAAGCCCTGTCTCTGGCTTGTACCAGCGGGAAAGGGTGATCTCGCAAATGGCCTGAGGGGTCTTTTCTTTGGCCTTGGAATCGATCTGGAATTCGAGGGCTTTGACGGCCTGAAAGCGTTCCGGGCTTTGCAAGCCGGCCAGCCATTCGAGCAGGGTCACCTGATCACCACGCAGGCGCACTTCGACGGCCACCTCGCGGTAGTTTTCATTGCTCACGGGTTCGAGAAGCCGCTGCTGCTCCACTTTCAAAGTGAGATCGAGGGCGTCGTTTTGGACGTCTTCGAGCAGTTTCGCCTGCGCCTGACCGAGGCTTTCAGTGGCGGGCATGGTCTCGCGAAGCCATTTGGCCCGCTTGTTCCAAAACTCGCGGTCTTCAAAGAGCATTTTCAATTCGACGAGCTCGTTTTCCAGCGTGGTGATGCGTTCCAGCGCTTCACGACGGCGGTTGAGGAATTCGTTTGCTCCCAGCATGCCGCCCACGAGCACCAGCGAGCCGATGCAGCCGAGTAGAAGCTTTTTTTCGCGAGGGGTGAGTGCGAGGGCCATGGGGAAGGTTTCGGAAATCGAAGGTTACTGCAGCTTGCCCTGGGCGCGGAAGGTGGCGGTGGTGCCTTTGACTTCCGGGCGGGGATTCGTCCAGGTGTAGCGGGAGAGGACTTTGTTCTTCTTGAAGTCCTCGATGAACTGGAAGGCGAGCTGCGCATCGCGGGCCTCGCCTCGGATTTCGATGTCGTTGCCCTTCACTTCAAAATCGCGGATCACGATGCCGCTTCCGGGCATCAGGCGTGAGATTTCAGCGAGCAAAAACATGGGGTAACGCTGCGAATCGACGGCCTGGCCATACGATTTCCATTTGTCCGCTGTCTCGCGCACGGCCTCAGCGGGCTCGCGGATGAGCTCGGCCTGCTGTTCGAGATCGGCGGCTCGGTGTTCGAGGGAGATGAGGTAGGCGTAGGCGAGAAAAACCAGCGATGCAGCCAGTCCGCAACCGAGGATGGACCAGCGGACCAGCTTGGCGCGGGAGGTGGCGGCCTGCTGGGCATGGCGCACAGCGAGAGGCAGCAGCTTGGTCCACGATTTGGAATCGGCGTCCGCCTTGGGGGCCAGATCGGCGACATTCCGCACCGGAAGCCCGATCGCGTCACTGAGGCGTTTGGCCAAACCGCTGTCGAAACTAGAGCCGACGAGCGATACACCGGTGAGACTGCCTTCGCCGAGCTCCGCCTCGATGGCTAATCGAGAGAGGGTGATCTCCAATGCCAGTGCATCATCGGCGGCGGGTGCCTGGGCAAAAAGATGGCTGTGGTAGAGCTTGCCGCGATGGCTGGCGGCGAGGATGAGATCGCCCTGCTCCTCCAGAAGGATGATTTGATCCGCTGGCAGTTCCGCGAGGCGCATTGCCGAGGTGTAGTCACTGGCGTGATTTGCGGCCAGTTTTTCGGGGAAGGGCTCGGCGAGCACATCCACGCTGATGATGGCCTGGCCGCCGTTGTGGCCGAGGTGATGCCAGCGGAAGTTTTTGCCTGCGGCGGACGGGTCGAGCTTCAGGCCGCGGCGTTCGAGGTTCGTGATGATCAGTTGCTCGAGCGTTTCCTCATCGGCCTGAGGCACCAGGAGTCCGATCGTGCGGCAGGCGGTGGCGGGAAGACCGATGAGCAGGGGTTTTGCCAGGTGCAAAGCCTCTGACGGGGTATCCACGGTTTCGCTGCTGGATCTCGCACGCGGTTTCCAAACACGCCAGGCGTTGTCGGAAGCGGGGAGAAGGAGGGTGGCGGCGGACATGCGGGAAATCAGGAGGCAGGGAAGGGGCTGCGTAACAACGCTGGCACTGCGGCGAAGTTGCGAGGGAGAGCGAGGAAAGATGCATTCGCCCCGCGAGACCACCCCGAAGCTGCCGATAGGACAAATTCATGGATCAACAATTTGCCCCAAGGTCGTCGGGTTAGATAATTGTTGACTGAACGTCTAGTTGGAGCTTTAAGGCTGTCATGGGAAGAACTTCTGACGCCAAAGAACGCCTGATGGAAGCGATGAGCGAGCTCATCTGGACGGGGAGCTATGGCACGACCTCCGTGGACCACATCTGTGAGAAAGCCGGCGTGAAGAAGGGCAGCTTTTACCACTTCTTTGAGTCGAAAACCGAACTGGCCCTCACGGCCATCGACCACGGCTGGACGGAGCATCGCAAGAAGCTCGACCAGACCTTCTCGCCGATCATTCCACCGTTGGAGCGCATCTGGAGATGCTTCCGCGAATTCCGCGAAGAACAGGAGGCCATGCAGGCAAAACATGGTCGTGTGCTCGGCTGCCCGATCCATTCGCTCGGTGCCGAAGTAAGCACCACGGACGACAAACTACGCGACAAGCTCCAGGAGATTCTCGCCCAGTTCATCCGCTACTACGAGAGTGCCCTGCGGGATGCGCATTACCAAGGGGTGATCGAGGCATCAGACGCGCCCGCCTTGGCTCGTATCATCTTCGCCTATGGTGAGGGATTGCTGCTGCATGCTCGCATCTGGAACGATCTCGGCCACCTCAACGAGATGGAGGCGGGAGCCCGCCGCATCCTCGGCGTCAAAGACGAGGAGTAGCCTTTTTTTGTGATCAAAACAAACCAACTGGTCAACTTTCCCACCCCAAAACCAACGCGCCCCGTGAAACTCCCAAACCTCCTCCCCCTCGTGCTGCTCCTCGCAGCCTGCGGCAAACCGCCTGCTGGTGGCCCTCCGGGCGGCCAGATGCCGCCGGCACCGGTGACCCTCGCACCGGTCGAGCAGAAAGAACTCGTCGAGTGGGAGGAGTTCACGGGGCGCGTCGAGGCGGTGGAGACCGTCGAGCTGCGTCCGCGCGTGTCCGGCTACATCACGCAGGTGCATTTCCAGGCCGGTGCCCTCGTGAAAAAGGGCGAGGTGCTCTTCACCATCGATCAAAGGCCGTTTGAGACGAAACTCCGCGCCGCGAAGGCCGAGGTGCAGCGTGCCGAGGCCAATGCGCAGGCCATGAAGCGTGAATTTGATCGCGTCTCGTCCCTTTTGGCCGCCAAAGCCATCGCCCCGGAGCAGGCGGAGACTCGCGAGTCGATGAACTTGCAGGCCCAGGCCGGACTCGAAGCCGCCAAGGCCGCCCAGCACAGCGCCGAGATCGAATTCGAGCACAGCACCGTCGAGGCACCCATCTCTGGCCGCATCAGCCGCACGATGACGACCACCGGCAACTACGTCACCGCCGGAACCACGCTGCTGACCACCATTGTCACCGTCGATCCGGTCTATGTGTATGCCGACATCGACGAAAACAGCCTGCTCAAGCTCCAGGCGCTGCAACGCGACAAAACCACCTTCACCAATGGTGACGGTCGCATGCCGGTGGAACTCCAACTCTCCAATGAAAAGGATTTCCCGCATCAAGGTCATGTCGAGTCCTTCGACAACCGCCTCGATGCCGGCACCGGCAGCATGGTTCTCCGTGCGGAGTTCGACAATAAAGATGGCTCGCTCACGCCAGGCCTTTTTGCCCGCATCCGCCTGCCGATGACCGCGAAATACAAGGCGCTGCTCGTCGATGAAAAAAGTATCCTCACCGATCAGGCCAACAAATATGTGCTCGGCATCGATGAATCGAAGCAGCCTGCCGTCTCCGTTTATAAACCCGTCACCATCGGCCCTGCCATCGACGGCAAGCGCATCGTTCGCACCGGCCTCACGGCTGGCGACAAGATCATCATCAACGGTCAGGCCCGCCTGCCGATGCCTGGGATGCCGGTCGCGCCGGTGCCAGGCGATGCGGCAAAACAAACCGCAGCCTCCGGCGCGAAATGACGAAACCAGAATGGCGAATGACGAATCCAAAACCACTTCGTCATTCTGTCATTCATTCGTCCTTCTGAATTCCTCATTCGTCATTTCCCGTGAACTTCTCTTCCTTCTTCATCACACGGCCGATCTTTGCCGGTGTTCTATCACTGCTGACCTTCATCCTCGGCGCGATCTCGCTGTTCCAGCTTCCGATCTCCGAGTATCCGGAGGTCGTGCCGCCGACGGTGATCGTGACGGCGAACTATCCGGGTGCGAATCCGAAGACGATTGCCGAAACGGTGGCTTCGCCGTTGGAGCAGACGATCAATGGCCTCGAAAACATGCTCTACATGTCATCGCAGAGCACGGCGAACGGCGTGATGATTTTGACGGTGACCTTCAAGATCGGCACGGACCTCGATCTGGCTCAGGTGCAGGTGCAAAATCGCGTTTCGCAGGTGCTGCCGAAGCTTCCCGAGGAAGTCCGCCGCTTTGGCGTGACCACCGTGAAGTCGTCGCCGGACATGACGCTCGTGGTGCACCTGCTTTCGCCGAATGATCGCTACGACGAGATCTACCTGCGCAACTATGCCACGCTGAATGTGAAGGACGAGCTCTCGCGACTCACTGGCGTGGGCCAGGTGCAGATTTTCGGCGGTGGCGAGTATGCGATGCGCATCTGGATCGATCCCGACAAGGCCGCTTCACGCGGTTTGACCGCCAGCGACATCGTGAATGCCATTCGCGAGCAAAACATCCAGGTCGCCGCCGGCACCATCGGGCAACAACCAACCAACGATGTCGCGTTTGAGCTCACGGTGAATGCCAAAGGCCGTTTGATTACGGAAGAGGAGTTTGAGCAGATCATCGTCAAAACCGGCCCGCATGGCGAAAAGCTGCGTCTGCGCGATGTGGCCCGCGCCGAGATGGGCAGCGGCGAGTATGCGCTGCGCAGTTTGCTGAATAACAAAAAAGCCGTCGGCATGGGGGTTTTCCAGCTTCCGGGCTCGAATGCGCTCGCCGTGTCGCAGGCCGTGCGGGCTCGCATGGCCGAGTTGAAGCAAAAAATGCCCGAAGGCGTCGATTATGCCATCGCTTACGACCCGACGGTCTTCGTCGATAAATCCATCGACGCGGTCATTCACACGCTCATCGAAGCGATTCTGCTCGTGGTGCTGGTGGTGGTCATTTTCCTGCAAACCTGGCGTGCATCGATCATCCCGCTCGCGGCGGTTCCGGTGTCGCTGGTGGGCACGTTTGCCGTGATGCATGCGCTGGGCTTCTCGATCAACAATTTGAGCCTTTTCGGCCTCGTTTTGGCCATCGGCATCGTGGTGGATGACGCCATCGTCGTTGTCGAAAACGTCGAACGAAACATCCGCAACGGTTTGAAGCCGGTTGAGGCCACGCGGCAGGCCATGAAGGAGGTCACGGGGCCGATCATTGCCACCGCGCTCGTGCTTTGCGCGGTTTTCATTCCCACCGCCTTCATCAGCGGCCTCAGTGGTCAGTTTTATAAACAGTTCGCGGTCACGATTGCCATCTCGACGGTCATTTCGGCCATCAATTCGCTCACGCTGTCACCCGCGCTGTCCGCTTTGCTGCTCAAAGGCCATCACGACAAAAAAGACCTCATCACGAAGGCGATGGATCTGCTGCTCGGCTGGTTCTTCCGGCCCTTCAATCGCTTCTTTGAGTGGTCGTCGAATGTCTATGTCGGCATCGTGAAGCGCACGATCCGCTTCAGCATCATCGCGCTCATGATTTACGGCGGACTCGTCTGGGCCACGATGAAGGGCTTCCAGATCGTGCCGGAAGGTTTCGTGCCCGCGCAGGATAAAGCCTACCTGATCGGCTTTGCGCAGCTTCCCGAAGGCTCCTCGCTCGACCGCACCGATGCGGTGATGCGCCGCATGTCTGAAATCGCGATGAAGCAGCCCGGTGTGAAGGACGCGATCGCTTTCCCGGGTTTGAGCATTCACGGATTCAGCGCCAGCCCGAATAGCGGTATCGTTTTCGTCGGATTGAAGGACTTCGAGGAACGCAAGACGCCCGATCTCAACAGCGCCGCCATCGCCGGCGCACTCAATGGGCAATTCATGGCGATTCAAGACGCGTTTGTGCTCGTGTTGCCTCCGCCGCCGGTGAATGGCATCGGCACGGCCGGTGGCTTCAAGATGATGATCGAAGACCGAGGAGATCGCGGTTACGAAGAACTCTACAAGACCACGCAGGGGCTGATCGGTGCCGCGATGGGCTCCGGCAAATTTGGGCTCACTTACACGGGCTACACCGTGAACGTGCCGCAGCTCGAAGCCGACGTGGATCGCGAAAAAGCCAAGTCACAGGGCGTGCCGCTCGCGAATCTTTACGACACGCTGCAAATCAACCTCGGCAGCCTTTACGTGAACGACTTCAACCGCTTCGGACGCACCTACCAGGTCGTCGCGCAGGCCGAGCAGCAGTTCCGCGATGACGTGGGCGACATCACGAAGCTCAAAACCCGCAACATGGCTGGCGAGATGGTGCCCATCGGCTCGCTGGTGAAGGTGAAGGAGAGTTTTGGCCCTGATCGCGTGTTTCACTACAACGGCTACCTTGCCGCCGATATCAGCGGCTCGCCACTGCCGCCGCTCAGCTCCGGCCAGGGCGAGGATTTGATCGCCAGCATCGTCAAAGACGCGTTGCCAGGTGGTTTTGAGTTTGAGTGGACCGATTTGACCTTCCAAAAGATCATCGCGGGCAACACGGCCGTTTACATCTACCCGCTGTGCATCCTGCTCGTCTTCATGGTGCTCGCCGCGCAATACGAGAGCCTGCGTTTGCCGCTGGCGATCATTTTGATCGTGCCGCTGTGCCTGCTCTTCGCCTTAATCGGCGTGCATTACATGGGTGGCGACAACAACATCTTCACGCAGATCGGTTTCATTGTGCTGATCGGCCTCGCCTGCAAAAACGCCATCCTCATCGTCGAGTTCGCCAAAGAGAACTACGACCACGGCAAAACGCCGCTCGAATCCGCTCTCGACGCCTGCCGCCTTCGCCTCCGCCCCATCTTGATGACCTCCATCGCCTTCATTGCCGGGGTGTATCCGCTCGTTGTTTCCACCGGAGCCGGTGCTGAAATGCGCCGAGCCATGGGCACGGCGGTGTTCAGCGGCATGATTGGTGTCACCTTCCTTGGCCTCTTCCTCACGCCAGTGTTTTATGTGCTCGTCATGATCGGTCACAAGCGCAAGAAGGCCACTTCTGAACTTCCCGCATCTGCCCTCGTCACCTCTCATTCATTCTAGTCATGCGCTCTCTACTTCTCCTCGCACTCACTGCCTCGGCATTGGCTCAAGTCGGTCCGAATTACGAACGTCCGGCGACGGCTTCGCCGCCGAAGTTCAAAGGTGTCACGTGGCGTGCGGCCACGCCTTCGGCGCATCTGCCGAAAGGTGCATGGTGGACGGTTTTTCGTGATTCGAAGCTCAATTCGCTCGTCTCTGCCGCCACGGCGAACAATCAGCAGCTCAAGGCGGCCATTGCCCGTTTCGATCAAGCCCGTGCGGCGGCTCGCATGGCTCGTGGGGACTTCTTCCCATCGCTGAGCCTGCCGCTGACGGCGGAGACGCAGCAGACCTCGGAGAACATGCCATCGCCGTTTCCGCTAAATGGCCTGCGCTATGATGGCCCGGCTTACAATGCGCCGCTCGACTTCACTTGGGAACTGGACCTGTGGGGGAAGATTCGCCGCCAAAATGAAGGTGCCCGCGCCGATGCGGCTGCGGCAGCGGATGCCGTTCACAACATCCTTCTCGGCATCCAGGCGGAGGTGGCGATGAATTACTTCAAGCTGCGCACGCTCGACAACGAGATGCGCATCGTGCGCGAGGCCGTCGGCTGGCGAAACGAGGCGCTGAAAATCGCCAGTGCACGCGTGCAGGCCGGAGCGGGCAGTGAATTGGAGCAGGCACAGGCCGAAACGGAAGTGGCAAGCGCCGAGGCGGAGATTTCGGCGCTTCAAGCGCAGCGTGACCAACTCGAAAACGTGCTCGCCATTCTCATCGGCACCAACGCATCGAGTTTTCATGTCTCCGCCGCCGCGGGCACGATCTCCTCACCTCCCGGCATTCCCACCGGCATGCCGAGTGACCTTCTCGAACGCCGCCCGGACATCTCGCAGGCCGAACGCGCCCTCGAAGCCGCCACCGCCCGCATCGGCGTGGCGAAAGCGCAGTTCTTCCCGAGCATCAAACTCATGGGCCGCGGCGGATTCCAAAGTGGCGACATCGACATTCTCTTTGAGCCGACCTCTCTCATGTGGAGCCTCGGGCCGAGCATCAGCGTGCCGCTCTTTTCCGGAAATAAGAATCGCTGGAACCTCACCAAGTCCAAAGCCATGCACGACGAAGCCCTCGCCACCTATCGACAGGCCTTCCTCGGTGCTCTGGCCGATGTGGAATCGAGCCTATCCGCCATTCGCAATCTCGGCATTCAGGCCGATGCCCAAGGACGTGCCCGCGCCAGCGCCGAAAAGGCCGCTCAACTTGCCAAAACCCGCTACGAGGCCGGAACGAGCCCTTACCTTGATGTGATTGATGCGAATCGCACCACGTTGACCACGCAGCGAGCCACGGCTCAGATCGCCGGCCAGCGCTTGATCGCGACCGTAGGCCTCATCAAGGCCATCGGCGGAGGCTGGGACCAAAAAGCGCCTGCGCCCATTCCGGCGACGACCCCCGATCCGGCTGCTCGCAACCTCGATCAGGACAAGCCGGGCTTCTTCTCAAAGGTGAAGGGCTGGTTCTCGAAGGATTGATTCGAAAGTCAAAAACCTTGCATTCGCATGGCGAGCAGCTAAAACGGCAGTCATCGCATTTTGATGTGCCGGCGTGGTGAAATTGGTAGACGCGCTAGACTCAAAATCTTGTTCCTTCGGGAGTGTCGGTTCGAGTCCGACCGCCGGTACCACTTATCAAATGCGATTCGCTCAACGTTCCTTCTTGGAGCTGGAAGGGGCCGCCATGAATTTGCGAACTTCATTGAAGAAGCCGTCTGGAGCGGGATGCTCGTTCGCATGGGTTTGAGCGCCTTCGAACCATCCCTCCGTGCTTGGCGTGTGCTTGTGAGCGACGGTAAGGAGAAGATCGAGGCTGATCGGCACGGGCTTGCCACTATGGATGGCGGCGGAGAGCGCGAGCTCGGCGGCGCGGTCAAAGACCCACTTCAGATCGGCTCCGGTGAAGCCTTCGGTGGCATCGACGAGCGACGCGGTATTGAAGTCGGCCATGGGTTTGTCCTTGGCAAGCAGATCAATGATCTGCGCACGGGCTGGAGCGTCCGGAGGCGGGACGAAGATGGCCTGATCAAAGCGGCCGGGACGGCGGAAGGCCGGGTCGAGTGCCCAAGGCTGGTTCGTGGCACCGATGACGAGCACGCGTTGATTCTCACTGCGGATGCCATCCATCTCATGGAGGAACTGGTTCACGAGACTGCGCATCTGGCTTTCGCGGATCTGGCGGCGATCCTGCGCGAGGCTGTCGAGATCGTCGAAAATCATGACGCAGGGGGCATTGGCCCGGGCGATCTCGAAGAATTGGTGGAGGTTGCGCTCGGGGTTGCCGTAATAGGGATCAAAGACCTCGTGCAGACCGACGACGAGGTAATTGCAGGCTACTTCGCCAGCGACGGCTCGGAGGATGAGCGTTTTGCCACAACCGGGAGGTCCATAGACGAGGATGCCGCCGCCGGTTTTGCGGCCGTAGGCCTTGTAGAGATCAGGAAACTGGAGCGGGTAGGTGATCTTGAGGCGGATCTCTTCCTTCAGCTCCTCCATGCCGCCCACGTCGTCAAAGTTCAGCGTGCTGCGATTCGGATCGTCTGGGCTGAAAAAGGTCTCAGGCCGCCAGTCACTCTGAGCATCGATGAAGGCTTCGTCAGCAAAGTCTTCCGTATCGGAACCGGAGCCGTTCTCAGTGTTGGTGGAATCCGGAGCGGGAACTGGCGATGATTTCCGAGCGTCACGCACGGTGCGGACCAGTTCGCGTTCAAGGGTGGGATCGCTCACGGTGCCATCGATCTGAGCAGCATGGTCAAAGTGCTCGATGGCCTTCTTTTTGTCTCCTTCGGCCAGGTAAACACGGGAAAGGAGCAAATGCGCCTGGGGATTGTCAGGTTCCATGAAAAGGACGCGCTCGGATCGAACGGCTGCTCCGGAGGTGTCTCCCTCCAAAAAGAGCACCTTAGCTAGGGCGAGGTGGGCATCGGTGTGATCGGGGTCGAGTTCGAGGACCCGGCCAAAGGCGGCCCTGGCCTCATCGAGCTTCATTTGCTCCAAGCAGGCGCGGCCATGCAGGAGCAGGAGCGAAAGATTGTTCGGCGACTGTTGTAGGGCGTCACTGAGGGCGGAGGAATCTGGCATGAGGGTAGGATGACTTAGAACCCCGAACGTTGAACATTCAACCGCGAACATTTTTAGTCGCGGTTGTGTTCGTCGGCTGTTTGGAGCAGCAAGTGGGCCTTTAATCAGCTTTCCCGAACCTTTGCGGCAAGGCTGTCCACCATGCGGCGGAAGTCCTGCGAGTTTTGAATCTGATTGGTCACTACCTTGCAGGCATGAATGACGGTGCCGTGATCTCGGCCGCCGAATTCCTCGCCAATCTGGATCAGCGGCAACTTGGTCATGGTGCGGGTGAGGTACATGGCCACCTGGCGGCCCTCGGCGATGTTTTTTGGGCGGCGTGGGCCGGTGAGATCACTCACGCGTAGGTCGTAGGAGGTGGCTACGATGCGCTGGATGCGGTCCACGGTCACTTGCTTGGCCGCATCGTCCTCCATCACATCGTGAAGGAGGGCGGCGAGAGCGGACTCCGTCTGCACGGGGCCTTCAAGCGAGACATGGGCGGCCACACGCATGAGGGCACCTTCAAGTTTGCGCACATTCGAGCGAATGCGCTGCGCCATGAATTCGAGGAGCCATCCGTCGAGCGTGACGTTGAAGTCGCTCTGCTTGCGGCGGAGGATGGCCATGCGGGTCTCAAAATCCGGCACCTGAATCTGCGTGGTGAGACCCCATTCAAAGCGGGAGACGAGGCGGCTTTCGAGGTTTTTGATCTCGCTTGGTGGCCGGTCGCTCGCCAACACGATCTGGCGGGCGTTGTTGAAGAGTTCGTTGAAGGTGTGGAAGAACTCTTCCTGCGTGCTGTCCTTGCCTTCGAAGAAATGGACGTCGTCGATGAGTAGCACATCGAGCTTGCGATACTTCTGGCGGAACTGCGAAAAGGTCTGTCGCTTGATGGAATCGACAAATTCGTTGGTGAATTGCTCGCTCGTCACATAGCGCACGATGGCGTTGCGCTTCCGGGCCAGCACTTCTTGGCCGATGGCCTGAAGGAGATGCGTTTTTCCGAGTCCGGTGGCACCATGGAAAAAGAGCGGGTTGTAGATGCGACCTGGCTTTTCGGCCACGGCGCGTGCCACGGCGACGGAGTAGCTCGTGTTCGTGCCGCTCACATAGCTATCGAAGTTGAATTTCGCGTTCAACCCGGCTTCGGCGAAGGTGCGGATAGGGGAAGGTTCGGGCGAAGCGACGCGGGCGGCCTTGATGTAAGGCATCGAGAGCGCCGGGGAAGGGGAGGAAGGCTCGGAGGCGATCGCGAACTCAATGAGGGCAGGCTCGCCAGTCACTTGCGCGACGGCATCCGTCACGGCTCCGAGGTAATTGCTTTCGATCCACAGTTGATGAATCGGATTGGGCACCGTCACCACGAAGCGACCACCATCAGCCATCCGGCCGCTGGCACCGCTGAAGCAGCGCTGAAAATTGTCTCCTCCGAGGCGTTCGAGGAGCACCTCGCAAACGCGATCCCACAAGGTGGGCGTCAAAGTGAAGAGATCAGGCGCGGAGATGGCTTCGGCAGGCTGTTGGTCTTGAGGATGGCTTTCATTCGGGATCTCCATGTTGTTGTTGGGTGTTCTCCGGCGCGTGGAGGGTCAGTGAGTGAGTGAGGGAGGGAAAGGAAGATGAGAGGCTTCACGTCGCATGCGGTTGAGGCACCGACGGAAGTTTTTAAATGGGCCGCTTTGTATGTCGAGACCACTTAGCGAGACAACCATTTCCTGCCGAAAAATTTGAAATTATTTCTCTCGAATGGTGAAACATTTTAAAAGAACTGGCGCACCACTGTGAATGGGTGTGTGGATGACTTGTGAACAGATTGGGAACATCGGGTACAAGTCATTTGTGGCACTGGATTTGCTGACTCCAGATTTGTAACGCGTTCATTCCATCGAAAAGGCATGAATGGCTCTGGCGATAGAAGAGGACACCGTCGGCCCGTATGTCCTGGCATCATGAATGCTAGCCCTGCGATCCCATTTAGCCGTCGCGAGATGCTCCGCCACTCGTGTGCCGGTTTTGGCATGCTCGCGTTGCAGGGCATGATGGCTTCGGATGCCTCGGCGGCTTCGCACAATCCATTGGCAGCCAAGCAACCCCACTTCGCGCCGCGTGCGAAGCGAATCATCTTCCTTCTAATGAAAGGCGGACCATCTCAGGTGGATACGTTTGACCCGAAACCGCTACTCGACCGCGATCACGGCAAGCCGCCGCCCTTTGCGCTGCCACGTGTGACCTTTGCGAAGACGGGCAATCTGCTCCGTTCGCCGTGGAAGTTCCGTCAGTATGGTCAGAGCGGCCTGCCGGTGAGTGATCTCTTTCCATATGTGGCGCAGTGTGTGGATGATCTCTGCATCATCCGCTCCATGCACGGCACAAACCCCGCTCACGGGGGCGCCTTGCTGAAGCTCCACACCGGCAGTGATACCTTTGTACGCCCCAGCATGGGGGCCTGGGTGAGCTACGGCCTTGGCACCGAAAACACGGATCTGCCAGCCTTCCTCACCATCTGCCCCACCCTCGCTCATGGCGGTGTAAATAATTGGGGCAGCGCCTTCCTCCCCGCGTGGTGCCAGGGCACGCCTCTCGGCAATGCCAGTGTCACTGCCGACCATGCCGTGGTGCGTCACATCAAGAACACCCGCACGCCCACCTCGTTGCAGCGCATGCAGCTCGATCTCGCTTCCGATTTGAATCACCATCATCTGGAGGTTGCTGGCAAATACGCCGCACTCGAAGCCCGCATCGAGTCCTTCGAGTTGGCGTTCCGCATGCAGGCCTCCATGCCCGAGATCCAAGGAATCGCGGGCGAGACGGAGGCCACCAAGAAACTCTACGGCCTCGATGATCCCGTCACGGAAAACTTTGGCCGCCAGTGTCTCATGGCACGGCGCTTTGCCGAACGCGGCGTGCGCTTCATTCAGGTCACGCATAGCGATGGCTTCGTGCAGTGGGACCAGCACAGCGATCTGCTCAAAGGCCACACCGAAAATGCGGCGGAGGTCGATAAGCCCATCGCAGGCCTGTTGCGTGATTTGAAGGCTCGTGGCCTGTTGGATGACACGCTCGTGCTTTGGGGCGGTGAGTTTGGTCGCACCCCTGTGGCGCAGGGCACCGATGGTCGCGATCACAATCCGCACGGCTTCACCATGTGGATGGCTGGTGGCGGCGTGAAGGGCGGCATGGCTTACGGTGCCACCGATGACTATGGCTACTACGCCACTGAGAACAAAGTGCATATCCATGATCTGCACGCCACCATCCTGCATCTCCTCGGCATGAACCACGAAAAGCTCACGTATCGCTACGCGGGCCGGGATTACAAGCTCACCGATCTCGCTGGGAATGTGGTCAAGGACATCCTCGCTTAGCGGCTGGGGCAGCGGAGTATTGGAGTGTTGGAGAAAGGGTTTCGAGCCCGTGCCTCGTCCTTACTTTACTCACCCATCACTCCGCCCATCACCCCCAGATAAACGCTCGCATCTGTGCTCGATACGCTTATGGGCGTAAATGCCCTTTCAAAGCCTCGGACTCGCGCCGCAAATCCTCACTGCCATCCAAGAAGCCGGTTACACGGAACCTACACCAATTCAGGCGGCTGCCATTCCGGCCATCATCAATGGCGGAGATCTCATTGGCATCGCCCAAACCGGCACCGGCAAGACGGCCGCTTTCACGCTGCCCATTTTGACCAAGCTCACCGCCAACCCACAGCCTGAGGGGCAGCGACGCCACACTCGTGTGCTCGTCATTGCTCCCACACGAGAGCTGGTGGCTCAAATCGAGGAAAACGTGCTCGCCTATGCCAAGCATCTCCCACTCAAAATCGCCAAGGTGTATGGCGGTGTGGGCGAAAAACCTCAAAAAGACGCTCTGCGTGCCGGGAGTGACATCGTCATCGCCTGTCCGGGTCGGCTTCTCGACCTCATGGGCCAGCGCTGCGCCGATTTCTCCAAGCTTGAATACCTCGTGCTCGATGAAGCTGATCGCATGCTCGACATGGGCTTCCTCCCGGACATCCGCCGCGTCGTGCAGCAGCTCCCGCGCAAGCGGCAGACGCTGCTGTTCTCCGCCACGCTCTCGAAGGAAATCGAATCCCTCACCCACGAGTTCCAGCATGCGCCGAAGACCGTGCAAATCGGTAAACGCTCCAATCCAGCTGAGACCGTCACACAGCACATCTATGAGCTGCCGAAGCATCTGAAGCTCAATTTGCTCTCTCATCTGCTTCAGGACGAAAAACTGCAAATGGTGCTCGTCTTCAGCCGCACCAAGCACGGCGCGGATAAAATCGCCCGCAAGTTGGAGCAGGGTGGTGTGCGCTGCGCCACACTGCATGCCAACCGCTCGCAAAATCAGCGTCTGAAGGCTCTTGATGATTTCAAGGCCGGCCGTGTCCGCGTCCTCGTCGCCACCGATATTGCCGCTCGCGGCATTGATGTGGACGGCATCTCCCACGTCATCAATTTCGACTTCCCCCACGTCGTCGAAGATTATGTGCATCGCATCGGCCGCACCGGCCGTGCTCAGGCCATTGGCGATGCCATCAGTTTTGTCTCCTCCGATGAACTGGATGATCTCCGCCGTTTGGAGCGCTTCATCGGTCGTGGCATCACGCGGAAGCGGGCGGAAAACTTCGACTACAAAGCCGCCCCGCAGTCCTTGGAACCCGATCGGCCCGAGCGTCGTCACCAGCCTCAACAGCGCCAGCAGCCCCAGCGTCGTCATCAGGATCAAAACCGCCGCCCCGAGCAGCGTTCCCGCTCATCGGAAGCAGGACCGCCGCGTTCCGGTGGTGAGGCACCCAAGCCAGGTCAGGCCAAACCAAAGCCTAGGAGCTTCTGGAACAAGCTCACCGGCCGCTGAGCCATCATTCGCTGCGGGCAGGTGTGATAGTCTCCTCGCCAGCGGGGCGACAGGCCTGCACGACGAGTTCACTCAGCCAAGGATCAGGCTGCTCCACCGCCTCCGGCGGGATGGTGAACTTCGTCGTATTCGTGCTTCTCGAAACGAGCTTCAGGCCAAAGGGGTAGTCTTTGAACAGCTTCGAGCAGAGTGCGGCGATGTGGAGCCCTTCACGCTGCGCCCGCGCCGCGATTGACGCCATCGCTGGAGGCTCAAACTGAAGATCAAAGCCGTGCTGATTGAAAAACTCATCGGCCCATAGCATGAGATCATGCGCATGAGCTTCATCGATCTGGCTTTGCAAGGGCTTGGCCTGCCCGCGAAGACGCTCCAGCGTGGCCGCCGGGTGCCGCACCAGCTCCGCATCAATGCTCAGCTCTGGCAGGCCGAGGCTAGGCATCTCGAATTTGAAATCACGCAGCACTTTTTCCCAGGCTGTCACCAGACCGCGTGCCCCCGTCTTCTCCTCCGCCGCACGCGAGGCGATCTCGCGCAGCGCCTCATCATGGAAGACGGATTTGATGCCGTAGGCCGCAAACTCACGCTCATACTGACGGATGAGGCTACCCTCACTCGTCTTCATGATGGCGAAGAGATCATCCGCGCTCAGCGGATCACATACCACCCGCACAGGCAGGCGGCCGATGAATTCGGACTCGAAGCCGTAGTCGATAAAATCCTTCGTCACCGCATCACGGAAGAGATGCTCAGTGGGCGTGCGCTCAGGATCGCCAGCGGAGACAAAGCCGATGGCCTTCCGATTCGTGCGCTTCTCGATGATCTTCTCCAAGCCAGAGAAGGCACCGCTCACGATGAACAGGATGTTCCGCGTGTTGATCACCTCGCGACCCGTGCGGCCCTTGCGGGTATCAAACATCATCTGCATCTGGCTGCGGATGTCGTTTTGAGAATAGAGTGGCACCTCCGTCTCCTCCATCAGCTTGAGCAGCGCCGTCTGCACCCCGCGCCCGCTCACATCCCGGCCGAGGCGCTCCGCGCCGCTGCTCAGCTTATCGATTTCATCGATGTAAATGATGCCATGCTCCGCGAGGTCGATATCGCCATCCGCCTTTGAGACAAGGTCACGCACCATGTCATCCACATCTGCCCCCACATAGCCGGTCTCGCTGAACTTCGTGGCATCCGCTTTCACGAACGGTACGCCGATGAGATCCGCGATGCGCTTGACGAGGTAAGTCTTCCCCACGCCCGTGGGGCCGCTGATGATGACGTTTTGCTTCGAAAATTCGAGCGGCGTGGCGTCTGGATGCTGCTCCCGATCCTCTCTCAGCATGCGGGCATGGTGGTAATGATCGCACACCGCCGTGGCCAGCACCTTCTTCGCCTCGTCCTGGCGGATGACGAAGCGGTCGAGGTGCGCTTTGATGTCCGCTGGTTTGAAGTTGAAAGCAAAAGCCGTGCTGTGGTCCTTTTCTGCCTCATCGTCACCCTCTTTGGAAGACGTCTCCCCCTTGCCGCGTGGCATGGGACCATCGATACGAGTGAAGAGCACCTGACCTCCGAGCGTGTTCTTGATGAAGTCTTCGAGCTTCTGGCTGATTTCCTCGGCGGACGAGGGCTTTTTGGGCTTTTCCTCGTCGGGAGTATCCGGGGCAGGCGGGGGCGTTTCAGAGGTAGGATCGCTCATGGGGTTGCCACAAGGCCTAAACCAGCGCCGCAGCTCTGCAAGATGTGGTTTTGGTGTGAACCTGCCTTGTTCAAAGGCCTGCCAAGTCTGTCCTGCCATCGTCGGCGCATGCTCTCCGTGCTCCATGGGGCGAATGAGCTCCACCGGGCACGTCGAAGCAAGCCGGCGAAGCCAAGCCTCCACGTCATGGATTTCCCCATGATTCAGGCAAAAGACGCTGCGCTTTGGCGTTCCACTTTGGCATGACCACCCACACGCTCTCTCGCCGCAGCTTCCTCGGCACCGCTCTCGCCACCGCCACCGGCCTCTCTCTTCCACGGTTCGCTTCGGCGGCGGAGAAACCGAACTCGGTCTTCAATGGGGTGCGCGTCGGGTGCATCACGTATAGCTATCGCAGCATGGCGAAGACGGCGGAGGAGACGCTGAAGGCGTTGCTCGACTGCGGCATCAGCGAAACCGAGCTCATGGGCGGGCCGACGCAGCTTTTCGCAGGCATCCAAGGCGGCAAGATCACCGATGCGGAACGGGAGCAGCAGATCGCCAAGTGCGTGGAGATGCGGAAGATGTTCAACGACGCGGGCGTGAACATTCACATCCACAAGATGGGCTTCGGTCCGTCGAATGAGGAGATCGAGTTCAACTTCCTCGTCGCCAAGGCGCTCGGCTGCACGGCCGTGACCACGGAGCGCAATGCCGTCCTCGCTGCGCGTGTCGCGCCGTTTGCGGACAAGCACAAAATCTGGGTCGGCTTCCACAACCACACGAACAACCTGCCGGAGATGGACACGTTCGACTCCATCCTGGATCTCGGCCAATACATCGGCTTCAACCTCGACATCGGCCACTACGTCGCCGGCACCAAGGGCAAGTCACCGATCCCCGTGCTGGAGAAGTATCACGCTCGCATCACGAACCTGCACCTGAAGGACCGCACCGCCGACGGCGGCAACGTGCCCTGGGGCCAAGGCCAGACGCCGATTAAGGAAGTGCTGCAATTGATGAAAAAAGAGAAGTGGACCTTCCCCGCCGAGATCGAGCTCGAATACAAGATCCCCGAAGGCTCCGACGCCGTGAAGGAAGTGGCGAAGTGCGTGCAGTATTGCCAAGAGGCGCTGGCGTGAGTGGGTTTCGCCATAGTGAGTGAGACATAGCCTTGTGGCAGCGAGCCACGAGGTTGTCCTCTATTGGATTTCCTCATCTCGGATGCCGTTCTCCGCCAAATCAATGCACAGGCGGCAATCTTTCGTTCCACCTGTGTTGGGCTTGTTCACTCGCATATACCAAGCTATTTTATTGATGTAATTATGCATCTTGACACGCTCCAATATCACTCATATCCTCTGTCTGGCGTCGCCAGACAGAGGATATGAGTGATATTGGAGCTGATAAAACATCAATGATATTATTGTTAAAAATGCTTTGAACGAGGCTGAATTATACACCCAAACTACCTCAATGGAGCCCCTTTTACCGGGCACCTCGCGGTCTGAATTGGCAGATTTAACCATGGAAGTCATTGGGCGTTCTCAAGCGCTCACCCAAATGATTCCTTCCCCCATTTCACGTCAGCAAATTGCGGCGCTGGTGCATGAAATGAACAGTTACTACTCCAACTTGATTGAGGGACACAAAACCTTCCCACGAGAGATTGAGCGGGCACTTCGGAACGATTTTTCTGTCAATGATGTCAATCGCGCCAACCAGCATCTGGCCAGGGCGCACATCGCCGTGGAGCAGTTGATGCGCGCACGGCTGGAACAAGAGCCGGACCTCCGCATTCAAAGTGCCGATTTCATCTGCTGGCTTCATCACGAGTTCTACAGCCGCCTGCCGGAAGAGCTTCAGTATGGGGAACGGCACGACGGCTCGACATACAAAATCGACATCGGCAAGCTGCGTGATTTTGAGGTGGATATTGGACGCCACCAACCGCCCCATCATGGCTCCCTGCCGGATTTCATGCAGAGGTTTGATGAGTTCTATGGCAGTGGCAGGATTCTGGCCACCAACCAGTTGATCGCCCTTGCAGCAGCCCATCATCGTTTGGCTTGGATCCATCCCTTCGGCGATGGCAATGGCCGCGTAGCTCGACTGCACTCCCAGGCATGGCTGATCCGCTGCAAGGCAGACGGTGCGGGCCTCTGGACCATCTCACGAGGCCTGGCGCGGCAGAAAAGCGAATACTACGCCCATCTCAGCGCTGGAGATCAGCGTAGGCTCAATGACTTCGATGGACGCGGTAATCTCTCCGACAAAGGCTTGGCCGAGTTTTGCCTGTTCTTCATGCGATCCATGCTGGATCAAATCGACTTCATGGTGTCGTTGCTCGATCTCAAAACGCTCGCGGCCAGGATGGAGAACCATCTGCACGTCACCTATCCTCTCTGGAGCTTGAAGGAACGTGAACAAACAGGCCGCATTCTGAAAGCCGCCTTGATCGACGGTGAGATCGACCGCACCACCGCCACCCGCGTCGCAGGAGTCAGCTCTGCTACGGGCACCAAGCTTATCCGCAAAGCCCTCGAAGCCGGCCTTCTCAGCACCCCATCCCCCAAAGGAGCGCTGCGTGTGGTCTTCGATGCCAATGTGCTCGAATCCTACTTTCCGAAGCTCTATCAGGATCTGCCGGTGTAAGTAGGGTGCTGAGGCCGGTTTGATAGATGAGACGGCTCGAAACGCCTTTCCAGCCTTGGAGCGTGTCGGGGAGAGATTCGCCGTCGCGGAGGATGAAGAGGACGTGGACGTGATTGGGCAGGATGACGTCGCTCCAGAGGTCGTCGCGCTGGCCGTCGAAGTGATGGAGGCGGTCGGCGACGATTTGAGTGAGGCGTGGACCACGCAAGGCGCAGGAGCCGTGCGCGGCGTCGAGGTGTTCGTCGAGCTTGTTGGAGAACTGGCCGTGGTAGCAGGCTTCGGTGAGGTCGTTCCACGGAGGCGATGCTCCGTCCCCCTCCTGGATTGGACAGGTGATAAGCTCTCCGAACTGATCCAAGATCAGGCAAACATCCACCCCGCGCAGATGCTCTGTGAAGGCGCAGCGCAGGTCTCGTCGAGCGTAGCGAGAC
>CALSBJ010000028.1:0-67725 GCA_943373155.1 Akkermansia muciniphila | reverse complement strand
TGAAAACCTGGCTGAGGCGGTTCTTGAGACCCCAATCGTATTGGTGGGAACCTTTGAGGAAGAAACCCGGCGTCTCCTGAGGAGTGCTCGTGAAGTATTCTTTTTCCTTTTTGTCAGCAGCGGAGGTGGAGATGTCGGCCATGGTCGTGGGTGATGAGTGAGGGCGCGGATGATGGGCGCAAAAATCCACGGCGCAAGGACGCAAAACCCTCGATTCAGCCACTCAAGCCCCGCCAACGATCAGCGACGGCGGCGGAAGCCCACGATAAACAGGCCCGCGATGGCTAGAACGGCACGAGACGGCTCGGGGACGGCGACAACGCCGATGACGTTGAAGAGGAAGTTGTCTGCGGAGGTAACATCCCAAGTGGCACCACCATCATTGGAATATTGGGCCATCGTCGAGGTGACCTCCAAAAAGCTACCACCGCCGTCAATGCCGTCGCCACTGTTGCCACTCCAGTTCGGCTGATCCCCACCGCTGACGACGTTTTCGAGCATTTCGAGCACCACCCAGTATTTGGTATTAGCGACGAGGCTGTAACCTGCATGGCTGAAGAGCTAATCGACGGCACCAAACTGCCCGGCGGCGATCAGCTCGCTGGAAAAATTGGTCAGCAGCGAACCCACGGCACCGCCCAGATCGCTGTAGAGGCTGACGGTGAAGTTATGGTCGATCGTATCGCTGTTGTTCATGTTCAGCGTGATTCCAGTGATACTGGCGCCGACACCTTGAGTCTCGAAGTCAGTCGCCAGGCGGTAGTCCGTATCGAAAATACCGTTCGGGGCGTTGTTCGATTGCCCGAGCGTGCTGAAGAGCACGGCGGCGGAGGCATTCGCGGCGAAGAGACCTGCGATGGCGGTGGCAAGAGCGAGAGAGCGCATGAACATGTTAAATATTACTTTAGGCCATCCCCCTCTTTTTCGGCAATCTCAAATTTCGTCCGAACCGCACATTCGAGGGCGTTTGAGGAGGATGCGTCTCCTGATTTTCGTCCTCCTGACCGCCACTACCTTTGCCCAGATGGCCAACCGGCCCCCCGCGCCAATGTGGCTGACTTCGGAAAAGCCCGCCACGATCTCCCGTGAGGTGCAGCACGAGGGGAAACTGCTCAAAGCCGTGCTCTTGACCGCCGCCGAGGCCCCGGTGGAAGTCCTCGTCGATGGAAAAGCCATCACAACCATTGCCCCGACAGAAAGCGCCAGCGGCACGGATCTCACGAGGCAGCTCGGCGATGGCAAAACCCATCAAATCGGCCTCCGCGTGCCGGCTAAGGCAAAAGTGGCCGCCTTGCTCGAGCTCAATGGCGACCTCGCCGCCGTGCGCTGGATCGTCACCGATGCCGCCTGGCAAAACGCGGTCGTTTCCGGCTCCACGGACGCCGATCCCGCCAAGAACCCCTTCGACCTCAAAAAGGCCTTCGATGCCTACAATTCCTGGCAGCTCGCCAAACCCGGCTCCCAAAACGCTGCCACAGATGCGGCCTCGCTGACGCTGCCGCCCGGCTTCAAGGCCGAGCTCGTCCGCTCTGCGCAACCCGGCGAAGACTCGTGGGTGGCGATGGCCTTTGACGAGCAGGGCCGCCTGACGCTCGCGAAGGAAAAAAAGGGCCTGCTGCGCCTCACGCTCAGCGGCAGCGGCGATCAAAAGGTGGAGGTGATCGACGACAAACTGCTCGAATGCCGCGGGCTGCTCTATGCCCATGGTTCCCTCTTCGCGAACGCCAACAACACCAAGGCCCTCGTCCGCCTGACGGACCAAAATGGCGACGGCACCTTCGACGAGCGAAAAGAGCTCATGCGCACCGGCGGCGGCGTGGGGCACGGGCGCAACCACATCAAGCTCGGTCCCGAGGGCGATATCTATGTGGCGCATGGGAACAATGTGCTTCTTCCCGAGAACATCGCGCCGGATTCCCCGCTGAAAAACTATGCCCACGACCAGCTCATCCCGAACCCGTGGGATGGCAGCATGTTCGACGGCAATGTCGAACTGCCCGCCGGGCACATCCTCCGCGTGAAACCGGATGGCTCGAAGATCACGCTGCTCGCCGGCGGCCTGCGCAACCCGCTCGACATCGCTTTCAACCGCGCCGGCGAGCTCTTCACCTTCGACGCCGACATGGAGCGCGACGTCGGCACGCCCTGGTACATGCCCACTCGCGTGCTGCACGTCGTGCCCGGTGCCGATTTCGGCTGGCGTCGCGGCACAGGGCGCTTCCCGGCATGGTATGCCGACACGCTGCCCAGCGTCATCGACATCGGCCTGTCCTCGCCGACGGGTATTTTCTTCGGCTACGGCGCGTCCTTTCCGACGAGGTATCAAGAGGCGCTCTACCTGCTCGACTGGAGCTACGGGCGGATCATCGCGGTGCATTTTGGCAAAGTGGTGACGCAGGAGGATTTCATCACCGGCCGGCCGCTCAATGTCACCGATGGCTGCATCGGCCCCGATGGCGCGATGTGGTTCATCACCGGTGGGAGAGGGACGCAGAGTGGGCTGTATCGAGTGACGAGCACTTCGTCAGACGGGTCCGACCAGTCCGACTGGTCTGACAAACATGCCGAGAAACATCAAAAACGCCTCTCGCTCGAAAAGCGCCCGGTAGCAGAATGGCGTGCAGAGGCACTTCAAAGCAATGACTTGCAGGCGCTGCTGGCTTTGGCCCGCGTCGGTGAAAAAGCGGACCTCGAACCGCTGCTCGACGCCGTGATGAAAGCGGCTCCCAAGCCCACGCTGGAGGCGCTGCGTGTCATCGCCGTGGCCATCGCGAGGCAGGGCGAGCCGACGCAGAAGGACAAAGTGGCCGCGTGGGCCCTTTATCCGGCAAATGAGACCTTCTTAAACCGCGAGCTATGCCGCCTGCTGGTCTATTTGAAGTCTCCCACCGTCATCGCAAAGACCATGCCGTTGCTCACCGCGGCCACGACCTCGGAGGATCTGCTGTTTTATCCCTTCATGCTTCGCTACCTGAAGGAGGGTTGGACGCTCGATCAGCGCAAGATCGCCTTCGAGGCACTCAACAAGGCGGAGAAGATGACGGGAGCTTCGACCTTCTTCAAAGCCATCAGCGATACCCGCAGCGAACTCGCCGCCGCGTTGAAACCGGACGAGGCCGTGAAGCTCGCCGCCGTGATCAATCCGCCGAAACCGGCGGCGCTTTCGCCGCATGCGCTGCCGGGTCATAGCTTCAAAAACTGGACGCTGGCCGATCTGGAGCCTCAGCTCGCGAAAATGGACGTGAAATCCCGCAGCCGTGAAAGCGCCCGCGATGCGCTGGTGCGGGCGCAATGCGTGTTTTGCCATCGCGTGAGCACGGATGCCACGCTGCCCGCCGGCGTTTTCGGGCCGGATCTGGTGCAGGTCTCCGCTCGTTTTGGCCGCAAGGACCTGCTCGATCACATTTTGAATCCGTCGAAGTTCATCGACGAAAAATTCCGCCTTGTGACGGTGAAGACGAGCGATGGCAAAACGCAGTCCGGCAGCCTCGAAAGCGAGGACGACGAGCGTGTGGTGCTCAAACCGAACCCGCTGGCTCCCGAGACGGTCGAGATCGGCAAGGCGATGATCCAGGAACGCAGCATCTCCGAGGTTTCGCCGATGCCGCCGGGCTTGCTGAATGCCCTCAAGGCCGAGCAGATCCTCGATCTGTTGGCGTGGTTTGAGAACGGCGCAAAGTGATGCGGGTTGCAAGGCGGGTCTTTCGCGGTTGTGTCGGCGCATGTCCCTCTCGATTGTTTTGAAATGCCTCGGCATCGGCGTCATCAGCGGCCTCATTGCGGCCCTCTGCGGCGTGGGCGGCGGTGTGGTGATGGTGCCGGGCTTTGTGCTGCTGCTCGGACTGCCGCAAAAGACGGCGGTGGCCACTTCGCTGGCGATCATCATTCCGACCGCGCTGATGGCCACTACGCAAAACGTCCGCGCCGGCCTGGTGAACTGGCAGGTGGCCCTCATCACCGCCATCTCGGCTTCGATCTTGGCTTACTTTGGAGCCAGTTGGCTGAAGTCGATGAGCGATGAACGCCTCACGAAGATCTTCGGCGTGCTCTTGATCGTCTTTGGCGTGCGAATGCTGTGGGCTGGGAAGGCGTAGAGCAAAGGGCGCAGAGTTCAGCGATTCGCTCTGCCTTCCTCATAGACCTTTTCGCGGCTCTTTGCCCTTCGCCCTACGCTCTTTGCGCTGCCGCTTTGAGAATGCCTACCGCTTTGTGCAGGCTCTCCTCATGCTCCAGCTCGGGGATGGAATCGGCGACGATGCCGCAACCGGTGTGGAAGCGGATTTCGGAGCCTTTTTGGATGGCGGTGCGGATGGCGATGTTCCACTGGCTGCGGCCATCGAAGCCGAACCAGCCGATGGCGCCGGTGTAAATTCCGCGTGCATGCTTTTCGAGCTCGGCGATGATTTCGGAGGCTCGTTTTTTCGGCGCACCGGTGATGCTGCCGCCCGGAAAACAGGCTCGAAAAGCGCCCGCATGGTCGATGTGCGCTCGCAAGCGGCCGGTGACGGTCGAGACGAGATGAAACACCTGCGCAAAGCTTTCCACACGCCAGAGTTCCGGCACCTGCACGCTGCCGAACTCGCACACCTGGCCGAGGTCGTTTCGCTCGAGATCGGTGATCATGAGTAGCTCGGCCTTTTCCTTCTCGGAGGCTCGTAGCTCGTTCTGTGCAGCCACATCCCGCTGCACGTCATCGAGGTAACGCGGCCGAGTACCTTTGATCGGCCGCGTGCTGATCTGCTGGCCGTCGAGCTTCAAAAAGGTCTCCATCGAGGCGGAGAGCACCGCCGTGCCATCGAGCCGCAAAAAGGCTGCGTGAGGCGCAGGCGAGACCTCACGCAGCTTCAAATACAAACCCAGCGCATCCGCCTTCTCGGGCCACTCAGCGGTCCAAGGGTAGGAAAGGTTTACCTGGTAGATATCGCCGGCCGCGATGTAGTCCTGCGCCTTTCGCACCATGCGGGTGAAGTCGTTTTTGCTCACCAACGGCCGGAAATCCAAGGGCGGCGGCGAATCAGGCATCAGGAATCCCGAATCAGGAATCTTAAAATCACCGAAGGCAGACCAGCGGCCCGTGTCGTGCTCGTAGGTCATGCCATGCGGATACACGCCGAGCACAAACTGTCCGTCGTAGCCCACCCAGCCGTAGAGGCCGCCCCGCGTGGCTCGTGGCAGACTCAGAGCGGCGCGAACGAGCTTCCAATCCCGCTCAATGTGGCCGCGCAGCACCTCGATGGGTTCCGCCGTGAGCACACTCACCGCCCCTGGCTGCGGCAGGGACGAATCCATCCACACAAAGCCCTCCTGCTGGCTCAGCGCCGCGGCCATTTGCGCGGGTGAAGGGTGGGAGACGGGTGCGGAGGAAGCCATGAGCATGTGACGAGTGATGCGTGAATGCGAAAAGGCAACCAAAGCTGCCTCACGAAGCCCGGCAGCACCATTGACACATCTCTGGCAAACCCATACGATGCCGCTCCTTTTCCGGTAAAAAACCCTCGTGACTCCCCCTTCCTCCATTCTCACTCACAATCGTGAACGTTCCTCGGCCCTTGCCTGGGGCTCGCTCGGCCTCCTGGCTGTTTCCCAGCTCGGCCTGCTGATCTGGCTTCTGGCCGCGAGAAGCCCGAGCGAATCGGAAATGGCGGCTGCGAGCGCCCGTGATGTGCCGCCGCTGCCCGGACTGGCCGCCACCGGCACCCGGAAGCCCGTGCCGGAGCCGGGGCAGTTTATCACACCACCGCCTGCAGCTCCTGCCGTGCCCGCTCTCGCCCCGCCGCCGGTCTCACCGAATGCGCCACCGCCAATGGGCACCTTTGGCAAAGCGCCACCTGTCCCCAGCCTCGCCGCCAGTGAGCCGCCTCCCACCCTTCCCGGAAGCGGCATGAAACCGCCGCCGATTCCTGATTTCTCGAAGCCCCCCGTCACCACTCCCACGGAGCCAGCGCCGGAGCTGCCGGGTGCAGGTCGGCCGATGCCAAAGGATCTCCCGAAAGGTCTCGATGGCACGCAGAGTCTTCCAAATAGCAGCAGCACCGTCGATCCGCGTCGTGATGTGAATGGCCTGCTGACGGCGGCCAAAGACCTGCGCACCGCAGGCAATACCCAGGAGGCGCTGCAAACCCTCCAGCAGGCCGATTTAGTCTCGCCAAATCACCCCGCCGTGATGGCCGAAATGGCGGAGGTTTACGAGCAGATGGGCCTGAACACCAAAGCGGTGGACATGTGGCGCGGCATCCAGCTCCAGGGTGCCGCAAAAGCTGGGCAATACTTCGATCTGGCACTGCGCCGCCTCGGCAATGTGCCGGGGGCTGATACCGTGGCCGCGCCCTCCATTGGATCGCCCCCAGCGAGCGAATCTGATAAGCGCCTGCGCCTTGGTGCCTGCGATATCAAACGTGACTTCGCCGTGAAGGAAGGTGGTGAGCGTTTCCTGCTCCGCGTGCCCATTCAGCGCAATGGCAGCAAGTCCATCGATCCGAACGCCATCGACCTGAAAGCCTTTTTTTACTACCGTCACAATGGCGGCACGAAGCTCGATAATACCACCGAACTCATCGAAACCTGGCAGACGCAGCCGGTGAACTGGGTGGGCACGGACATGGAGATCGTCGATATTGTTTATACCCTGCCTCCGCCCACGCCGGAGGAGGCAGCGCAGCGCAATCCGAAGACTTACCACGGCTACATGCTGCACCTCTATTATGACAACAAGCTCCAAGACGTCGCCGCTGAGCCGCGGGATCTTTTGGAGCAGGCGAAACTGAGCCTTCCCGGCGCCGCCATGCCGGGTAATTCGCCGAACCCGCTCCTCCCGCCCGTGGCCCGGCCCTGATGCAGGGCACCCCCGCTGATGATTCTCCTTTTTGTCGATTCCAATGCCAGCCTCCTCGAAAGCCGCGCCGTTTTCCTGAGAGAGCAACTTCCCGGCTTCACCATCGTGCCTCTCGCGGATGCGGATGAGGCAGCCGCTTGGATTGCCAAGGCGGAGGCGCTTGATGTGCTTGTCACCGAGGCCATTTTTGATGCCGGGCACACCGGCTTCGCGCTTCGTGATGCCGCGCGAGCACGCTTTCCGCATGGGCGCGTGCTTTTCACCACCCGCTTTGATTTGAGCGGCTTCGAAGAGCAACTCGCTGGTACCACCGTGCTCAAAGACGGCCCCTATCCGCCGGAGAAGCTTGTGCAGCGGGTGCAGGCCCTGCTCACCGCCCCGGTGGATGCCTCCGAGCCGCCTCCCGTCATGGTGCCCGGCACCGTGCTGGGCAGTTATCAGGTGCTCGACCGCCTTTACATCGAAAACGAGGCAGAAACCTACCGCGCCGTGCAGGTCAGCGTGCAGCGTCCCGTGGCTCTCGTGTTGCTCAAGCCGGAGTATTTGAAGAAGCCGGAAGTCGTGGCGAAATTCAAAGAGCGTATCCGCGTGAAGGCCTCGCTCACCTTTGCTCGCATCGCCCCGCTGTATGAGGCGGGCGAGGCGAATGGCTGGCTCTTTTACACGCGGGAGATTCCACGTGGCCGCACCCTCGATGAGATCGAAGAATCCGGCGAGCGCCTCTCCGAACGCCGCGTGATCGAGGTGCTCCACGGCATCACCGAGGCCATGGAACATGCCACCAGCCGTGGCTACCATCACCGCAGCCTCGCTCCGCGTGATATTTACGTCGATGGCGAGCACCAGGCCAGCATCACCAATATCTTCCGCCAAGCCACCACCGCCCAACGCGATGCCAAGGCCGATGTGAAGGCTCTGCTGCTCCTGCTCAAGAATGTCACCAACGAAGGGAAAGCCCGTGGCGTGCTTGAAACCCTGCAAAACGGCCAGCACGACTGGAGCGGCCTGCTCGATGCCCTCGATGAAATCCGCGATGCCATGCGCGAGCATAGCATCGTGAAGAAAATCGAGGCCGAAACGCTGCCCGCCACTGTCGCTCGTGAACGACCGTGGTGGTTGTGGCTCGCCGCCATTGCCATCCTCATCGCCGCTGCCCTCTCCGGCGCCCTCACCAATGGCATCGTGCCCTCCGGCAAGCCGAAAGGTACGTCGAGCACGAGGGTGGCCTGGCAGCGCATTCCTGCCGGCACCTTCGAGTATCAGAAAAACGAACGCGTGAAGCTGCCGGACTACTGGATTCGCCAAACCGAGGTCACCATCGCCCAATATGCCGAGTTCCTCACCGAGCTGAAAAAAGGCCCTGCGAATCGTTTCGACCATCCCGAGCAACCCAAAACCAAAGAAGGCCACACCCCGCCCAAATGGGCCGCCATCCACGCGGCGGCGCAAAGCAGCACCAGCTTCAATGGCGAGGCCCTCTCCCTCGACATGCCCGTCACGCAGGTGGATTGGTTTGACGCCTACGCCTTCGCCAAATGGCGCGGTGAGCGCCTCCCCACCGAGCAGGAATGGGAAAAAGCCGCCCGTGGCGAAAAAGGCCTCCGCTATCCCTGGGGCAATCCATCACGCCCCGCTGCCGCCAACCTCGGCGATGACTACACCACCTCCGCCAATGCCAAAGGCGGCCAGGTGGATGGCTTCAACCTCACCGCCGCCGTCACCCGCAGCACGCAGGACGTGAGCCCTTATGGCGTTCAAGACATGGCCGGCAACGTACAGGAATGGACCGCCAGTGAAAACAAAGACGCCGCCTGGCCTTCGCATCCCGAATTCCCCGATGTGCGTGTCCCCGTAGCCCGTGGCGGTCATTACGGCCTCAAATCCAACGACCAGCTCCTCACCGCCCGCCTCTTCCCCGAATCCGCCCTCGAAACCGCTCCAGCTCGTGGCTTCCGCACGGTTCGAGATACCGCGCCGTAAACGATCGGCGTTGTCAGACGTGAGAAGTCAGAGGTCAGAAGTCCACTTCTCACATCTGACTTCTGACTTCTGACTCGTCCCCTTGACTCCCCTGCCCTCTTCCCCCCATACTCTCGCCATGCGCTACTTTCTCTTCCTCCTGCTTTTCGCCTGCCCCGCTGCGGCTCAGTATGCCGCGAATCTCACGCTGCAAAAAGGCAACTTCCTTCAGGGTGAGCCGCTGCTGGCCTTCGTCACCATCACCAACCGCTCCGGAGCCGATGCCATCGTCGGCGGGGTCGGTTCGCGGCCATGGTTGCAGTTTCAGTTTGAGGACGCATCGGGCCGCCAGCTCGCCCCCGTGCCCATCAGCTCTCGCGATGCCATCACCTTAAAGGCGGGCAGCACCACACGTCACACCGTCGAGATCGAAGGCAGCGCCTCCACCGCCGATTTGGGCACCTTTTATACCGTCGCCAGCATCTACCACCCGCCCAGCAGCCAATACTACGCCACCAATCGCTCACGCATCACCGTCACCGATTCGAAGCCTATGTTTGATGAATCCTTTGGCGTGCCGCAGGGCTTTCCCCAGGCAGGCCGTGCCCGCCGCTTCCAAGCCATCATCTTTCGAGACATCGATTCCGTCACGCTCTACGCACGCATGGTCGATGATCGCACCAAAGAGCGCCTCACCACCCAACTCCTCGGCCCCATCATCCATTCCATCCAGCCGCAGATGGCCATCGACAGCAAAAACCACTTTCACCTCCTCTTCATGGCCCAGCCCCGTGTCTTCTGCCACACCATCATGAAGCCCGACGGTCAGATCGGTAAGCGCAGCTACTACCGCGATCTCGAAGGCAGCCGCCCCAGCCTCATGATGATCAAAAACGGCGCGGAAATCATCGGCGGCGAATATTTCGATCCTTCGAAGCCCCCCGTGCGCAAAGGCCCCGCCATCCGCAAAGCCTCCGAGCGCCCTTCCGGCCTGTGAGTTGAACGAGACAAAGGTTGACCGCTCTCCCACCGCTCCGCTAGCCTTCACCGGATGAAGGCAAAATTCGCTTTATTCGCACTCGCCGGCCTCACCGCGCTTTCCAGCCATGCTCAGGAACCCGCCTCGCCGCCTCCAGGCATCCAAAGAGCTGTGGACGCCGTCTTTCCCGCCCTCGTCCGCATTCACGTTGTCACACTCGAAGGCCAGGACGGCGTGATGAGAAAACTCCGCGCCTCCGGCAGCGGTGCCATCATCTCCGAGGAAGGTCATGTGCTCACCAATCACCACGTCGCGGGCCGTGCCACCCGCGTCGTTTGCCGCACCGCGGACCGTGAAGAGATCGATGCGGAGGTCATCGGCACCGATGTGCTCACCGATCTCTGCGTGTTGAAGCTCGATCTCGCGTCCCGTTCGCAACCAGCCAAAAAACTCCCCGTCGCGAAGTTTGGCGATTCCGATCAGCTCAAGGTCGGCGATACCGTGCTCGCCATGGGCAGCCCTCGCGGCCTCGCCCAGTCGGTGACCAGCGGCATCGTTTCGAATGTGAACATGATCCTGCCCAACAGCACGCTCACCATCGATGGCGAAAACGTCGGGCAGCTCGTCCGCTGGATCGGTCACGATGCCGTCATCCAGCCCGGAAACAGCGGCGGCCCTCTGGTGAACCTCTCGGGCGAAATCATCGGCGTGAATGAGATCGGCACCGGCCCGCTCGGCGGCGCCATCCCTTCGAATCTCGCTCAATCCGTCATCCCCGAGCTCATCAAAAATGGCACCAAAGCATGGAGCAGCATCGGTCTCACCTTCCAGCCCTTGTTAAAGACCTCACGCCATGAAAAAGGCATCCTCGTGGCCGATGTGCTCACCGGCACCCCAGCCGATAAAGCCGGTATGAAGGCTGGCGACATCCTCACGACCTTCGACGGTCAGGATCTGCCGCTCTGCACCAGCGAGGAAGACGTGCCCGTGGCCAATCGCCTCATCCTCGCCACGCCCGTCGGCCAAAAAGTGAAGCTCGTAGGCCTTCGCGATGAAAAACCCACCACCTGGGAACTCGCCACCGAGACTCGCGAGCCCGCGTGGCATCGTGAACGCGAACTCAAAGCCTGGGGCATCACCGCCCGCGATCTCACCCGCCCCATCGCTCTGGACCGTGGGCTGAAAAACACCCACGGCGTCTATGTCGATGGCGTGCGTCCGAGCGGACCCGCCGCCGCCTGCAAACCGGCGCTGTCACCCGGTGATGTCATTCTGAAACTCAAAGACCGCGAGATCGCCAAGCTCGACGAACTCGAAAAAACCACCCGCGAGCTCACCCAGGATGGGGCCGCACCCGCGACCGTGCTCGTCACCTTCCAGCGTGGCACGCAGCAGATGCTCACCGTCGCCAAGATCGGCCCCGATGACGAAGATGAAAACGCCGCACTAGCCGCCAAGGCCTGGTTTGGAGCCACTTCGCAAGTGCTCACCAGCGATCTCGCCGAGGCACTCGGTCTCGAAGGCAAAAAAGGCGTGCGCATCACCACCATCGTTCCCGGCTCCTCGGCCGAAACCGCCGGCGTGAAGCCCGGTGATGTGATTGTGAAACTCGACGGCCAGGTCATCGCCGCCCAAAACATCGGTGACGAAACCGTCTTCGGCGACCTCATCCGCCAATACAAACCCGGCACCGAAATCGAGCTCGATGCCTTCCGCGATGGCGAGCCGATGAAGTTCCATGTGAAGCTCCTCCAGCAGCCCAAGCAAGCCTCCGAGCTTCCCAAGCATGCCGACACCCAATTCGAATTCACCGCCACCGAGCTCTCCGTCTCCGACCGCCATGAGAGCCGCCTGCCCAAGGATCTGCAAGGCCTGCGCATCACCACCGTCGAAAGCGCCGGATGGGCCGCTCTCGCCGGTTTGCGTGAGCGGGATGTTCTCCTAGCCATCGACGGCCAGCCCGTGGACAGCATCGACGCCCTCAAGACGATCCTCGCCAAACTCAAACAAACCAAACCTCGTCGCGTCACCTTCTTCGTCCGCCGCGGCATCCGCACTTCCTTTGTCGAACTCGAACCCAAATGGTAATTCAGCTATGAAAACACTCGCCGCCCTCCTCTTCCTCTCCTCCAGCCTCGTCGTGTGCGCCGACGACGTGCCCGCCATGTGCCGCCAGCTTCTCGAAAAGCATGACGCCGCCATCGTGAACATCTCCGCCGTCGTCAAAGTCACCGTCACCGGTTCCAGCGGCACGCGAGCTGCCCCGCGTGAGATCAAGCTCGAAGCCCCCGCCACCGTCATTGATGCCGCCGCCGGTCTCATCGTCACCAGCCTCTCCCGCATTGATCCCAGCAACATGCCCACCAGCTCCGGCACCAAGTTCGAAGCCTCCCTGCAGGACGTGCGTCTCGTGCTCGCCGATGGCTCCGATGTCCCCGCCAACATCGTTTTAAAGGACACCGACCTCGATCTCGCCTTCATCCGGGCAGATTTGAACAGCAAAGAAGCCAAGGGCATCAAGCTGCAAGCCATCGACCTCGCCGATGCCACCGATGTCGGCCCCGGCGATGACCTCATCGGCCTCAGCCGCGCCGAGAAAAGCGTCGGTCGTGTCGCCGGCGTGCATCGCGGCCATGTTTACACCGTCGCCAAGCGTCCGCGGAAGCTCGTGCTCACCTTTGAAAGCTACCTCGGCAATCCCGTCTTCGCCGCCAACGGCAAATTCGTCGGCATCGGCACCACGCGTGGCATTCCCGGCTCCAGCCGAGGCGCCCCCGCCATCATCACCGCCGCCGACGTGCAGGAACTCGCCACCCAAGCCCGCGCGGCCAAAGTCCCGGAACCCAAAAAAGAGGAAAAGAAGGAAGAAGCCCCCAAACCCGCTCCCGCCCCAAAAGAGCCCGCCAAAGGCTCCGCCGCCGATTGATCCATGAGACACGTCCTACTCGCCCTCCTTCTCGCCACCTCGCTCGTCGGTGCTCCACCGAATGTCGTCGTCATCCTCGCTGATGACCTCGGCTACGGCGATCTCGGCTGCTACGGGCATCTGAAATTCAAAACACCCCGCATCGATCAGATGGCGGCCGAGGGCGTGAAGATGACGCAGTTCAACACGCCCGCGCCTTTCTGTGCGCCCACGCGGGCCTCGCTCATGACCGGGCGTTATCCCTTCCGCTGCGGCATGACACAGAATCCCGCGCCCGATGGCGGCGCGGAGGCGGATGCGCTTCGTTTGCCAGCCTCCGAAGTCACCCTCGCGCAGGTGATGAAGTCCGCCGGTTATGCCACTGGCATGGTCGGCAAATGGCATCTCGGCCACAAAGCCGGCTCGTTGCCGACTGAGCGTGGTTTCGATGAATACTACGGCATCCCCTACTCGAACGACATGCGCCCCGTGCAGGTCCTCGAAGGCACGGAAGTCGCCGAGTATCCCGTCGTGCAGGCCACGCTGACCACCCGCTACGCGAAACGCGCCGCTGATTTCATCCAGCGAAACGCCAAGAAGCCTTTCTTCCTCTACTTCGCCGAAGCGATGCCGCACAAACCACTCGCCGCCGCCGAGAAGAACTACCAAAAGAGCGGCGCGGGCCTCTACGGCGATGCCTTGCTCGATCTCGACGATAGCGTGGGCGCGGTGCTCGATGCGTTGAAGCAAAACGGCGTCGATGAAAACACGCTCATCCTCTTCAGCAGCGACAACGGCGCGTGGTTCGGTGGCAGTTGCGGCGGTCTTCGCGGCATGAAAGGCACGAGCTGGGAAGGTGGCTACCGCGTGCCAATGATCGCCCGCTGGCCTGGCAAGATCCCCGCCGGTCGGGTGAGCAGTGAACTGGCCGTGATGATGGATCTCTTTGCCACCGTCCTCGCCGCCACCGGTGCGAAGATGCCCAATGACCGCGTGCTCGATGGTCGCGATCTGATGCCCGTGCTCACTGGCGATGCCAAATCACCTCACGAGTTCGTTTTCGGTCATCAAGGCCCCAAACTCGTCACCATTCGCGATGCCCGCTGGAAGCTTCACCTGCTGCCCGCTCGTGAAATGAACCTCAAACCCGGCCCCGATGGCAAATGGCTCGATCCACGCCTTCCCGATGGCGTGACGATTCTCGCCCCCTTTGAGCAATACAATATCGATGCCCACCCCGGCCTCAAAACGGGCGTCGAAGGAGCAAAAGGATTGCTCTTCGACCTCCAAGCCGATCCCGGCGAGCAAGTCGATGTCGCCACGAAGCATCCCGACCAAGTGAAACGCCTCCAAGCCGCTTTCGACGCCATGAACAAGGACGTTCCCGTGGTCGAAGAGGTCAAACGAGCTCCCTATAAGAAGCCTTAGCCATTCTCGGCTGATACACACAGGCCGGATCTTCCGCGAAGGGATCACCACTCACGCCATACGCTCGTGCCCGCGAGCCACCGCAGATCGAGTTGAACTCGCAGCGACCGCATTTGCCGCCGAGCGCGTTGTTGTCGCGTAGCGAGACAAAGAGCGGGTGATGCCGGTAAATCTCCGCCGGATGCTCCTCGCGCACGTTGCCGCAATCGAAAGGCAAAAAGCCGCTCGGCGACACCACGCCGGTATGCGAGATGAACATCACCCCTCGCCCATCGCGAATCCCCAGCGGCGAGCGCATGCCCGGGCGATGCTTGCCCGCTCTCACGCCGAGCGTTTGCATCACCACGCGGCGGAAGTGATGCCCCTCCGTCGTTTTGACCGCGAACGGAGCTTTTCCGACGAGCGATGCCATGTCCCGGAAGATGAACTCGGTATCCCAAGGGTCAGGTAGATCATCCGTGCCAGCCCGACCGGTGGGAACGAGCAGAAACACGCTCCACATCGCCGGCTTCAGCTCGAACATCAGGTCTTTGAAGGATTCATACTCACGCAGATTGCCACGCGTCAGGGTCGTGTTGATCTGCACGCTCAAATCCGCCGCATGCGCCCGGTGAACCGCCGCGATGGTGCGGTCAAACGTGCCGCTGATACCGCGAAACGCGTCGTGCGTGGTCCGCGTGGCCCCATCCAGACTCAGCGAGATGCGCTCCACGCCCGCCGCCTTGATCTCCGCGAAGTCCGCGTGGATCAGCCGCGTCGTCGCCGAAGGGCTCAGCCCCACATGAAGCCCCGCTGCCGTCGCCTCCCGCACGAGATCGAGACAATCTGTCCGCATCAGCGGATCACCGCCCGTGAGGATCAGCATCGGCGGCTTCAGCTCCGCGAGCTGCTGGATGAGCCGGCTCGACTCCTCGCGATTCAACTCCTGCGGATGCCGATGCGACTGCGCCTCCGCCCGGCAATGCTGGCAGGCCAGCGCACAAGCCCGCGTGATCTCCCAAAACACCAAAAACGGCCTCTCATCGAAACCATCGTAAGCCATCATTTCGGGATCAGGAGCAGGAGACATCGCGTGCATGCCTCAACAAACGCCAAACCATCCCAAACGCTCCGCCACCACCTGCCGAAGGCTGTGCCGATCTTGTCGGGTAGTGTGGAAATCTACTTCATCCTCACCCGCACCAGCAGATCAGATAGACATACAGCAGCGGATACCGCTGCTCCGCCTTGATGAGGTGACGGCGAGGCGGGATGGTCATATGAGCTTGGAATGATGCTTGAATTGTTTCGCGAGTTTCCGGTATTCTCCGCCTGATGAAAAGAAACAGCTTTATTCTTTCTTTGGCCTCCATGCTTTCGACACGCTGGGCGAATGCTTGCGCTTGGGACAGAGATACCGTCATAGCGGAATCTAGGTTGAAAAAGGAGGCTGGAGGCCGGTTTGACCTTGTTGCGGCGATCGTGGGCTACTTTGACCGCAATCCATCTCTGTATTACGAGATGCGTCTCAAGCGGATGGATAAGGAGTCGCTGTCCACCCCGGATAACCTCTCCTTGTATGACGATGGGGGTGTCGCGGCGGACAGGCTCGGAAAGTCCGACATTGCGTTGCAATGGATGCAAAGGAAAAAGACCCGAATGCTCCTCCTGGGCGACAAGGTCACTAAAGAGGATCGATACCGCTACTATGCCAATCTGGGAACCTTCTATGCCCATCAGTGGATCAAGCAGCCCAAACCATTCCAAGATCGTTCCGGGCTTCAAAAGGCCATCGAAGCAGTGAATGCCGCTCTTCAAGTGAACCCAGGCGGACATTTTAGCCGCGAGATTTATCAGATGGTGCTGCTGGATTGGCTAAACGATCAATCGGACGATCCAAATGCTCCAGGTTCAAGATGGGCTATCGGACGCTTTTTTGACATGGCCAAGTCCATGACGGTCGCGCTCAAGCGTCCCAACGACCCCATGACTGTTTGCGAGGGGTTGTCGGGGCTGGTCATTCTCGGAGCAGCGTGGGAATCGCCCGACGTTTTCATTTTGTTAACCGACGGTCTTCAGATTGCCGGCAAACACGGACTCTCGGAACTCGCATCACTTCGAGCGCAGGAGATTCTCGCTTCGGGTCGCAAGCCATTCTACCCGGCCATGCCTGTAAAAGTCGAGGAATGGAGAACGCCGATAAGGGTGGATAAGGCTGACGGAAGACCAACGGTATCGAGGACAACAGTACTTTCCGAGCCAGACAAAATCAAGATTCGGCAGTTCTTCGAGGCTGCCCGCAAAGCCGTTGAGGCACGCCAGACTCAAAGAACCGAGTTTATGATGTCAAAACTCGAAAAAGGACAGCACCCAGACACTCATGCTGATTTCTGGACTGAATGGACGGAGCCTCAAATGCCGAAGTATCCTGAATAGATCAATGTCGTTTCATCGGATGAGCTCTGGCTGATGCAATCCAGGGTTGCCTGTCCCGGCGGCGTTGTTTAGAATCTTGCCATGAGTACTTTGGTTCAAATCGAGTCTGCCGTGGCAGCGCTTCCTCCACAGGATCAGTGGTCGCTGCTAACCTGGCTGCAAAGCCGCTTAAAGACGGCCTCGCGCACGAATCCGCCCGCGAAGGACCCGACTCCCGCGTGGTTGGAGGGCATTCGGCAGCTCAGAGAGTCTTGTGCCACGGGAAAACCTGGAACCTCCGTCGAACAACTGGTCTCCGAGATTCGCAGTTAATCCCATGAGCTACTGGGACACCTCCGCGCTGGCAAAACTCTACGTTCAGGAGGCGGACAGCGCCGTCTTCGAGTCTCATGCCTCAAAAAATCCCGGCATTGTGGTGAGCGAGACGGGCAGGCTGGAGCTTCGTGCCGTGCTGCGCCGCCGAGAAGCCGAAGGCGCGTTGAATCCAGGTGCCACGGAGATTATGCATGCTTCTTTTTGTGGTCTCATCAGCTCAGGGCAGTTCAGGGAGGAAGCGATCACGCCCGAGCTGGAATCCGAGTATGGCAACATCCTCGATTCCTGCCTGGGCCAAAACCCGCCGATCTTCCTCCGCACGAATGACGCGCTCCATCTCGCCGCTGCCAGACGAGCGAATCAGTCCGAGGTCGTCAGCACGGATAAAGGCTTGAGAAAAGCGGCGCTGTTTCTTGGCTTCACCGTCTTTCCTGCTCCGTAAGCTCCAGGCGGATGCACGAGGGCGTTGTCGCTGCCATGCACACCGACTTCGTCACGATCTGGGTGCCAGCGTGGATGTTGTAAGGTTGATGGGACATGGGTGCGACCAAAGCATTCTGTGAGTAAGCGCCCCAAATGCCAGACGACAATCAACCCTCTTCCTCGTCCCGCTTCACGAAGCGTTTCCGATGCCAAAGAAGCCACAGCACGCTCAGCAGGCCCCAGGTCCAGGCGGCGTAGATGTGATGGGAAACCGTCGTCGAAGGCACCCAGGCAGGCGTGGCACGGGTGCTGGTGGTGAGGATGCCGAGGAAGATCAAAAAGCGCACCCGCTTCGATTGGGCGAAAAAGCCTTCCAGATCGCCGCTGTGGCCAAAAAGCACGCGAGAGCCGACGATGAGCATCAGCAGGCCAAAACCGCCGATGTAGAGCAAGTGCTCGATGGAGACATGTTGCAGGTAGTGGAAGGGCGAGAGCACGAGGCCGAGCCAACCCATCGCCAGCGCCCAAAACAAGCCCGTGGTGAGTGATCCGGCCTGTTGCGGCCTCCAGCGCACCTCGATGAGCAGATAACCTGCCGCCACGATCGCTCGCAGGGCATACCCGAATGCCACCAGGCCATGCGCTTCGAGGAAAAAGCTGCCCACGAGCAAAACGGCCGCCGCGATGGCTCGCAGGAGCTTCGCTTGGCTCTGCGCCGCGGTTTTCGGATCGCCGAAATCACCACCGAGCATGCGCGGAAACACGAACGAGCCGATGCCGAGCACCGGTGGCAGCAGCAGTCCTTGATAAAGCAGCAGCCCGGCGAGTCGAAACTGCGCCAGATCCATCTCCGTGTGCATCAGCGCTGCACCGGCGATGCCGCATCCGAGTCCTGTCAGCGCCAGCAGCATCTGCGGTGGCGGTGCTTCTTGGCGAAAGCGAAGCACGCGGATGACCTGGCAAAGCATCAACGAGCCCAGCAAGGCGATGAAGAAGGCATCGCCCCACGCGAGTTGCTGCCTGAGGTGGCTCACGCCGCAGGCGAGATGCAGCCCGAAGAGCCAGAAAAGCTCCAGCGGGGTCAGTTTCGGGGCCGTCGCCATGCGTGGTCCCGCCGTGCCGAGAAATCCGACCACAAACGCGCCACCGAAGGCCTCGATCATAAGCCTCGCATGGATGACGTTCGGATAGAACCCCAGCTTCTGCGCATAGAACAGCGGCCACAGCGACACGCCGATCACACTCCACAGCGCTCCGCTGAAAAAGAACACTCGATACGGCTCCGACGCGAGCCAGCGCAGCCCGCTGCGGCTCGGGCCTTTGGACTGGTGCTTCTTGTGTTTGCAGGCGGGGAACTCACTCATGCGGCACTGGCTTTGTAACGGGCGTATCGCTCGCGTTGCTCCGGCGTTAGATTCGCGGGATCGAATCGCGGATCGGGCACGGCGTTGATCTTGCTGTAGATGACGTTCGCCATGTCGGCGGCGCAGCTTTTGATGTGTTCGGCACGCTCGCCAGCAAAGAGATCATCCACGGTGGCGCGGAACAACTTCAACCAGTGGTCGAACTTGTCGCGCCCCATGTCGGTGAGCGGCACGAGCTTCGCATGCGCGGCGATGGGATTGCCGGTGAAGCCGCCGGTGCGGAAGAGCACGGTTTCCCAAAAGGCATACATCTTCGGCAGGTGTGTGCTCCAGTTCGTCTGGGCGACCTTTTCGAAGATGTGGCCAAGCACCTCGTCGCCGCGCACGCGGTCGTAGAAGGTGTTCACGAGCGTCTCGATCTCGCTGCGGCCTTGGATGTCGGGCTTAAACATGCACCGATGATGCAACATAAGTCCGCAGGCCGCTCCGCTCATGCTGGCATCGTGTGCGCGAGGTTTGGTTTGGACGCACAAGCCGGGTGCGAGCTTCGTTTGCACCTCATGACTCCCGCAGAGACCTCCGACGCCCTCGCCGACATGCGCCGCCATTACACGATGGACCGGCTTTCGCGGGATTCGCTGCATGCGAACCCGATCACGCAATTCGAGCGATGGTTGGCGGAGGCGGTGGAGGCCAAGCTCATCGAGCCGAATGCCATGACGTTGGCTACTGCCGATGCGGAAGGTCGGCCGCTGGTGCGGACGGTGCTGCTGAAGTCGCTCGATGCGCGAGGCTTTGTGTTTTTCACCAACCTTGAAAGCCGCAAGGCGGCGCATATCGCGGTGAATCCAGAGGTGTCGCTGCTGTTTCCCTGGCTGGCGCTGGAGCGGCAGGTGATCGTGACCGGCACGGCGGAGCGGGTTTCGATGACGGAGACGCTGAAATACTTCCTCACCCGCCCTCGCGAGAGCCAGATCGCCGCCTGGGCCTCGCGACAAAGCCAGGCGATCTCTTCGCGTAAACTGCTGGAGATGGAATGGGCGAAGCTGAAGGAGAAATTCAACGCCGGCGAAGTGCCACTGCCGTCTTTCTGGGGCGGCTTTCGCGTGAAGCCGCGCACCATCGAATTCTGGCAGGGCGGCCCGCACCGCCTGCACGACCGCTTCCAGTATGAACGTGCTGAAAATGGTTCGTGGACGCTAGAGCGGCTGGCACCTTGAGGGAGGCTTACTTCTTGTCGAGCTCCTTCTCCGCGAAGGTGAGGATGCGACCGACGGCTTCCGCGTCCTGCGCAGCTTTGGCGGTTTCAAAGGCTTCCTTCGCCTTCAGCATGCGGCGCATCACGGGGATGGAGATGATCTCCTGCGCCCGCTCTTTGACGGTTTCAAAGCGGGATTGCAGCGCGTCGAGATTCGTATCGCCAGGCTCGAAAGAGGAAAAATCCGGCGCGGCACTGGCCTCTTCGGGTTCGTTCACGCCGGAGTCTTTGATCAGAGAATCCAATGCGGCATCAGCGGAGGTCCAGTCGCCGTTTTTGATCATCGTTTCGATTTCCTCACCGCGATAGGCCATGGCCTCGGTGGGCTTTTCGCCGAGCGCATCGACGGCGGCGCGGAGTTTGTTCGCCTTGGCTTTGACGCTCGCTTCGAGATCGGAGGATTGGAGCACCGCCTTGGAGAGGCTGAGCTTCGCCGCTTTCTTTTGCTGCTCCGGCGTGAGCACATCACGCAGGGCGATGAGGGTGCGGAGCTGGAGTTGCTTCACCTCCCCCTCGGAGGCCAGCACCTTGGTGAGCACGGCGCTGGCGGCATCGGCGGTGGTGGAAGGTTCCCGCAGCATCTGATGCAGCGTCTTTTGCTGCTCTTTGAAGGCGGATTCGACGGATGAACCCTTCTCGCGAGCCTCGCTGACGATGGCGGTCATCTTGGATTCCTGCTCGGCGGTGAGTTCGAGTTCCGATTTGATTTTCTGAATGATCTCCGGGCTGAGCAGGCCAGCTTTGAGCAGGTCTTCAGGAGCGGCAAAGGCCGTGGCGGCGGTGAGGAGAAGGGTGAGGGCGAGGTGTTTCATGGCAGGTGGATGGTGAGGTGAGAGGGAAGGAGAAAATCAGTCGAAGGCGCATCGAGGCTGGCGAAAAGCTCTCGCGGCTCCGAATCGAGCAGCGGCGGAAAATCGGCCAAACTCGGCTCTGCAGGCCGCAGCAGCCAGAAAGCCGCGCCGCAGGCCAAAACGGCCGCGAAGGCCAGTCGAGGTGCCCAGCGAGGTTCGGGGGCTGGCGCACGCAACAAGCGTGGATGCCAGGTGGGCGCGGCGGCGTGCTCAGATTCGCGAAGATGCTCGAAGAGCGGTTTCAGATCGTCATTCATGGCCGGGAGAGGTTTGCAGCAGCTCGCGGAGCCGCGCTTTGCCGCGTTCGTAATGCTGGCGCACGGAGCCGAGGCTCACTCGCATGACCTGCGAGGCCTCGTTGAGCGTCAAATCCTGGTAAAAGACGAGGTGCAGCGTCTCCGCCTGCCTCGCGGGCAGTTTTTCGAGCGCGGCCCGGAGCTGCGCGGCCTGCTCGTCCCGCTCGAGCTGCCGGGAGGGCGAGGGATGATGCTCCTCGGTGAAGCTGGCGAGCAGTTTTCCGAGCAGCGACTCGCGAAACCGCGCCCGCCGATGCTCCTCCAGCGCCGTGAGCCGGATCACGCCGAACCACCACGTCTTGAAGGCCGAGCGCCCGTCGAAGCGCACCCGCTCCGCCGCGATTTTCAGGTAGGCGTTTTGCAAAACGTCCTCCGCACGACCCGCGTCCCCGCCGCAGCAGTGGAGGGACCACCCGAAGGCGTCCGGGTGCAGGGATTCGAGGCTGGCGGCGGTGGCACTGTCCATTCATTTGCCCTTTGGGTGACCGGGGCGGGCGGATTGTATGACAGGCGGCGATTTTACCTTGTGAAAAGATTCACAATCTGATTGCCGCTCCCTCGCCGGGGGGGTAACTCTCGCCGCCCTCAAACCCCTCTTTCAGACCATGGTCGCCCCTGCTGACTCTACCCTCGCCGCTTACGACTCAAAGATCGAAGGCAATGTGATTTTCACCAAGCTCGATTCCGCCATCAACTGGATGCGCAAGAACTCCATGTGGCCGATGCCGATGGGGCTCGCCTGCTGCGCCATCGAAATGATGGCCGCCGCGTGCAGCCGCTACGATTTGAGCCGCTTCGGCATGGAGGTGATGCGCTTTTCCCCCCGTCAGGCGGACGTGATGATCGTGGCCGGCACCGTGACCTACAAGATGGCCCTCGCCGTGAAACGCGTCTGGGATCAGATGCCGGAGCCGAAGTGGTGCATCGCCATGGGTGCCTGTGCCAGCAGCGGCGGCATGTATCGCAGCTATGCCGTGCTTCAAGGCGTGGACCAGATCATCCCGGTGGACGTTTACATCTCCGGCTGCCCTCCGCGCCCCGAGGCGCTCCTCGAAGGCCTCATGCGCCTCCAGCACAAGATCGAAACCGAGCATTCCTTCGTCGAGCAGAAGAAGGAACTGATTGCTGAACTCACCGCGTGACCGGCTGCGCCGGAATGACGAAACCCGAATGGCGAAGGACGAATAATGCCCGAAATCCCAAGCCCGAATCGTCTCCCATTCTTGCCGTCATTCGCCCCTTCGACATTCATTCGTCATTCGTAATTCCACATTCGTCATTTCCCCCTCTTTCGCCCCATGAACGCCCTTCAAATGACCGAGGCCCTCAAACAGAAGTTCGGCTCCGCCGTGCTCGAATCGAAGGACTTTCGCGGCGAGCAGACGCTCGTCGTCACGCTCGAAAGCGCGAAGCCGCTGCTGAAATACTGCCGCGACGAACTGGCCTTCGATTACCTCGTGGATGTCTCCAGTCTCGATTACATGGGCAAGGAGCCGCGTTTTGAGATGGTGTATGAGATCTACGGTTACGGCCACCACCAGCACCTCCGCGTGCGGGCCGCCGTGGCCGAAGATGTGGAAGTCCCCACCGTCAGCGACATCTGGCCGACCGCCAATTGGCACGAGCGCGAGGTGTACGACATGATGGGCATCCAATTCAGCGGCCATCCGGATCTGCGCCGCATCCTCATGTGGGAAGGTTATCCCTTCTTCCCGCTGCGGAAGGATTTCCCGCTCGAAGGCAAGCCCAGCGAGATGCCCGATGTCGGCTTCACCAAGACCGCCCCGATGGCCGATGGTCCCTTCGTTACCAACGCCGGCTGCGGCGATACCGTGACGCGTGAGCCGCGCTCCCGCCGGCCGGTGGAGTGATCGAAACCTCACCAATCGACAATCGATTGCTCATCAATCGTCAATCCAGCGCTCGTCGAGAGTCGGGGAAGTCACCGATTGAGGATTGAAGAACAAGGATTGCTGATTTTTGAAGTGCCAAACCCCTGCAAAGACCTCACTTCGCAACTCGTTCACCGTTTCTCACATCCATCCTATGACACGCACCCACCTCACCACCGCGCTCGGCCTGGCTTTTGCCACCGCCGCTTTCTCCGCTGATTCCACCGACTGGGCCAAGTTCCGCGGCCCTGCGGGCAATGGAGCCGTTCCCGCCCTCGCCGGAGCCAAATGGAGCCTCAATCAGGTCTGGAAATCGCCCACGAACCTCGGCTTCAGCAGCTTCGCCGTGGCAGGTGGCAAGGCCTACACGCTCGTCACTGGCGAGACCGATGGCAACACCGGCGAAATGCTCGCCTGCCTCGACGCCGCCAGCGGCAAGGAAGTCTGGAGCAAACCCCTCAGCGTCATCCCGAAGTATGACGGCGGCGGAAACGCCGGAGCCAAAGGCAACGAAGGCGGCGACGGCTCCCGCAGCTCCCCCGTGATCGACGGCGATAAAGTCTATGTCATCGACAGCCTCCTCCACGTCTTCGCCTTCGACGCCGCCACCGGCAAAGCCGTGTGGGACCACGATGTGATGAAGGAAAACAGTGGCGAGATGATCAAGTGGCAAAACGCCGCCTCCCCGCTCATCGATGGCGACATCCTCATGCTCGCCGGCGGCGGCAAAGGCCAGGCGCTCATCGGTTTGAACAAAAACACCGGCAAAGTCGTGTGGAAGGGCGAGGACGACAAGATGACCCACGCCACCCCGATCCTCGCCGACATCCACGGCGTGCATCAGGCCATCTTCTTCACCCAGACCGGCCTCGTCGGCGTCGAGCCGAAAAAGGGCGACGTGCTCTGGCGTGCCGAGTTCCCCTACAAAGTGAGCACCGCCGCCTCGCCGGTCGTGTTTGAAGACATCGTGTATTGCAGCGCTGGTTACGGCGTCGGTGCCGGAGCCTTCAAGCTCAGCAAAAAAGGCAGCAAGCTCTCCGCCGAGCAGATCTGGCGTCGTGAAAACGAGTGCTTCAACCACTGGAGCACGCCCGTCGTGAAGGACGGCTATCTCTACGGCATGTTCAGCTTCAAGGAATACGGTGCCGGCCCCCTCGCCTGCGTGGACATCCGCACCGGCAAGGACATGTGGAAAGAAGGCGGCTTCGGCCCCGGCCAGGTCATCCTCGTCGGCGATAAAGTCGTCGCCACCAGCGACAAAGGCGAAGTCGTCGTCGCCGCCGCCAATCCCGAGAAATACAGCGAAGTCGCCCGCAAAGACGTGCTCGAAGGCAAAGTCTGGAGCTACCCCGTCCTCGCCGGCGGCAAAATTTATGCCCGCAGCACCAGCGAAGGCGTCTGCTTGGATGTGAACTGATTCACGCCTGACCAACTCGATTCACCTGAAGCCCGGAGTTTGGCGCTCCGGGCTTTTTTGTGGCCTTTCATGCCTCAGGCCGCCAAAGCACAGGGCTTGATGCGATCCAGCACCGGGAGCATTTGGGACTCGGTGATCTGTCGGTCGTAATGCGATTGAAGATTGAGCCACACTTCCGCTGGCCAGGCAAAGTAGCGGGACAGTCGCAGGGCAGTGTCAGCTGTAACACCACGCTTACCTTTCACGATTTCATTAATGCGCCGTGGAGGCACGCCGATGTCGTTGGCGAGCCGGTATTCGGAAAGGCCCAGCGGGAGGAGAAAATCCTCGCGGAGCACTTCACCGGGATGAATGGGGGCGTGTTTCTTCATGGCACTGGGGTTTAGTGGTAATCGATTATTTCAACCTCATGCGGGCCATCCGACTGCCAGCGGAAAGAGACGCGCCATTGGTCGTTGATGCGGATGGAGTGCTGGCCTTTCCGGTCTCCTTTGAGAGCTTCGAGCCGGTTTCCAGGCGGCACACGGAGCTGAAGCAGCTCCGTGACCGCATTGAGCTGGGCTAGCTTTCTCAAAGCCGTGCGCTGAATATCCGGCGGAAAGGCACGGACCTTCTCCAGCTTGAACAAGCGGGAGGTTTCGTCGCAGGCGAAGGAACGGATCATGCATTGGTTATCAAATAATAACGGAAAGCGTTATGACGGCAAGGTGGAACTGGCTCTGAACGAGCTTGTACCCGCTTCCTCCGAATGATTTCAGGCCAAACGACAGCTTCCTGCCCCGAGCGCGTAGGTTTGAGCCTCACGCCATGCAATCCGCGCTCAAGACCAAACTCTCCGTCTTCATGTTTCTCCAGTATTTCATCTGGAGCACCTGGTACATGACCCTCGGAGCCTACTTAGGCACCTTGAGCTTCAGCGGACAACAAATCGGACTTGCGTATGGCGCGTTTGCCTGGGGCGCGATCGTTTCGCCGTTCATTGTGGGCCTGATTGCGGACCGCTACTTTGCTTCGGAGAAGATCATTGCCGTGCTTGGTGTGGTGGGCGGGTTGGTGATGCTCTGCATGCCGCAGTTTAAGACCTTCGGGGCGTTTTATCCGATGCTCATCCTCTACTGCACGCTTTACGCGCCCACGCTCGCCTTGGGCAATTCCGTCTCCATGACCCACCTCGCCGATGCGAAGAAGGATTTCCCCTTTGTGAAGATTTTCTCCGCCGTCGGGTGGATCGCTGGCGGGGTGGTGCTCAGCCTCGTCAAAGGCGAGCAATCACCGTTGCAATACTACCTCGCGGGCGGCATCTCGATGGTCTTCGGCCTCTTCGCACTTACGCTGCCGCACACACCGCCGCGGAAAAAAGGCCAGGATGTCTCGCTGGGCGAAGTGTTGGGCCTCGACGCCCTCGCGCTGCTGAAGAAGCCCGCGTTCGCCATCTTCATCCTGTGCATGTTCCTCATCTGCATCCCGCTGTACTTCTACTTCGTGAATCTCGGCACCTACCTCACGCAGTTGAAATGGTCGGACATGGCCAGCAAGATGACCCTCGCGCAGGTCTCTGACATCCTCTTCCTCATCCTCATGCCGGTGATGCTCAAAAAGCTCGGCTACAAGAAAACCATCTTCCTCGGCATCGCCGCGTGGATCACACGCTACTTCCTGCTCAGCGCCAGCGCTTCCAGCAGCGGCACCGTGCTCATTTTCACCGCCATCCTGCTTCACGGCATCTGCTACGACTTCCTCTTCATCGCCGGCCAGCTCTACGTCGATGCCGAAGCGAACGAACGCATCCGCGGTGCAGCCCAAGGCCTCATCGCCATCATCCTGTGGGGCTTTGGCTCGCTCGTTGGCACCTACCTCGCCGGTTCCGTGATGGAGTCCAACAAGCTCGCCACACCGAAAGGCGATATCGCCCATGACTGGGCCGCCATCTGGAGCACTCCCGCCTGGATCGCTGTCGGCGTGCTGGTGCTGTTCCTGATCTTCTTCCGCGATCCTCCGGCGAAAGAAGAAAATAGTGCCCACTAAAGAGAACGCGTTACGGCATCAACTTCAGCAGCAGCGGAAACGCAGGTTCGGGCATCTTGCCGTGGTCGAAGCCGTCGAGTTCGTGGAGCGTTGTTTGTTGGTGACCGGTGAGTTTCATCATGCGCCAGAAGTAGGCGCATTCCTCGTAGCGGCCCATGAGCTCTTTTTCGCGGTCGCCGGTGACCATGAGGATGGGCGGAGCGTTTTTGCGGACGTGAAACAACGGCGCGAGGTCGTCGATGATCGGCTGTGTTTCCTCGATGCCGCGCTCGTCGCGGATCGTGAAGTGCGTGATCACCTGCGGGCTGAGCGGGATGAGGCCGGCGATCTGATCGGCATCGACGCCGTGCTTGCCGAGCCATTGCTTATCGAGACCGCACATAAGCGAGAGGTAAGCCCCGGCGCTGTGACCACTGACAAAGATGCGCTTTGGATCGCCACCGAAGTCCGCGATATGCTTGAAGGTCCACGCGATGGCCGCGGCGGCGTCTTCGATGAAGATCGGCGATGTCACGCCGGGGCTGAGACGGTAGTTCGCGGTGACGACGGCGATGCCTTGATGGCGCAGCGGCAGCGGGATGGAGCGCTCGCCCTGCGTCAAACCACCGCCGTGAAACCAGATGACGGTGGAGAAGGGCTTCTTCGTAGCCGGTGCATACACATCGAGCCTGCAACGCTGGTTCTGCTCAGGCGTGATGCTTTTCTCCTCACGATAGAGCAGCTCGGTGGTGAGGTGGTAGCCGCCGTCGATGACTTGTTTGCCGAGTTCGCGGCTCATGCTGGCAAGAATGGCCTCGGCTTCGGTGAACTTTGACGCAAACATGAGCGCAGAGGCCTCATCGAGCTTCGCAGCATCGCCGCCACGTTGGCGGAGCTGGTAAAGCATGACCGGCAGGCGCAGATCGGCCGGATTGCCGCAGCGCGGGAGCTTTTCGAGATGCCGGAAGCCGTGGTTGCGAGTCGGCTCGATCATCGTGCCCTCGCCGTAGTCGTTCCAGGTGGCGATCTGGATAAGCGGCGCTTGGCTTTCGAGTGCCTGCGCGAGCGATTCGCTCAACGTGAGCCCCGCCCGCGAGGCAATGCTGCCGTAGCTGGCATGCACACCGGCCTGCTGATAGATGTCTTTGAAGCCCGGGAACGCGGTGGCGATGAACGGCGTCTTTTCCGAGTAGATGAAGCCGAGTTCCTTCTTCCACTGCTCCGGCGAGAGCGATTTGCCACCCGTGACCGGCGGCCACGCGAACGCGCCATCGAGGCCGTTTTGCTTCACGAGGTGCGGAAGGCCGAACACGAGCGGTTTGGAGCTCAAATCGAACTTCCACTTCAAATGCTGTGGTCCGAAGACGAGAAGCACCGGGCGGCCATCTTGCTTCACATAGCTCGGATCGGCGAAAAAATGCTCATCGGCCCATTGGAGGTCCTTTTCGGCCTGTTGGATGTCTTCGCCGTTTTTCAGCGACTTCACCGCTTGGTCCTCGTAGCACACGGCGAAGCTCAAACCGGCCTTTTTGAGCCACGGGATGAACTTCTGCGTGTTGCGATGATTCATCGCATGGTCGTTGAAGTCGCTCGTGCCATACCAGTCGATCACGACGCCATCCAGCCCGGCGATCTTCATCAACAGCGCATGGCATTCCAGCGCGTGATCATCCCCGGAGTCATACGGCCCGATCAGCGGGTAGTCATGCGAGGCGATCTTCCGCTGGTCATCCCACTTCTTCTGCTCTGGGTCGAAGTGGTTCATCGTCCAATGCCAGCCCCACGCGCCGCTGACATCCTTCGATGCATACCACGGCATGTAGTGAACGAGCAGACGCGGCTCCGCCGCGAATGACGAAACCAGAATGAGGAATGAGGAAAAGAAGAGGAGGAGGCGCATGAACAGGGACGAATGGCTTACAATACCATGAAGTGAAAGCTCTTCGCGTCAGCGCTGCTCTTCGCTAAGTCGTGTGACAACGAAGTCGATGGCTCGAAGTTTGCCGTCAGCTTCGGTGATGATGGCGTTGCGCGGAGCGACATCGGTAGCGACGAATTCACCTCGTCGCCAAGTCTGCTGGGCTACGACGGCACTTTCGGTATCAGGCGACCACGGCTCCCAGCCGCACGCTTTCATCCACTCTTCGAGTTCGTCCTCGCAGGGACGTCTGCCGACGAAGAAGGGCTGGCTGAGCGTGAGGAAATCAGCGCGGGTGCCGAGGCTGTCGAGTTCCAGGCCACTGCAGAAGCAGGCCTCGAACCACGCGAAGCGATGGAGGGCTTCGACCAGACTGCCGCCGCGAATTTGCCAGCGTCCGTTGCTGCCTTGATCGAACACATAGCCGAAGCCGCCGTCATTGGGTGGTGCGAAGAGCTTGATGACGCGTTGGTGGTCAGGATCGAAAAAGACGACGGCTTCACCACCGGCGTCGATCAATGTGAGATCGCCACGCGAGTCGCTGTCGTGATAGAGATCGACTCGTGCCGAGAGTGAACGGCCGAATTCCGGCGTGGCACGGAATTGCTCGAAGAGTTCGAGGCTTACTTGGCGGCCGTCGAGACGGGCGGCGAACTGGCAGGCGGCGTGGAGCCTGCCGCTGGCTTCAGCCCACGCCAGGCACCGCGAGAGGTGTCCTGCAGGCGATTGCGGCGGCATTGCTCCAGCGCTTCCTGCGCTGTGACTCGGCGTTGATTCGGCGGTGCTGACATGGGTGTAGGGTACTACTTGGTGAAGATGACGCAATCGGAAGCTTGGCAGGGCGGACATGGGCAGTGTGCCTCCGTGAAACGGCCTCAGCGCCTGAGATATTCCAGCGCCGCGGCGCGGAACTCCTCATCGGCCGGATACTGCCCGGTGCGTTGCCTGGTATCAGCGAGATGCTTCTTTGCCCATTCGAAGTAGCGCTGGTGCGTGTGCCAGATGGGCTGTTTCTCGTTCTTTTCGTTGATGAGCCAGAAGCCGCCGGGTTTTTCGGGGGTGCCTTCGTTGTCGTAGAGTTCCCAGTAGAGCACAAAGGGGCAGCCCCATTCGAGGGCGGCGATCATGGTGTCGATGCTCTTGCGGTCGGTCACCTCGGGCGGGTAGCGTCGCGCGGGGAAGCCGTATTCGCCGATGAAGACGCGTTTGCCGGAGATGCCGGGCTTGGGCTTCAGTTTCGATTCGAGATGATTGAGCGCGGCGTGGAGATCGTCGCGGATGCCGCGCTGGAGGCTGTCGTAGCAGGAGTAGCTGACGAAATCGACGTCCACCTGCGGGAGGATGTCGTTGGCGAGGCATTGGCCGCCTTGGAGGAATGGCTCGACGAGGTTCGCTTCGGTGTAGTGCCAGACTTCGACGTTTTGATGCGGCGTGTCGCGCTTTGCGTCGTCGATGGCCTGTTGGCGGACCTTGAGCCAGGCGATGAAGTTGTCGCCAAAGTGCTCGGGGAAAGGCTGTTTCGGGTCAAAGTGCGGTCGCAGATGCCAGTCGCCCTCCCAGTGGCCGAGGTAGAACTTTTTACCGCTGCCGCTGTAGGTGCGCAGCAGGTGCGCGACGAGGTCAAACATCTCGCGATACTCCAGATCGCGCTCGGCGGGCTTGAAGGTGCCTGCGCTGCCATGCGTGGTGAAGGGATAGGCCCAGATGAAGAAGTGCGTGAACGGCATGTCGAGCACCGCGCGATGCGTCGGCTCCTTCGCCGCGATGTCGGCGAGTGTTTTGAATCCGGGATTGCTCCCGCGCACATTCACCTTTGTTTGGCCAAACGAGGCCTGCTTCGAAATCGAGAACTTCATGATGCCCGACCCGAGCTCCGCGATGAGCTGCGCACTCTCCAGCAACGGCTCGTCCTGCGTGAACTGATACCGCCCACCGATGGCCTGCGTGCCGAGAATCATGTTCGGCGGCTGCGCGGGGAAGGCGGAGAGCAGAGGGCAAAGAGCGAAGAGGAGGAGGCGCATGGGTCGAAAAATGGGTTGGGAAATGGGGCGGCGAACAACAAACTCAACTCAATGACAACGACACTCGATAAGGCAGGGCGCGTGATGCTTCCCGTTAAAATCCGGGAGAAACTGAAGCTCAAGGCAGGCACGGTATTCAATGTCGAGATCGTGGGTGACAAGATCGAGCTAGAGCAAGAGGTGCCGAAAGTTCAGATCGTGCGAAATACCAAAGGTCTGCCGGTGGTCATGGGCTGGGAGGGGTTTGATACCGTCAAAGCCGTGCAGCAGATGCGGGAGGATCAGATGGACCGTCTCATGCCCCCGAATCGCGAATGACTACCTTTCATCGGCACCTTCGTGCCCGCCGCGCTCCCTTCTAACGACGCTGCTGTCTTTCGAGTGAGTTCCTACAATCGTGCCGGTCAAAGTTAATGCACCCGTGAAATGGCCCAAATTGCCCTCTTCGAGGCACGAATATCCCGATTCTGGCGAAGTCGGCGCATCTGTTACAGAGCACGGTTTGTTCAAAATGCCTGTCAGGAAGGTTATCGAGGTCGAAGCAGAATCCTCCTCCAACGTCAGCCCAAGTTTTGAAAATGCTTCCAAAGAGGGTTCCCACTTCCTCAGCTAGTAAGTCGCGCCGCATTTTCCAAGCTGATCGGCAACCAAGGCACCCGGCAACTAAATCATCCCCCAAAATCGCGAAATGAAGGCCTGAAGATTCACACTTTGGACAACGCAGGTCATAGGTGTCCCGAATTGATTCGCAGTCGTCAACCGAGCACTTTGTATAACGCTCAAATGTTGCTTTAACTTTGATTAGTCTCCCATTGATGCGCCGCCAGTGAGCACGCCGCATATTGAACCGTCTCAGATTCTTTTGTTCCGGCAATCGCTCTTTGACGAGTTCGTGATCTGGAAGCATCCAATGGTGAACGATGCAAAGGCAAGTGAGGTTATCTAACGCATGCGAGCCGCCATTCGCGATCATTTCGATGTGATGCACGTCAAGACTTTCAACGTTGGGACATCCTGGAACCTGACAGCGAAACCCATCACGCTTTTTTACCCATTCCCTGCGCGCATCCCAGTCAGGGGGATAATGAGAAGCGCCATTTTCGCCTCGGTAATGAGTAAACTCATCATAAACGACCCCAGGCGCACACCTGAAAACAGCTTCTTGAGTTCGATGCCGGTCCTCAGTGAATTCTTCACGATCACGGTACAGGTTCTCGTTGAGCTTGTTGATTTCGGGCGTCCAAGGTCGGAACTTGGGTTTCGGAGGCTGTTTGGGGCCGTAGAAGTGGTCCCAAACCCCGATCAAGACGAAGATGACAATAACAATGAGAATCCACATGGCTTGGCAGTGCGTGTGAAGGTGGTGTTTTCATTTTTCAGACTAACTGTTTCAGGCACGGCCATCTGGATGGGCCTGCCCGTCAAATCCTGCGCAGCTTCTTCTCACGTTCAATCCACTCGTGGGTTGCAGCCAATAGGCCCAAGTTTCGCAGATGCTCATCTGGCAGCATCAAAAGCCACTCGATGAAAACCTCGTTACCGGGAGAAACAAGTGCCGCGACCTTCGTGTGGGATGTCGCTTGTGGATGGGTGGTGTGAAGCCGGATGCAGTCCGCTTCGCCAATGAGCTTTTGCCATTCCCCAAAATCCAATCCGCATGGCGGATCGCAAATGGTGGACGGATGAAAAGGGAGCCGTTCGCCATTCCAAACCCATTGCACACCACAGCTCATATCCCATTCCGCATCCACGAAGTCCCATGGGCCGATCTTGAGTGAACCGATGGTCAGGAACCCAGATTCGACCTTGATTGAGGGCAGTGAGGCCAAATCAGACGGGACCTCCTTGCTTGCATAAAACCCGCTCATCTCGATTTGGAAGACGCCTTGGCGCAACTCGGCAGTCTGCCCCCTTTCTGAAACATCAGGGCGGCATTTCAACTCAGCGAAGGGAACGGCATTTCCATCCAGAAAGTCCTGCATGAAGAATAGCTTCAACACAGCTGTCTCAAGTCTTATTTCCCGTTCGATCTCGGCCTCGCTGCCGCCGGGCCACTCGGGAGGATCTTCCTCCTCTAAAATGCGCCTGCTCCGAAAAGCGCCCCGGCGAGAAGTGAATGGCAGGTCAATCTCGATCGTCTTGCGACTTTCAAATGAAACATCAATCTCCACATGGATCGGTTGAGCCAGGGGTGCAACGTTTTGCGGTGGGGGCTGGGGCTGCTCATCCCGTGTAGTGCCTGCTTCAGCCAAGGGCCGTCCTGGCATCAGCAACACGACCCATGGCTTGCCAGATGAGTGAAAATAGATGGAGTCATACCCAGCTTCACATAGCAGCGTCGTCAGCATGTCTCCGAATAGAGGAGCGCTCCATTTTTCCCTGTGAAGCCGATGAGAGCGATGGGCCGCCACTTTGCACAACTTCAACCACAAGGAGTCGTCCTGTCGAATGTCTTGAAAGATCAGGGCCGGGTCGCTCTCAAGATAAACAGGTTCGTTGACGATCAGTAATGGATGCCGAGGCGGAAGAAAGGCATGGCGTGAAGGCGTTCGGCCGCCGTCAGTGGTTTCGATAGGCCGCATGGACAAATACACGCCATTGCCAGCCGGAGTGCTTTCGCTGCCATTGAAGCCGCCAAAACCTTCAAGACGATAACCGGACACATGCGTGCCGTCTGGATGCAGTTCCCAGTTGGCAAATAGACCGTAACAGGCGGCAGGTGGCAGGATGAAATCAGATTCATTGATAACATCCATTTCGGCTATCCACCCGCTCTCCGCGTCGTTTTCGATCCGCTTCGACAGTGAATGCTCTTTATCTACTCGTTCGATGTATTCTTCCTGTTGTTCGTAGCTGAAAAACGAATCCTCAAAAGCCGACTCTGGATTTTCACGGTCTGGTTCGGGAACGGTCATGGGTTTTGCCAGTTTGATCCATCCACAATCAGGAGCCTGAACACGATCTGCAAATGTTCTTTCTCCTTTACGCAATCACATGGTTTCTCCGTGAGTGTAGGCCTTGGTGGGAAGGCATTTTCGTAGACTGGCACCATGGTTCTGAAGCCACCAGATTACATCGAAGCCTTCGAAACCCTCATCGTTCGCAACGGGCTCGGCCTTTTCTCTATCCAATTTGGCACCGGTCGCGGTCCGCCAGTCCCCTTATCCTTTTCTTCCTGGCACGACCTGCGCTATACTCCTGCCGATGGACAACACTCTTCAGAAACCCGTGCACGCTCCACCCCCCGCCAAGAAAACCACCTCGGCGGAGGCGTTGGCGCAAACGCTCAAAATCCACGGCAACTCCCCACCGAAACCTCGTAGCTCCTCGCTTGGGCGCAGGCACAAGGGTGGCTGATCGACACCGACGACCTCTTCCGTCACATCGGTTTCATAAAGAAAGTACGCAGCGGCGGCGAACACAACGTCTGAATCGATGAACTCATATAAGGCGCATTAAGGCCGCGCCGCGGGAGGTGCGGATGGAGGGGCTGGCAGGCATGGCGCAGAGGCGGTGTTCACCGGCACCTACGGACCGTGTGAAAATCGTCAACCATGGTGCCAAACTTCGCCGGAAGACTTTCACGCCCTCACTTCCCCTTCTCCAACCTCTTCCTCCATCGCGGAAGCTCCTTGCCCAGGAGTTCGGCGGGGCGGGAGCTGAAGAAGTCGTAGGCGACTTTGTTTTTGGCGGCCATTTGATTTTCACTCAATCCAGCCACTTCCAGGCAGGCACGACGCGGATCGTGAGGCCTTGCTCTTCGAGTTGATCTTCCTGATCGAGCGTGAGGACGAGTAGCTCTCTCGGCTGGCCTTTGATGCCGCCGGGAAGAGCTGCAGCTTGGAGGAGGCCGCGCACCTCGCGGGTACGGTTTTCAGGCGTGAGGCGGGCGCAGCACTGGATGGCGTGGGTGGGTGTGACGAAATCGCATTCCCAGTCGTTCGGCATGGCGGCGAAAGCGGGCGCTTCACCGAGGCGGCGGAGATGAAGCATGACGACGTTCTCGAGTCGGCGCCCGAGATCGGGCGTGGGGTTTGGGCTGTTGGCGGCAGCGAGTCCGGGATCGACGGCGTAATACTTTGGCGGGCTGATGATGCGTTGTTTAAACTTGGTGCTGAAACGCGGCACGGCCAGCAGCAGCCAGGCATCCTGGAGGTATTCCACGAGTCGCCCGGTCTGGGCCACGGAGGGCATGGCGAGCCCTTTGGTGAGGGCTTGAAGGGACAAAGGCTGGCCGGTGTGTGCCAGCAGATGCAGGGCGAGCGTCATGAGCGGTCGTGAGGCACGCAAGGCATGACGCGAGACGATGTCGCGCTGCACGACATCGCGCAAAAGCTCGCGCAGAAGCGTGGTGCCATGCACGGGACCGGCGGCGAGTGCGGCGGCGAAGCCTCCACGCTCCAAATACTGCTGCAAGCTAGCCGCGCCAGGTTGCTGCGCGGTGAATTCGACGAACTCGCGATACGAGAACGGAAACACCTCATGCGAGAGATGCCTGCCGGTGAGCTTGGAACCGAGTTCGCGACCGAGCAGGCTCGCATTGGAGCCGGTGAGGCAGACGCGGCGACCTTTGTCCAGCAGAGCACGCACGAGACGCTGCCATTCGGGCACCTCTTGCACCTCGTCGAGGTAGATGGCGGCCTCGGGATGACGCTCATCGAGGGTGGCGATGAATGGCGCAAAGTCCTCCGGCCCAAGCCCATAAAGCCGAGTGTCCTCCAGATTGATCGTGACCGCCTTTCCCTTCACCGTCTGGCGAATCTGGCCCTGCAACGTGCTTTTCCCACAGCGCCGCACGCCCGTGAGCACCAGCGCATGGGACTGCTGCTGGCTGCGATTCCAAGTCGGCTGTTGATGACGGGTCACCTCGCCCTGGGGCGAGAGAGGTGCGGTCGGCTGATCCAGTACAGCGAGCAAGGTTTCACGAAGGAGCATGGCGGCATTTTAGACTGTCCCCAGAAATTGTGCAATCGTAATGAACACTGGTGTTACAGCGTGGTGAACAGACGAGTTGGCCCTGCATCGAAGCACACGTCATGCTCGTGTCCTCCGTCTCGCTTTGGCGGCGGAAAGCTGGTTGGAGGCATTACACCCATGTTCAACGCAGAATTCCCCTGCTTAATGCTCCGCTGGCAAACGCTTCCTGATGGTGAGAGTCGTGCGTAAAGGGGAGGAAGCGCATGGGGCGAGCGTCAGGCCAGTCGCAGATCGAGGCGATCATCGCCATTTAAATCGAGCACACGGACGGTGGCTCGACCCACGGCGGTGCGTCCTGTGATGCGGATGCCGTTCCAGATGAAATGCTCATCCCAGTTGTCCCTTCGCGGGTGGAACAGCGGCGTGATCTCGTCGGTCTCCGGGTCGATGCCGGTCAGGTTGGTTCCTTTGTGCAGATTGCAGTCGATGCAGGCCAGACAGAGATTCTCCAAGGCATCGGTCCCGCCATGCTTGATGGGACGGATGTGCTCGATGTGCAGCGCCGCCAGCGGCGAGTCATCCTGATGAAGCTGGCAATACTCGCAACGGTGCTTCGCCCGTTGTCGCACGAGATGCCGCACGGCCTCGGTCATGCTGCGGACTGGGCTTTGAAGCGCTTCGCCTCACGCATCATCAGGGCGATGAACTTGTTGGCTCTGACGTAGCCTTCATACTCGGCCTGCTCCTCTTCCGTCAGCTCGCCTTCGGTGCTTTTCCCCGCCAATTGGTCAATCCGATCCCGCAGGGACCGGTCTGGCATGACGGACATAATCAAATCCTCCTTGCCGGGAAGCAGAAGCTGAAGAAGCGGCGAGACACCGCGTTGAAAGGCCATCTGAGTGCTCATGGGAATGAGTTTGCCACGCTGGGAGCGTTCATGCAAGGGCCGTGGTAAGCGGAGAGCAGAGGGCACAGAGCGAAGAGGAGGAGGCGCATGCCTCAAAGACCTGTGCTCAATCCATGAATCAAGCCCTCTCGCCCTCGAAAAATGTTTCTCAAAGCCGCCTCCGCCAACTCCAGGTCCAGATATGGTGCGGCAAATGACACCACCACTTCATCACCATCGATTCCGTCAATTTTTCCTGCATGCAGAGTCAGAGTCAGTCGAAGCTGGCTAGATGAAAAGACACAATGGGAGATCGCATCAAACGCAGAACGTGACTGATCACCGATCTCCAGGCCAATGCCGTGATCATTTTCTTCGGATGTGCCTCTGGTAAGGCTCAGATAGTTCCCATCTTCGCCTTTGATGAAAAGAAGCGCGAAGTGCTCACCATCTTCTGGGTCTGCCTCAATGTAAGTGGCGTTGATGTGCATAAATGAGGGAATTTGTTTTGATAAACGCAGGCCGCCATCACTTCCCCTTCTCCAGCCGCTTCCGCCATCGTGGCAGCTCCTTGCCGAGGAGTTCGGCGGGGCGGGTGCTGAAGAAGTCGTAGGCGACTTTGTTTTTGGCGGCCATTTCCTGGAAGGTGGAATAGACGATGCCATCGTCGGCGCCGACGAAGATGGGTTTGGCGGTTTGGAGGTCGTAGAAGCGGGCCCAGAGGACGTCGGTGGAGGCGGGGTCGGCGATGTAGTCGGTCTTGCCCTTGTCGTTCTTCGTTTTGCGCAGGCCGGTGAGGCGGTGGGCGTCGAACCACTTCAGCGCGGACTCGATCATGGCGACGACCTCGGGCGTGGTGGGGCCGCTGCGCATGAGGAACTTCACGAGGTTCGCGGATTCGCCGCCGCTGAGGGACGGCGGCTCCTTGGCGCGGGCTTTGACGGGCTCGAGCGTGAGCGGATGATGCTGCGCGCACCAGACGGTGGGCTGGCCGTCGAGGCGGACCTGCATGGCGGCGATGTTGGCGATGCCTTTGTCGAAAGCGGCCTGCGCACGCTGCTTCAGCGCGTCATCGGCGAAGGCGAAGTGGTTGTCGCCCTCGGCGAGGTCGTGCAGCACCTCGAGGATGTGCACCATGGCGTCGTCATTGAGCGTGATGGCCTCGTGGTAGCCGCGCTCGACGGGGTAATTTTGCGGCCAGCCGCCGTTCGGATACTGCGCGGCGAAAAGATAGTCGAGGCCCTTCATCAGCGCGGCCTTCACGTCGTCGCGCTTCGTAGCGGTGAAGACACCGGCGAGGAACTTGATCTGCTCGGTCGTGGTGCGGTTGTCAAAGGTGCCGCAGTAATGCCAGGCGTCGCCGGTTTGGGAGGTCCAGTGCGTGCCGGGCTGGCGTGGGCCTTTCGTGTAATCGACCGCTTTTGACCAGCCTCCGGTGGGTGTCTGGTAGCTGATGACGATCTCGGCGAGCTTCTGGTTTTCCGCGCTGGCAAACCACTCGGCGGGCGTGTCGCTATCGTGCTCAAACTCGGCGCGATTGCCCGGCGCGGGCTTCGCCTCGCCCTTGGTGCGTTCTTCATCGAGGAGGCGGTGCTCGGTTTCGGCCAAGGCACGCGATTGGGCGATGTAGGCGGTCCACTCGGCTTGCTGGGCTTCGGGTAGCTTCGCGAGCAGCTCGTCGGTGAGCATCGTGAAGGGCTTTTCAGCGGCCTGGGCGAAGAGCAGAGGGCAAAGGGCGAAGAAGAGGAGGAGACGCATGGCTATTTGATCTTCCAGATTTTGACGTCATCGATCCACACGGTGTTCGGGATCAGAAAGCTGAACCAGCGCTTCATCGGATGCGAGAAACCTTCGGAGTGGTGTTTGGCAATCAGTTTGCCATCGAGCGTGAGGCGCATTTCATCGCCGACGGTGATCAAGATGAGCTCATGCCACTCGGTATCGGCTTTGAAGGGCACGTTGATGCTTTTCGTTTTGAGCAGTGCCTCGAGGTCGGCGGGGATCTTTTCTTTCTTCGCCACGGCCTCATCGCGGCGACGGCGGTTTTCGAGGTTCATGATGCCCGTTTTGTGATCGACGAGTGTGACGCTGCTCTGGCTGAGGATGCCGTAGCAAAGGTGGCCGGCATGCACGCCCTTCGTTTCGCGATCGACAAAGCCGAGCTGGAGGCTCTCGCCCTTGCTGAGCCCCGGGAAACGAAAGCGCACCACCGCACCGCCATCGGTGAAACCCGCCTCGTGATGGATGTGTGCGGAGTGTTTCGCCGCTTCCGAGGCGCTGGCGACTTTTAAGATGCCGCCATCGAGATCTGCCATCTTCACCTTCGGCACACGATCGGCGGTGGCGCTGTTCCAGCCATTGCCGATGGCTTTGGCGAGGTTGCCATCTTCTTCGCGCTCGAAGGCCTCGTGGAAGATGAGCGTGGCGTTTTTCTCCAGCAAGGCGGTGGAGTCCTGGGCGAAGGATGGAACCGAAAGAAGAGCGAGGAAGAGGAGGGTGCGCATGGAAAGGAAAGGAATGGAATGGAAAGGGAGATAAACTCAAAAAATCACACCGTCTCGCCCGGCATGTAGGCGGGCATCAGGCGCATGCTGCTGACGGAGGAGCTGCCGTTCTCCGCGAGCTGGCGCACGGCCTGCACGATGCGGCTGGCGAATTGTTTGGACTCGATGCCGTAGCGGCAGACGGACGGGCTGGTGCTGTCGAGGGTGGGATCGTTGTCACGCGAGAGCACGGCCACATCCTGCGGGATGCGTTTGCCGCGTCGCATGAGGTGCATGAGCGTGGTGATGACGAACGGCGGACGAGCCACAAAGTAGGCGGTGGGAGCATCCGACCCACGCATGACCTCGTCGAGCAGACGGCAAAGATGCGAGGTAGTGCCGTCGTGCCGCAGAATACGGAGCTGTGTGCCGGGCAGGCTGCGCAGCGCTTCGTTGATACCTTCTTCGCTGGCGATATCGCCACCGTACTGGCCTTTCGGCACCACGAAGGCGATGCGGCGGTGGCCTTTGCGCCAGAGCATCGTGCCGGCGTGATGGCAGGCGGCATGAAAATCCGTGTCGAGCGAGGGCAGCGTGAGCCCTTTGGCAGCGGAGCCCATCAAAAAACACGGCACACGATGTTCCACCAGCCATCGCTGCATGGGCACCTGGGCGCTGAGCACGAGCCACGCCGTGTAAGGATGCTCCGCGAAAAATTTCTCCAACGCCCGGGAAGGTGATGGCGTGTAGCAGGCGGGCTGCTCATGGATGCGAACCTCGTAGCCGGCGGCGGTGAGCTTGCTGCGCAGCATGTCCATCACGTAGGCCACATGCGCCGGCATGCCGAGAAACGAAGCGGAGCTGAGCACGCCGACCATCTTGGGCCCGGAGGTCTTGCGGGGCGCTTGGGTGGTTTGCTTGATCTTGCGGCGCTGACGTCCGCTGACCTCCAGCCAGCCTTCGCGTTGCAGGTCCTCCAACGCGGCACGCAGCGTGCGGCGGCTCACTTGAAGTTCCTCGCACAGTTCGCGTTCGCCGGGCAGAAAGTCATGCCAGTGACCGCTTTGCAAACCTTCCCGCAAGCTGTCCACGGTCTGCGCCACGAGCGACTGGCGCTGCGGCAGTTTCGGTGCGGTAGAGGTGGGTTTCTTCATGTGGTGCCGCGTTGGGACCACGAGTAAACACTCGTTTCCGCAAGGCTCGCAATCAGAATCCGCGCCATCATGAGCCAGACAGCCTTCTCTCTCCAAAACCGCGACATCTGGGTCGTCGGCGGTGCGGGCTATCTCGGCCGAGAAGTCGTCAAAATGCTCACGCAGCTCGGCGCGACCGTTTTATGTGCGGATCTGCCAGGCAAGGCTCAAAGCGGCCCTCAAGTCACTGCCGCCGATCTCGACGCGGCGGACATCCCGGCGCTCGAAGCCTTCATCGCGGATCAAATCGCCGCTCGTGGCGTGCCGCATGGCCTTGTCGTCATGACCTATGCTTCCACGGCCAAAAAGTTCGACGACCTCACCGCCGCAGATTTCGATCATGCGAACCACGGCAACCTCACCGCCACCTTCACGCTCGCCCGAGCCATCGGCAATGCCATGGCGGAGCGTGGCAGCGGCAGTCTCGTGCTCTTCTCCAGCATGTACGGCACCGTCTCGCCCGATCCGCACATCTACGAGGCCCCGATGAATCCGAACCCCGTCGAATACGGCGTCGGCAAAGCGGGCATCCAGCAGCTCACGCGTTACCTTGCCGTGCATTACGGACCGCGTGGCGTGCGGTGCAATGCCATCTCGCCGGGGCCGTTTCCGAATCCGAAGATCCAATCAGAGCAGCCAGATTTCATCGGTCGCTTGAGTCAAAAGGTGCCGCTGGGTCGCGTCGGACGATCGCCCGAGATCGCGGGCGCGGTCGCGTTTTTGCTCAGCGATGCCGCCACCTTCATCACGGGCCAAAATCTGGCCGTCGATGGTGGCTGGACCATCTGGTGACCTCTTTGATGCCATGAAGCTTCTCGCCTTTTTTCTTCTCGCTCTCTCGCTGCATGCGGAAAACCTCGTCACGCTCAACGTCGAGCCGACGAAGGAGTTTCCCCGCAACTCGGAGGGCTCGTTTGCCACGCTTTCATCAGGTCGCATCCTCTTCATCTACTCGCAGTTCTACGGCGGGAATGGCGATGAGAGTCCCGCCCGTCTGGTGCGGATCCATTCAGATGACCAGGGCCGCACCTGGAGCGCTCCGGTCACCGTCGTGGAAAACACGGCGGGCAACAATGTGATGAGCGTTTCACTGCTGCGCCTCGCCAGCGGCAAGCTGGCCATGTTTTACTGCCTCAAGAACAGTTGGATCGACTGCCGGCCGCACATCCGCCTTTCCACTGATGACGGCGAAAGCTGGACGGAGCCCAAATTGATCCAGCAGGCGCCCGGCTACTTCGTGCTGAACAACGACCGAGTCATCCAGACCTCCAAAGGCCGCCTCATCGTGCCGCTCGCCTTTCATCGCTCCCGGGGCACCGATCCGCACACGAGCAAATCGTGGGACTCGCGGGCCATCGCGACGTGGCTCCACTCGGATGACGAAGGCAGCACCTGGACGGAATCAGCCAGTTGGTGGGCCATGCCGGTGCCGAGCGGCAGCGGCTTGCAGGAGCCGGGTGTCGTCGAGCTGGCGGATGGATCGCTCTTCTCATGGTGCCGCACGGATCAAGGCGCACAGTTTGGCTTTCGCTCGACCAACGCGGGCAAAACCTTCACGCCACCCGAGCCCACGGAGATGAAATCGCCCAACGGCCCCGCCAGCATCAAGCGACTCCCCGCTAGCAACGACCTCCTCGCCATCTACAACGATCACTCCGGCATGTTTCCGTTTCCGCCGAAGAAGCGCAATCCCTTCGTCGCGGCGGTTTCGCACGACGGCGGTAAAACTTTCCCAAAGCGCAAGCTCATCGAAAGCGATCCCGACGGCCTCTATCATTACACGGCCATTCACTTCATCGACGATGCCATGCTCATCGCCTACTGCGCGGGCGACAGCAAAGTCGGCGCTCTCAATCGCCTCCGCATCCGCCGCATCACGCTCGATTGGCTGAAGCAAAACTGAAAATCATTTTCCGCTAACATGACGCTAATTCATAACTCTGAATGCCTATTATCAGCGTCAAATTAGCGTCTAATCAGCGGTTCAAACTTTCCCTTCCTTCTCATGCGTAAATCCAAAGTCCTCGCCAAGCTCCGTGCTGGCAAAGTCGCCCGCATCTGCTGCACCGGCTCACCCATCGCCTTCTTCCCAGCCATGGCCGCCCACTTCCACTACGACGGCATCTGGCTCGATGGCGAGCACCGCGCCTGGGAAGCCCGTGAAATCGAAACCATGCTCGGCCGTCATCACGCCGCCGATATCGACTGCATGTGGCGTCCGCCCACGAAGGAAAAAAACGGCCTCTACCGCCTCCTCGAAGATGGCGCGGCCGGTCTCATGATTCCCCACGTCGGCACCGCCGATGAAGCTCGCGCTTTGGTACAAGCCATCAAATTCCCGCCACTGGGCGACCGCGGCTTCTGCGGTGGCGGACGCGATGCCGACTACTGGATCGGCAAACCCGACGACTACACCGATCAAGCCAATCGCGAGACCTTCCTCACCGTCCAAATCGAAACGCCGCAGGCTCTGGAAAACGCCGAAGCCATCGCCGCCGTCCCCGGTGTGGACATCCTCTTCCTCGGCCCTGGCGACATGTCCCTGCGCCTCGGCTGCACCCCGGGCGTGAATGATCCCGTCATGATGGACGTGCAGAAGCAAATCGCCGCCGCCTGCCAAAAACACGGCAAAGCCTGGGGCCGCCCCGTCGGCAGTGCCGCCGATGCCAAAACGCTTATCGACCTTGGGGCTCAATTCATCGTTCTCGGCTCCGAGTTCGGTGCCGTCCATGCGCACCTTTCCTCCTGCGCGGCCGACTTCGATTCCATTCTTTCCTAACCCGCACATCTCACACCTATCACGCTGCACCTGCCAAAGTGTTTGCCGCAATGGGGCAGAGTGCGCAGAGATGAAAACCGAAGGAAATCTTTGCATCCTATGCCTCTTTGCCCCTCTGCGGCAAAAAACGAGTGTGAAAATGCTGGCTAACCCCAATGCCGTTAAGCAATCCTGAAACGGCCTTCAACCTCGCCCCTCACCTAACCTCTCCCCCGAAGTTCACGGGATGAAGAAACGCGCTTCTCGCGGGGGAGAGGGACCTGAATCTCCGCGTCAGCGTCTGTCTCCCTCTCCCCGGCGAAAAACGTGTCTGAATGAAACGCCCTGTTCCGGGGAGAGGGCTGGGGTGAGGGGCCAGCTTTGTTTTCCTCCCCATCCGGATTGCTTAGAGCATTTTAAATAATAATGTGGAAACGTTTGACAGACGGTGTACAGCTAAGAATGGCCGCACTTTCCCTTGATCTCCGTCAACGCATCATCAGCACCTGCGACCGGGGTGAAGGCACCCAGGAACAGATCGCCCGGCGCTTTGGCGTCTCCTACGGCATGGTCAAGAAACTGCTCCAGCAGCGGCGCAAGACTGGCTGCATCAAGCCCCGGCATCACCTCGCCGGGCGCAAAAAGCTCATCGTGGCCGAGCACCGCATTGCCATCCGTCAGCATCTCAAGCGCAAGCCGGATATGACGCTGGCCGAGTTGCGTGAGGTCCTCGGACTGAAGTGCACACTGCCCGCGATCCACTACGTGCTCGTGGACATGGGGCTGACATATAAAAAAAGACGCTCCGCGCCGCCGAGCAAGATCGCGAAGACGTCCGCAAGGCGCGGCGGCGGTGGAAGCGCAAGCAAGGCGGGTTAGAGCCTTGGAGGCTAGTCTTCCTGGATGAAAGCGGGGCAAAGACCAACATGACCCGGCTGCGAGGCCGAGCTCCCAGAGGCAGGCGGTTGCATGCGGCAGCCCCTTGTGGACGCTGGCAGAGCACGACGATGATCTCCTCGATCCGGCTGGATGGCACCACGGCCTGCATGCACCTGCCGGGAGCGGCGGATACAGAAGCGTTCGTCACCTATGTTGGCGAAGTTCTCTGCCCGACGCTGCGGCGCGGTGACATCGTGGTAATGGACAACCTCGCCGTGCATAAAAGCCCACGGGTAACCGCCCTGGTTGAGGCAGTAGGAGCCGAGGTAAAGTTCCTGCCGGCCTACTCGCCGGATCTCAACCCGATCGAGAAAATGTGGAGCAAAATCAAGGCACTGCTGCGCAGCTACGAAGCGCGCACGCCTGAAGAACTCGATGAAGCCATCAGCAATGCGTTCTCAAAAATCACAGCCAAGGATGCGATGGGCTATTTTGCCTCTTGCGGTTATAGTATTATTTAAAATGCTCTAATGGCATTGTGGCTAACCCCGTTCGCCCTACTTCTTCCGCTCCATCGCCACCGCGGCAAGAATCACGAGGCCGAGGACGATGTTCTGCGTGTTGCTCTCGACGTTGGTGAGGTTCATGCCGTTTTGAATCACCGCGATGATGAAGGCTCCGATGAGCGTGCCAGGCATTGTCCCGCGACCGCCGCTGAGGCTGGTGCCGCCCACCACAGCGGCGGCGATTGCATACAGCTCGTATTTGGCTCCAAACGTGCCCGAGCCGCTCTTGAGCTGCGAGGCCATCACCACACCACCAAGGCCCGCGAGCAGGCCGCAAAGCGCATACGCCATCACCGTGACTCGCTTTACCGGCACACCCGAAACCAGCGCGGCCTCCGCATTGCCGCCCACGGCATACAAATGCCTGCCGAAGGCCGTTTGTGTCATCATCCCATGCGCCGCCGCATAAAGCAGCAGCATCAGCACGACCGCGTTTGGCACATTCATGAGGTCTGCGCCGCGTCCCAGCCAAATAAAACTCTCCGGCACCTGATACACGCTTTGATTGTCCGCCAGCCGGTAGGCCAGGCCGCTGCCTACAAGCATCATCGCCAGCGTGACAATGAAGGGCGGCATGCGCAGCTTCGTGATGATGCCACCGGCGAGCAGGCCCGAACAGGCGCACAAACCAATGCCGCCGAGCGAGGCGAGCATCATTTGCATGCTGGATGCCTTTTCACCGCCAAACGCATCGCGAAGGATCAGCGTCGTCACGACAGCGGACAGTGCCAGCAGGCTGCCCACGCTCAAATCGATGCCTCCGGCGATAATCACCAAGGTCATGCCAATCGCCAAAATCGCGATCACGGCGATCTGGCTGGCGATGTTGAGCAGATTGTCCCGCGTCAAAAACACCGGCCAGGTGCGGCTAGAGGGCTTCAAAATTTTGACGTCCTTCAAATCGCTGAAAACGAGCCACTCGGCCGTCACCTGCGTGCCGATGATCACATCGAGTCCGGTCGCGGCGACGCGATCGAGAGCTTTCCGCGCATCGCGAGGCTCGCCGGTGACGACTTCGACGGCTCGCGGGCCGAGCTCCGACTTCAAAGCCTCCGCGAAGGCCTTGTCCTCCGCGATGCCGCGCACGGCGACCATCACTTTGGCATCCTTGGCGAGGCTCGAAACGAGTTCGCGGGCCGCCGCGGCATCTTGCGGGAATTCCTCGCGCCGTGTCATGACGCTGAAAAACACCGCCAGCACCAACAGCGCGGCGAGGCGTGAGAGCTGTTCCTTCCAAAAGTTCATTTCAGCTCGGGATCCGCCGCGCCATCGGCCTGGCGATACAACTTCGTCGGGATGAGCATCTGCGGCGGCAGGTCATCGCCCTTCGAGTAGCGGAGAAAGGCCTTCACCACCTCCACGCCCATCTTTTCGGGGAACTGGATCGGATCGGCGTAGATCTTGCCGTCTTTGATCGCCTGCTTGCCCTCGGGTTGACCATCAAAGCCGATGATGACCACCTTGTCTGCCTTCCCGGCCTTTTCGAGAGCTCCACGAGCCCCGAGTGCGGAAGGATCATTGATGGCAAAAAGGCCCACGAGGTCCGGAAAGGCCTGCAGCATGTCCTCGGCGACCTTGTAGCCCTTGTCCTTCGCGCCGCCGCCATCGAGCTCGCTCACGATTTCGATCTTCGCGGCACCCGCAGAGGCATTGTGCGCCTCGATGACCTCCTTGAAGCCTTTCACACGCAGGATGCAGGACTCCACCTGCTTCAAATCGAGCACGCCGATCTTTCCACCGCGTCCTCCGAGCGCCTCGATCATCGCTTTGCCCGCCTCTTTGCCACCACCGAAGTTGTCCGTGGCCACCTGCGTCACGATCTGCACGCCCGGCTCGTTGCACGGGATGTCCACCGTGAAGACCGGGATGCCCGCCGCGTTCGCTTCTTGAATGACCGGCACGATGCCCTTCGAGTCGCACGGGCTCAGGACGATGGCAGCCACCTTCTTCACGATGAAGTCCTTCACCTGGTTGCTCTGCCGCCCCACATCCTGATCCGCACTCAGCACCACCGCCTCATAACCGCTCATCGCCGCCTCCGCCGTCAGGCTGTCGCCGATGACCTTGAAGAACGGATTTTGCAGCGTGAGCAAAGACACGCCGATGGTGCCCTTCGCGGCAAACAGCGGCTGGGTGAGCAGGATGGAGCAGATGAGACTGGCGACGAATTTCATGCGGGAGTGAGTCTGCTATGAAACGTCGGCGGGATGCAATCCCATTCGTCATTCCATTTTGACAGCACCTCACCCTCGCACCATCTGCGCGGGTGCCTGCCACTGACCTCACTCTCGCCCTCGCCGCCGTGCCCGGATTGCCGGCGAAGGTGGCTCGCACGTTGGTAAAGGAGGGCATCAGCACGATGGCGGATGTCGTGTGGCATCTGCCGTCGCGGCATGAGGACCGGCGCCGGATGGAGGCGCTGGCGTTTCAGGCGGCGCTGACGCCGTCGTGCCATCATGTGATTGTCACGAAGTGCGCGAACAAGTTCTTCGGCCGCGGCAAGGGCACGTTTGAGGCCGTGGTGCAGCAGGCGGGCGGATTTCTCGGCCAGCAGCTCACGCTGCGCTGGTGGAACATGCCGTGGCTGTCCAAATCGCTCGCCGAGGGCATGGAGCTGATTGTTTACGGCGTCATCAAGGACTTCAAAGGCCGCCTCTCCATCGTCCATCCCGAATACGAGATCATCAAAGGCGAAGACGACGAATCCGCCACCATCCACACCGGCCGCATCACGCCGATCTACCGCCTGCGTGGCGGCATGACGCAGAAGGCGCTGCGCGTGGCCGCTTGGCATGTCTTGCAGCATCTGCCGGCCGATTTCGTCGATGATCTGCTGCCCAAGCCCTCCGAGCAGGGCGAGTTCGCCGGCATGACGCGGGCGAAAGCCCTGCGCGAGGTGCATTTCGCCACCAGCAACGACGTTCTCGCTGTGGCGAGACGCTACCTGGCCCTCGAAGAATTCTACGGCTACCAGCTCCGCGTAGCGCAAAGACGCCGTCGCATGCTCGACGCAGGCGGAAGAGCGCAAAAAGGCACCGGCGAGCTGCTGCGCGACTTTTTCGCCGCGCTGCCCTTCCAACTCACCGACGCTCAAAAGCGCTGCTTGGATGAAATCCATCGCGACATGGCCTCCACCGCCCCAATGAACCGCCTGCTGCATGGCGATGTGGGCAGCGGCAAGACCGTCGTGGCCTTCGCCGCGATGCTCCGTGCCATCGAAAGCGGTGCCCAGGCCGTGCTGATGGCCCCCACGCAGATTTTGGCCGAGCAACACGCCCGCACCGCCGCGAAGTGGCTGGAGCCGCTCGGCCTCAGCGTCACCCTCCTCACCAGTCAATCACGTCAGCAAGGTCCATCGAGTCAGTCCGACATCGTCATCGGGACCCACGCGCTTCTTTTCAACGACGAGCTGCTTTCCAACGCCGGCCTCATCGTCATCGATGAGCAGCACAAATTCGGCGTGGCGCAGCGGGCGAAGCTCATCCGCAAATCGGCTACGCCGGATGTCCTCGTGATGACCGCCACGCCCATCCCGCGCACCTTGACGCTCACCGTGTATGGCGACCTCGATGTCTCCACCATCGACCAGCGACCGCGTGATGGCGTGAAGATCATCACCAAGGTCCGCGCTCGCTCGAAGCAGGCCGAGGCGGCGAAATTCCTGCGCGACCAGATCGAGGAAGGCCGTCAGGGCTACATCGTGTATCCGCTCATCGAAGAATCGGAGAAAGTGGATGCCGGCGCGGCCGTCAAAGGCCATGTGGAATGGTCCAAGCTGCTCGCCCCGCTGGAGGTGGGCCTTTTGCATGGCAAGCTCAGCCCCGAAGAGAAGGAGCATGTGATGAAGCGCTTCCGCGATGGCAAGCTCGATGCCCTCGTCTCCACCACCGTCATCGAAGTCGGCATCGACGTGCCGAACGCCACCGTCATGTTCATTCACGACGCGGGGCGTTTTGGGCTCGCGCAGCTTCACCAGCTCCGCGGCCGCATCGGACGCGGAGCCCACACGAGCTACTGTGTGCTCTTCATTGATGACAAAGACGAGGAGAATAAAATGCGCCTCGCCATCATGGAGGAGACCAGCGACGGCTTCCAAATCGCCGAGGAAGACCTCAAACGCCGTGGTCCTGGCGACGTGCTCGGCCATGCGCAAAGCGGTGAGGCTCCCCTGCTCTTCGGCGAGCTGCTGGCGGACACTCGCCTCGTCCGTCTTGCCCGCCAATTGGCCGACAAAACCCTCGAAGACGATCCCGCGCTCGCCCGCCCGGCTCTCGCCGCCTTCCGCGATGCCATCGCCACGCCTGAGAAGGCGCAGGCGATGATGCAATAGGGGCAGGGTAGAATGAGGGGTTGGCTGACCCCTCACCCCAGCCCTCTCCCCCGAAGGTGGCGCAACCTATGATTGTGGGTCATCAGCGGGGGAGAGGGAGTGCGTTTCAGGTCCCTCTCCCCGCTAGAGGTGATCGCTTGTTTCTTGGCTGGAATGCGGGGAGAGGTTAGGTGAGGGGATCAGCAGTCCGCCTCTTTGCATCCTGCCGTGCCACTGCAATGAGCCACATCCACGAGCACCTGCTCGCTCGTAACCTTTCTCACATGGTTCTCGAAGTTCGTTCCCTCACCAAAGCCTACGCGGATCGCCCGATTTTACGCGGCGTGGGATTCGAAATGGCGGCAGGGGAGCGAGCGGCGCTGCTCGGCCCTTCTGGCAGCGGCAAGACAACTCTCTTGAACTGCATCGGCGGCGTGGATCGGGCAGACAGCGGCGAGGTGATCGCGGCAGGTGAGAAGCTGCAGGCGCTCGATGCGGATGGTCTGGCGCGGGTGCGACGCACGCGAATCGGCACGGTGTTTCAGTTTTTTCATCTGCTGCCGACGCTGACGGCTGCGGAGAATGTGGAGCTGCCGCTGCAATTGATTGGTGTGAGTGCCGCCGAACGCGAAAGCCGTGTGCGAGATCTACTGGAGAGAGTCGGCGTATTGCATCGGGCTGCGGCGCTGCCTTCGGAGCTTTCAGGGGGCGAGATGCAGCGCGTGGCGATTGCACGCGCGGTGATTCACCGGCCTGCGTTGCTGCTGGCGGATGAACCGACGGGGAATCTGGACTCGCACACCGGCGCTCAGGTGCTCGACTTGCTGGCCGAAATCGTGCGGGAGACGAACGCGGCCTTGTTGATGGTCACTCACAGCGAGGAAGCGGCGAAACGATGCGGGCGGGTGCTGCGCATGCGCGATGGGGAGTTGATCGAATCATGATGGCCTACGGAACACACGGAATGCACGGAAGGAATGGATTCAGTGAGGCTGAATCCGGCTTCCGTTTGTTCCGTGCCTTCCGTAGGCCAATCTTTCTTTTCCTCTGATGAACACCGTGCGCCTCATTCTCGAAAAGTGCGCGTTGAGGCACTGGCGGCTGGCGTGGCGGCAGCAGGTGATGCTGATGTTGATCCTGGCACTGGGCTCGGGCGTGTATCTGGCGATGCGGTTGGCGAATCGTGCGGCGCTGTCGGGCTTTGAGCAATTCACGACCGGCATCACGCGACAGGCGGATTTTACGATCACAGGCACAACGGGCTCCTTGAGCGAAAACTGGCTGCGAGAAATGCGTGATGGTCTGGAGGAGCGTCCGGTGCATTTGCTGCCGGTGATCGAGGAGACAGTGATGCCGTTTGAAGAAGGTAAAGCGGTCGAAATTGGCTCCGGCGTGACGTGGAAGCTCGTGGGCACCGATTTCGTGAGTTTGCTCAATTTGCGCGGCGAGGCTCCGGTGGGCCTGAAGGGCGATGTGAAGGCGGCTGAAGGTGTTTTTGTGAGTGCGAAGCTTCACAAAACCGTGGGCGAGGAGATTCGCGTGGTGATGCATGAGCAGGTGGTGTCGCTGAACGTGGCTGGTGTGGTCACGGAGCAGCCGGGCGTGCCGACGTTGCCGGAAACGATGCTGCTGATGAACCTGCCCGCGGCGCAGAAGCTCATGCAGCGTGAGGCGAAGGTGGATCGCGTGGAGGTGGTGGTGACGCGTGGTCAGGCATTTCCAGAGTTGCGCGAGGAGACAGGCGAGGTGCTGAGCAAGCTGGCGAATCAGCGCTGGCAGGTGAGTGGCGCGGAGGATCGTCGGGCGCTGGCGGGAACGATGACGGAGGCATTTCGATTGAATCTGACGATCTTGTCGCTGCTGGCGTTGTTTGTGGGCGGTTATCTCATTTTCCAGGCGCTGGATGGTGTGGTGATCCGGCGTCGCGAGGAGATTGGCGTGCTGAAATCGCTCGGCGTGACGGATGCGGTGATTCAGCGGGCGTTTTTGATCGAGGCACTACTGCTCGGCGTGATCGGCGGCGGGCTGGGTTTGCTCGTGGGCTGGCTGGGAGCGCAGGCGGCGGTGGGTGGCGTGAGCAAGACGGTGAATGCGTTGTATGGCGCATCGAGTGTGCAAAGCGCGGACCTGCATCTGGGTGAAGCGATGCTCAGCATGAGCATCGCCATCGTGACGAGTCTCATCGCGGCCTGGTGGCCGGCGCGTGAGGCATCGCGCACGCCGCCGGTGCACATGCTGGGACGCAAAGCGGCCGTTTTTAGCGGTGGTGGCTGGTGGCGGGCGGAGTGGCTGGGATGGGCGCTGATGGCCGTGGCGATGCTTTTGGCTCAACTCGGTGCGTGGAGGCTCAGCGGAGGCACGCGGGTGCCGCTGGCGGCTTATGCGGCGGCTTTGTGCTGGCTTTTGGGCACGAGTTTGGTGGCGGCGAAGCTGATGGCTTTCAGTGTCATGATTTCGAGATCGCGCGGTGGCAGGTTTCAGGTCCCTCTCCCCTCGACCGATGTGGCCTCTCCCTCGATTCGATGCGGGGCTAGCGAAGCGCCGCGAAGCGAAAGGTTAGGTGAGGGGAACGGCATGCGAGCTGGCGGTGAACTTGGCCCCTCACCCCAACCCTCTCCCCGGAATAAGCCCAAAATGATTGATGAGCCAGTTACCGGGGAGAGGGAGAGTTTCTGGCGACGCTTGTTCTTGGACTCGGTCACGCTTCGCCTCGGCCTCAGTCATCTGCGCAGGCCCACGGTGAGGCATCGCTTCGCGGTGGCGGCGTTGGCGAGTGCGGTGGCGATGACGGCGGGCATGGCGATCATGGTGTCGAGTTTCGATGGAACGATGCGCGGATGGATCGAGCGGAGCATGAAGGCCGATTTGTATGTCTCGAGCGCCGGAGCTCAAAGCGCGAGCAGCACGCATCAGATCAGCGCGGCGACCATCGATAAGCTGCGAGCCATGCCGGAGGTGACGGAGGTGGCGACGTTGCGGGCGCGTGGCATCACCTTGAAGGGTGCGCCGACGATGGTGCTGGGTGTGGATGGTCCGTTCACGCAGCGGCAGGATGCCTATGCGTGGGTGATGGCACCGGGAGTGGCGGAGTGGTGGAAGGATGGAGGAGCAATCATCAATGAGAGCTTTGCGGAGCGCTTTGAAGTGGATGCGGGTGATGAATTGGAACTGCCGGGAGGGCATCGGGTGCGCATTCACGGCATTCAGGCGGATTATGGCAATGAACGTGGCGCGGTGACGATCTCGGAGGCGACGTTTCGCGAATGGTTTGAAGGCGAGATGGCGTGGCGGGTGGCTTTGATGCTGAAACCGGGCGCGGATGCCGAGGCGGTGGCGAAACGCCTCGCGGAGGCGAATCCGGGGCTTTCGGTCTTCACGAATGCGCATCTGCGTCGCGAGGCGCTGCGCATCTTCCGGCAGACATTTTCGGTGACGTATGCGCTGGAGGTTATCGGCGTGTTTGTCGCGGTGGCAGGCCTAGGTTTGGCGCTGGCGAGCTTGCTGTTGGAGCGTCGCGCGGATTTGAGCACGTTGCGTTCGCTGGGCATGACGGGGCGGCAGATCGCGGCGACGAGCGCTTGGGAAGGTGCGGGCGTGGCGATGGCGGGCGCGGTGATGGGATTGATCTCGGGCGGCTTGCTCGGCTGGTTGCTGATTTATCGCGTGAACAAGCAGTGCTTTGGCTGGACGCTGAGCTTTGCGATGCCGTGGGGACAGTTTGGTGTGCTGCTGCTGGCGGTGGTGGGCGTTGGAGCGCTTGTTTCGGCGATGGTGGGGAAGTGGGCGGCGAAAATGAAATGGGAGGAGAAGGAATGAGTACTCACGCAAAGGCGCAAAGACGCAAAGGAATGAGCATTTTCATTCTTTGCGCCTTTGCGGCTTTGCGTGCGATCTGCTTGAGCATCGAGACGCCGGATGGTTTTGCGATTCCGCAGAAGGGGCGTGTGTTTGAGTTTCCAAAGGATCACGGGAGTCATGAGGCGTTTCGAACGGAGTGGTGGTATCTCACGGGGCATCTCGATGGGGCGGATGGACGGCGCTTTGGCTTTCAGGTGACGTTTTTCCGGCAGGCGGGTCGCGATGCGGCGAGTGGAAAAGTTTCCCATCTGCATCTGGCGCATGCGGCGCTGCTCGATGCGGCGAGCGGGCGGTTTTTGCATGAGGAGAAGCTCAACCGGGAAGGTTGGGATGCGTTTTCATCGGATAAGACGCTCGATGTGCGAAACGCGAACTGGTCGCTGAAGCTCGATGAAGCCACGAATCGCATCACGGTGGCCGCGACGGTGAAGGCGGAGGCGGTGTTGAAGCTGGAGTTGGAGGCAGTGAAGCCGCTGGTGGTGTTTGGCGAGGATGGTGTGTCACGTAAAGGTGCGAACGAAAGCGCGGCGAGCCATTACCTCACCTTTCCTCGGCTGAAGGCGACGGGTACGGTGAAGGTGGGAACGCAGGAGCATCGCGTGAGCGGCGAGGCGTGGATGGATCATGAGTTCAGCAGCTCGCAGCTCGATGAGGGCCAGGCAGGCTGGGATTGGGCGGCGATCCAGTTGAAGGATGGTCGCGAGATCATGGTGTATCGCATGCGTCGCACGGATGGCAGCACGGACGCGGCCTCGACGCTGACGTGGATCGCCAAGGACGGCGCATTGAAGAAGGCGGCCTTTGATTGGAAGGCGCTGGCGACCTGGAAGAGCCCGCACAGCGGCGCGGCGTATCCGAATCAGGTGCGCATCGAGAGCGATGGGAGTGTTTTCGAGCTTCGCCCCGTGGCGCAGGATCAGGAGCAAGGCGGCTCGATCACGGGTCTGCCGTATTGGGAAGGGGCCTGCGATGTGCTGGATGCGCGTGGTGAGGTGATCGGAAGAGCGTTTCTGGAGCTGGCGGGCTACGCGGGGGATTTGAAGCGCTATTTGGGCCGTTGAAGTTTGGAGCGGTTAGCTTCATGCTGCAGCCATGAGCACGCAGCCACCTCCGCTTCCCTTCGGTGATCCGACGAACATTCAAAAAGAGCACGCGGCGGCGGTGGGCAAGGGTGTGGCGTTTGGGTGTGGTGGCTGCGCCATCGCGGTGATGGGCGTGCTGGCGCTGATGGTGGGGATTTTGTGGCTCGTGATGTCGTTCCTGAAGGGGGCGGATGCGTGTCAGATGTCGCTCAAGGCGGCGCAGGAGTCGGAAGTGATGCGCGTGGAGCTCGGTGAGCCGATCACGATGGGCTGGGTGGTTTCCGGCAGCATCAAGATCAACAACGGCGACGGCACCGCCGATGTGACCGTGCCGGTGTCCGGGCCGAAAGGCTCGGCGAGCATTCACACGGTAGGCACGAAGCAAGGCGGCGGCCCATGGAGCTTCACGAAGATGCAGGCGACCATCGAAGGCAGTGGCAAGCAGGTGGATCTGCTGAAGCCGTGATACGGTGAGGAATGCGCTACGGTGAGTCTCGTTTCATTTTGGTTCTTGCTGCATGAACTGATTTCCTTCATGTTTGGTGCATGAAGACCAAGCCGCTTGTCAAAAAATCTGCCCGACAATCCTCCGCAGTTGCTCCGAGGGCGCGAGTGAAGAAGCCGCTATCTGCGGACCGACCAAAAGGAACGCGCCAGCCTACAGCTAACGATTTTTTGGCAAAGCTGGAAGCTTTGCAAAATCCATTCCGCATACGGGGTGAAATCGTGACTGCCTCACGGGCCGAGTCTGACCTGCTGGCCCGCAGAATCGCCGGAGAGGCTGCATGATCTACGCCGACACCAATTTCTACACGAACATCCTGGTGGAGTTGTCGGACAGCTTTACGGCAAGGAGGCTTCTTGGGCAGGCTTTAGGAGTGATTCCAGTCACGCGGCTGCTCCGTCTGGAGCTGGCCAACGCCCTTCAACAGTGTCTTTACATGGCTCGACAGGGTGCGCAGGTCATGCGGATCACTCCTGAGTATGTGGCGGCAATTCGTTCGCAGTTCGCCGATGAACTCCGCAAAGGGACGCGTTTTCGGAGCTGCGGGTTGGATGAGGATGCTGTGGAACGTGTGTTTTTGGAACTTTCGGACCGACACACCGCCAAGGAAGGTTTCCGTACTTATGACATCCTCCACGTCTCCTCCGCGCTGGTGCTCGGCTGCGACACATTCTGGAGCTTTGACGCCAAGGCGAAGAAGTTGGCGAAGCTGGAAGGTTTGAAGGTGAACTGAGCGGTTCATGACTCAGCTCCGCGTGACCGTTTCGTGCAGGTTCAGCAAGACGCGAGCGACGTGCGTCCACGCGGCGAGTTCGGGCTTGTTCAAAATGGCGGGGACAGGTGCGGCACCGGTTTTGAGGAGCGCTTCAGCGGCTACGGGGTCTTTTTGATAGTCGGCAAGGTGCTTGGCGAAGAGAGACGAAAGTGTCTTCATCTCGTCGGCGGTGGGTTGACGCTGCAAGGCTTGTTGGAAGGCCCAGGTGATGCGTTTGGGGGCATCGCCATCGCTTTGGAGGATGCGGGCGGCGAAGGCGCGGGCGGCTTCGACATACGTTGGGTCGTTGAGGAGGACGAGGGCCTGCTGCGGGATGTTGGAGCGGTTGCGCTCGGCGGTGCATTCTTCACGGCTGGGGGCATCGAAGGCGAGCATGGACGGATGCGTGAAGCTGCGCTGCCACCAGGTGTACATGCCGCGGCGATAAAGACCTTCGCCGCTGTCGTTCTGCCATTCGCGGGTGGGGAAGTTGAGGTTTTCCCAGTATTTGGCGGGCTGGTAGGGCTTCACACTGGGACCGCCGATTTTCGGCACGAGCAGGCCGGAGATGGTGAGCGCGTTGTCGCGCACGAGCTCGGCATCGAGGCGGAAGGCGCTCTGGCGGGCGCATTCGCGGTTGTAGGGATCGGCGGCGGTGAGTTCCTTCGTGGAGGTGCTGACCTGCTGATAGGTGTGACTGGTGACGATGAGCCGGATCATGTGCTGGAGGTCCCAACCGCTGTCCATGAACTCGCAGGCGAGCCAGTCGAGCAGCGCAGGATTCACCGGCGGCTCGCCTTGAGCGCCGAGGTCGTCGAGCACCTTACTCAAGCCGGTGCCGAAGAACTGCTTCCACAGGCGGTTCATGACGTTGCGGGCGGTGAGCGGGTTTTCCTTGGAAACGAGCCACTGGGCGAGATCGAGACGTGTGAGGTCGCGGCCTTCGATTTTGGGTTTCGGCAAGTAGCTGGGCAGAGCGGCCTTCACGACTTCGCCGCTCTCGTTCATCCAATCGCCACGCGGGAGGATGCGCACGGTGCGTTGCTTGGTATCGCTGACGGAAACGATGCATTTGGGCGCGGCGGCCTCGAAGTCGGCCTTTTCTTTCTCCGCGGTGGAAAGCTGGGTGCGCAGAGCGGCGAGCTCGGGCGCGATCTGCTTGTAGGCATCGACGAGCTTTTGCTTTTGCGCCGCGTTGCGTTTGTCGGCAGGCGCTTTGAGGATGTCGGCGATCTCTTTGGCGGGTAAGGCGATGGCGGGTGCGCGGATGGGCGCGGCTGCGGTGGTGGAGTTGAGCCGCAGGTTGGCGATCTCGTGGTTGCCATCGTGCGCAAAGCTCAGGGTGAAGGTGACGACAGCCTCCGCGTCCGCATGGGGCTGGGCGAGTTCGAGATAGAGCGACTGATCCGCGCCCGTGGCACCGAGCACGGCCCAGCCGTTGAGCTTTTGATCGGCGATGCCGTCGATGGTGTTCTTCGCGGGGAAGTTTCGCTGCTCAAAGGTGGCGCTGGCATGGGCGATGGGAAGTTTCTCCTGCTTGTTTTTGCTGCCGATGGTCAAAGCGACCTCGCTGAGGGCAAAATTGCCATTCGAGGCGAGGCCGATGCCGGGCGATTTTTCCTTCAGCGCATCCAAACGGATGCCGGTGGTGCCTTTCGGTAGCTTGGCGGTGATCGTGTAGGTCTCGGTGCCGTCGTTTTGCTTTCGTTCCTCGCGTTTTTTATCGATCACGCCGCGCACGATGCCGTCTTTGTCGGCTTTGAGGGTGATGTTCTTTTTGGCGGCGGCTGCGGTGAGTGGTTTCAAAGGCTTCCACAGGCTGCTGGCGGCGAAAGCTTCGAGCGCCTTCGCTTCCCAAGTGGCCTGAGCAGCCACGAGTTCGGGGCGTGGCTTGGCAAAGTCAGCCTGCAAGGCGGCGAGACGTTTGGCGATGTCCGCCTGCTTTTTTTCGCCCTCGGCATCGAGGACCATCATACCGGCCTCGCGGCGACCAATGAGCGGCTCTTTGATGTCGGCAAAGAAGGCACCGAGGGTGTAAAAGTCGCGTGTGGTGATGGGATCGAATTTGTGGTCATGACATTGCGCACAGCCAGTCGTCTGGCCCATCCAGGCGTTGCCGATGGCGCGGACGCGGTCGGTGAGCATGCGCTGCTCGTAGTCTTTGGCCTGGGCACCACCTTCCTCGGTGCTGAGGATGAGGCGGTTGAAGGCGGAGCCGACTTTGGTCTCCTGATTCGCATCCGGCATGAGATCACCCGCGATCTGCTCGATGGTGAAGCGGTCGAAGGGTTTGTTGGTGTTGAAGGACTGGATGACGTAGTCGCGGTAAGGCCAGACGTTGTGCGGATTGTCGCTGTGGTAGCCGATGGTGTCGGCGAAGCGGACCTGATCGAGCCAGCCGATGGCCATGCGCTCGCCAAAGTGGGGAGATTTCAACAGAGACGAGACCAACGCGTCGAGCTTTTGGTCGGACAGGTCTGACCCGTCAGAGAAGTCGGACGGTTTGGGAGGAAGGCCATGCAGGTCGAAATAGAGACGGCGCACGAGTGTGCGGGCATCGGCCTTTGGTGACGGTGTAAGGCCGATCTCGGCGAGGCGCTTTTGCACGAGGTGATCGATGGGATGTTTGCCGGTAGGAATGGCGGTTTTGACGGGCTTTTCATAGGCCCAGTGCTGCTGGTAGGCGGCACCTTGCTCGATCCATTTTTTGAGGATGGCCTTCTGACGCTCGGTAAGCTTCTTGTGGGAGTCCGGCGGCGGCATGAGGTCGTCCTCGTCATCAGTGGCGATGCGGGCGATGAGCTCGCTCTCACCGGTTTTGCCGGGGATGATGGCTTTGGCGGTGATGGCTTCGTCGCGGAGGTCGAGACGCAGATCGGCCTCGCGATGGTTTTTGTCCGGACCGTGGCAGTAGAAGCAGTTGTCGCTCAAAATGGGCCGCACATCGCGGTTGAACTCGATTTGGGCCGGCACGGGCGGTTCGGCGGCCAGAAGGGAAACCGGGGCGAGAGCGAGAAGGAGGAGCTTTTTGGGCATTAGAGGAAAACGCGGGAAACGAAGCGATTTGTTCGCGTGGAAGCTCAGGCTATGACGGGCTGCGTCATGGCCTGGAGATGGCTTTCTTTGCCGTAGGCGGTGAGGACATCGCCGGGCTGGATGAGGTCATCGCGGCTGGGGATGCCGGGATGGGTTTCGCCATCGCGTTTGATGGCGAGGATGACGACGCCGCGATCCCACGGACGTGCATCCCGCAAGGTGCGGCCGGCGAGGTAGGTATCCGGCAGCACTTCGATTTCGGAGACGACGTAGCCATGCTGAATGCGCAGCAGCAGCTCGTAATCGAGGGCGCGGACGAGGCCCGCACGCTCCAAGGCATGCCGGATGAGGTAATCGAGTGCCCGCTGCACCCAGCCGAGACGGGAGATGAAGAACAAGGCCACGAGACCGCCGAGCAGCCAGGCGAGCATTTTGAAGACATCCCCATCGGAGCTGCTCTGCAACAGGGTGACGATGAAGGTGGCGAGAGCGGAGGTGAGGCCCACATTACCCGCGAGAATCAGATCGCGGATGATGCGGCGGCGCACGGGATGGTTCACGACCATCTCCGCCTCCTTCGTGGTAAAGCCCACGCCGAAGAAGGCGGAGTAGGATTGGAAGCTCGCGGTGTCCCAGCTCAGCCCGGTCATCATCAAGGCCGTGGAGCCCACACGCACCGCGAGGAGCGAGACGAGGGCGATGACGAGCAGGGCGATGATGGAAGACATGGAGCGGAGGTCAGAAGTATTTTTCGCTGACGGATTTGTCGTGGTCGTAGGTTTGCTCTTTGGTGAGCTTGCCTTTCATGTCCCAGTAGCGGTTGAGGCCGTGGCGCTGGCCGTTGGCGAAGTTGGTCTCGGCGGAGGGCTGGCCGTTCTCCCACCACTCCTGCATGACGCCGTGCATCTTGCCGTTCACATAGGGATACTCGCCGGCGACCTTCTGATTCGAATGCTTGCGGCGGATAAGGCCGGTGTAGGGGCTGGTTTTGTAGCGGGCGGTTTTGCCCTCATCGGTCATCTCGACATTCGGATCGCTGAAATCGACTTCGGCGGGCTGCTTTTCGCAGGCGACGAGCACGAGGCTGAGCAAGGCGAGGAGGGTGGGAAGCGTGAGATGGCGCATAAGGGGTCGGCGGTGCGATGGAGTGGTGAAGTAATGGAGTGGTGGAAATTCACGACTCCATTACTCCATGCCTCCATCTGTTAAAAGACTGTTGATGACCGGCTCTTGCGCAGGCTATTCTAAATGCATGACTTATCACCTCGCACGCGGCGGCCAGCAGATCGGCACTTTTACTGAGGAAGAAATTCGTTCGGGCCTCGCCACAGGCCGTTTTCAGAGCGGTGACCTCTGCTGGGCCGAGGGCATGACGGACTGGCAGCCGGCGGGATCGAAGTTCTCCGCCCCTGCGCCTTCAGCTTCGATGCCGCCGCCGGTGAGCAGCGTGAATCCGTATGCCGCGCCGCAATCCCAGGTGCTTTCGAATCTACCGGGGCTGACGCCCGCCTCGCGTGGCTCACGGCTGGGGGCGTGTCTGCTGGATGGACTGACGGGTATCATCGGCATCGGCATTCCCATTATCGTGGCCATTTTTTTCATCTCGGAGATGGAGAAATCCGGCTCGAAGGACTTTCCCGCCGGGGCGATCGTCGGCTTTGTGCTGGCTGGGCTGGCGTTCCTCGGCCTGACGGTCTGGAACATCGTGCTGTTGACGACCCGCGGGCAGACTTTGGGCAAAAAGTGGCTCGGCATCCGCATCGTGACCTTTCCGGACGGGCAGAAGCCGGGCTTCGTGAAGGGCTTTTTGATGCGCTCCTTCGTGAACGGCATCATCGGGCAGGTGGTTCCCTTTTATGGCATCATTGATCCCTGCTTCATCTTCCGTGAGGACAACCGCTGCGTGCATGATTTGCTGGCGGATACGACGGTGATCGAAGGACAGCCGCCAGAGGAGTGAGGAGGTTCCGATTTCGGAAAACGGACGTTTTCCGCTACGAGGCAAGAATTCATGCGGGTAGCGTAGCGGCGGGCGTCAGCACGCCAAGGGATGATGTGGCGATCCGATGAGGAAAACGGACGTTTTCCTCTACGACTTCACTTTTCAGGCGAGGCCGAGGGCGGCAACTTGGTCTTCATCGAGGCCGAGGTAGTGACCGAGTTCGTGGAGGAAGGTGATGCGGACTTCATCGCGGTAGGTTTCGAGATGGCCATCGCAATCGTGCCAGAGGTTGTCGAGGAAGAGACGGATGCGTGGCAGTTCGTCGGGCGCGGCAGGAGGGGGATCGCAGCGGGCGTTTCCCTCGAAAAGGCCGAGAAGATCAGGATCGAGGTCTGCCTCGGCACTCAGGAGGGTATCCATCTCGGCGAACTCGATGGTGCAGGCCTCAGCCTCATCACGAATGACCGGCGGGAGGGAGGCGAGCGTGCCTTTGACGACGCTGGAGGCGATGGATTGCAGACGCTCGAAACGCATGACGGCTGATTTAGGCCGTCAGTTTCGCGAGGCGGCGTGGTTTTTCAGCTCTCGCTCACGAGCGACGAACCACAGCAACTCGCCATGATCGTCGAGAATGGGAGCGATGGAAACCTGCACCCAATAAGCATCACCATCTTTGTGGTAGTTGAGCAGCGTTTCCGTGCAGGGGCGGCACTGGTGGACGGCGCGGCGCATGCGATCGATGGACGCAGGATCGGTCTCGCGCCCCTGGAGGAAGGGGCCGGGCTTTTTGCCACGCAGCTCGGCAAGGCTGTGGCCGCACATGGCGGTGAAGGCTTCATTCACCCATTGAACCCGGCCCTCGGGATCACACAGCACGCGCCCCTCAGGGCTGAACTCCATGGCCCGGGCGGCGATCTGGGCCGCGACACGGCTTTTCAGAGTCGCTGGCGGCGGAAGCGAGACCGGGATGACGGCGGTGATGAGGCTCGTGCCGACATCGGCCATGCCGAGGACGCATTCGCGGAGTTCCTCGTGATAATCGATCACGACATCAAAGTTCGCCCGCTCCTCGGGGGTCATTAAACCCGAAACGTAAAGAGTAGCTTGGTCTTGGAGAAAATCGCTGAGCATGAGGTGGGGCGTAAAATGGCACTGTATGCCGATACGCAGAGCTTTTTCAATTGGATGCAGGCAGCAGGAAAAACGATGTGTGTGGTCTCACGGATCATTTGCCTGCAAATCGAACTCGGGATCGAGCGGCGTGCCGTCGAGGAGGTGCTCGACGAGGTGCTTGGCCAGCCATGGGGAACGGAGGGAGCCTTTGGAGCCGAGGCCGTTGAAAAAGAGGACTCGCGGATGGGATGGATGCGCTCCGAGGAGGGCCTGGCGGCTTTTGATGATGGGGCGAACGGCGCTCTGGCTTTCGAGGACCTCGACGGGCACGGCGAGAAAATCGCGCAGCTTTGCTTCGAGGTCGGCGACCATGGCGGGCGAGCCTGCTGGAGGATCGGGAAAGGTCCACTCGTAGGTGGAGCCCGCCCGCAGCGTGCCGTCGGATCGCGGAATGAGCCAGCAGCCACGGTTGAGGATGCGGCGCTCGCCTTGGAGATCGGCTTTCGCGGTCAAAATGGTGCCGAGCGCATTCTGAAAGGGCACCCAGGAAAAGAGCGGATGCTTCGCCGCCTGCCAGCCCTGCGCCCACACGACGCGTGAAAAGCGCTGGCCATTCCAAGTGATGCCATCGGCATCGTCTTGGACCTCGGCGGGCTCGACGATGGCTTTTTGAAAGGCCTCGCCGAAGAAGCGTCGGCTGGCCTCCAGGTAGGTCACGGTATCCAGCCAGGCCGCGTGGCGCTGCTGGAAGCCTTCGTGAGGACTCGTGACCACGGCGGCATCAAGCTGCGGAGCCTGCGGATGCACAAAGGGGCCCACCTCGGACTCACGAAGGCGTTTGGGCCATTTTTGGCGTTCCTGCTCGTTTTTGAGCAGGCGCACATAACCGCGAGGGAAGAAGAAACGCGTGCCCAGATGCTTCCCGAGCCGACGGTAGAATCGCAGCGCCTCGGGATAAAAGACCTCAAACCGCCAGCTCACCTTCAATCGCATGCCGGTGACTGGTGTGATGAGTCCGGCGGCTACTTTCGAGCAGGTGACGGGCTCGTCACGATCCACGATGACAAAAGAAACGCCTCGCTCATGCAGCCGCCAGGCCAGCGCCGTGCCAGCGAGACCTTGGCCGATGATGAGGATGGGGAGGGCACTCGTCACAGGCCACGGAATGGATTCTCGACCCTCACCCCGCCGTATTGCTGGCCGTCGTTCATGTCCTCAGAAAATACTCGGTCACATCCACACCTTTCCGCTGCTCCGATGATGGCGGAATCAAAGTAGCTGAGCTGGTAGCGGGCGCAGATCGCCAGTGATGCATCAAACAATGGAAGGTCAGGCTCAAGCACTGAGAAAAGCTTCTCCCATCGAGCACAAATCTGGACGGCCTCTTCATGCGTGTAACCGAGCTTTTTCGGATGCACCGCCACGCGGTAAAACTCTTGCAGCACCTGAAGGGAAATCCATTGACCCGTCGGCTGGATGGGGGCGCGTGCCGCAGCCGCTTTGGCCGCGTCTGCAGCCCGCCGACTGGCGGCATAGACGAGCACGTTAGTGTCCAGGAAGTCCACGCTCGTAGAGGCTGTCTCGGTTCAAAGGGCCGACACTGCCCTCGATCAGGGGCTTGGAGTCCACAAAGGCCCAGAGTTCGGTGAGCGTTGCTTCTCCAGGGTCTTGTCCATGCGAACCTGTCCGCCAGGAACCCATGAGATCGCGAATCAGCTCTGGCAGAGAGCGACGGGTTTGCTGGCATGCCTTCATCGCTTTCTCATAGACCTCGTCGTCGAGGGTGAGGGTGAGGGTGAGGGTTTTCATGCGGCGGATTATGACATGCGCCTCCACCACGGCAACCGGCCTTTTCCTGTCGCCGTGCCAGCGAGACCTTGGCCGATGATGAGGATGGGAGGCATGAGAAAGTTCTATTCCAGCCTAACGCAGGCGATTCAAATGCTTCCGTAAGGCATGATTCACTGGCGCGGTTCCAACATGGACCGTAGATTTTCCGACCTCTATCCATTTTATCCCCCAAAGACCCTTTATGTGCGGAATCGTCGGTTACATCGGAACTCGTCAGGCCAGCTCCATCCTTCTGGATGGTCTTCGTCGTCTGGAATATCGCGGCTATGACTCGGCTGGCATGGCGCTTTGCGGCACCGGCGGCCTGCACACGGTGAAAAAGGCCGGGCGCATCGACAACCTGCGCATCGCCGTCGAGGAGGCGCAGCCGGAAGGCACCGTGGGCATCTCCCACACCCGCTGGGCCACGCACGGCCCCGCCACGGATGAAAACGCCCACCCGCATCCCGATCAGGGCGGCAAACTGGTCCTCGTGCACAATGGCGTGATCGAGAACTACCAGTCGCTTCGGGATCAACTCGCCACGAAAGGCCACACCTTCCACTCGCAGACGGACACGGAGGTGCTCTCGCATCTGGTGGGCACTTACTTTGACGAATCGAAGGAGAAAGATGGCACGCAGCGCCTCGTCGGTGCCGTGAAGGCCGCTCTCGCCCGCGTGAAAGGCACTTACGGTATCGCCGTGATGCATGCGGATCTGCCCGGCGTGATCGTAGGTGCCCGACTCGGCAGCCCCTTGATCATCGGTCTCGGCAAGAACGAGCACTTCCTAGCCAGCGACGTGGCCGCCGTGGTGAACCACACCCGCGATGTCGTTTACCTGAACGACTACGACATCGTCACCATCACGAAGGACAGCTACGACGTGCAATCGCATCAAGGCACGCCCGCCGAGGTGAAGGTGAGCCGCGTGGAATTCAGCGCCGACGACGCGGAGAAGGGCGACTTCCCGCACTTCATGCTCAAGGAAATCTACGAGCAGCCGCAAAGCCTGCGCAATGCCATGCGCGGCCGCCTTTCTCGCGATGAATGCACGGCGGTGCTCGGCGGCCTGAACATGACGCCGCGTGAGCTGGCTCAAATTGACCGCATCATCCTCGCCGGCTGCGGCACGGCGTATCATGCGGCGATGGTGGGCGAATATTTGATCGAGACGCTGGCCCGCGTGCCAACGGAGGTCGAAATCGCCAGCGAGTTCCGCTATCGCAATGTGCCAACGAACAAGAACACGCTGCAATTCGTCATGAGCCAGAGCGGCGAGACCATCGATACGCTCGCCGCGATGCGGGAAGGCCAGCGCAAAGGCATTCACTGCCTCGGCATCGTGAACACCGTAGGCAGCACCATCGCCCGTGAAAGCGACGGCGGCGTTTACATCCACGCCGGCCCCGAAATTGGCGTGGCAGCCACGAAGACCTTCACCTCGCAGGTCACCATCCTCACGCTGCTGAGTTTGCTACTCGGCCGCATTCACCATCTTTCCAGCGTCGATGGCCTGGAGATGATCGACCAGCTCGAAGCGCTGCCGGACAAGATCGTGGCCATTTTGAAGCAGGCGGACAAGATCAAAGCCATCGCCGAAAAGCACTGCCACGCTGAGGGCATGCTCTTCATGGGCCGCCAGGCGAACTATCCCGTGGCTCTCGAAGGAGCGCTGAAGATGAAGGAGATCAGCTACATCTACGCCAGCGGCCATCCGAGTGCGGAGCTGAAGCACGGCGTGATCGCCTTGGTGAAGCCGGACATGCCGAGTGTGTTCATCGCCCCCGGTGATGCGGTTTTTGATAAGAACGTCAGCAACATCGAAGAAGTCCTCGCCCGTAAAGGCCCCGTCATCGCCGTCACCACCGAAGGCCGCACGGAGTTGGAGCGCCTCACGCAGGACGTCATTTACGTCCCGGACTGCCCAAGCTACCTCACGCCGCTTTTGAATGTCATTCCGCTTCAGCTTTTCAGTTACTACGTCGCCGTCGCGCGTGGCTGTGATGTGGATAAGCCGAGAAACTTGGCGAAAAGCGTGACAGTTGAGTAATAGTGGGCTTCCCCTCGTCGAAGCCCAGCCAACCATGATTCCCTGCCAGCGCCCCCTTTTTGCTGCGATCAGCCTGATCGCCTGCTGCGGAGTGCTGCGTGGTCAAATCACCCTTCCCGAGCCGGGTTTGGTCGTCTCGCCGATCATTGGCGTCGTGGATCAGACGCCCGCCGAGTTCCTCGACCTGCTCGGCAAGGCTGCGAAAGCCCGTTGGCGCCTGCTTTTTAGACCACCGCCGCCCACCCCATCGACGGATCGCAGCCGCTCCGCCCTCGTGCTGGGCAGTTTGATCGCCGAAAGCTACCTCATCTGGCAGGCCGGTGACTCGCAGCAGTATCGAAATACCAATCAAGAGATGGTGAACTACTGCCGCACGCTCGGCCTGGGCGAGAAAATCATGCCTCGTCTCATGGCCCAAGGCAAAATGGCCGAGATGGAACAGTGGAAGGAACTCCAGCAAGAGATCACCGAAGGCCACCAGGAGCTCCAGCGGCTGCTCCGCGAAATGCAGGACGAAGATCTCGCCCTTCTGATCGACACCGGCCTGTGGCTGCGCCTGCTCGAAGTCTCCTCCACCCTCATCGCCGACCTCCCCGGCAGCGAATCCCGCCATCTCTGCATCGGCTCCCCCACCACCCTCCAGCTCATGCGCGACCGCTTTGACCGCATCAGCGAGAAAAAGCGCCACACCCCGCTCCTCCAGCTCGTGCAGGGCGCTTTGTTCGAGACACAAACACTCTGGCTCACCAAGCCTGAGGAACTTCCGAGCGCCGAAGCCGTCCTCAAGACCCGTCAACGCATGGGCGATCTCATGCACACGGTGTGGGAGAAGGAGAAGTAAGGCGTGGCGGCAGGAGGCCGGCCACAAAAGAACTTCCCGTGAATGGCGTTGTTTGATACAACCGCGCCATGAACACCCCAACCCTCCTCCGGCCGTCGTCTGTCTCCCGTCGTGATTTTCTCGCTCGCAGCGCCCAGGCGGCTGCGGCGGGCTTTTTTGGCTCTGCCTATGCCGAAAGTGCTCCGGCGACCTCGCTGCCCTCCGAGACACTGGTGACGCAGCTCTACAAAACGCTCGATGAGAAGCAGAAAGCCTCCATCTGCCTGCCTTGGGGCGATCCGCGTCGCCTGAAGGTGGACAACAACTGGCATATCGTGAAGCAGCCCATCCGCGACGTGCTCAACGCCGACCAGCAGGCCATGGTTCGCGAGATTTTCGACAAGCTGCACAGCGATGAATACAAGACCGAGGTGTGGCGGCAGTTCGATCACGACAACAAAGGCGACGGCGGCTTTCCGAGTGCCTCGATCGCTTTGTTTGGCGAGCCGGGCACGGGTCAGTTCGAGTTTGTGCTCACTGGCCGTCACTGCACGCGCCGCTGCGATGGCGACAGCGAAAAGGGCGCGGCCTTTGGCGGTCCGATTTTCTATGGTCATGCCGCCGGCAGCTTCAACGAGAAGCCGGATCATCCCGGCAATGCCTACTGGTATCAGGCAAAGCGGGCGAACGAGGTCTTCGCGGCTCTCGATGGCAAACAACGCGAGGCGGCTCTTCTGGGCAAATCACGCCAGGAACGCGGGAACCTCACCGTGAAGCTCACCGGTAAAAAATCCGGCCTCGAAGGCATCCGCATGAGCGACCTCGCCGCCGACCAAAAAGACCTCGTGCGCATGGTGATCGGCGACTTGCTGAAGCCTTTCCGCGAGCATGATGCCAAAGAAGCCGCGAGCTACATCGAAGCTGGCGGGTTCGACAATCTGCACATGGCCTTCTTCAAAGATCAGGACGTGGGCAAGGACGGCGTGTGGGATGTGTGGCAGATCGAAGGCCCGAACGCGGTCTTCTACTTCCGCGGTGATCCGCATGTGCATGCCTGGGCGCATGTGCGCCAGCCGGCGTGAAGCGACGCGGCAGTGGAGTGACGGAAAGCTGGAGTGATAGGAAAATCACAACACTCCATCACTCCACTACTCCATCACTCCACTACTCCATCACTCCGCCTCACCTACCTCCTCACCACCCAGATGTTCCGATAGCGGACGGGGTTGCCGTGGTTTTGCAGGTACACGGGGCCGGGGGTGTCGTCTTCCTTTCGAGGAGCCGAGGCCGTGGGGCCGGGGAGATCCTGGTTTTCGTGAATGAGCACGCCGTTGTGTTTCACGGTGATTTTGGCGTTCACGAGCTTCTGGCCGGTTTCGTCATACTTCGCGGCAGTGAAGTCCACGTCGTAGGTCTGCCACGTCAGCGGCGGCAGGCACATGTTGACGCGCGGCGACGCGATCTTGTAGAGGCCGCCGCATTCGTTGTCTTTGCCTTCGAGGGCAAAGCTATCGAGCATCTGCACCTCGTAGCGGCCTTGCAGATACAGGCCGCTATTGCCACGACCCTGGCCACGTGCCTCGGGCATGAAGGGAAGCATGAACTCGATGTGCAGGGTGCAGTCGTGGAAGGTGTCTTCACTCGTGATGCCTTCTTTGAGAGCGTGGAGCTTGTCGTCGATCTGCGAATTCGGAAAGCGGTTCACGCCTTGGTCGTCGAAGAGAACCACGGCACCGGCAGGAGGCTTGGCACCGAGGGTGGGAGAGGTGCGGGTTTCCTTCTTGAGCGTCACTTTGACGCCATTCTCCTCGACCTCTGCGGTGCTGCCATCGACTATGACGATGCTTTTTTGATGACGAAAGGTCACCGTCTTTTGTCCGGCCTCGCGAGTGCCTTGAACGCGCTGAGATGGCCTCCGATTCTCATTCCAACCCGCACCGGGCAGGCCACCATGAAAGGCGATGGCCTCAAACTCGCCTTTGCCCTTGGCCCAAACCTGAAAGCCTGCGACTCGGAATCCGAGCTTACCCGTGTACTCGCCTTGAATAACAAAATCCTCACCAGCTTCCTCGGCACTGAGATAGGCCGGAGGCTTGGGTTTCGGAATGGCGGGCTGTTGGGCTTGAAGAAAGGAGCCGAGGACGAGAAGGGTGAGAAACGTGCGCATCATAGCGAGATGAATACGTCACTCGGACACGGCTTGTGAATCTCGAATTTCTCTTCGGTTGGCCTTGGCCAGCTCACTGAGGCGGCGGTGAAGGCTGTTGCGCGGCAGCTGCGGCGGCCGCTTGGCGAGCGGCTTCCTCGGCTTGGCGTTGAGCTTCCATTTGAGCTTGGCGTTGCGCTTCTTCAGCGGCACGACGAGCGGCTTCTTCGGCTTGACGCTGGGCTTCCATTTGAGCTTGGCGCTGCGCTTCTTCAGCGGCACGACGAGCGGCTTCTTCGGCTTGCCGTTGAGCTTCCA
>CALSBJ010000027.1:0-68350 GCA_943373155.1 Akkermansia muciniphila | reverse complement strand
GCCTGATCTTGGATCAGTTCGGAGAGCTTATCACCTGTCCAATCCAGGAGGGGGACGGAGCATGGACAAGTAATTAGCTCTCCGTCCTAGCCCAAGGAGGAGGGCCTGATCAGTCAAACTGAGGCCAAAAGCTGCCGCGGTCTGAGGTTTCAAGAGTCGGCTCGTTCCTTCCGGGCGGCGTCGTAGGCTTCGATGATGCGTTGGACGACGGGGAGGCGGACGATGTCTTTGGCGAGGAAGTGGACAAATTTCACGCCTTCGACGTTTTGGAGGACTTCGACGGCTTCGCGGAGGCCGGACTTCATGCCGCGGCGGAGATCGATTTGGGAGGGATCGCCGGTGACAACGCAGCGGGCGCCTTCACCGAGGCGGGTGAGAAACATGAGCATCTGCTCGGTGGTGGTGTTTTGGGCCTCGTCGAGGATGATGTAGGCGTTTTTGAGAGTGCGACCGCGCATGTAGGCGAGCGGAGCGATCTCGATGGCTCCGCGTTCGATGAGTCGCTCGGCTTCATCGGGATCGAGCATGTCGTAGAGGGCGTCGTAAAGGGGGCGGAGGTAGGGGAAGATCTTTTCTTTGAGGTCGCCAGGCAGGAAGCCGAGGGCTTCGCCAGCTTCGACGGCAGGACGCGTGAGGACGAGGCGCTGGACGACTTTTTCTCGAAGCAGATGAAGGCCTTGAGCCATGGCAAGGTAGGTCTTGCCAGTCCCCGCGGGGCCGATGCCGAAGACGACCTCGCTCTCGCGCATGGCCTGCACATAAGCGATCTGGCCGCGGGTCTTGGCGAGCACCGGTGGCTTCTTGCCGGTGCTGAGCAGCTTCAAATGCATGATGGCCTCGGCGGGTGAATCACCAGCGTCACGCTGCACGCTCTCGGTGACGAGGCGGATCATCGCGGGTGTGATGTCGCCGCCTTGGCGACGAACGCGTTCGAGCTGCACAAAGACATCGCGAACGCGGGCGACGCCATGATCGTCCTCGCCATCGATTTTCACCCAGGCCTCGCGGCTGGTGAGATGCACGCCGAAGGCTTCGCCTATGCCACGAAGCGTGGCCAGGTCATTGCCGAGGAGTTTCTGAAGAAACTGCGGCGTTTCGTAAGTGAGCGTAACAGATGGCATAAGCGGGACCAGAGAGACGGGTGAAGGCGACGAGTTGTTAGAAAAATCTCAACCGCGTGCCTGCTGGATGAAGTCGGCCACCAACGCGAGGTCCTTCACTCCGGGAGCAGATTCGACGCCGCTGGCGACATCGACGGCAGCAGGATGCGTTTGAGCGATGGCGGTGGCGATGCTTTTCGGCGTGAGGCCGCCGGAAAGGATGATGCGCTTGTCTGGAAAGCGTTCCGCCGCCTGCACGGCGAGATCCCACGGGAAGGAATGGCCCGCGCCGCCGTAGAGGCCTGGATTGTAGGCATCGAGCAGGACATCGGCGCAAGGGAATGAGGCGATGGCATCAAGCGAGGCGGCGTCACGCACCTGAAAGGCTTTGATGATATGCTGACCACGCTGGATGAGCTCGGCGACGAGCGAGGGCGGCTCATCACCGTGCAATTGCAGGCTACGGAAGAGGCCGCTGCGGATGGTGGCATCGAGTTCCTCGGCACTCGGATTCACCATGACGGCGACGAGGTGATGATGCGCGGCGGTTTCGGCGAGATGCCGCTCAGCTTCCGCGAGAGGGAGGTAACGCTTCGATTGCGACCAGAGATTGATGCCGACGGCATCGGCTCCGAGGTCAAAGATGAACGGCACCTGCTGCGGGTCTTTGAAACCGCAGATTTTGATGCCGAGGTGATCGCGTGGCGGAAACATGGTGGCAGTCATGAGGGCTGGCTGAAGGGCATGACGGGCGGCAGGAGGCCACCGGCGGATGCGGGGGTGGAGCGTGCAGGCAGGAGTGTGGAGGTCAGTGTGAGCAATTGATCGAGGCGCGGCGGGAAAGACAGGCTGCCACGGACGCGGACATCACGCTTGAGTGACTCAAAGAGCTGCATGTCCGCCGGGCGGGTGAGAAAGAGGATGGGCGGGGCGGTGTGCGTGCCGCGATGGGCATGCGGGTAGGCTTTGACGAGCAGGCGATCGAGCAAATCACCGGGCATATCCGGCAGCGGGATGGAGAAAATAAAAAGGCTGTACTCGCGGCGAAGGGCCATTTCAAAGGCATGCTCACCGCTCGGAGTGTCATCCACTTCACACTCGCGGAAGGCGGTGAGGGCCTCGCGAATGACGCGACGGTAAGGCAGGCTCTCCTCGGCGAGGAGCACACGGGGCAGGCCTTTCGGGATGACCACGGGCGGAGCGGGTGATGGAGATGGCTCCTCCGCAGTTCGTTGCGGATAGCGGAGGCGTTTGGTGGCCATGAGGCGGGTGAATCAGCTCTCGGGATACACGGCCACGGCCATGACGCCCTGACTGGGCACCCAGCCGACGACTTCCACCCGGCCGAGCCGACGCGAGGAGGAACCCATGCCATTTTTCACCGTATCGATGACCTTCTTCTGCGTCTCTTCATTGGCCGTGGCACCGAAGAAACCGGCCAAATCCGTCAAAACGGGTGCCGGAGCGGAAACACCTCCGGCCATCGTCACAGGCACACGGCCCTGGCCGCTGGCGAGGATCGTCTGGCGGATCAAATCCGGGCTCATGGTGGCATCGACGACGACGAGACGGCGCAGCCGGGTATCGGGAGCCGGGGAGGAAACAATCTGGAGCGGCGGCGTCTCGACGGGAGCCCCGTTAGCGGCCACGGGCGTGGAAACCGGTGGCTTGATCGATTTGGTGGGCTTTAAAAAGACCGCCGGAGCCTGGGGAATACCCTGCGATTGTACGCCGTCGTAGGTGGGGAGCACCGGTGAAAGCGATTGAGGCAAGGGCAATGCCTCCTGCGCCTGCACGAAGGCGGCGGAGGTGGCGAGCACGGCCATGAATCGGATTACGAGGGACATTTTTCGGGGGCGGGCGCGGGTTTTACCATGCCCGCCGGAAATCGACAATGACAAATGTGCCCGCAGCGCCCCAGCATCAGAAGTACTTCTTTGAAAACATCGTGCGCGTCACGCGGCCGATGCGGTCAAGGACGCCTTTGAGGACGAGTTCGTTTTGGTCGATGACGGCGAAATCGCCTGGGTGCGTGAGTTTGAGCTGCTGGCATTGATCCACGAGCTGCTCGGTGGCGACTTTGAGTTCACGCAGCTTCTGGCCGGTTTCCTCGGTGATCAGGTTTTCGTTGACGAGGTTTTCCAGCTTATCGGTCTCGCGGGAGAGGTAGCGGGAGGCGTTGGGGAGATCTTTGGGGCCGTTGGCGAGGGCACCCGTGTGGTAATCGACACGCGGTTTGGTGGGCAAGTAACGGGAGGGCCGCTGCGGGACGACGGACTGCGGCTCAGCAGGGAGGCCACCATCGCGAGCATCGATGAGATTGGGCGTGATGAAGAGCATGAGGTTTTTGTGGTTCTTGCTCCGGCTCTTGTATTTGAAGAGCCATTTCAGACCGGGGACTTTTTCCAAAAAAGGCACACCAGCCTCACCTTCACGCTCACGAGCCTCATCGAGGCCACCGACGGCGACGGTGTAACCGGAGTGGACTTCGACGGGGGCGTTGTAAACACGGGAAGAGGCCACGGGATAGGGATTTCCAGAGATGACGGTCTCGCCGATGATGGAGGAGACGGTGATGTCCATATTGAGGAGCACTTTTTCATCCGCCATCTTCTTTGGGTGGATGTTCAAGACGGTGCCGATCGGCAGGTAAGCCACCTGAGTGGTAGCTACGGCACCACCGGCAGCTCCTCCAGCGCTGCTTGAGCTGGAGTCCAGCACAGGCTGGTTCACCACACTGCGGATGGCAACTTCACGATTATTCAGCGTGACCATTCGCGGATACGAGGTGGTGTTCGTCTCGTCATCGCGCATGATGGCGCGCAGCTTCACATTCAGATCCTGAGCGGAAAGAACACTGAGAGCAGGCCAGCCAAGGGTAGCCCCCACATTGTTGAGATTCACGCCGGAGAGCAAGGGGGCTAGGTCGGCTCGGAAACCGCCGGTGGTGGGCTGGTTGGAGTATTCCACATTGATTCGTTCGTTGCCTGCGGCGTCCGTTGTCGTGGAGGTCCGGTCGATTCGCCGGAAGTTTCCGGTTTCCAAGGTGCCGGTCCAGTCGATGCCGAATTCGCGTTTCGGATCGCGGGACGTTTCGATGAATTTCACCTCGATCGCGATGAGCTGCTGCGGCTGATCGGCCGAGAGGAGATACCCCTCCACCCACATGTGCTGGAGTCGGGTGGCGACGATGTAGAGGGTGTTTGAATCTGACTGCCAGATGACTTTGGGCTGGCGGGTGGCGCTCAGGGTATTGGAGTTCATGTCTCGCACGGCATCTTGGCCCTGACCGCCGAGGGGCCCGCCCGCAGCAGCTGCTCCACCTTCGAGATTTTCTGGGGGAAGGCCGAGCAGATCACGGATGGAATTGATCAGCTCACTGCGCCTAATATTGAAGGAGCGATTGGTGCCCTGCAGGCTGACGCCAGCGGAGCCGCCACCACCTGCTCCTGCTGCGGGGCTGCCACTGAGGGCGTTTCCAGAACTGGTGTAGTCCACCCGCTCGAGAGCATTGTGTTTGATGTTGTAGGATTTCCCGAGCAGCTCGCGGTCGTCCGCAGGGCGGATGTACCAGATGCCATTATCAGGGATGATGGCGAGGCCATTGGCTTTGCAGAGAGTTTCGAGCACCCGAAAGGGGCTAGCCTCAATAGAGAAGGTGATGAGCTTTCCGCCATCGGCGCTGTCATCCGGCAAAGAGAAGAAGGAGATGTTGGCATCGGTCGCGAGGAAGCGGAGCACATCACTCAAGGTGGCTTTCGAGAAGTCATACTTCTGGGGCGGTGCCTCACGCAAGCGGAGGGCCTCGGCCTCATATTCTGGAGCCATCATGTGCATCGTGGCCTCGCTAGGGAACTGCGCTTGAGCCACCGCCGGGAGGCAGGCGATGAGCAGGAAAGCGGAGGTTGTAGCTTGAAGAGCGTGGAAAAAGCGCATAATTATGGCAATTATATTCTTTTGTTGGAAAAAGCTCAAATGGTATTTATGACCGTGATGACAAAAAAGTAAGCAAAGTCGAAAAATCGACCTTTAAAGGGCCAAAATGAGAATAATTGGCATTTAATATAATTTTCAGATGTTTTGATTGAAAATGTGGATTTTATAATATTTAATATGTCCTTGATGCCTTCCCTCTTCCAAATCTCTCCTGCCCGAAACCGCTCCTGCGGCGGGCGGAGCGCGGCCTTTTCCGTCATGGAACTGCTCATGATGGTCGCTATCATCGGCGTGCTGGCGACCGTGAGCATCAGTTACTGGACGCCTAGCTCCAAAGTGGTGCCTGCGGTCAAATTGGAATCAGATGTGGCCACGCTGAATCAAATGGTGGCCCTCTTCATTGCCGATGGCGGTGATCTGGCTGGCCTCACCAGCCCGCAGGCCGTTCTCGACAAAATGAAGCGAGTGCGCCCCCAGGCGGAATGGAAGCAGCACGCAGGCATGGCTTCTGGCAGGCTCGTGGATGCCCGACTCCGGGCACGCGTGACGAGTGCAGCTGCGTCTGGCGAAATCTCACGGGCCGTGTGGAACCGCACCAAGCAGCGTTTTGAGATCAGCGAGAGCCGCACAGGCCAGGGCGTGTCCGAGTTTTATCTCGATGAATCGCTGGCGACCTATGATTTCGGCACGGATACGACCCGTCAGGCATCGAAGAAGACCTACAATAACAGCAACGGCTGGGTGTGGGGTTCCGCCACGCGTGATCCCACGGCCAGCTACCTCAATGCCACAACCATCACGGAAGGCGGCGCACCGCAGGTATTCAACCCATCCGAAACAGCTCCGACGACTGGCCCCGGCGGTGGTGGGGGCGGTGGTGGGGGTGGTGGGGGTGGTGGCGGCGGCGGTGGCGGAGGAGGGACCACACCTCCTACCACACTGCCCGCTCCGAGCATCTCACCCGCTGGCGGCACTTACGCGTTCGCCGCTTTTCCCTCTACCGTCACGATTTCTAGGAATGGAGCGCCTGCGGGCGATTCAACGCTCAAGATCAGCATCAATGGAGGCGCATGGACGCCTTTCACTGGTGGCTCCTATGGTCCCGTCACCCCTTCGATGACGATTCAAGCCCGGAACGAGACCACCAATCCTACCGCCTACAACACCAGCCCCACCAATTCCCAGACCTACCACCGGCTGGCCGCAGGCTTCAGTGGAGCTGGCGTGGGAAGCTGGGGAAATGCCACGGGTGGCTCAAACCTCGTCACAAGCGTCCAGAACGGCAACCCCACCTCCACCTTCAAACACGGCAACACCAAGCTCGATCTGGGCAACGGCCAGTTCCTCGATGCCGGTGTTGAAAACGTGCTCACTTTCACCCGCGAGAGTTTTACCACCATCACACCCAACACCTGGTTCAAATTTGGTGAGCTCCAGATGCTCAACGGCACCACCTTCTATGACAGCGAAGCCAATGGTGTCACCCTCACCACGAACCTGAATCTCTCTCAGCCCTCTGTCGCGATCACCACGCACATCAATCTCGGCCTCGTCTCCACGGAAAACACCAGCGACCGACTCGCCAGTGCCGACATCGTGGAACTGAAGAACCCCGTCACCGATGCCAAAGTCACCATCGACGGCGTCGAATACACTCTGGAGCTCTCCTGGGCCACGCTCGATCCCGGCGCTGGCGTGGTGCAGGGCAATCAATTCCTCGTCTTCGAAGGTTCTTCGGCCCGCGCCGAGATCCGTGCCCGCTTCAAAAGCAATCGCTAACCCTCCCCTACGCCCTCCATGGAAGATATTCACGAACGCAGTCAGCTAGGATACCGGATGCTCCATCTCTCGAAGGACGCCGGCGTGAGTGATTTCTACATCACGCCCTGGGAGCCACTCACGTACAAGCGCAACGGCAAGATCTTCTTCGATTCCTTCATCTATCAGCCGGAGCGCCCGCTGGAGTTCACCGCTGGCTGCATCGATTACGCCCTCGCCCTCGGCACCCGCCGTTATCGTGTGAACCGCATGGTCACTCGGGGGCGCCCACGCTGGGTCATGCGTCTGCTCCCCGAGCAGATTCCAGACATCAGCAAGCTCAACGTACCCCCGCCCGCCATCAAAGCCTTCTTGGAAGCCAAGAACGGGCTCTTCCTCGTCTGCGGCGGCACGGGCTCGGGAAAATCCACCACCATCGCCTCCCTCATTCTCGAGCGGGCCAAGCGCCGCCAGGAGCATGTGCTCACCTTTGAGGATCCCATTGAGTACATCTACCCCTCCGGCATCCCTTCCCTCGTTTCGCAACGTGAGATCGGCTCCGACGAGCTCGACTTCAACAAATCCCTCCGCGCCGCTCTTCGTCAGGCACCCGATGTCATCCTCGTGGGTGAGATTCGAGATGGTGAGACCGCAGAGATCGCCCTCCAGGCGGCGGAAACTGGCCACGTCGTCGTGGCCACGCTGCACACCTCCTCCGCCGCACAGACGGTGCAGCGCTACCTGAAGCTCATGCCCTCCGACCGCATGGAAAACGCCATGCTATCATTTGCCGATTCCATCCGTGGCATCCTCTGCCAGCGCCTGCTGTTCGATGAGCAGCGTGGCAAACGCTTCCCCATTCACGAGCTGCTGCTGCCTTACGACTCCGTCTGCGGCATGATCCGACGTGGTGAGTTCAAGAACCTTGAGCAGGAGCTCGAAGCAGGCTTCACCCGCGGCATGCAGAGCTTTGACCGCTGCCTCCAGATGCGCCTGGCCGATGGCTGGAAGCCATCCAACACCCGCAAGACCGGCTACACCGAACATGAGGTGTACGACTTCCTTTCCAAAGAACAACTGACCTCAATATATGCTGCTGGATGAAATCAAATCTGTCCTGTCGTTCGCCGCGTTCAAACCAGACGCCGACGACGCCGCCGTGCCGTGGGCCTCGCGCTTCAACGGTCGAAAATCCGTGCTCCTCAATGTCTCGCGCAGTCAGACGAGCTGGCGTGGCATGAGCAAAAAAGGCAAGCTCGAAGAGGGCGGTGTCATGGATGGCGAATTCGCCGATGTGGCCCCGCAGCGTGGTGAGGAGTGGCGTTCCTTGAGCGAGGGCGGCTGGTGCGCCCTCTCCGTGAATCACCGCTTCATCATCAGCCTCGAAAACAACCTCATGCGGGGAGATAACTGCGTGTCCCTCTTGCGCACCAATCCCCGTGCCGTCCTCGGCCCCAAATATGATCGCGGCAAGCGTTACGCCGTTTGCCATCACCCGGAGACCACTGCCTCACTGCTCCTCGCCGTCGAAGAGAGCATGGTCAAAGTCACTGAGGACCTCCTCAAAACCGTGCAGATCAAGCCCGGCCGTGTGTGCTGCGGCCTCTTTGCCCTGCTCGAGCATGCCGTGCTAAGCATCTCCCGCGCGGCAGAGACCGGCACGCCACCGAATTTCATCCTCATTGTGGCCTGTGAAGGCTCCATCGGCGTCCTCGTGCAGCAGGACGGGCAGTGGAAGGACGTGCGCTGCCGCAGCGGCCTCGGCCCTGAGGCCGTCGAGACCTCTCTCCAGATCATCAGCCCGCTCATCGCCCGCGTCCCGCAGGGCAGTCCCGTCTATTTCGTCAGCGATGGGAACGATGGCAAATTCCGCTCCGAGATCATGGTGCATCTCGAAAAAGTCGGCGCCGTCGATCTCACCCAGGACGACCTGCTTTGGTCCATCCTCGGCGAGCACTAAAGCCCAAGCGAATACCTATCACGCCCGCATGCCATGACTGATTACCTCTGCCACGATTTCAAGACCCCGCGCACGGACGCTGCGCGGCGTCTTCCCTCCTCCTTCCGCTTCATCCCCGTCATCTTCTACGTCGCCATCGTCGGCACGGCCTACATCATGACGATGGACTACCTGAACTTCCAAAAGGCCAAAAAACTCAAGGTGGAAGCCACGGAGCGCAAAACCCGCATCGAAGGCGAACGGGATGCCCTTAACGGCGAGTTTGCCACCCTCGAAGCCGAGACCAAAAAGGCCGAAGGTCTAGCCGAGTGGATGGAAGGTGCTCGAAACATCCAACCCATCGTCGTCAAAATCGCCCGTGCCGTGGCCCAAGAAACCAAGTTTGGCGAGGTCACCCTGGAGCGTGGCGATGAAGTGGCGGCGAACCTTTCCCTCGGCATCAAAATTTCCGGCATCAATGCCTCCACCGAGATCGTGAACATCGAAAACGCTCTTGGCCAGCTTCAATACCGCAGCTTCTCACCCCAGCAGACGAAGACTGAAGAGCTCATTGAGTATCACTCCACGCTCGTCCGCTCCACCCAGTAAAACGCCGCACTTTTCCTCACCATGAATCCCAAGCAACTAGCCTGTTTCATCCTCATGGCCCTCATCGGCGTGATCATGTACAGCGCCCAGATCGTGCATCAAAAAGTCAGCGCCATGCGCCAGGAGGCCGATGACGCTGAAAGCGCTGCCACCACGGCGGAGACAGAGCGTTCCACCGCCGAAATCAAAACCGCTGTGCTCAAAACGGAGACCGAGGAGATCCGCCGTTTCCTCCGTGCCTGGCTGCCAGCCGTCGAAAAAGTCCAGACCCAGCAGGAAGTGGAGCAAACCATCGAACTCAGCCTCCGCGAGGGCGGCATCGGCCTCGTCCGCCAGCGCCGCACTGAGCCAAAAGGCTCCACCACGAACAAGCTCATCCCCAAGTCCGTCCTCACCACCCTCACCATCGAGGAAGAGTATGCCAAGGTGCTCAACTGGCTGGGTGACATCGAGCGCCGCCTGCCCCTCTCACGCATGAAAATCGTGCAGATCACCGGCGGCAGCACTGCACGGCAGCTCAAGCTCGATGTGTCCTTCGAAACCCCGATTTTCGATCTGAACTCCGCCAACGCTGCAGCCGATAAAGACAAGAAAAAGTCATGAAGCACTTCCCATTCCATCTCACCCGGCTCGCCAGCCTTCTTCTGCTAGTCACCGCCATCCTGTTCAGGCCCTCCCAGGCTCAGGACGCCCCCGTGGAGGAGGAGGACAAGGAAGGCCGCGTGCAGTACCAACTCGTCTTGCCAGATGAGAAGACACCCGAACGCGTCAAACCGGAGGAAAACAACCCCTTCGAATCCGCCATCGAAGCCGCCAGCCGCAATGCCCCCGAGGATACCGAGGAAAACCGCGTGCGTGATGTGCTCGCCAGACTCCCCGTCGTCGGAGCCAGTATCCGCCCGGATGGCAAGATGAAGGTCATGCTCGGGGACATCATGCTGCAGCCAGGCCAGGTCGTGCCCCAAGTTTTCGCGGATCAGCAGGTGAGGCTCACCGTGCGAAACATCACCATGCAGAACATCGAGCTCGCCTGGGAAGAAAAGGAGGCCACCGGCCTACCGCCGAAGGTCATGCTCATCGCCATCAACATGAGCCCCGAGATCAAATACAAGCTGCTCGGCGGCCAAGGACAGACAGGCCGCATCAGCCGCTCTGGCTCCATGCAACAAAACAGCGCCGCTCCGCAGCCACTCGCCAGCCAGCCTGTGCCAGATCGCCAAGCACCACCCTCAGCCGGCCCTGCGGAGACCATTCCCACCTCCCCCGCCGCCACACCGCCTAGCCCAGCGGGCATCGAATCTTCCATTCGCATGCTCTTTGGAAATCCCGTCGGCGGAAATACAGCGCCCGCCAAATGACACGCCAGCTCCCAGCGCCACGAGGATTCACCTCCGTCGAGCTCCTGCTCGTCGTGGCGCTTTCCGCCATCATCATGGGAGGCGTCGTCGTGGGCTATGGCACCATCGTCAAGAATCAGCCGCGCCTCTCCGCCGTCGTCAGCGTGCCGCTCGGCAGCGCCACAATGAGCGCCTTCTACGGCAGCGCCCTGAGCACCATGGAGACGCCCTCCGCGCCGAATTTCACCGGCCTCTCCAAAGCCGAAGAGCTGCGGGAGGCCTTCATCAACGACACGACCAGCGCCACCGCGATCTACTGCCTCGGTCGTGATGTGGCTAACACCTACAAACCCTCCACCATCGCCTACGATTCCACCACCCATGGTGAGCTCGATACGCCGCAGAAATTCCGCTCCCACCTGCTCACCCTCGGCGCCGTCCCTGCCACTCAGTATCGTGATTTTCGCAACCCAGATGGCTCCTCCACGCCACCAACCAACGCCAGCATCTTCATCCTCGGCTACAGCAAATACACCGGCTTCCTCAAAGTCACCGCCATCTACGACATCGACGTGATCAAATTCAATGCCGCCCAGCCGTGGGGCATCCATGCGTCCGTGAAGCGCTTCGCAGATCCCACCGGCGTGGCCCTTCCCACCGCGCTCGTCTATTCCGGCAGCTACGAGGTCTTTTATCCTCCCTCCGTGCTCAACCCCACCGCGGCCAGCCAATGGCTCACCGATGGCTTCACCCCGCTCTTCGTCAGTTTCGAACGCTCCGCCCGCCTCGCCCTTCGTGAAGGCCTTTATATTGATCGCTTCAAGCGGGCCACCGAACGCCCCTTCTACTTCATCTGGTGGCCGGATCCCTGCGCCCGTCATCTCGGCCCCGCCGCAAACACCTTCAGCCCTTCCGATCCTCGCCAAGCCTACAACCAGATGGCTGGCCGCACCTCCTTCATGTTCACCGTCCCCATGTTTCCAGCCCTTTAGCATGGAGCAACGAGCATAGGGCATCGAGTCCCCTTGCTCCGCGCTCCAGCCCCTCCCTCAACAATCAACAATCGACTTTCATCCATCCTGATTCCCCGCTCCGCCACGCCCTCGACCACCAATCCAACCGCAGATTGATGAACTCTGATTGCTGATTGTTGAAGTCACTTCGCCCCATGTCCCCCCCCTCACCATCACGCTTACAAGCACCTCGCGGCGCCATCATGGCCGCCGCGCTCATGCTCATGATCGTGGCAGGCCTACTGGTCTCCTCCTGGGTGAATATGATGAACGTCCGCTCCATTCAGGTCAGCTACTTGGAGGACATCGCCCGCCGCCGTATCGGCCTCGAAAGCTCCCGCCAGCTCGGCCGCGAGATGTCCTTCGATAAGCACTTTCTGCGAAACAACACCGTCGCCGGCAATCAAAGCATCGTCCTCGGCTCCAACATCGGCAGCGTCAATAGCTACGACGGCTGGTCGAACCTCAACATCTACTCCAGCACCGCCTTTCCCGGTGATGGCCTCACCACCGTCTATCCCTACAACTACACCGGCTTCCGTCCCTCTCTCAGCTACCTCACCACCGAGCGTCTCTCACGCCCCGCCTCCGGCACCGCGGGTAACATCGATAACTTCACCTCCTGGCACTTCCTCAAGACTCTTCCGCCCGTGCTCGGCGGAGACATCTTCAACGTCTATCGCAAGCCCGACGGCGTCACCACAGAGCTCGATGTCTATCGCGATGTCGCCAGCTCCGGCACCGGCACTGGCCACCACGCCTATTGGACCATTCAAGGCCGCACCGTCATTCGTCATCCCCCTTCCCTCTTCGTCGCCAGCACACCCAGCCCGCTGAAAATCCCCTTCCGCACCAAATCACTCTACCTCCAGTCCCAGTCCGTCGTCGAACCGCCCGGCCTTCCTTACCCCATCTACGGCGTCAATCCCGATGGAGCCGACATGCTTCCCTCGAATCTCCCTGTCATCCCCAGCACCACCGGCCCCGTTGGTGGCACCGGAGACCGCCGCTACCTCGGCTACCTCAACGTCATCAACAACGCCGACAACACCGATAACTCCCTCTGGCACTTCCAGGACCGCGAAAAGACCGCCGGCCGAACCGATACCATCACCATCGACGTCGGAGGCGTCTTCAATTCCTCCACCGAAGCCTACTGGATCGCCGAGCAGGCCGTCCCCACCTACAATCCGCCCGGCTGGCCCTCCGGTTATGGATCAAAGCTCCGCGTCCTCTTCATCAAGCTCGACTCCGCCTACCTCAAAAACATGCGCATCTACGGCGTCGTCGATCAGATCATCTTCGTCGGCCAGGCCAACAACACTGCCTTTGAAGCCGCCGCCGCCATGAAGCCCGTCATCATCACCATCATGCCCAATGGCACCAAAGGCCCCTGGATCCGTGATATCCGCTTCGAACGCGAAAACGCCCGCCGTCACATTCTCGCCTTCAAAGACGACCTCGGCCGTCCTGTCGAATTCTCCTGGGTCAGCAATCCCCTCTCTGGAAACGACTACCGCTGGCGCAGCGTCCTCGTGAATGAATACCAGACGATCATGTTCAACATGCCCGCCACCCTCACCCGGAACGTTCGCTGGATCGGCGGCGTCATGACGAACTGGACCATCAAACGCCGCGCCTCCGGCGGCACCACCGCCAGCCGTCTCGTCTTCTCCCCAGACACCGATACCACCGTCCCTCAGACCACCGCCGCGGGTCCCGGCTTCGCCACCTTCCTCCCGCGTGATGCCTGGCAGGAAACCTACTTCACCCCATGACGAATCTCCGGCCATCCACCTTCCTTCGTCGCACCGCCTACACCCTCATTGAGGTGCTCGCCGCCGCTAGCATCATCGCCATCGGGGCCACGGCTGCCATCAGCCTTTCCGCCTCCTCCGTCCTCCAGGAAGAGCTCGCCTTTCGCGTCGCTGTCACCCGCAGCTATCAGGAAAACATGCTCCGCCTCTGGCAGCTCGGCCTCCCGCGTTCCCAGGTCTTCGGCCTCATGCCCGATCAGGATCAAAACGCCGTCCTTCAGACTCAGATTTACGGCTCCACCAGCACCGCCACCGGTCCCAGCTTCATCGAAGCAGGCACCACCACCGTCTCCGGCGTCATCATGGAAACCGCCACCGCCACGGCCGTCGTCAACATCGCCCAAGCCCCCCCTACCGAGGCCGCCGGGGCCACCCTCACCCTCACGGCCTACCGTCCGCGCCTCTACACCACCCTCCGCACGCCCGCGCCGTAACTGCCTCGGCTCCGCCCAAAAAATAAAAACGAAAAGATAAAAGCTAAAACTCGATCACCACCGCGCACCCCAGCGCATTTCATCTTTTATCTTTCATCTTTCATCTTTTCCCCCTCATGCTCAAGAAGGTCAAAATCACCAACGTCCACACCGGCAAAGGCTCCGAAGCCCTCGTGGATACCGATTCCGATGACAAAGCCATCGTCGGAGCTGGCGTCGGCTCCAACGAATCCACCGTCATCTCCACCATCACCGGGGTCGATGAAAAGCTCCATCGCCTCACCTCCCCAAAGGCCAGCATTGATGACCGCGCTGCCTTCTTCTCCGGCCTCGGCCGCTGCCTGGAGCGAAACATCTCCCTCACCAAATCCCTTCAGCTCCAGACCAACCGCGTCAAATCGGCCATCTACAAAGGCATGATCGCCGAGCTCATCCACGGCATCTCCGTGGGCGATAAGCTCAGCGATAGCATGCAGAAATACCCCAAGCTCTTCCCGGATGATCTGCTCTCCCTCATCATCGCCGGTGAAGAGGCCGGTCAGCTCGCCAAAGTCTGCAAACGCATCGCCCTCTCCTCGAAGAAGTCCTCCAAGGTCATCAAAAAACTCAAAGGCGGCCTCATCTATCCCGGCGTCGTCATGGTCCTCGGCGTCGTCGTCGTCATCGTCATGAGCTTCACGCTCGTGCCCGCCATGGCCAAGCTCTTCCTCTCCTTCAAAACGCCGCTTCCCCTCGGCACGAAGGCCCTCATCGCCCTCTCGGATCTCTTCCTGCACCGGCCCTACATGGCCATCCTGCCATTCGTCGGCCTCTACGTCTTCTTCTCCAACTGGGGAAAAATCGCCGCCCTCAGACCCATGCAGGATCTCTTCCTTCGCATCCCTGCCATCGGCGTCATCGTGCGTAAATCCGCCGCCGCCTCCGGCTTCCGCACCCTCTCCCTCCTCACCGAATCCAACGTGCGCCTCACCTCCGCACTCGATATCACCGCCCAGGCCTCCTGGCACTACCATTACAAAGAGCTCTTCTGGCGCCTCCGCGATCACATCACCGTCGGCCGCACCCTCCACGAAGCCTTCCTCATGGAAGCCCACTGGATGGGACCCGATGCCCGCAATCTCTGCGGTCTCATCGAACTCGCCTCCGAAACCGGCTCCGGCACGGAAATGCTCGCCGAAATCGCCGATGATTACGAAGAGGAGCTCGACAACATGGCCGCCTCTTTGGACAAAATGATCGAGCCCATCACCATGCTCCTTCTCGGGATCATCGTCGGATTCCTCATCTACGCCATCTACGCCCCCATGTTCAGCCTGGGAGATGTCATCTTGAAGAAAAAATAATCCGAACCCGCACCCGTCATGATCTCCGAGCTCATGAGCTTCTCCTGTGCTTCCTGCGGCATCACGCTCACCGTGCCCCGCAGCATGGCTGGCGTCTCAGGCCCCTGCCCCAGTTGTGCCCGCGTCATCACCGCGCCTGCCTGTAGTACTTCGCACAGCGATGCAGGCGGGATGTCGCACGCTTTGCCTCCGCAGGATCAAAACCACGACCCGCACGGATCACGCCCCCAACCTTCCAGCGTTCCGCCGCGCCCGCCCGTGGCTGGCCCACCGGAAAAGGCCAGCTTCTTCAGTCGCGTCGGCGTGTGGCTCATTCTCCTCCTCATCGCCTCCCCACTCCTCCTCTTCGGCGGCATGCTATTGGATCTCAAAGGCATGTTCGACCAACAGCAGGTCGATAACGAATCCTCCGAAGAAATGGGCCTCATCAAAGCGATCGACCAAATCGTTTACACCGGCGGTCCCCACCAGCCGCAGCCAGCCGGCGGCACTCAAAACCTCGAAAGCTCCATGCTGATCCAAGCTCAGCGCCTTCAACTCGAAAAAGAGACCGAAGCGCCCTAACGGCCCAGCACATACCTTCCCCCCAAACCTTCCGCGTTTCGAGCCGCCAGCTCGCTCGCAAACGCCGCGCAGCGCTCCACCGGCCATTCGGAAAGCCAACCGTGCAAAAACGCCCCGTGATACACATCACCGCAGCCCGTGGTATCCACCAGTGGAGACGCGGTGAAAGCCCGCTGATGATGGTAAAAGCCATCCGGCCTCCAAATCTGGCTGCCACGAATTCCATCCGTGATCACCAGCAGCCTCGCGGGCGGCTGCAAAAGCTTGGAGACCATCTCCGCCAGGTCAGAGCTACCCACAGCCCTTTCAGCAAACTCACGCGAAAGGATACGCACATGGCTCGCTTCTAACAAATCACGGATCGACTCCCGAAACCTTCCCGCACCACCATCGAAGGATATTTCGATGTTTCGAGCCTCCGCCGCCGCGATGGCCGCCCGACACGCCTTTTCATGGCGACCATTCACATGCAGCAGCCGCACGCCATCCAACATCGCAGGCTCAAACACCGGCTCAGCCGCCTCCGCAGGCTTAAAAACGATCTGCCGCGCCCCATCATACTGCCGCACAAGAATCACCGCCTCCGCAGGAACGCTATCAAGCAAGGCGCAGTCATGCCCATGAGCACGCAAAACCGCCAACGCCGTCGCCACCGGCCCACCGCGATCATCCGCCCGCGCCAGCGCCTGCATCACCCCCTCCTCCGCGCTGAATTCAGGCACCACGAAAAAGGTGTCCCGCGTTTCCGCGCCGATGCCGAGGATGGTGTGAGTCATGCGATCACATTTGGCATGACAAGAGACTGCTCGCACGTCAGAACTCGTATCCTCCGCTCATGAAACCCCTCCTCCTTTCGATCACTTCCACCCTTGTTCTGGCCACGCTCACGCTTTGGGCACAGGAGGGAGGCTCAGTGCTCGGGAATCTGGTGGGACGTGATGGCTGGGATGGGGGCGAAACCGGCGGTGAAAAGGGCAAGCCCGCGCAGACGACAGAGCAAACCGCGAAGGACATCCGCTTCATCAGCATCCACAACTTCGCCGGCCCCAAGGACAAGGAAACCACGCGATTGAAGAGCAATCAGGCGGGCCATCGGGAGCGTGGCTTTGGCGACATCGCCTACCATTTCATCGTGGGAGACAGCGGCCGCATTTACGAGGGCCGCCGCCCCACGCTGGCTCCGGCCTCCAATACCTACTACCTCAGCCCGGCGGAGTTGAAGACGCAGGTCACCTCCATCGACGAAGGCAAAATCAGCGTCGCGCCTGATTTTCGATCCAAGGCTCGCGAACGCATTCCCGGTCACACGAAGGGCCACCTCACCGTGTCTTTCCTCTGTGGCGGTCGTGTAGAGAATGGCGAACTCGTCGATCACCCCGAACTCCTTCAGCCGCAGGCCATGCAGCGGGCCGCCACGCTTGTGGCGGAACTGCTGGTCAAGCATGGGCTGGAACCCAAAGACATCCGGGCGCACCGCGAGCTGGCGGAGACGAATTGCCCGAATGATGCCATCTACCGCTGGCTGCGGGGTGAAACGATGACCCAGGAAGGTAAAGGCGAAGGCATGAAGCTAATCGAGGCCGAATTTCAGCGGCTGAAGGGCACGTCGCGCTGAGCTGAAAGATCGCTCACACTCGAAACGGCTGCTTTCGGGCGAATTCGCCATTGTCATCTCCTCCCCCGTCATTCAACATCGCGCCCACTTTCCCCGCATGAGCACCACTACCCTACCCGACGCCTCCGCCCCTTGGTACAAGCACCTCACCAAATACCATTGGTTCGTCTTTATTGTGGCTTCGCTGGCATGGTTGTTTGATTGCCTCGATCAGCAGCTCTTCCTCCTGGCCCGCAATTCGGCCATGAAGGCGCTCCTGCCTCCTGGCATGGACCCCATCAAGTACGGCGGCTACGCCACCTCCATCTTCGTCGCGGGCTGGGCCACTGGCGGCCTCATCTTCGGCTCCGTGGGAGATCGCATCGGCCGCGCCAAGACGCTCACCCTCACCGTGCTCATCTACTCCGTCTGCACCGGTCTCTCCGCCTTCTCCAAAGGCTGGGTCGATTTCGCCATCTACCGCTTCCTCACCGGCCTCGGCGTCGGTGGTGTCTTCGGCCTCGCCGTCGCTCTCGTAGCGGACACGCTTCCTGACACCGCTCGCGCCGGTGCTCTCGGCACCTTGCAGGCACTCTCCGCTGTCGGAAACATCGCCGCAGGCATCACCAGCATGTACATGGGCAGCTTGGAAGCTTCGAAAGCCATCGAACCCGGCACCGCCTGGAAGTACATGTTCCTCGTCGGCGCCCTTCCCGCCTTCCTTTGCGTCTTCATCCAGATCCGCCTCAAAGAACCCGAGAAATGGGTCAAAGCTCGTGCCGCAGGCAAGGCCGCAGGCGTGAAGTTTGGCTCCTACTCCTCCCTGCTCGGTGATGTGCGCTGGCGTAAATCCGCCCTGCTCGGCATGGTGCTTTGCGTGGCCGGTGTGATCGGCCTCTGGGGCATCGGCTTCTTCAGCCCGGAACTCGTTGGCGATGTGATGGAACGCTCGCTGAAGGCCGAAGGCGTCGCTCCAGAAAAGATCGCCGGTGAGAAGACCTACTGGATCGGCGTGAACTCCATCGTGCAGAATCTCGGTGCCTTCTTCGGCATGCTGCTCATGACGAAAATCGCTCAGAATCGCGGCCGCAAGCCTGCCTTCGCCATGGCCTACGTCGCCGCCATGATCGCCACCATTGGCTTCTTCCAGTTCTTCGATGGCCGTGGTGATATTTGGATGAGCGCCGTCATGGGTGCCTGCCAGCTCGCCCTCTTCGCCGGCTTCGCCATCTACCTCCCCGAGCTCTTCCCCACCAGCCTGCGCAGCACCGGCACCAGCTTCTGCTACAACGTCGGTCGTTTCGTCGCCGCCAGCGGTCCCTTCACCCTCGGCAGCCTGCAAGCAGCCCTCAAAGCCGGTGCCACCACGCCTGAGGCGAAGCTGGACGCCTTCCGCACCGCCTGCACCTACATGAGCGCCATCTTCCTCCTCGGTCTTGTGGCCCTCGCCTTCCTCCCGGAGACCAAAGACCGCCCGATGCCGGAGGATTGAGCCGCCTGGAAAAGCCCGTTGCCGGGTTTCGCAAAGCCACTACCTTCCCACCATGCAAACCGACGCTGAATCATGCATGGAAACGAAGCCCAACAAGGCCGCGAAACCTCGCAAGGCCTTCCAGCCGATCAAACCGTGGTTCGCCCCCGGCGAACTCGAAGCCTTGGCTTCACGCCAGCCCTTGATGTCCTGGGAGGAGAAGGTGGCGCAGATCAACCGCAGCCTTGGACGCCCACAGGGTTCGCCGTAGCGCGAGACCGGCAGATCGCGTTGCTATCAGATTGAGCCACGGACGAGCGTCTGTGGCTTCCGGTGAGTGAACTCGGGCAGCGCAACTCAGGGCGCATGGAACACGCCGTCTTCGGAGAGCGCCAAGCTGGCCACTTCGTATTCAAGGCCACCAAGGGGCCAAAGTTTGGTTTCTGGCCGCACTTGGACGAAAGGGTGGTCTCGACCCGAATCGACGAGTTTCTCGTGATGAGGCCAGCAACACCCAGCCAGTATTTTTCAAGACTCCAGCAGCTGGAAACCCTCGCTACAGCACTGAATGTGTTTGAAGGTTTCGCCATGCTCGATGGTCATTTTTCCATCATCACCTCACAGCTTTGGTACCCTTCCCGCAATGCCACCTGGAAAGAGATCAAGCTCTGGATGACCTCCCGCGGCTTCATCCCGGTGCGCAGTGATGTGTATGACGACCCCACACGCTGGTATCACCCAGAACAGAATCTCGCCCTCTTCGATGTCGGCGAGAGCAACATGGTCTTCAGCGAGGGAGAGATCGTCCCCATCGACATCATCCCCATGCAGCCCGATGGGCCGCTGCTGGACTTTTTGAGCGACTTCGCCGAAAAACACGCCTCATGACTCCCGCCGAACTCATCGCCCTCAACGACCCGTCCAAGCTCTCGCCCGAGGCCCAGACCCTCTGGCAGATCAAAAACGGCGATTGGGATGCCGCGCACAACATCGCGCAGGACATCCCCACCAAGATGGGCTCGTGGCTTCACGCCCTGCTGCACGTCATTGAGGGCGATCAATGGAACGCCGATTACTGGTTCTCGAAGGCAGGCAAGCCCTCGCATGGTCCGAAGGACATCGACACGCTCTGGGATGAGATCGCAGCGGTCGTGCTCAAAGCTTAGCGCCGGCCATCACGCCACCGCGAGGTGGAAGTAGCCGTGGATGTGCGGGAACCCTCGAAAGTACCACACCATCTCCGGCCCCTCGATCTGCCAGGTGTCCCACACCTGATCGCCCCCGATGTCGAACTCACCGCCGTAGCAGGAGATGAAGAGGCGCTCGACGATCTTTTGCGTCTCGATGGTCTTCATCGTGGCTTCCACATCGGCCGGGCGAAAGCACACCAGCATCCGGCGCATCGTTTCGATTAGCTTCGCCTGCTGATCCTTCGTCAAATCAGCACCCAAGAGCCCCGGCAGATCGGTTTGGCGCTTCGCGATCACCTCGGAAGGCTTCTCTGAGCGTGGTTCGCGGGCCACGAGGATCTTCTCACGCTGTTTGCCATCCAGGGCGCTGACGAACTCATTGAAGACCAGCCCCTGATACCAAAAGGGATTGCCCGCGTGATCCTTCTCCTCGCGGAAGGCCTTCGCAAAGTTCCCGTAAAAGATCGGGCGACCTCCAAAGCCAGGTGCCCCATCGTTCCGTGCAAAGCAGCGGCGCGTCACATGATGCCCCGTGTAGATGAATTCGAAGTCCGCCTCCTCCGGCCGACCAAAGAAGCCCACCGAAGGCGTGTTCTTGATCTGGCCCATCAGATCCTTCTGCACCTGCCAGTTCATCTTCTCGCGATGCTCCGGGTGATGCAGCGACTCGAAAATCTGCTTCACCAGATCCTGCTGATCCTTCGTGTAAAACGTGTGCAGTCGCTGCTCCGGGCAGATGTACCACCAGTTGCTCACAAAACCGCGCTTCGCATGGTCACGAGGCAGCACGATCTTCGCGTGCTGTTCCTCCGTGAGGCTCTTGTAAAACTGCATCGCCAGCGAATCCGTGCCCGTGGCGGCACGCAGCGAAGGAAACACGGACAGCGCAGCCGAGGAGCCCATCGCACGCAAAAGATCGCGACGGCTAAAAGAAGCAGCAGAGAGCAGGTTCATGGCCGTCAGTGTGTCAAACCGGTGCCGAAAACGCCAGCGTTGATTTGGTCTTTGTGTTAGACCCATCCATCATGCAACCCGCCGAGACCGCCCACAGTTACGATTCCATTGCTCATCAGTGGCTGGAGCCGCATCTCGCCACGAATGGCATTCGCCAGCATGAGCACGCGCTGAAGTTTCGACCCAGGGGCGGACGGGCGCTTGATGTGGGCTGTGGGTGCAGCAGCCGCTTCCATCGACTGCTGGAGAGTCACGAATACGACGTCGAGGGCCTTGATGTCTCCGCCCAGATGATTGCCCTGGCGAAGAAACAAAATCCCACCACGACGTTTTACCAGGCCGATGTGTGCGAGTGGCTGCCCACGAAGCCGTATGACTTCATCACCGCGTGGGACAGCATCTGGCACGTTCCCCTGAATCGAAGCGAAAATGTCCTGCGACGGCTCTGTGATGCGTTGTCTCCAGGAGGAGTCTTTATCTGGACGATGGGCGGCTTGGACAGCCCGGAGGAAAAGCTGGATTCGAGCATGGGACCGCCCGTTTATTACAGCGTCCTTGGCATCCCCAAAACGCTTCAGGTCGTCGCCGACGCTGGCTGCATCGTTCGGCACCTCGAATATGACCAGTGGCCCGAAAAGCATGTGTTCCTCATCGCGCAAAAAGTCTGACGAGACCCTTCGCACCAAGGGCTTCGGAGGGCGGGATTCCATTCCCGCCCCGAGCCGCATCGGAGAGGCGGTCGCAGGCTCTCGACTCTGGCCATGGACTGCGGCAGCCTGCTGCCGCTTTCGGGAGGCCAGCCTGCTGGCCGTCGAGCCCGTGAGCGACTCCTTACCTTCTCAGGCGCCAAAAGGAAGGCGCCACGCCAAACCGTTCGCGTGAGTCCAGAGCCTGCGGCGGCAGCAGGGCTGCCTCGGAAAAGCGGCAGCAGGCTGCCGCAGTCCAAAGGCTTCGCCAGCCCCAAGCCCGGTTCCTCTCGCGGAGCTAGAGTGCGACCTTGCTCCGCCGAATCGCGTGCGTTGGACCATTCAGTGCGGATTCACTCACGAATTGGGCTGGGTTTGGAATAGTCTCACATGGGTTTTGCACGCCTAGGTGAGCGCAAACCCACGTTTTAGTTGCCCAGCTACGGCCTAGCAGGGTAAAACGACACCCATGAGCACCCCAGCCCGATACATTCCGACCAAATCGTTGGAGATAAAGCGGCTGACAAACCTCACGCTCTGTTATCATCCTCACTGTTCGCTCAACTATCAGCGCCAATCGAAAAGCCACCAGAAGTGAGTCCCCAACTACAAGCAGCCTCTGCATCATTCATCAGCCGTGCAGCTCAGTCGGGAGCCACGGGGAGAGTAGCTACTCCTGACGAGTTATCCGTTCTTCAGTCTCGCTTAGGCTCATTGTTCCCGTCTTGGTATGCCGAATTACTGTCCGCTACTCCATTGATTGGCATTGAGTTTCTGTGGCAAGCTTACCCTCCTAAGCCGGACTGGAGTGGACGCCTTTGGTGCGGTTGGCAGCCTCCAGAGGATTTGCTCGGTGAGACATTCGATTTCTATCCCGGTGTCGAGGTGCATCTAGACGGCTATTTCTCCATCTTCAGCGATGTCTCCGGTGGAGGCGATCCATACTTCATTCGGGCTTCAGACGGAGATGATCCAGAGGTCCTGCAGATTTACCATGAGAGGTTACGAGACATCGCTCGGGAGGTTAGAGGCTTCTCCGCGAGGTCGGCAGGGTCGTCACTGTCCGCTTTTCTAGATGCCGCCACCTTTGATTCCGACTGACATGAATCCAGAGCAGACCATCTGCCACTCAAAGGCGAACCGTGCTTTCTCAGTTCTCCTGAGTCTGCTCAGTTTTGTCGGTGTCGGCGTCGGTGGCCTTTGGATTCATATCTTCGTTCTCCCACTTCCCATCGAGACCACACCTGGCCTCATCGCACGGTTTGCTTATTTCTTACTGTGGCTCGGCGGCCTGATCCATTTTCTCGGGCGAGCCATCTTGGGTTCCTCATCCCAGCTTTGGCATAGCTTCATCCACTTTCTGCTTGGTTGCTTCCTGGGTTATATCGGCGGTTACCTTTTCGCAGGAATTCTCGGCTGCATGGTCGGTGGCCTTACCGGTGCCCTGCTTGGGCCGTGCCTATTTTTCGCCCGTCACCGACGCCAACCATGACTCCAAGCATGCGCTCAGCGTCTGTGGACCTTGGGGGCGCTAGGTCGTGTTTGAAAACCTGTCGGCGACGATATTGGCGAAAGCCTTTTGCTCATCTCGACGGAGCGAGATGGCTACTCTGCTGGCGCGGCATTCGGGTCTCTAGATGGTTTTCAAACACAGCCTAGGCATTGCTGGTTAGGCACCTCGCTTCTTCTCCAGCCCGCGATACACCCCGAAGTCGTTGAAGAAGTATTTTTTGGCGAGCCAGTACATCCAGTGCTTCTCGGGGATCTCCTCACCTTCGCGCCATTGGCTGGTGCGCGGGGTCATGCTCTCGATCTCGGCCATGGCGGTCTGGCGGATGGTGCTGTCCTTGGCGGTGTGCTTGGTGACGACGGCCTTCACGAGGTCCGGGCGCTCCAGGACGATGCAGCCACGGGTGTTTTGGGAGGCGATGGTGCGGAAGTCGCTGAGGAATTCGCTTTTCGTGAAGACATCGAAGAGGTCGTCGCTGGTGCGGACGCTTTCTTTGGCGAACTGGATGATGGGACAGGGCTCGATCATGCCGGTGGGGCTGATGTGGTGGCTGATGCCATTGGCCATGGGGCAGAGCGCCTGGCCCTGGTGGTCGTAGTAGGCATCGACGATGGCGATGGGCAGCTTCGCCCGCATGTTGACGACGAAGCGACGCACCTGCGTGATCTGATCGGGCGTCAAAGCCAGCTCGGCGCTGATCTTGGGCCCCACAGGACGGTAGGTGTGATACCAGGCATAGTGGACGCCCATGTCGATGAGGCGACGCAGCCACGACTCGGTGAGGAGGTCGTCAATGTTCGTCTTGCAGAGGCTGGTGGCCACGCCGGTGAGCACTTTGGCATCGAGGCAGTTTTGCAGGCCTTTGAGCGTGCGGGTGAGCACATCGGTCTTTCCGCGGCGTTCATTGCTGACGACCTCGGTGCCCTCGATGCTGACCAGCGGGGTGATGTTTCCGAGCTTGCGCATGGCGGTGGCGGCCTTCTCGGTGATCATCTGGCCGTTCGTGAAGACCTGAAAGTAGGCGTCCGGGTGCATCGCGAGGAAATCGAAGAGCTCCGGGTGCATGAAAGGCTCCCCGCCGAGGATGCCGAAGAAGGCATTCCCGCGCCGTTTGGCGTCGTTCACGATCTTGTTCAGCTCGTCGAGGTTCAGCGACTCGCGCGGCTTATCGACATCCACCCAGCAGCCCTGGCAGCGGAGGTTGCAGGAGTTCAGGATGGAGATGTAGAAGAACGGCGGGAAGAACTGGCCCTGCTTCATGCGCTGCTTGTGCAGCATCACGGACCGCGCCCCCTTGTAACCGAAATTCCAGCCGATCTTCGCCAAGCAAAGCGGATCGACGGTGCGCAGGATGCGAGAGGTAAGGGAAAGGAGCATGGGTAGAATGACGAATGAGGAATGGCGAAGGACGAAGGACGGAAGCGTCAATGACGTCAATCGGGTCAATGAGATCTTGAAGAGGTCACGATGCGCCCAAAGGTCAAGACGCACGGAGGCGAAAAACAGGGTCACCCAGGCCCTGGGGCAGCTTTTGCAGCGCTTCGAGCGAAGACCTGCTTCTTTCCAGCCCCAACGCCGATCAATGCACGATCTCCACCTCGTCACCGACGCCGGTGAGGGAGAAGAACAGCTTCGCCTGATCATACGGCAGGCGGATGCAGCCGTGTGACGCGGGGCGGCCCGTGACGTAGCCGCTGTGGAGGCCGATGGCGCTGCAGTTCAAGCGCATGAACCACGGCATGGCGCAGTGATACAACGTGGAGGTGTGCGAGCGGTGCTTATCGGTGATCACGTAGCGTCCAGCAGGCGTGCGGTAGCCTTCACGACCGGTGGAGACGGAGGTGCTGGCGATGACTTTGCCGTTTTTGGTGACCCAAGCACGCTGGCTGGAGAGATCGACGGTGACCAGCGTGTCGGGCTCCGCATCGGGATCGCGGCCGAGGAGCACACGCATGAGGAAGAGGTAGCCCTGCGTGGCAGCGAAGTTGATGGGATAGCGATGGTAGCGGGAGGTACAGATGCCCGCCTTCGCACCGGCTTTCATGAGGGCCACGGCTCCTTCCACATCGCCACGAGCGGAGCAGCAGATGAGCGGGGTGACGCCACGATCACTCTCCATGGCGTTGCGCAGGTCCTTGATGGTGCAGCGGTCGATCAATTCTTTGGCGATGGGGCTTTTGAAGCGGGTGTTGGGATCGACACCGAGGCTGGTGAGGGCCGCAAGCACCGGCGTGTTTCGACGCAGAGAAGCAACGAGGATGGGGGCCTGATTTTCGCGACCGGGTTCGTTCAGATCCACCCCGCACATGGCGAGCACTTCGACCATGTCCGCCTGACTGCTGCGCACGGCGGCGCAAAGCGGTGTGTCACCAAACGGAGTCTTTTCGGAGGGATCAAACCCCATCGCCACGAGGTGAGCGACATGATCGGCATCGCGAAGCAGCACAGCCTGGAAGATGGTGGGCAGTGCATCCGTGCGAGGCCAGAGGGTGGACCAGAATTCGCTGATCGGATCAAGGATGGGACGCCACTTCTTCGGCTCGTAGGGAATGCTGGAGGCCTTCGCAAAGGCTGGCTTCACGGCAACGACGGCTGGCGCGGGATTGTCTTCAGCGGCTTTCGCTGCCTCAGGAGCTTTCGGCGTGGTTGCCGATGGCATCACAGGCGGTGGCACACCTTGCAGCTTCTTGATCGAGTCGATCTCGACGGGCTGAGTGGGCTTGATGGAAGCCACCGGAGGAAAATTTCCCTCAACGGATTTCGCGGGTCGCAGCTCAGCACCGGTCGTATGGACGGGCTTTTTGGCGACCGGAGCGACATCAGCCGTGGGATGATTAACCGGAGAACTAAAAAGTTCATTTTGCTTGAGCATGCCAATCAATGCGACACAGACGCCAGCGCCAACTAAGGGCGGCAGGCAGAAAGCGGATAGGGTCTGGAACCAGTGGGCTTTCATGTTTGCGACTCGGAGCGGCGGTTCATATCGTGTTTGAGTGAGCTGTCGAGGCGTCTCTGTAATCGTGATGAAAAATTTACCTTAGGACTGCCCATATTATGTTGGGGAGAGTAGGAATTTATGGAAATCACAAAAGTGTGCGGGAACGTACTGCATGTCTGATGCCAACTGCTCACCTTTCCATCCTTCGCAGCTCTCGCGGCGACTGGCCGTTTGGCTGGTCATGATGAGCTGGGTGTTTCTACCAAAGGCGTATGCCGTGCTGTTTTACGATACGGGCAGCGCCGCGCACAACATCGCAGCCCCCACAGGGACCTATGAAAATGCTGGCTGGCAGTATCAGGGCTACTACGGCGCGTATCTGGGGACCATGATCGCACCGCAATACTTCCTCACGGCGCAGCACATGGGCACGCAGGGGAGTTCCTTCGTCAGCGCGGGGCTTTTCAATGGCGGCGTGGATGTAACCTACACGATTGATACCTCGGCGAACGGCGGCGCGGGTTACTGGGACATCGCGGGCACCGATCTGCGCATTCTCAAGATCAACGAATACTTCCCCACCTACGCCACACTCTACACCGGCAGCTCAGAGCAAGGTCTCGACATGGTGACGATGGGCCGCGGCGGCGTGCGTGGCGCGGATGTGATGGTCTCCGGCACGCTGCATGGGTGGAAACACAATGTAGGAGACGGCGTGGCCCGCTGGGGCAGCAACATCGTGAGCGATGTGACGACCCTCCCCGGCCTCGGTGACATGCTGGTGGCTGAATTCGATGCCAGCGGCCCTGGGCACACGGCGGAGGAGTCCACCCTCTCCGAGGGCGATTCCGGCGGCGGTGTCTTTGTGAACGACGGCGGCATCTGGAAGCTCGCGGGCATCAACTACAGCGTGGATGGTCTGTTCGACACCAACAACACGACCGGCGACGGCACGCAGTTCAACGCGGCGCTCTTTGATCGCGGCGGTTTGTATCAAGGCAGCGATGGCCAAGGCTGGACGCTGATCCCGAATGTGGGCCCGGACAATCCAGCGAGCCTCTATGCCTCGCGCATCTCGACGAACGCCGCCGCCATCCAGGCCATCGCGGTGGTGCCGGAGCCGCATTCGGTGCTTTTGATCGCTCTCGCAGGCATGCTCACGATGAAGCGCCGGCAGCGGCGTGATCCACGCTAAGGCGCGGATCGTTGACAGACGAGGACCGTTGGCCGTGTTCTCTGCTGCCCTGCCATGAAGTTGCCCGCCTGCCTTGCTTTCCTTGCCCTCGTCACCTCGCTCGCTGCCCAGAAGCCAGCCGAATCGCCATGGGGAGACTTTGTGGAGAAGGATTTTCCGTTCTTCAGCAGCGTTCTGGACTGTCGCGATGTCGGCGAAGGCTTTCCGAAGGACAATCTCACGCCCCGCGGTCTCATCCTGAACCTCGGCCACAATCTCTGGGCCTGCTTTGACACCGATCTCCTCCGCATCGCCTGCATCTGGGAAGGCGAACCCGGCAAACCACCCGTCACGCCCGCCGCGCTCGCCCCCGGCTCGTATCACGTCTCCGGTCAAAAGACCAAGGACGGCCAGGAGGATCTGCCGAAACCTATTGGGAAAATGTTCTGGTTCGGAAGTGGTGCTTATCCGGGCTGGCAGGTTGGCGATAAACCGACTGATGTGGACCCTCGACAACCCGCACCAAGTAAAGAGGAGGTGGGTCGAGGCGCTCTACCACCCAACTTGGGCAAGTTTGTTTCAATCAACCTCTTCGAGTCGCGGGTGGTGCTCGATTATGTTGTCGGTGGAACAGCCATGAGAGAATGGTTTGAGCATGGCAAATTTCATAGGCTTCCCTTCATCGAGAGGGTGATCCTAGTTGATCCGCACGACGCACCTCTTTCGTTGATGGTAGACGATGATCAGGGCGGAAGGATGGACCATATGTGCATGGCCTACCTTGCAGGTGGAGGCCCCAAGACAGCAAATGGTGCTGACATGTGGTCATCCACGAGAGAGAGCGGCAAATGGATCGTTCGTCTCAAACCAAGCAAAGAACGCGTCAAACTACATGTCAGGCACATGCCAGTGCCGATGACAGCAACTGACGGCGACCTCAATGGAACCATCAGCTATGGCAATTTTGAGTTGCCTTCATGGAGACCTTCCAAAGCAAAGTTTCCTAACGATCAAACGACCAAGGCCACTCTCTCTCAAAAACCCGATGCCTACGTCATCGACGACATCCCGCTGCCGGTGCCGAATCCTTGGAAGCGAAATGTGCGGTTGGCGGACCTCGCGTTTTTGAATGATCAGGGGGATGCGGCGGGCGTGACGTTTGATGGGGATGTGTGGCTGATCTCGGGTTTGAGGGGCGATTTGGAGGCGGTGACATGGAAACGTTTCGCGAGCGGCTTGCATGAACCGATGAGCATTGTCGCGCGTCCGCGCGAACGTCCAACTTCGAACGTCGAACGTTCAACTTCCAAGGCGCAAGCGTCCGCAAAAGAGCGTTCGATGTTGAACGTTGAAAGTTCGATGTTGAACGTTGATCTCCTCGTTTTCGACCGCAATGGCATCTGGAAGCTCGTCGATTCGAACGGGGACAAGGAATGCGACCGCTATGAGATGTTCTGCAATCTCTTCGCGCAGACGGCGGAGACGCGGGAGTTTCCGAATTCGATGAAGCTGGGGCCTAAGGGGGAACTTTACATCTCCAAAGGCGGCCAGGAGGGCACGACGCGGGGGAAGCACAATGGCACGGTGATCAAAGTGGCGGCGGATGGGAAGTCGTTTGAGGTGATCGGCTATGGATTGCGCCAGCCCTTCATCGGCGTGAATGCGCAGACGGGCCTTGTCACGGCGAGCGATCAGCAGGGGCATTATGTGCCGTCCACGCCGCTGCATCTCATCCGCGATCATCAGTTCTACGGCCATCTGCCGACCATTGCGGAGAAAAACAAGTATCCGGAGACCATCGCCGAACCGCTGACGTGGCTGCCGCATCCGGTGAACCCGAGCGGCGTGACGCAAACGTGGTTGCTCGGCTCGAAGATGGGGCCGGTGGACGGGGACTTGATCCACATCGGCTACAACCGGCCGGAGTTGTTCCGGGTGCTCATGAACAAAGAAAGTGGAACAGGTTTGCAACCTGTTCAGTCCGCGGAAGGACAGGTTAAAAACCTGTCCCACTTTCTCAAGCCGCAGGCGGCGGTGGTGAGTTTCTCGCGCGAGTTCGATTTCCCGACGCTGAACGCGATCGTGAATCCGGCGGACGGGCAGCTTTATGTGACCGGTTTCCAGGTTTGGGGCACGGTGGTGAAGCGTTTGAGTGGTCTGGCTCGCGTGCGGTGGACGGGGAAGCCGCGCGTGCTGCTGGAAGAGGTCACACCGACGGACAAAGGCGTCGTTTTGCGCTTCAACGCGAAGCTGGATGCGAAGCTGGCCACGAACCCCGAGAGCTACAGCGCGGAGCGTTGGAACTACAAGCGCACGCCGGAGTATGGCAGCCCGCATTTGAAGCTGGATGGCAGCAATGGCCAGGAATGGCTGAATGCGAGCAGCGCCTACCTCAGCACCGATGGCCAAAGTGTGCTGGTGGCCTTTCCGGAGATGAAGACCTGCCATCAGATGCGCGTGGGCTGGGGCCTGCAAAGCGCGGACGGGCTCAAGGCGGCAAACACAGCTTATTTCACGCCGTGGGAACTCGCGAGCTTCGATGCGGCAGAACTGGGCTTTGAACCCGGTTTGAAGATCGACCTCACGCCACGCAAATCAGCCGTGGCTGCGGCGGTAAAGCCCACCGTCGAGGAAGGCGAGCGCTTGTATCAGATGTTTGGCTGCATGGCCTGCCACAGCACGGATGGAACGCTCGTGGGCAAGGTAGGACCGAGCTGGAAAGGTCTGTTCGGCACCGAGCGTGACATCGCGAAGGGCATGAAGGGCAAAGTGAAGGCTGACGAGGCCTACCTGCGTGAGTCGATCCTCAATCCGAGCGCGAAAGTGGTGAAGGGCTTCGAGAAGTTCGACACGGGCATGCCGATCTACGCGGGCATTTTGAATGACTCGCAGATCGAGAGCCTGATCCTCTACATCAAAAGCCTGAAGTGAGGATGTTTCGTCCCGTAGGCCGGATGTGTTTGGCGGAAAAGACTCGCGATAACTCTCTTGCATGCATCGCCAAACTATCCGGCGCTTGGGCGGTTGGCGTGTCGTGCGCCCATTCCAACGCCGGATAGTTCGGCGAAGGTAGTCATGATGTTTGCCATGCGTTTTTCGCCGAACACATCCGGCCTACAATCCAGCAGGCTCACTTCACGACCGCCGCTTGCTCTTTGAAGAAGCGAGCGATGAGCGCCGGTGCCTCATCGGGGAACTGATGCGTGCCGGGATGAACGTAAGCGATGAACGGCGTGCCGGTGATGGATGGGTAGATCGTGCAATGTTTCGCCCACGGCGTGCCTTCGGTGGCGCAGCCGTTGGTCTTCTTCACGAGGTCGATCATGACCTGCTGCCATGCAAATTTCACCAGCGGATCGGCCGTGCCGCCGATGTGCATGGCGGGTTTGGGCTTCAAATTACCCTGTGAAGCTCTCGCAGCGGCAGCCGAAGGCGCCATGGCGGTGAAAACCTCCGGCCGTGTCATCCACAGCAGGTAGGTGAAGCCCCCACCATTCGAGTGACCGGTGGAAAAGATGCGCTTCGCATCCACCTGATGCTCGGCTTTGAGCTTGGCGAGCATGGCGTCGAAGAATTTCAGGTCGCGATCCCCCATCGCGCCGGGTCCGCTCTGCCAGCCGGGCTTTTTGCCCTCGGGATCGGTGAGGCGGCCGGGCGTGTTCAGGCCCTGTGGATAGACGGAGATGGCCTCCGGCCAGTGCTTGTGCATGGCGAAGGATTTGGCGGCATTACGTGAGTTTCCGCCATGACCGTGGAAGCAAAACACGACAGGCGTGGGCTTCTCCTTCGAGCTCTTCGGCGCGTAAATGATGGTCTGACGCTTCCCCCCATCGACCTCAAGCGTGACCTCCGAAAAACCCTCCGGCATCTGGGCATGCAAAGAGATGGCCAAAGTCGTAAAAAGTGCGGCGAGGAAGGTTTTCATGCGTCTGCTGAAACTCGCGCAGCAGGCTCGTGGTTGCACGGAGAAGCCAAAAAGCCCTCCTCTAGGCTTCAGGGCAATGAGAACTCGAAAAGATAGAAAATCGATTTTTTAGCCCCACCTTGTAACCGCCCGCCGGTTTTGACCATGAAAGGGCCACCATGAATCTTTTTCGCGCACTTTTCTTTCTCACGCTTGTCGGGTCGGTGACTGCGCAGGTGACGACGATGGGCTTTGACAATGCGGTACGCACGGAGGCACCCGGCACGCTGCTTTCGCATCCAGTCACGAATGGGTCGGAGCCGATTGGGCGGACGACGTCGATCAATTATCTGAACGGGTGGATCATCGTCGGGGCGGAGTCGCCGGGATCGAGGCCTGGGTCGGATTTGTCGCTGCGGGTATATGACATCAGTGATCCGGCGAATCCGGTGCGCAGGCTGCCGTCGGACTTTGGGTTGAGTTATCCAAACAATGCATGGGTTCAGGACAACTACGGCTGGAATGCACACGGCACGGCGCAGTATGGCAACCTGCTCTTGCCGCAGCCGATTCGCGTGAATGGCTTTGGCGGGCTCGTGGAGTTGGGCGGCACGAATGGCATCCCTTCCATCAATTCGCTGCCCATCCTCTACAATCGCTCATCCCAGGCTGGCCCCTGGCTGGTCGGGACGCAGGACGGGAGAATGCTGTGGTATGGCGTCGAAGATGCGGACCTCACCATTTCGAGGCTGTATTTGAACGCGAACAACCTCGTCGCCGGGCGCTCGCTGGCCACTTTTGATCATGTGGGGTCGTTTGGCGGCGGAGACTGGCATCCGATGCTCTTTGGCGATCTGCTGATCATGGCCCGTAGCGGCGGCGCGGCGCGGGATGGCGTGGTGGTGTATCGCCTGAGTTACACCAACATGGATGATGGCAATGCGGCGAATGACAGCATCACGCCGCAGTTCGTGGGATCGCTCAGCGGCGGCTTTCAGGGCTATTGGCCGAATCTTTTCAGCGACGGCACGGGACTCTACGTGATCGGCTCGACGACGGACATCCTCATCGGTGCGGACATCTCGCAGGCGGCACATCCGTCCGGCACGGGTGCGCTGCAAACGGTGGCGAGCCTCACGGTGCCGGGCTTCACAAACGCGTCGTATCCGGTGTATCAGGACAACTTCGGCTTCATCCACAACCGCAAGATCGACATGACGCGCTTCCTGGCGGGGGATGCGAATCCGATCGTGCTCACGCTGAACGAAGCGAACCCGCCACGTCCGGCGAATGCGCCCGCATTGCCGCAGGGAGCGCTCGTCGGCGTGAACACGTCGCAGATGTCGCTGGCGCTGGGCAATCTGTGGCTCACGGGCGGTTATCCGATCCCTGGCACGAATCAAGGCCTCGGCGTGTGGGTGCATCAGCAGGCACCGGACACGGAAGCGCCGCGAGTGAGCTACCATATCCCGCAGAGCGGTCGCACGAACTACCCGCGTCATGCGCCGCTGAGTTTCCTCGTGCACGAGCATCCGCGCAGCGGTGGTCCGCGAAACGGCATCGATTTCACCGTGCGTCCGGTGGGTGAAAATGAGGCACTGGGAGCTTTTGTGCCCGGATTCCTCATTCACGATTTTTCAGGCAACATGACCTTCACGCCCGATGCGCCTCTGGCGGCCGACACGACCTTCCAAGTCGATTTTTTGAGCAATCCGACGCTTGAAATCGGCTTTCGCGATGCGGCGGGCAATTACATGGAGCCGTATGGTTTTCGCTTCTCGACGGGTGGTGGACTCAATGCCTCCGCACCGCCGGTTTTCACGAGTTTCACAGCCAGCAGCTATCAACCGGCTCCCAATCAAAACATCAGCGTGAATGCCGCCGCGACTGGCACGGGCACGCTGGAGTATCGTTTCAACTTCGACGGCACCTGGAGCGCCTGGAGCAGCTCCGCGACGGCGAATCACACCTACCTCAACGCAGGTCGTCCGCGTGTGCTCGCCCAGGTGCGGGATGCAGCGGGGAATATCATCACCACCTCGCTGCGGCTGCTCGTGATCACCGCGCCTGCGGGCCCGCTGCCGACGCAAAGCAGCACGCTGGCCATCGGTGATGACGCAGGCACGCGGCGTGTGTGGAGCGTGAATCCCGATGCCAACACGGTCACGGTCATCCATGCGGCCACGGGGGCCAAAGAAGCCGAATACGCCGTCGGCGTGAGTCCGCGCGGCATCGCTCGCGATGCGAATGGCCGCTACTGGGTCACCTGCCATGGCAGCGATGAGATTCGTGTTTTGAATGCCGATGGCAGCACGAACACCACGATCACGCTCGCGTATGGCTCCGCGCCATTTGGTGTGGCGGCCTCGCCGGATGGGACGCTGATCTATGTCACGCTGAATGGTGCGGGCAGTTTGCAGCGCTACTCCGCAGCCAATCCCAACGCCGCACCACTCACCGCGACCGGCTTGGAGACACCGCGGGCACTCGCGATCAGCGCGGATGGCTCGCGAGTGCTGGTGACGCGCTTCCTTTCGCCGGAGTTGCATGCGGAGATCCGTGAGTTCACGGCCACGCTGGCCACCACACGGACCTTCACCCTCACTTTAGCCAACAACATCGACGGCGGGGACCGTGCCTCAGGCGTGCCAAACTACCTCGCAGGCATTGCCATTTCGCCGGATGGCACGCGGGCAGCCATCGTGAGCAAGCAGGACAACATCCAGCGCGGCACGCTCTTCGGCGTGGGCAACCTCACGCACGAGACCACGGTGCGCAGCGTGATCTCCTTCCTCGATCTGACCAACAACGCCGAGATCCCGCACTCGCGCCGCGACTTTGACAACAGCGACAGCCCCAGTGCCGTCGCCTACACGCCGATGGGCGACACCATCCTTGTCACGCATCAGGGAAACAACCGCGTGGTGGGCATTGATGCGTTGAACCTCGCGCCGCTCACCTCGCAGATCACCACCGGCTCCACCGAGACGCAGCCCACCGTGCTCACGCTCGATGTCGGCACCGGTTTGGCCCCTCAGGGCGTTTTGATTGATGTCGCTTCAGGCCGCCTCTTCACGCAGGACTTCATGGGACGCAGCGTGACGGTTTTGAATGCCGCGCCGCTTTTGACGCAAAACCAAACGTCGCTGCCACTCATCGCGACGACGGCTGCGGTCACCACCGAGTTGCTCACGCCGACGGTGCTGCAAGGTAAACGCGTCTTTTACAATGCCGCTGATCCCCGCATGAGTGCCGACAGCTACCTCTCGTGCGCGAGCTGCCATATCGATGGCGGGCACGATGGCCGCGTGTGGGACTTCACCGGACGTGGCGAAGGTCTGCGCCGCACCACCGATTTGCGCGGTCGCAGCGGTATGGGTCAGGGTGCGGTGCATTGGAGTGGCAATTTCGACGAGATTCAAGACTTCGAGCACGACATCCGTGGTCCGTTTGGCGGCACGGGATTCCTGAATCTCACGCCGCAGCAGTTCGCCGCGCAGCATCCGAATCCCGCCAGCGGCAAAACAGGCCTCAGCAGTGATCTCGATGCCCTCGCGGCCTATGTTTCCTCGCTCACGCCCGATCACACACCACGCAGTCCGCAGCGTAATCCGAACGGCACCTTCACTACGGCTGCTGTGCGTGGTCAGGCCGTGTTTGCCGCGCAAAACTGCGCCTCATGTCACAGCGGCAACGCCTTCACCAACAGCTCACTCATGAATGTCGGCACGCAGTCGGCGCTTAGCGGTTCACGACTCGGCGTGACGCTGCCAGGCATCGACACACCCACGCTGCACGGCCTGCATGCCACGCATGTCTATCTGCATCACGGCCAGGCCGAGACGCTCGGCGGCGTCTTCAGCTATGCCGGAGGAACCTGGCTGCCTGGAGCCACTGGCACCTTTTTGGGCAATAACACCGGTGTCTTCAGCGATGACGCGACGCAAGGCGGCGGCGGCTTCAATCGCGGCTATTTCAACGGCTCCGCAGCTTACATCGGCGGCACCGAGAATGTCTCCGGCGTGCGCTTTGCGAATGTCGATGGTGGCAGCGGAGGCTCGGCACGGATCGTCATGCGCTACATCAAGCAATACGCTGGCGGCACCGCCACGCTCCGCATCAATGGCGTGTCGCAGACGATCATCGTCGAACGGCAGTTCCCGGACAACGCCTGGCAGACCAGCGGCTGGCGCTGGCTCAGCGTCGATGCCGCGCTCAACGCAGGCACGACAAACACCCTCGAAGTCATCCGAGGCAATGGCGATCTCATCGTGAATGGTTTGCTCATCGCGAATGCCTCACAGCTCGCCATCGCGCAGCCGCATCGTCTCGTGCAAAGCCTACCGAGCGGTGATCGCAGCGACCTGTTCGACTATTTGACGCAACTCGACGGCCGCGATGCCAATGGCGTGCCGCTCGCTCCACCGACCGCGTCTTCGCCGCAGGTTCCCGGCATCGTCAGCGAGCCGCAGAGTCTCACGTTGGCCGAAGGCAATGCGCTGCACTTCGTCGTCGCCGTCAGCGGCACCGGACCATTCTCTTATGAATGGCGTCGCGGCATCACTGTCGTCGGCACCAACAGCGCCGAACTGGAATTCGCCTCCGTGAGCCTCGCCGATGCCGGCAGCTACACCTGCACCATCACGAATGCGCATGGCGATGTCATCACCACGCCCGCCGTGGTGACGGTGAATCCGCCGCTCAGCATCACGACGACCACTTTGCCCGCCGGAACTGCAAGCCTGCCTTACAACGCCTCGCTCGCGGCCAGTGGCGGCGTTTCCACCCGCACCTGGAGCCTCGAAAGCGGCCTCTTGCCTCCTGGAATCACGCTTTCAGCCAGCGGCGTGCTCAGCGGCATACCGACGATGCCAGCACGTGCGAATGTGGTCGTTCGAGTGAACGATTCGTCCGGCAGCGACACGCAAACGCTCGCTTTGAACATCGCGCCTGTCAGCGGCTTTGAGAGCGATCCCGATCTCATCCTGCACTACACCTTTGACGAAGGCAGCGGCAACCGCGTGTGGGACATCGCCACCGGCGGCAACAATCACGCCACCGATGTGCCTGGAGCCCACTGGATCAGCGATGGCCGATTCGGCGGTGCGTATGGCTCCGGCGATGCCAGCACCACCATCAATCGCTTCTTCCCCGCCAATCAAAGCGACCTCAACTTTGATCCAAGCAGCGAGGCCTTCACCATCTCCCTTTGGGTGCGCACCACCTCCCCCGGAGGCTACAACACGATCCTTGGCAAAGACCGCGATGGTGATCCCTTCGACTCGCAGTATCGCCTCTGGATGCCCAACAACGGCAACACACTCGAAGTCATCAACGGCGGTCTTTACAGTGGCGGCCTCAACGTGGGTGCCTCGCCCATGAACAACGGCCAGTGGCACCTCATCACCTTGGTGAACTACCTCAGCGGTGCCACATGGCGCACGCGCGTCTATTATGACAACGGCACGCAACTCGCCGACTATCCCACCGGCACCGGCGGCACCATCCCCGGCCTCATGCGCGTGGGCGACACCTCCCGCGGCGGCAACTCCTGGAACGGCCAACTCGACGACCTCCGCATCTACCGCCGCGCCTTGAGCCAAAGCGAAATCCAAACCCTCTACACCGCACCCGACACGGAAACCTATGCCGAATGGAGCGCCGCGAATCTCCCGCCGAATCCATCCCTCAACGGGCCCGGGCATGACGCGAATAGTAACGGCATTCCGAACCTCATCGAATTCATCGCCCCGCAGCCGCTTGCCATGCAACTCAGCGGCGGCAACGCTACGCTTACCCTCAGCCGCAACACGCTGGCCCGCGGTGTGACGCTCATCGTCGAATGCAGCGACGATCTCGCGACGTGGGTTCCTTTGGCGACCTCCATCAATGGCACTGCCCCCACCGGCCCCGCCACCATCACCGAAGGCAGCGGCCTCGTGCGCACGCTCACCGTGCAGCACGCCGCATCGCCGAATCGCAGCTTTTACCGCGTCAGAGCGGTGATGCCGTAAAAACGGCCAACTCTCCCGAAAGCGCGGCACCCGGCTCTTCGTGAAGAGGCTCTCATGATCCTCTCCCGCTGCTTTTTGGGCTCTGCCTGTGTTTTGCTGGTCGCCAAGCTGATGGCGGCCGATGTTTCGTCCGAAGTCATCGCGGTGGGTGGCGGGCCATGGAAGAGACACACGATTGATGCGATTTCTCGCGGCGCGGATGGCGTCAAACTGGGCGATTTCAATCGCGACGGGCTGCCGGACATCGTCACCGGTTGGGAAGAAGGCGGCGTGGTGCGTGTGTGCATGAATCCAGGACCCGAAAAGGCTCGTGAGCCGTGGAAATCGATCTCCGTGGGTGAGGTGAAAAATGTCGAAGAAGCCATTTTTGCCGATTTGGATGCCGACGGGCAGCTTGAGGTCGTCAGCGGCACGGAGGGCAATACGCGCACGCTTTACTGGCATCGGCTCATCCAGGGCGAATGGCGCACCGAGGCCTTTCCCGCCGCGAAAAACACTCAGATGTGGATGCAGGCTGCCGCTCTCGATTTGGATGGTCAGTTTGGCCCGGACCTTTTGCTGGCGTCCAAAAACAAGGATGCCGCTCTCGGCTGGTTGCAGGCACCCGCGAAGGCCGATGACCTCGCGGCGTGGTCGTATCACAAACTGCGCGACGCGGGCTGGCTCATGTCGCTCATTCCGCAGGATGTCGATGGAGACGGCGATGCCGATGCGGTTTTCAGCGATCGCAAAGGCGAGCGAACCGGCGTGTTCTGGCTCGAAAACCCCGGCGCAGCCGCGAATCGCGAGCACGCCGCGTGGAAGGAGCACGCCATCGGTGCCTTGGGCAAACAAGTCATGTTCATCGACCTCGGCGATGTGAATGGCGACGGCCTCGCCGACCTCGCCGTCGCTGCCAAGCCGGTGGAGATCGTGCTTTGCCTCCGCCAGGCCGCTGGTGGCTGGACCGAGCACATTCTGAAGCTCGACGGCAACAACCTCGGCGATGCCAAGGCCGCAAAAATCGCCGAGGTGAATGGCGACACGCTCCCGGACCTCGTTTTCACCTGCGAGAACGCCAAAGGCCCGCTGGAGGGCATCGTGTGGCTCGAACAGCAACGCGATGCCGCCTGGAAGCAGCACACCCTCGGCGGCCCCGAGGGCGTGAAGTATGATCTCATGCAATCCCTCGACCTCGATGCCGATGGCGACCTCGACATCATCACCTGCGAGGAGCGAGACCAGCTCGGTGTCGTGTGGTATGAGAATCCTGCGAAGAGTTGACGCAACCCGTTGGCCACCTCGATCAGCGGTGCCAGCCCAACCGGCACCGCCAAGCAGTGGAGCCGTTGCGTTTTCTAACTTAGTCTCAGCGTGAAGCGAGCCACACCTTCCATGCTTTCCGCGGTCAATTCCGCGTCGTGGGCATCGGCGATGGCTTTGCAGATGGCGAGACCGAGGCCCACACCGCCGGTTTTGCGGCTGCGCGAGGTGTCCGTGCGATAAAAGCGCTCAAACACATGGGGAAGATCCGCTGCGGGAATGCCCGGGCCGGTGTTTTCGATGGTGATGAAGGCTTGGGCGTTCGCGTGACCGGTTTCGACTCGCACACGTCCGCCGGGCTCGTTGTGCTGGATGGCATTGATGAGCAGGTTTGAGACGATTTGTGTGATTTGGGCCGCATTGGCCTCGCACGGGGCCTTGGCTAGTTTTTGCTCCAAAACGATGCCGCGGGCCTCGGCCAGGCTTTGGAGGCTTTCGAGCACTTCCGTGCTCAAACCTGCCAGATCGCACGTTGAACGGCTCAAATCGACTCCAGACTCGATTTGCGCCAGATCGAGCAGCGATTCGATGAGGCCGCTCATGCGCTTCGCGGAGCGCAGCGTGGTCGAGATCGTTTCGCGATAGGCCTCGCCATCGCGTTCGCGTTCCAAGGCACTCTGCGCTTCGGCGATCAGCACACTCACCGGCGTGCGCAGCTCATGCGCGACATCGCCGCTGAACCTCGCCTGCTGGGTGAAGGCGCGATCCAGGCTGGCGAAGGTTTCGTTGAGCACTTTCGTGAGCCGCGCCAGCTCCGCGCTATCCGCCTTGGTCTCGATGCGCGTGCTCAATTTACCCCGACTGATGTGCTCTGCGGCGCTGATGATTTCCTCAACGGGGCGGATGGCTCGTTTCAAAATCCACGCATCCACCAGCAGCGCGATGGCAAGCACGATCGCTCCGAGGGTGAGCAGCCACCAGCCGAGCCGTGAGGCCGCGTGCAGTTCCTTTTCCATCGACAGGGACGCCAGGAAGCATTCCCCCGGCGGCGTGATGAGAAAGGCCTCACGCATGCCCTCGCGGCTGCGGCGCTGAATCACGAAAGGCACGACATCCTTCACCGGGGGCATCGCGGTCGGCTCTGGCATCCGCGCAGAACGGGCCAGCCGCTTGCCGGTGCGGCTCCACACGCTGAATTCGATCCCTCGCGTCACAAAACCCTCCGCCACCTGCGTCGGCAGCACATACTCCTCCGGCGGCGATGATCGCGGCCCCGGCGGATTGCCTTCACGGGCATTCTGAAAGTGCAGCGAGCGATGCAACGACGAAAGCGGCTCGTCCAAGCCCTGATCCAGCCTCAACAGCTCGCCATCCCAGTGCAGCCGATGCGCTGTGATCCCAAACGCCGCCAGCACGCACGCTAACAATGCGCCATGCCAGAGCAGAATGCGCGTGCGCAATGACGAATGCCCATCCGGCGCACTCGTCGGCTCCTCGTTCGTCATTCGCCATTCTGGTTTCGTCATTTTCTAAGGAATGCAGTAACCTTGCCCGCGTCGTGTTTGAATGAAGTCCATGCCCAGCTTTTTGCGCACGAGGGAGACGCGGACGTCGAGGAGGTTCGAGAGCGAGTCTTCGTTTTCGTCAAAGAGATGCTCGTAGAGTTCGGTGCGGCTCACCATCTTGCCGCGACGCAGCGCGAGATACTCGACGAGCGCATACTCGCGTGCGGTGAGGATCATCGGCTGCCCATCGAGGCTCACGACCTTGCCCCAGGTGTCCACGCTCACGTTGCCGATCACGATTTGGTCCCGCGCCTGTCCGGCACTGCGGCGGATGAGGGCGCGGAGACGAGCCCGCAGTTCGTTGATGTCGAAGGGCTTCGCCAAATAATCATCCGCGCCGTGGTTCAGGCCCTCGATGCGGTGATTCACCGCCGTTTTGGCCGTGAGCATGAGCACCGGAGTCTGCTTTTTCGCCCGCAAGGCCTTCAGCACCTCGAGACCGCTCATCACCGGCAGCATCCAGTCGAGCACAATGGCGTCGTAATCGCACTCCAGCGCCTTGAAGCGCCCGTCCTCGCCATCCTCTGCCGTATCGACGGCATAGCCATCCTCCCGCAGCGCCCGTGAGAGCACGCGGAGCAGATCAGGCTCGTCTTCGACGATGAGGAGGCGCATGGGTGGAGATGTTGGAGGGGAAACCTTGCGGCAAGATGACGATCCATGTGCTCATTCGCTATCGCGAAGGCTCAACAGCATGAGATCAAAAGGCAAAATGCCGTCGGCGGTTTTCACAAAGTTGTCAGGCTTGGCATCGAGCACGAGCAACGACTTGGACTCGCTGAACCAGCCAAAAAACGAGTCCGGGATGGGCTCAAAACCCAGTTCTTCCATCAGCGTGATGATTTCATCCTCGTTGGGATGCGGTCTTTCGTGGTCTGCCGCCACCAGCCATCGCTGAGAGATCACCATGGAAGCCCCACCGGGCACGATGCCGGGCAGATTGCTCGGTTTCTTTGAGACGATCACTCCCTCCAGACAGACATCGTCTTCAAAAAGGGCATTATGCATGGCAAAACGCCGCAGGTAGTCGAGGGGCGTGGCAGCGGCAGGTCTCCAAGAGTCATCCTTCCAAGCAGGTACCATGCCGAAGGTGCCGGTCCATGTTCGTTTCAACACGCGGCGGTCAGACTCGCGAAAGCGCACCTCGTGCTCGCCTGTCTCGTCACTCACCAAAGGGAGCGACTCAAAGTCGGCTTCCTCGATCAGGCGCTCGGTTGTTTTGGCCCACTCGATGAGGCGCTGAACCTGAATTTCCTCGAGGCTTCCGCCTGTGCCAGCACCTGCTGAAGCGAGGGCTTCGGCCGCTTCTCCAAAGCCCGGCGTGTCGCGACGACCTTCGGATGGGGGGTAAGGTGGGAAATGCTCATGCTGCTGAGATTCAGCCTCCGCCGTCGCTTTGTCAATCCGCGAGCCAGCATGATGTTTCCGCCGTCATCTTCGCGAAAGGTTGACTGAGCAGCCTGGGCGTGATGAAAGCCCTCCTATTCCTCGCTCTCGCTATTTCTTTGGCCGCTCAAACGGCGGACACGATCTACCACAACGCCAAAATCGTCACCGTGGATGGTGACTTCCACATCGTCAGCGGTCTCGCGGTGAAAGGCGACCGCATTCTCGCGGCGGATGACATCGCGAAGCTCAAGCCGCTGGCCGGACCGCAGACGAAGCTCGTCGATCTAAAGGGCCGCACGGTCATTCCCGGCCTCATCGACAATCATCTGCACTTTCTGCGCGATGCCCTGCGCTGGAAGCAGCAGACACGCATCGACGGCATCACCAGCCGCGCCAAGGCGCTCGAAATGATCGCGGCGAAGGCCAAGGCCTCGCCAGAGAGGCAGTGGATCTTTGTGCTTGGTGGGTGGAGTGAGGATCAGTTCGCTGATCAACCGGGCGGATTCACGAAAGCGGAGCTGGATGCCGCCGCGCCGAAGAATCCCGTTTTGATCCAAAAGAGCTACATGGCGGCCTACACGAACACTTTGGCCGAACAAGCTCTCGGCACCTCAGGTGGCCAAAGCGGCGGCCCGATGCGCAAAAGCAAAGGAAAGGGCAAAAGTGGGGGCGGAGGCGATTCCGGTGCCCGCAGCATTATCAACAGCGCTCTTGATCGCTTTTTGCCCGAGCCATCCGAGAACAAAGCGCTGCAAAACATCCGCGACTTCAGCGTCGTGCTCAATGCGATGGGCCTGACGACGGTCTATGATGTGGGTCGCGATACCGATGGTCCCATCGACCTGTGCGGCAAGCTCGCGGCGGAGAACAAGGCCACACTGCGGGTCTTCCACACGCTGCGCTACAGCGCGAACGATCCCGCGCAGGCTGAGGAAGCTGCTGCGCTGATCCGAGGGAGCAAACCTCGCCAAAACAATACCTGGAGCGGCCTCATCGGCATCGGCGAGCATACTTACGGCCCCATTCACGACAGCACCATGCGGCTCACCCGCTACAGCGCGGAGGATTTGGCGCCTTTTGAAAGCATCGCCTCTGCGGCAGCCGCAGGTGGCTGGCACATTCATGATCACGCCATGCAGGACAGCACCCTCACTGCCTACATGGACGTCTTTGAACGAGTGAAGGCCCGGGGCAGCATCGAGCGCTGGACACTCGCTCACTGCGACAACATCAGCCCGGCAAGTATCGCCCGCGCCAAACAACTTGGCCTCACGCTCGCCATTCACAACAAGACCGCGAAGCCCGCAGGCCGCGATGGCGACTCTCCACCGCTCAAAGCCATCCAAGACAGCGGCATCGTCTGGGGACTCGGTAGCGATGGCGGCACCGTGGCACCGATCAATCCCTTCACCACGCTCTGGTGGGCAGTGACCGGGAAGATCTTTCCGGACCGCATCGCCATCCAGCAGCCCGTGAGCCGTGAGCAGGCACTCATCGCCCACACGCGATCCAATGCTCACCTACTCTTCAAAGAGAAGGATCTTGGCAGCCTCGAAGCGGGCAAGCTGGCGGACTTTGTCGTGCTCGATCGCGACTTTCTGACCGTCCCGGCGGATGAAATCAAAGACCTCAAGCCCGTGATGACGGTGGTGGATGGAAAAGTGGTGTTTGGAGGTTCCTAAACGAGAATTTATCCCCGCGTCATCCTGGCAACAGGTAGCCTGCCCATTCTCCTGCGCATGAAAACGCTTCTTTTCCTTCTCCTGACCACCTGCGCCGTCTTGGCGCAACCTGCGAACATCCTCGTCATCATCGCGGATGATCTGGGCGCGGATAGTTTTCCGCTGACGGGCACAGGGGGCACGCTGCCGCCGATGCCGAACATCTCGGCGCTGAAAAACAGCGGCGTGTTGTTTCGCCATGCGCACTCGCAGCCGACCTGCTCGCCCACGCGGGCCAGCATGCTGACGGGCAGGCATCCGTTTCGCACGGGCATCGGGGCGCAGCTCACGGGTGCCACGAGTCCGCAGCTACAAACGAGTGAGTTCACGCTGCCAGAGGCTTTTGCCGCGAATTCCGGCCTCGGCTACTCGCTGGCGATGTTTGGCAAATGGCATCTCAATTCCGGCGCAGGCACGAATGACACGCCGCGCACCGTCGGCGGCTGGCCGAGCTTTGCGGGCACGATCATTGGTGCGTTGCCGGACTTCTCCGCGTGGACAAAAATCACCAACAACGTCAGCACGGCCACCACGACCTATGCGACGACGGACACGGCGAATGACGTGATCTCCTTCATCCAGTCGCGACCGGGCGGCACGCCATGGTTTGCGTGGGCGGCCTTCAATGCACCGCATGCGCCGCTGCATGTGCCACCGGCCGGTTTGCACAGCTACGGCACGCCGACGACGAATCGCCTCATGTATGAGGCCATGTGCGAGGCGCTGGACACGGAGGTGGGGCGCGTTTTGGCCACGGTGAACCTCGCCACGACGCATGTCATCTTTGTGGGAGATAATGGCACGCCCTCGAACGTCATCCAGACGCCCTACAACGCTGCGCACTCGAAGGAAACGATCTACGAAGGCGGCACCCGCGTGCCGCTGATCATCGCGGGACCTTCGGTGGTGAGTCCGAACCGTAACAGCGATGTGCCGGTGCATGTGGTGGACCTTTACAGCACGATTTTGGAGCTCGCGGGCATCGACGTGGCCACCACGCAGCCTGCGACGAATCCGCTCGATTCGCGGAGCTTGCTGCCCGTTTTGCAAAACACGACGGAAAGCAGCCGCGTGGTGTTTTCGCAGATGTTCAGCACGGAACTGGCCACCAGCGTGAGCGGTCGTGTGATCACGGACGCGGCGGGTTACACGTTGCTGCAGTTCGATGATGGCCACGAGGAGCTTTTTCATGTCACCACGGATGTGAATCAGGGCACGAACCTCCTTGGCACCAGCATCACCAATGCCGCGCAGACGGCTTACGCGGCGCTGAAGGTGCAGTCCGCCTCGTATTCGACCACCGGCGTGCCAAACGTGCCGCTCATCACTTCCTGGCACACGGCGAACAGCGGCGAGTATGCGCGGATTTATCCCACCCTGGCCGATCAGGCCTCGCAGACCTCTGCCACGACCTGGAGCCGTGGCACGGGCACGCAAAGCACCCCAGCTTACAGCGACGTACATCAGGTCGATTACAGCACGAGCTGGGTTTACATCCACAGCACGGGACTCGCCAGCCACATCATGGGTCCGTGGTATCTGAATGCGGCCAAGACGAACCTGTTTCCGAACTACCCGTCAAACACCGCCGTGAAATGGCGTTTTCCACGCACGCCGACGATCCCGACCACGAAGGTGAGCACCGGACTCGGTGCCACCGGCCGCATGGTCAATGGGGTGAGCCTCTTTGACTGTCGCGACGCCTTTTCCTACTCCACGGCGAACGCTGCCGATGCCACACCCGGCGGTGCTTTCACCGGCGACGGCATTTGGAACCGCGACGCCTATCACAATGAAAGCGTGACCTTTGATCCAGCCTTTGCGCATCAAGCGGGCAACAACTACCACTACCACGCGCAGCCCATCGCGCTGCGTTACCAGCTCGGTGATCATGTGGACTACAATCCCACAACGAACCTTTACACCGAAAGCACCGCGCCAGTCACCCAGCACTCACCCATCGTCGCGTGGGCGCAGGACGGGCTGCCGGTTTACGGCCCCTACGGCTACTCGTCACCGATGGACGCGGGCAGCGGCGCGCGGCGCATGCTGAGCGGCTTTGCGCTGCGCACCGGCCTGACGACACGAACCACGCTGCCTGCCTGGGCCGCTCGTGTGCAAAATCGCAGCGCCACGCTCGCGGCGAATCAATACGGGCCCACCGTCGGCACGGGCTTTTTGATTGGTCATTACATCGAGGACTTCGACTACCTCGGCGATCTCGGCCAGGTGCAGGGCACGCACTTTGATCTCAACGAGCAAAACGCTCGCTTCTGCGTCACGCCGGAGTTTCCCAGCGGCACCTGGGCCTACTTCACTCCTATTTTGGCCGATGGAACGCCGCAGTTCCCTTACACGACCGGTCGCCAATTCTACGGCGATCCCACCGGCGGTGCCGTGACCACCATCAGCGAGCCTGTGAGCACCGCCGTCGTCGCCGGGCCGCTGAAGGCGGACAAGGATCACACGCTGGGCCTCAACGGCACGAATGGCAACGTCACGCTCACCTGGAGCGGCGTGGAAGGCGGCACCTATCAAGTGCAAGCCTCATCGGACCTCACCACGTGGTCCACCTTGCCCCCTGACGTCCTCGCCAGTGGCGACGACACCGTGAGCGTGATGGAAGCCGCGGCAGCGACCACGAATCCACGCCGCTTTTACCGCACCACACGTTCCTCGTTGGCGACGTATGATCGCAATGGCATCGCGGGCACCTATTTCACCACCACAGCACCGACCGGAGGCGGTCCGAACACCGTGACGCCGAACAACGCCGCCCGCGGCAGTGCCGTGAGTGTCGTCATCGAACTGCCAACACCGCTTCCGCCCGCGAACGTGGGCGTGGCGAGCATCGCCTGCACGGGTGTCACCGTCAGCGGCATCGTCCGCTATAGTCAGACGCTCATCACCGCGACCTTCACCGTCCCCGCTGGAGCCACCACAGGCGCTCGCAATGTCGTCGTCACCTACAACGGCGGCGTCACACGCACGATTACGAATGGTTTCACGGTGAATTGAAGCCCGGGGGAGCGGCTCTGGACATTTTGCCAGTTGGGCGGAACATCCCGCCCCAACCATGTTTCTTCGCCTTCTTGCCTTTCTGATGCTCAGCATCGCTGCTGCGGCGCAATTGCCGTCTTTTCATGCGCCGGCAGCGTCCTCGGGCTCGATCACTGTCAAATTGCACCCTATGGAGAACGTCACACCGGGCTCGACGAGGCTCGTGACCTTTGGTGTCCCATTTCCACGAGACTCCATCACGACGGCGGGTTTGAACACGGTGCGGGCGCTCTTCAATGGCAATGAAATCCCGGCTTATGTAGCTCAATTGACGCCGTGGCGGCATTTGACGAACAATGCGCTCGATGGGCAATCCGTGCGTGTGGCGCTGATTCAGGTGCAGCATGCGTTTTCGGTTTCCTATCCTCAAAGCGAGACCATCACCATCGAGTGGGGCGGGGCGTCGAGGACGCAAAACGTGCTCACGCTCACCGATCCGCGTACGGGCTGGCATGTCGTGACGAGCGGTTCATTTGAAGCGGCGGATGGCATCCAGGAGCCGGATGTGTATGTGCTTTTGCCGAAGGCCGTGCTCTCGCAGGGCGTGCTGAGCTTGCGCAGGAGCACGCCGTTTGCGGATCACATCGCGGAGACGCGCGATGATCCGAGCATGATGGATGCCACGGAGCACTGGCCGGGCTACGAGGAGGCGGACCGGGCATTCAAGAACTTCTTCTACACCTCGATCAATGAGGATGATCCGCTGGTGAGCGGCTACGGCAGCGGACAGCTCGTGGATTACAAGGCGGAGTCGGAGCCGTGGCTGTATGATCGCGCCTCGGCCTTCTTCATGCTCTATGTGAAGAGCGGGCACCTCAAACCGCTGCGCGAAGCGGTGCGGGCGACGCAGTTTTATAAGAGCAAACTCTTCGGTACGGCGGTGAGTGATCCGTTTCGCGGCATCTTCAGCCTCAAAGCGCCCACCATCGGCGATGTGACCGCCGGGAACACGACGATGTATTCGTATGCGGAGTGCCTCGCGTATGATCACTGGCTCACTGGTGATCCGCATATGATCGAGCCGGTGCGTTGGGTGACGGCCACGCATCAGGGGCTCACTGAGCCGAGTCGCTGGTCGCCCACGCTGGGTGAATGGACGGAACGCCACACGGCCTTCCGCACTCTGGCGAATGTGGTCGCCTTTGAGCTGACGGGCGAGGCGGTGTATCGGCAAAATGTGCTCACGCAGGCCGCGGACTTCATGTGGCATCAAAACGGCGCGGACGGAGCCATCCCAGCGAACAAACTCGACGGCGGGCTCTACCACTACGGCACGCAGCATGGAGACGGCGTCTTCACGGACCTCATCGCGTCGCCGTGGATGATGTCGCTGCTCACGGACGCGATGCTGCGCGTGTATGGCGTGTCGGAAGATCCGGCGATTGCCGACTTCATCCGTCGCGGAGGCAAGTTCCAGGCCGCCTGCACGCACTTCAACAACGACCACGATTACGAATACTCCGGCGCACTGCGCTACCCTTACTACCTCGCGAAATTCGACGGCACACCGGATGCGCTCGATGGCTATGACACCTCCACCATCGAGCATTCAAAGGAAGTGCTCACGACGATGGCGTGGGGCAGTTACTTCCAGCATTTGCTTCATGGCGTGCCGTTTCCCGCGATGGAGGCGAATGCTCGCGAACTGTATCTGGCCTACGACATCGGCGTGAACCACTGGACGCGTCCCGCCGCGCCGCCGCTCGGTCTCACGGCGTATCGTTGCATCCCGCCGCGCAAGTTTGCGTGGGAAAACCGGCCTTCCGCGAGCCTCTCGTGGGTGATGAACGTCATCGACACGATTTCGCCGCCACCAGTGGTCGCGATCACTTCGCCCGTGCAGAATCAAAACTTCACTGCGCCCGTGAATATCCTCATCGAGGCCACCGCAAGCACCACCAGCGGCACCATTGCGAAGGTGGAGTTCTTTGATGGCTCGGTGAAGATTGGCGAGGACACCACCGCGCCGTATTCGCTCCAGTGGAACAACGTCATCGCTTCGCTGCCGAGTCATGTCCTCACCGCGAAAGCCACGACCTCGCTCGATGTGGTGGGCAACTCCGAACCCGTGGGCCTCAATGTCGTCTCGCCCACACATCCGCAGCTCACGATCACGAGTCCTGCAAACGGTGCCACTTTCACCGCGCCCGCCACCGTGACCATCAATGCCACTGCGACACCGGAAGGCAGCAGCACCATTACGCGTGTCGTTTTCACGCAAAGCTATCAACCCTTGCATGAAGACACTGCGCCGCCGTATTCGCACACCATTACCGGCTTGCTCCACGGCACGCACGGCTATGAAATCTGGGCCTGGGACAACAACGGCGGCTACACCGTGCAAACACTCGAGGTGAATGTGCAAACGCCGACGCCGCCGAGTGTGACACTCACCGCACCGACGACTGGCCAGCAAACAACCAACGGCGCGGTGCTGCACATGACCGCGAATGCCTCCGCGCCCGGCAGCAGCATCACCAGCGTCGTTTTTTATGCCGATGGCACGCCAGTAGGCGAGGACACGACCGCGCCGTTTGAGGATGACTGGCTCATCTCCTCACGCTGGGCCGCAGGCACCCACACGCTCACGGCGCGGGCCTTTGAGACGAATGGCGGCAGCGCCGATTCTTCCACGACCTTTGAAATCATCTCGCTGCCTTCGATGAGCGTCAGCATCGACTCGCCTGCACCGAACGCCTCGTTTCCATTCCCCGCCACCATCCCGATCACCGCCAGCGCCACCGCGCCGGGCAGCAGCATCACACGCATCGACTTCTACGCGAACAACAGCTTCGTCAGCAGCGACACCGCTGCGCCCTTCACCGCCGATTTCACGCCGACCTCCATTCGCCAATGGGAACTCCGCGCCCGCGCCGTGGATGCGCTGGGTCGCACGCAGGATGCCGCCATCATTGTGCATGTCACCGGCCCGGCGATTCCGAATGTCACGCTCACTTCGCCCGCGAGCGGCAGCATTCTCACCGCTCCTGCCACGCCTGAGCTGACCGCTGAAGCGAGTGCCAACTTCGCCACCATCACCCGCGTGCAGTTTTACGATGGCTCCACCTTGCTCGGCGAGGACACCACCGCGCCCTTCAGCCTCACCGAGCCTGCCTTGAGCCTCGGCGATCATCATTTGTATGCCGTCGCCACTTCATCGACGGGCACCACAGGCACTTCCGCGTCGAACATCGCCACCGTCGGCGCGGCAAACTCGCCTGTCGCGGTCATCACCGCACCACGCTACTCCGGCCCGCAGTTTGGCGAGTCCTTCAGCACCGTGCGCTTCGCCGCGAGCGCTCAACACACCGGTGCGCTGGGCATTCAACGCGTGGAGTTTTGGCTCGATAATGTCCTGCTCGCCCAAGACACCTCCGCACCGTATGAGATGGACTGGGTCGTCGGCAGCAGCACCGGCTATCACGAACTCGTCGCCCGCGCCTACGACACGAGCAACGCCTTCGCCAACTCCACCCAGGTGGCCTTTGAGCTCATCATCCCGCCGCTCATCACGCTCAGCGCCCCCGCGAACGTCTCGCCCGACACGCCCGCCACGCTCACCGCGAATGTCACCCGTGGCACCTACGCCTTGCAGGAGGTCCGCTTCTTCGTGAACAGCACGCTCATGATCACGGATGCCACAGCGCCCTTTACCTTCGAGTGGTTGCCCACCGCGATTGGCAGCTTCTCGCTCGATGCCCGCGTGCAGGACACGCGCTTCGTGCAGCGCTGGGCCCCGACCGTCACGGCCACCAGTGCCTACACGCCGATCCAGCAGTGGCGTGTGACGCATTTCGGCTCGCATCAAAACACCGCCAACCGTGCCGACGATGCAGATCCCGACCTCGATGGCCTCGTGAACCTCCTCGAATACGCGTTGAATGCCAATCCCTCCCTTTCGAGCACCACGCAGCTCCCGCGCATTAACAACGGTCTGTTCGATTACACTCCCAATCCAGCCGCCACGGACATCACCATCACGCCGCAATGGTCACTCAATCTAGCGCAGTGGTTCGACACCCCGCCGCCGAGCAGTGAGACAAGGCTCTTCCGACGTTTGCGGGTCACGAGGCCATGAATGAAGGCAGGATTTCCCCTTGTGCAAAGGCTGGCCGCCCCTAGCTTCGGCCCCCTTTTACCCCTCCTGCATGCGTTTTCGCAATCTTACCCGTCGTCGTGAAATCGGCGCTAACTGCTACCTCCTCGAATCCGGGGACCAGCGCGTCGTTTTGGACTCTGGCATGCATCCCAAGTTCGCCGGCTATGCGGCGACGCCGGATTTTGGTCCGCTGCCGGATCATTCGGCGAACGCCATCTTCATCACGCATGCTCACCACGACCACATCGGCTCCCTGCCGGTGCTCCAGCGGCGTCAGGAAAAGACGCCCGTGCTCATGACGGAGGTCACCGGCGAGCTCAGCAGCGCCATGCTGCACAACTCCGTCAATGTGATGACGAAGCAGCGTGAGGAGGAAAACATCCCCGAGTATCCCCTCTTCACCCATCGCGAACTCGATGACATCCGTCGCGACTGGATCTACCGCGACATCGACCGCCCCTTTAATGTTCCTGATACCGATTGGGAGGCGACGATGTTTGATGCCGGGCACATTCTCGGTTCGACGGGCGTTTTGATCCGCGAAGGCTCCAACACGCTGTTTTACACCGGTGATGTCAATTTTGAAAACCAGACCATCTGCCGTGCGGCGGACTTCCCGACGAGTGGCATTGATGTTTTGATCATGGAGAGCACCCGCGGTGATTTTGCCCGCCCGGAGACTTACAGTCGCAAAGGCGAAAAAGAGCGCCTCGCCTCCGTCATTCGTGATACGCATGAAGCAGGCGGAGCGGTGCTGATCCCCGTTTTTGCCCTCGGCAAGACACAGGAGGTCATGCTCATGGTTCACGAACTGCTGCAGGAGGGCCTCATCCCTGCCTGCCCGCTCTTCATGGGCGGCCTCAGCACGAAAATCACCGTGCTTTACGATCACTACGCCTCCCGCAGCCGCCGGAGCTACCCGGGCTTCCGCATCCTGGAGGACATCAAGATGCTCACCCCGCGCAAACGCGGCCGCGTTGAGCTCGCCGCGAATGCCCGCTGCCTTTATGCCCTCTCCAGCGGCATGATGACGGAGCACACCGCCAGCAACCAGTTCGCCTGGAAGTTCCTCGATAACCCACGCAATGCCATCTGCTTCGTCGGCTACACCGACCCGGACTCACCCGGCTACAAAATCCGCACAGCCAAGGAGGGCGACATGATCAAACTCGCCCGCGATCTGCCCCCCGTGCCGCTGCGGTGCCGTGTGGAAAGCTTTGACCTCAGCGCCCACGCCACCCGCGAACAGCTCGCTGACTACGCCGAGAAGGTGAAGCCAAAGAAGCTCCTGCTCGTCCACGGCGATGAACCTGCCCAGATGTGGTTCATCAATCGCTTCCGCGAGACGATGCCCGAGACGGAAGTCGTCCGCCCAGACCTGCATCAGCCACTGGAGCTTTGGTGAGCAAACTGAAAATGATGGTTGAGACGCCCGCTTCCTGCGAGACTATCTAGCCATGAAAGCCACGCTCGATCAGCGCATCAAACACCTCGAACAGCGAGTCAAGAAGCTCGAAAAGCCCGCTCCGCGTGCCCGCAAAAAGGGCTGGGTGAAGCTGGCTGGCTGGGCCAACGATGATACCCTCTACGATCAGGCCATGAAACTCGGTGCTACCTGGCGAAAACAGAGCTGACTCCTCATGTTTGTCATTCTCGACACGAACCACATCTCGGCAGTGGACCGCTATGAAGCCGTGGCCCGAGAGTTTGAACGTCGCGCCATCCGTTCAGGTGTGGAACTTTTTATCTCCGTGATCTCGGTCGAAGAAATTATGCGAGGCTGGCTGGCCCTGTTGGCATCACGGAAGAAGCGGCAGGATGAGATCGGCGTCTATCATCGTCTCAAGCGCAGCACCGAGATGTTCGCCCAATGGGAGATACTCGAATGGGACGAGGAAGCGCTCGGCATTTTTGAGAGTCTTCGTCGCCAAAAGCTGAGAATGAGCACGGCGGATATGAAAATCGCCAGCATCGTCTTGGCCCACGACGCCCTGCTTTTGACACAGAACCTCGATGACTTCTCCAACGTGCCCGGATTACGCATGGAGAACAGGCTGTCTTGATCCATCCCTCCCGCCCATGAAACTCATCGCCATCGTCGCCATGTCTTCGAATCGTGTCATTGGACGCGAGGGGAAGCTGCCGTGGCATTACCCGGAGGATTTGAAGTTCTTCAAGAAGACAACGCTCGGTCATCCGGTGCTGATGGGGCGGGCCACCTTTGATTCCATTGTAGAAGCCATCGGAAAGCCGCTGCCTGGTCGGCAGAATATTGTGCTCAGCCGCACGATGGAGCCTCGCGAAGACGTGACGATCCTCCGTGATGTCAGCGAGCTACCAAATGTGTGCGCCGAGGACGCGACGGTTTTCGTAATCGGTGGGGCGCAGGTGTTTGCCGAGTTACTTCCGCGATGTGATGGCTTTTACCTCACGCACATCGCGAAGGAGTTCGAGGGAGATGTGTTCCTGCCGCCGTTCGAGCACCTTTTCCGGCTGAAAGAGGTCGTCGACACCTCGGAAGAGTTGGAGTTTCGCTATTACGAAGCCGTTTCGGCTGCATGACGACCCGAGCGGAGACCGTTGATAGCGGCCACCATGCTCCGCTCGCTTTCCTTCCTCGTCGTTTTCTCCCTCAGCCAGGCTGTGGCACTCGATGCCGCCAAGCTCACGGCCATTCACCCCGCCATGGAGGAGGCCGTAAAGGCCAAACAGGCCGCGGGCATCGTCACGCTCGTGATGGAGAAGGGTAAGGTCGTTCACCACGATGCCGCTGGCATGGCGGATATCGCCAAAGGCCGTGCGATGGAAAAGGACGCGCTGTTCTGGATCGCCTCGATGACAAAGTCGGTGAACGGCGCGGCCATTCTCTGCCTCGTGGACGATGGCAAGCTCTCGCTCGATGAGCCCGCCTCCAAATGGCTGCCCGAACTCGCCAAGGTGACTGTGGCTGGTGGCGCCAAGCCGGAGAAGCCCATCACGCTGCGCATGCTGCTCTCGCACACCGCCGGCATCGCCTTCCCTTCTCGCAAACCGTCCGATGGAGCCATCTCCTTGAAGTCCTATGTGGCCACGCTGATCAAGACGCCCCTCGCCTTCCAGCCGGGCAGTGCCTACGAATATGGTTTCGGCCCCACGGTGGCGGGGCGCATCCTGGAAATCGTCAGCGGCATGAAGTATGAGGACTTCCTCCGCACGCGTCTGTTTGAGCCGCTGGACATGAAGGACACCACCTTTCATCCGGACGACGCCCACCGTGCCCGCATCGCCCGCACCTACAAGATGGACGAGGACACGCATGAGCTTGTGCCAGGCTACAATCCCTTCGTCACCAGCGATGCCAGCGTGCAGCACATGCCTGAGCCCGCAGGCGGTCTTTTCTCCACCGCAGCCGACATGGGACGCTTCTACTCGATGGTGGCGAATGGCGGCGAATTCGACGGCAAACGCATCCTCAGCGAAAAAGCGGTCAAGGACATGCTCACGCCCGTCACGGCCGGTGGAAAGCAGCTCAACTATGCCTGCGGCTGGATGCACAACACCGAAACGCAGCGCGTGTGCTCAGCGATGCCCGTCGGCAGCCACGGCCACGGCGGTGCTTTTGCCACCAACGGCTGGATCGATCCCGCCAGCGGCCTCGTGACCGTCTTCATGGTGCAAAACGTCCTCGTCCCCGATGGCAGCAAGCCGCGTGACGCCTTTCAGAAGCTCGTCATGGAGGCGGCGGGCATTGTCGTGAAGACGCCTGTGGCTGCGAAGAGGGGTAAGAAGTAGGCCGGATGTGTTGGGCGGAGCAATCGCCGATTCGGAATGGATGACTACCGCCCAACGATCCGGCTTCGGGAGGTGCTCGAAGTCGCTGCGGCTAACGCACACGCCAACCCAGCCGGATAGTTCGGCGATGGAAGCATGTTGTGTTGGCGGAGCCAAACTCGCCGAACACATCCGGCCTACGGCTCACAGCAGTTCCATCTGCGATTCCACGGCACCAACGAGCTGAAAAACGGCTCTCGGCCTTGTGCGGGCGACTTCGAGTGTCGGCGTCGGCTTGCGGCGTTCGGCGCAGACGACGCGGGCGTCTTTGGCTCCAGCAGCATCGAGAGCGCTGCGGATGCGCTTGGAGGCGAGCTCGGGGTCGTTGCAGTCATCGCTGAGATGACCGAGCACCACGTTGCAGAGGCCCGGATGAGCGATTTCGCTGATGAGCTCCGCCGCTTGATCATTGGAGAGATGACCGTGACGCGATGAAATGCGCTGCTTCGTAGACCAGGGACGTTTGGTGTCCGCATCGAGGAGCTGGGTGTCGTAGTTCGCCTCGACAAAAAGCGTGTCGGAGCCTCGCAGGCGGTCTTTGATCAGATTCGTGACGAAGCCCACATCGCTGAGGATGCCCAGCCGGGCGCTTTCGTTGGCCAGCACATAGCCCACGGGGTCCACGGCATCGTGAGGGACAGGAAAGCTCTCAATGCGCAGATCGCGATAGTCGAAGGCGCTGCCGGTTTGCATCAAACGCCACGCGGGCGGCGTGCGGAAGGTCAGATTACCGAGCAGATGCTCCTGGGTGAGACCAGTGCAGAACAAGGGCAGCGTCCTGCCGCGACTGAGCACCTCCAGACCGCCGGTGTGGTCCTGATGCTCGTGCGTGAGCAGGATGCCATCCAGATCATCCAGCGTGAGCCCGATGCTCTCCAGCCGCAGCACAATCTGTTTGGCGCTCAGGCCCGCATCCACCAGCAGCGTGGTGCTGCCAGTGGTGATCACGGCGCAGTTTCCCGAACTGCCGCTGCCCAAAACGGTGAGATGCATGACGTCGGATAAGATGAAGCACCAACGAGGTCAAGCTGTTGCCAGCAGGCGCTTCACCTCGTTCTCGCGGTAGCCAAAGCCGTGCCCACGCAGCGTGCTGAGGTCCACGACACCATCGCGGCGGCGGTAGAGGCCTGGGTGAATGGCTTCTTCGGGGATCGAGGCATCAGGGTAGAACTGCATGGCATTGCACTCGACGCCCTGGATGGTGCCGGCGTGCGCGGCGAGGCGCACATGTGGGATCATGGCGAGCATCGGGTTGGTGAGGTCCTGCACCATGAGCGGCATGCCGTGGGCCTTGGCCCAGCAGAGGCTCAAAAGAGCACCTGTCTGTGTTTTGCAGGTTTTGAGGGCGACGCCGCTCCAGCCGAGGCGACGGCCGAGACGGACGAATTCCCAGTCGTGGGCGCTTTCGTCGAGGAAGAGCGGTTTGCGGGCGGAAACGCTGCGCACGTCGATTTGGTTGGCTTCGAGGTCATAGGGAAAGGGTTGCTCGACGTAAAGCGTGCGGGCGTAAATCTCGGGTTGATCGCGAAGGAGCTTGTCCATGATCGCGTTGACGTAGGCGGGCTCTTTGACCGTGCAGTTGAAATCCGCACTCAGCCAGCGGACGCCGTTGGCGAAACCGATGCGGCCCACGCGGACCATGCGCTCGTAGTCCCACACAGGATCGGTGCCGCGGAGCTTTACTTTGAGGCATTTCAAGCCATCGCGCTGAATCCAGTCGGCGAGGAGCACGGGGTGCATGTCCTTGGGTTCGCTGCCAATCAAGTCGAAGGTCTCGAGTGCATCCACCCCACCCACGAGATGCCACACGGGCAGCTTTTTCGGTGCGTCCCTCACAAGGAAGTCCTGCGGATAGCTGTCACGGAAATCGAGGCCGCTGCCTGCCTCTGGCGAGAGGAAAGCGGCGAGGTCGCGGCTCATGAAGTCGGCGTTGTAGCAGGCATAGATGTCGCGCTCATGCAGGCGGCCAAAGGCATCGTGGGTGGCAATGTCGAAAGCGCTGAAGGCCACGAGGGAGCCGAGGTAAGGCATGGGATCGCCACCGGCGGCGATGTTGGCCTCCTGGGTGGCGATGGCGAGTTCGCCGTGGATGAAATCCTGGCCGACCTCCATGGGATGGCCGCGCAGGCCGCTGCTGACGATTTTCTTCGCGAGAAGCTCCGAGAAGCTCTTCATGCGCTCCGTTCGCACCGCCACACTCAGCGTACTGGGCCACACCCACGACACGCTGAGAGGCGTTTCACCCCAGCCAATGGCTTCGCGGCCTTTGGCATCGCGAACGGTGACCTTCACGCGGAGGCAGACGACGTTGGTGACGGTCTCCGGGCCAAATTTGAGCGGCACACGCATGGTGACGGGCAGAAAGTGAACTTCGGCGGCGGAGACTTGGATGTCAGTGGGCTTGCTCATGAGAGGGGGATTGTATAAACGCACGCGCGGCGGCTTCTCCTGCGGCGTAGCAGGCTTCTCGGCTGGCCCGGCTGAAGATCGAGGGCGCGGCGGCCGTGGTTTCGAGGACAATGAGTTCCTTGCCGTGCAGGCGGGCGAGGGCGCGGCGATCAGCGAGCCACTGGGTGTTTGTACAGTGATGCGAGGCGGCGAGGGTGTGAATCAATCGCAGCGGCAGGAACCACGGTGGCGGCCCGGCGGGCTGGTGGACGCGGTGGATGAGGATGCAGTCGATCTGCGGATCGTGAAACCAGGGATCGATGGGCGCCTCGTGGGCCACACCGCCATCGCAGACGCGGCGCCCCTGCCATTCGAGGTCGGAAAAGATGAGCGGCACGAGTGAGCTGGCCGCCATGGCACGGGCGAGAGGGCCGCTTTGAACAAAGAGAGCCTCGCTGGCCTTTAAATCGGTGAGCGCCACGAGCAGGCGTGGTGCGTGGAGTTCCTCGATCTGGCGCTGGCCGACAAGAGTTTCAAAGTAGGCTGCCGCGCCACGGGCATCGAAGAGGCCGGGCTGGCGACGCGAAACGATGTCCATGAACTGCTGCCAGATCCATGGGGTGCGTTTGACGAAGGCAAGGGGCAAGGCGGTTCCGGTGACGGCCTCGCGGATGGTTTCAGTGGAAAGACCGGCGGCGAACAACCCGGCGGCGATCGCTCCGGCGGACGATCCACCGACGGCGACAGGTCGCAGGCCCTGTCGGGCGATCTCGGCGAGGAAGCCCGCATGCGTGGCATAGCCCATGAAGGAGGCCCCGAGCGAGATGGCGATGCGTTTTCCTGCCAGAGAGTTCATGATTTGACCTCACGACCTCCTTTAAGAAACAGCACGCCTCCCACGAGTCCCCAAAAAACGGAAAACAGCCAACCGATGAAGGCGGCGGAGATGCAGGCGGCCTCCGGCACGCCAGCGAAGCTGGAGAGCAGCGCCTCAAAGGTGCGCTCACGGACGCCGAGACCGGAGATGGAAATCGGCAGCGAGGCCATGGCATCGACGACGGGCATGGCGGTGATCACATCGAGCAGCGGCGCATCTGCCCCGACGGCCCGCAGGGCGCAGTAAAAGGTGAAAAACAGGCTGGCATAAACGCCAGTGGAAACAAGGACGCTCACCAAGGCACGTCGCCAGAGGGCGAGGATGACGTCGTGGGCCGTGATGAGCTTTTCGGAGAGTCGGTCAAAGAAGGCGTTGCCAAGCAATCGAGGAAAGGTGCGCTTTCCCCAAGCGAGCACCTTGGGCTTGAAGGTGATCCAAGAGAGGATCATGCCGGCGAGCGAGACGCCCATGAAGCCGCTGAAGCCACCGAGCAGCAATTGGGCATCATGCCCTAGGGCCGCCCAGCGTGGCCAGATGGCGGCAAAACACCCCAAAAAGAGCAATCCGACAGCAACGAAGCCGGTGACATGATCGAGCATGAGCGAGACGCCCACCTGCGCCGCCTGGCCGGGCAATCGGCGGGTGACGGACATGATCTTGTAGGCATCCCCGCCGAGCACGCCGATGGAGGAGATATTGAAAAAGGCCGCCGTGATTTCTGTGCGCACCATGACCCAAAGCGGCATGTGCGGGGCGTATCCCCGGAGGAGGACGAACCAGCGCAGCGCACAAAACACCAGCCCCATCACGGAGGCGGCCAGCCCGGCGAGCACCCAGGGCCAGTTTTGCAGCAGTGCTCCCAGCCGCGGTACGATCTCGGAGATAAAACCATGCTCACGAAACAACAGCACCAGCAGCACCACGCTGATGACAAGCCGGAAGGCGATGGAGAGCCTGCGTTTCACGGCTCAAGCCGCCGCTTTGGCCCCTTCGACAGCCTGTGCGATGGAATCGACGGATTGCAGCACCTGCTTGGCCTGCTCCTGATCCGCCATTTTGAAGCCGTAATGCTTTTCGAGCATTACCACGAGTTGGAGAGCATCCACGGAATCGAGGCCGACGCCGGAGGGGCCGAAAAGGGGTGTCTCATCGCCGATGTCAGTGGCTTTGAGGTCGAGCATGAGCTCGGTGATGAGGAGTTCTTTGAGGCGCTGGCGTGTGGGCATGTGTCGATCGGAAAGGAGAGCGCGGAATGGTTTTAAATCATGCCGCCGTCGATGGGAAGAGCGGTCCCAGTGATATAGCTGGCCTCCGGGCTGGCAAGGAAGAAAACCGCCGCCGCCACCTCCGCAGGCCGCGCAAAGCGGCGCATCGGGAGCTGCATCTTGAGCGCCTTGAGGTGTTCTTCGCTCCATTCTTGCGGCAGGCCGCCCTCGATATAGCCGGGCAGTACCGCATTCACCGTGATGCCCATCCGGGCGGCTTCTTTGGCGAGGCTTTTGGTGAGGCCGACGACGCCGGCCTTGGCTGCGGCGTAGTTGGTTTGTCCGGCTGGCGGATGGATGGCGCTGAGGGAGGCGATGTTTACGATGCGTCCTCCACGCTGGCGCATCATGCCCGGCATCACGGCCTGGCAGCCATGGAAGACAGAGCCGAGATTTCCGTCGAGCACGCGGGACCATTGATCCGCTTTCATATTGGCCAGAAGCGCATCCTCATGAAAACCAGCGTTGTTCACGAGCACGTCCACGCTGCCGATCTGCTCGATGACGACCTTCCAGGCTTCGGGATCGGTGATTTCGAGGGTGACGAGCCTGGCACGGCCTTCGGAGTGCTCCACAAGAGCTGCGGCACGTTCACGCCGCTCACGCACGCCGAGGTGAATGATGGCTTCAGGCTCGTGGGAGAGAAAAAATTCGGCGAGGGCGAAGCCGAGGGCTCCGTTGGCTCCGGTGATGAGGATATTGCGAGGCATGGAAGAGTTGTTTTTAAGCCGTGAGTAGGCTGTGGCAAGCAGTGGTTGCTTCCACGCTTTCCCCCTGTTACGCTCGGCACATGGCGGCAGATGCCGCGTGATCTTTTCCAGCACCTCGCACCACCGAATTTCCTGCAGTGTTCGTTATTGAGCTTTGTGGCCCGGCCCGTTTCAAACCTATCGGGAGCTGCGCATTTGGGATGTCATGTCATGCCTTCACTGGAAGACAGCATCCCGATCCTGCGGGCGCCCACCTGGACTCATGGGATACGTGAGCCCGCTGTCTCGGACGGCACAGGTGGGTCTGAAAGCGCTCCAGCTCCGCCTGGGGCGCTTTCTCTTTTCGGGGGATTCCTCTTATGCTCCGCGCATCTTCGAGACGTCGTAGAGCGAGAGCATGGAGGCGAGACAGGCATCTCGCTGGCCGCCTTTGAGCATGTCGAAGGTGACGTGCTTACCCGGCTCCAGCGTGAAATGCCCGCTGCGAGTGCGGCGGAGGGCGCTAAGGTGGGCACCGCATCCGAGCTTTTGACCGATTTCATGAGCGTAGGTGCGCACATAGAAGCCTTTGCTGCAGACCACGCGGAAATCGACCTGCGGAAGGTCGACGCGGCCGAGGTCGTAGTTGTAAACGCGGACGAAGCGTGGCTCACGCACGACCTCCTTGCCCTGACGGGCGAGTTTGTAGAGCGGGACACCATCAATCTTCACGGCACTGACCATGGGAGGGGTCTGGTAAAAATCGCCGCGGAATTGGTCGAAGGCTTCGACGATTTGCTCCTTGGAAAAATCTGGCACAGGCTTCTGTTCGAGGATCTCACCTTCCGCGTCTTGCGTGTTCGTGGTGGCACCGAGTGTCATGGTGCCGGTGTATTCCTTGTCCTCGCTCATGAGGAGATCCTGGATGCGGGTGGCCGTGCCGACGACGAGGATGAGCATGCCGGTGGCCATCGGATCGAGGGTGCCGCAATGGCCGATCTTTTTGGTGTTGAGGCAGCGGCGAGCCACAGCCACCACGTCATGGGAGGTCATTTCCTGGCCTTTATCAACCAGGAGCACGCCGTTAATCGAGTCGTCGGACTTCATCATCGAGAGCAGAGAGGAATTTGGCGGCGGCTTCTTCAATGGGGCCGCCTAAGCGTGCTCCGGCGGCCATGGGATGCCCGCCGCCGCCGAAGAGCACACACACGTTGGAAACATTGACACGGGAATCCTTGGAGCGTGAGCTGACTCGGATTTTGCCGTTTTCGATCTCCTCAAAAATGACGCAGGCCACGATGCCTTCGATGCCGCGCATGGTATCGATAAGGCCTTCCGTATCGCCAGGCTCCATTTGGACCTCCTCCATGAGCTTTCGCGTGAGGTTCCAGCTCGCGATGCGATCGTCGGAGCGGAAGACCATCTCGTTGAGCATGGCGCGTTGCAGATCGATGCGGCGGCGTGGAGAGGACTGGTAGCAGAGGGTGGCGAGGCGGGCAGCATCCAGCCCAGCCTCCAGCATCTCCGCGGCGATACGGTGCGTGCGTGCGTTTGTGCCGGAGAACTGAAAAGAACCGGTATCCGTCGAGATGGCAACGAAGAGATTTTGCCTCACGGCATCGTCGATGGGGAAATTCCCCGCTTGGAGGAGGTCATACACGATCTGGCCTGCGGCTGGCGAGGTGGTGTCGATGTGCGCGAGATCACCATAGCCGGGATTGGTGCCGTGGTGGTCGATGTTGACGAGCTTCGGCGCAGCCGAGAAGGCCTTCACCACGCCCTCACCGATGCGCACATGCGTGGCGGTATCGACTGCGATGGCGAGATCGATATCTAAAACACGGTCGTCAGGCTGGATGATCGTTTCCGTGCCGGGGAGGAAGGTGAGATTCGATGGCACGCCGTCCTCCAAAATGGCCGTGACCTGCTTTCCGAGGCTTCGCAGGCTCAAAACCAGCCCGAGGAGTGAGCCCACCGCATCGCCATCCGGCCGCACATGGGCGGTGACTGCGATGCGTGATGCCGCGTGGATGGCAGCGGCGATTTCCTTGAGCGGGACGTTCATGGGGCGGATAGGAATAGGAGGGGCGGTCATTTAGGCAGTTCAGGACGCTTGTCGATGAATTCTATGCCGCAGAGGCTTGTGAATTGCAGCGCGGAGACGGCTTGGTTAGCATGCGGGATCATGCATTTGCCTTGGATCTTCCTATTCTCCGCCAGCATCACCCTTGCTCAGTCACCCGGCGTGCCCGTGTATCCCGAGGGCCGTGGCAGCGCCGCACAGGCAGTGCTTTTGAAGAAGGCGCAGGCCCTGCGAGAGGCTGGACGACTGCTACCCATGACCCAAGCGCAGCAGCAACTCACCCGCTCCTCTTGTGAACTCATGCTGCCGCCTGCCGAAACGAAGCCCCTCAGCTCCCGCGAGCGCTGGCGGCGGGCGAGGCAGGCGCACATCCGCGTGGGGCACCTCTATCTCTGCGAGGAATGCGAGAAATGGCACCTCGATCTCTCCGGCGGCTATGCCATCACAGCCGATGGCGCGGTGGCGACCTGCGGCCATGTGCTGCCAGCGCCGCCAAAGATGCGCGAGGGCTTTCTCCTCGCTGCCACGGATGACAATGAGGTGTTACCGGTGACGGAAATCCTGGCCGTGAGCAGCGGCACAGACTGCGCCATCCTGCGTGTGCAATCTGAAAAGCCACTCACTCCCCTGCCCCTCGGCCTGGATGTGACGCCCGGTGATCCGCTGTGGTGCTTCAGCGATCCCTCTGGCAAACGCGGCTACTACAGCGAGGGCATCGTCAGCCGCTTCGTGCAGCGCCCTTTTCTACGTAAAAAAGAGGCGGAAAGCCTGCCCAAGGGAGCGGAGCTGCCGCGGCCCGTGTGGCTGGAGACGACTCTGGACTGGGCACCCGGCTCCAGTGGTTCCGCCGTGATCGATGCAGCGGGAAACAGTGTAGGCCATGTCTCAGAGATCGAGCCCGTGCTGGAGGACCTACCGCCAAACACGGGCAAAAAACGTGCCGCAACCTTCTCGCCAGGCACCTACATCGTTTTCCACCAAGCCATCACGGCCAGCGAACTGCTAAAGCTGGTGAAGAAGAAGCCTTGATCAGGCTGCCTTGCGCTTCTTCACCGCCTTGGCGGCATCTTTGAGCTTCTTGGCTTTGGCCTTGGCCTCGATCTTTTGCAGGATGCGCAGCAGTTTCGGCCACTGTTTCTCCTCGACGATGTAGCCGATGCAGCGCTTTGCACCGCAGCGGCAGGGATGATCGTCCCAGGTGTCCGCATCGAAGCCGTAGTTGTAAGTGAGCTCCTCGCCAGCCTTGATGTCGCGGATGGAGTAGATCCAGATGCGCCCACGCATGATGTAGGCATCGCAGTTCGGAGCGCAGGAATGATTGATGTAGCGGGCGGGATTGAGGCCCTTACCACCATCAATGTCATACCTCTTGTTGAGCGTGAAGACATAAACCGCCGCGCAGCCGGTCTTCTTGGACTTCTCCATGAGGGCATCCCCACGACGGCGGGACTCCGCCTTGGTGATTTTTTCACCCACGTACTCGATGATGGGCGTGTCGTTCGGAATGTCAGCTTTGGCAAAGATGCCGCGATTGTGGATGGAGGAACGCTTGACCTTCCAGAGACGCTTCGTTGGGGCTTGGGGCATGATTATGAGGGGCGCATGAAGTGTGCCGGAGCACGGCAAAGTCAAGCCGCCGGTCGATCAAGCCACGGTAACAGCCTCATTCTCACCGCCAAACTGCAAACTGTGCAGGCGGCGATAGAGATCGCAGGTTTGCAGCAGCTCCTCATTTGAACCGATAGCCTCCACACGGCCATCCTGCATGACAATGATCTTATGCGCCGCGAGCACGGTGGAGAGGCGGTGGGCGATGGCGATCACCGTCCTGCCCTCCGCCAGATCGTGAAGGGATTCCTGAATGAACCGTTCGCTCTCGGTGTCGAGAGCGGAGGTGGCCTCGTCGAGCAGCAGGATGGGAGCATTTTTGAGGATGGTGCGAGCAATGGAGATGCGCTGCTTCTGCCCCCCGGAGACCTTTGATCCACCGTCTCCAACGATGGATTGGTAGCCATCCTGAAACTCGCTGACGAAGGAATCCACATGAGCCTTGCGAGCGGCCTCGCGGATTTCGGCGTCCGAGGCATCGAGACGGCCATAGCGGATGTTTTCCCAGATCGTGTCGTGAAAGAGAAACACATCCTGACTGACGATGCCGATGTTTTCACGGAGGGACTTCTGCGTGATGTCCCGAAGATCACGGCCATCCATGGTGATGGCACCAGAATCGACATCGTAATAGCGCATCAGCAGGGAGAAAATAGTACTCTTCCCCGAGCCGCTGGGGCCCACGAGAGCGTAAAATTTGCCCGGTTCAAAGTCACATGAGACGCCGGTGAGGGCAGGCTTGTCCAGCTTCGCCCCATCAGCCCCCGAGTAGGTAAAGCTCACATCTCGCAGCGAAACTGCGCCTTTGGACCGTGTGATTTCCTGGGCTTCAGGCCGGTCCCGTACATCGGGCAGCTTATCGAGGAGCTCAAAAACGACCTCACAGGCGGCTAGGGTGCGCTGCGTGGTGATGCCGATACGGCTGAGATCTTTGATCGGCGGATACATGCCGATGAGGGCCACGACGAGGAACATGAAATCCGCCGCGGACTTGTCCTGATACCACCAATAAATGAGCCCGGCGGCAATGCCAAGGGACGCCACGGACTCGACGATGGCACCACTCAAGTCCGCCAGCTTGTTGAACTTCACGGCATCCACCGAGCTGGCACGATTCCCCTTTTCAAAACGGCGAAGTTCGTATTCCTCGCGTGAGTTGCCCTTCACAAGCCGAATGCCGCCGAAGGCCTCATGCATGCTCACGAGCATGTCCGTGGAGGCCGTCATCTCCAGCACACCGCTGCGCTTCACAGCCTTGGAGATCATACGCACCGGGATAATGCAAAGCGGGAAGACAAACAGGGAGACGAAGGAGAACAGCGGATCGATGGCAAAGATGACCGAAAGCGTGGAAAGAATCATCGCCGGATGCCGCGTGAGCGCCTGAACGAGGGCGAGAGCATTGGATTGGAGGGCTGCGGACTGAGTGGAGACGATCTGGATCAGCTCACCCGCTCTGGATTTGTTGAAGAAGGCCATCGACTGCCTCAGAATGGCCGCATAGAGATCATTGCGGATGCGAAAGAGGATGTGACTCGATGCCTTGATGTAAGATCTCGTGGCCAGATAGCCCAGGAACCCACGGCAAAACATCATGCAGGGGATGAGCATGCTGGCCACAACCACGGAAAACACCGAAGCACGCTCTCCACTGGCGGGAAGATCAAACACATCCCTCAATGCCACCAAGCCCATGAATGGAACGGGAATGGGCCGGTCGAGGACGGGGGAATCTCCTTTCAATACGATGGAGAAAATCACATTGAACGAGAGGAGCATGAACGCGTTGAACATGCCCGATCCGATACTCAAGACCACCCCGGAACCAAAGCGCCGCCACTGCGGCCTAGCATAAGCCAAGAGCTTCTTGAGAGCGCCAAGATCAGCTGGAGACCTACCTTTGAGGAGCTTAGCCAGCACGGGCCTGACCAACCATTTTAAACCACGCGCGAGAAATGCTGCCATGTGTCGGATTTCGAAAGTTTATGGGGTGACTGCCTTCAGGCGTTTCACATAGAGCCCGTTGGTCCACATGGTTTCGCCCGTCCCCGAGGAGGCGGTCTCGTAGCACCCGACGAGCGAATAATCGAGGCCCGTGAGATAGGTATGAAGTTCAAGAAAACCCCCTTGGCCATGGTACAACTCGTCGAAGTTGATCTCGACAAAGATGAGATGAATTTTGCCATCCGCCAAGAGCCGACCACCGCCTTTGAGAATTTCGAGGTCATAGCCCTCCGCGTTGATTTTGAGCACATGCACATCACTCCAGCCAGAGGAGGCGACAAAGCTATCCAAGCACCGTACTTCGACGTCGATCGACTCCTCGGGAGTGCCCCCCTTCTCATCTGATTTGAGCTGGAGAAACGAATTCGACTCATGATGCGCACGAAGATAAAACTTCGCCCTGCCATCTTCACGTCCAAACGCGATCGGATGCACCCTAACGTTAGGGAAGACGGAAAGCTTATGCTGGAGCACCTCGCGGCTCGCTGGCGTGGGTTCAAAACAATGCACCACGGCACCCGGGGCAGCTCTCGCCAGCCTTTTGCTGGTCTGGCCCCTGTTCGCCCCAATATCCATCACGATGCGGGGGACCACGCCGCGCACATGAAGAATTTCCAGAGCGTCGTCAATCCAGTCATTTCCATAGACCAGGCGGTACTTGCTCTTTTTGCACAACTGCACCCCGGTGGGTCGCAGTAACGAGTTGATAAAACGTATGAGTGTCACGGGGTGAATGTTTCCGAACAACCGATTTGATTTATTCGAGGTCGAAGCATAGACAGCCAGTTTCTGGCCTCAAGCACAATGCAAAACGTTCCCGAGCATATTTACACCCCACAAGGCGCGGAGGCAGATCAATCAGCCGTCGTCATCGCGTCCGAATCCATGCTCACTAGAGAGGACCGCTGGAGCCGAATGGGGCAAAAGGGAGGCGTCGTCTGGCTCACCGGATTGTCAGCCTCAGGAAAGTCCACCATCAGCCGAAACCTTGAATGGCAGCTACACCAGGAAGGCCGAAAGGTCTTCGCTCTCGATGGTGACAACCTCAGACTGGGCTTGTGCGATGACTTGGGCTTTTCGGAAAAAGACCGGAACGAAAACCTGCGCCGGGCTGGCCATGTGGCTTTATTGATGGCGGAGACAGGTCTCATCGTGCTGTGCGCGTTTATCTCCCCCTACAATTTACAGCGGAGCGAATTGCGCAGCCTTTGCGGCCAACGCGGCATCCCGTTCTTCGAAGTGTATGTGAACACTTCCATTGAGGTCTGTGAAAAACGCGATCCTAAGGGACTCTACAAAAGAGCTCGTGACGGAAAAATCTTGGGGATGACCGGCTACGACTCACCTTACGAGCCACCTGCTAACCCGGATCTGACCCTGCTCACCAACGAGACAAGCATCACGGATGCGGTGGCACGGCTGCGCAAGGCCCTAGAGACCGCTGGTTGGCTGTAACCGCCCACCGCCTTTACTCAAACTGATACCCCCAAAGGCGGATGTCATCCGCGTGACGACGGGCAACAATGGCAGCCGTGCGGTCATCATAATAGGCACGATAGTCCTTCGCCCGCTCGGAGGCGTTGAAGCGTCCAGAGACGGGCTTCAGAATGAGGTCGAGGCTCGCAGCCAGCCCACGCAATTCCTCCTCCAGATTCTCCTGCCGCAGCACATGCTTCACCACGAGTTCCCCCTGTTCGTTCACAAGGTAATCTCGCATTTGTTTATGCATGTAGCGCTGTGGGCTGGAGGGAGCGTACGGGTCTTCAAGCCAGCCAAGGTAATCGGCAAAAGAGAACTTTTGGAAAAGCGCCGCCTCAACCGGCATGCCGGAGGCTTTTCCACCCACATCTTTTTTAATGTAATGAAACCAAGAGGCGTGCCAGTCCCACGGGTTCCTGATCACCGTGAACCAAGTTTGGGGGCGAACGACACCGGCAGCCGAAAAGAGGCGATCATACTCCAAAAAGGTAAGGTGGCCTTTTGACCCCGGGAGCACCCGCGTCTCACATTTTTGGATCCATGGCGTAAAGGACGCCTCGACGTAGGTGCCTCCACATTTGGGAATGTGCAGGAAATGCAGACGGGTCTTCTTGTGGAAAAAGAAAAGAGTCTTTTGGTTTGTCGGGACAAGCATGCGCTCGGGAGATGATGCGCGAACGCCTTAGCCGCAACTATTTTCACCGGGCCGGGCGGCGCAGCAAAAACACGCTTGCAATATGCCGGGGCGACATGCTTTCTGAACCATGAACAAGAACGAAACAGTGCAGCCCGGCGAAGCCGGTCGATGACCCGAAGCACGAGAGCCCTCGCTTTGCCGTGATGAATAGCCCCCCCCCTCCATGCAGCGTGCTGGTGAGCTCCTGCGATGCCTACCGCGACATCTGGCCGGTTTTTTTTCGTCTCTATTTCAAGCACGCGGAAGGTCTGAAAATGCCTGTGAGGCTGGTGGCAGACCAGTGCAGCTACGCGGATGAACGTGTGGAAATGCTTCACACGGGAGAGGACCCTTCCTGGACGACGAGTCTTGCCAGAGCGCTCGCGCAAGTACCCGAACCTTATGTTCTGTTCCTTCAGGAGGATTTTTTGCTTTCGAAACCGATCAACATTCCACTCTTCGAGGAGATCTTGAGCCAGTTTCATGCCATCCAGGCATTGACGCTGGAGATCGATATCCGCGACGTCAACGGCCCCGCCATTGAGGACACTTGGTTTCGCGAGTCCAATGCCGAAAACCTCCGCTCCGGCCTCAATGCCACGCTTTGGAGGCGGGAGTTCCTTCAAGAGATTGTGAGCCCACCAGGGTTGAACATTTGGCAGGCCGAGACACGCGTGCGGGACTGCCTTCGTGCGGGCCGCCATGGCATGCTTTTTTTGACCCCTGAGACACCTCCGATCATCTCGTATGTCGAATCGGTGAAGGGAGGCTTTTGGAAGCCGGACGCGGTCCGCTTTCTACGTGAATCGGGCTTGGAGCCGGATCTGCGCACTCGCCCTTGTCCGCCGCAAGGCAACGGGCTTTTTGCCAAGCTAACCCGCAGCCTGCTGAAGAGATGGATGCGGCGGCGGAAGGCACCCGGCACACGGGCATCCATCGTTCACCCCATGGCAAAAGCGTCATGAAGGCTGCTGGTGTGCAAAGCTGGCTTCCACGAGCGAGACGCAAAACGACGCGTCTGCTGCATGATGCCTATGCCTCTGTCATGGCGTGGCTCAGCCCGCCAAGAATGATTGAAGATCCGGTCTTGATCCCGCCTCCTGGCAAAGC
>CALSBJ010000026.1:0-69566 GCA_943373155.1 Akkermansia muciniphila | reverse complement strand
AAAGCGGTTCCAGAAGCATGCAGAATGGTGGCGGCATCGACATCGACCTGCTTGAGCTGCTCTGGCGAGGCATGGATGACGGCTTGGAGAGGTTCCCACTCACCACGCGCTGCATGCAGCGCGAGGTTCTTCGCCGGGCGCGGCTTTTCCTCGCGAGACACCCGCGTCATGCCATCCACCAGCCAGATGGCGGGCGCTGCCGACGCTTCGAGAGCGAGGGCAAGGCCGAGACAAAGGATGGCGTTGAAGGGGCGGGTCATTTTTTGATGTTAAGGAGCTGGGCGTAGGTCTCCGCGTATCGTTGAGTGGCTCCGGCGATGGTGAAGCGTTCGATCACTCGCTGGCGTGAGGCCTCGGCGAGTTCGTGAAGCGTCGAGGCATCGAGCGTGGTGGTGACCTGCCAGGCCTTGGCAAGGCCTTCGGCATCATGCAGCGGCACGGTGTGACCAACTTCATCGAGAAGACGGGAGCAATCACCGGCCTCGGTGGTGATGCAGGGCACCCCACAGGCCATCGCCTCCATGACGGTCATCGGGCAGGCCTCGGTGCGTGAGGAGAGCGAGAAAATATCAAAGGCCGGATACAGGTTCCAAGGATCGGCGCGGAAGGGCACGAAGCGCACCTGCGTGCGATTTGGAATCGTGGCGAAGGCTTCGCGCTCGGTTTCGCTCAATTCGACCTCGAGTCCGCCGCAGAGCACGAAATGGGCGTCGGGCAGTTTTTGCTGCAACAGGGCTGCCGCACGGAAAAAGGTCGGCAGGTCCTTCATCTCATGAAAACGGCCTACATAACCGATGAGCGGTGCGCCTTCGGGAATGCCGAGTTCCGCCCGCGTGGCGACACGAGCCTGCTCGGAAGGGCGGAAGCGGCTGGCATCGATGCCATTGGGGATCCACAGCATCTTTTTGCGAGGGTAGCCCTTCTTCACATGGTCCTCGATGGCGGCGGCGGAGCAGGAAAGGATGCGCGAGGGAATGAATTTCGAACTGAGGCCGAGGGCACGGCGGAAGAAGGCGCTCTTCACGGCGCTCTCCCCCGGATTGCGATGAATCTCGCGGCAATGAATGCTCCACAGCACCTTTTTGACGCCGGCAATGCGGGCCACCCAACCGCCAACGAGATCGGCATGATGCATCCACGTTTGCATCACATCGGGTCGCTCCGCATGCAGCACCATGCGCAGGCGGGCGAGCGTGCTGCGGCTCAGGTAGGCTTCACCTTCGAGATCATGCAAAGAGGCACCCGCATCGCGGATTCGCTTCGCGGCATGCGGCCACGGGCTGGCATTCACCGCTACGACAACCGTTCGGAATTGCGAGGGATCGAGCGACTCGACGAGGTTCACGAGCATCGCTTCCGCACCACCACCGCCGATGCTGTAGGTGAAGTGCAGGATCGTGGGACGCTTGTCCTTGGCCAAGGCGGGAGGCTGCACCGGAGCGGCAGGATGCAGCGCCCGATGCGGCAGGAACGGGAGCGGCAACGCGGCCTCCTTCGAGGTATGAATGACGATCGACTTCATGGCAGAATGCTCCAGAGAGAGTTCCTGGCCATCTTTCGCCAGGCTTTGACGGCTTCGAAAGCACCCGAGACTGTGGCCTCGGCCTCCCAGACGGATTCCGGCGAGCCGTAGCGCGGCAATTCCATGAGCGAGGAGCTTTGATCGACACGGCCATTCCGCATCGTGCAGGCAGCTTCGAAGCCAGCCTCCTTCAGCACAGCCAGTGCGCCAGCGCAGTAGTCTCCCTGTCCACCGTTCGGAAACGCGAAGAGCCTCGGCTCACGGCCAAGCTCCTGCTTCAGCCGCTCGTAGCAGGTGAAAATCTCGCCACGGAGAGCCTCATGGCTGCAACGGGCCATAATGGGATGGGTGTGGGTGTGCCCGCCGAAGTCGATCAGTCCAGTCGCCGCCAGTTCTCGCACCTGATCCCAAGTCATCGGGAGCATCGGCTCTGGCAGCTCGCTGACCGCAGGGAGCTCCGTGCCGAGCGCCCGCTCGATCCGGCCGATCTCGCTGAGCATGTCCTCGTCCGGCATGTGTTTGAGCTCGGGCAACAGCTTGCCGAGAGCCATCTGACGCTGCTCACGGGTGCCTAGAGGCAGACGCACTTTGCCATTCGGTGACTTCCATTCGAAAAAGGGCTTCGTTGACGTGCTCAAGGCTAGATCGAGGCGCTGAAACCACATCGGCTCCGTGCCGTCGAGGAAGCCAGTTGCCACAAAGATGGTGGCAGGCAGGTTAAACTCGCGCAACACAGGCCAGGCGAGGCGGTAGTTGGACGCATAGCCGTCATCAAAGGTCAGAACCACGCTGTTCGGCTCAGGCTTTTCGCCTGCCTTCAGCCTATCCACCACGCTTTGGAGTGAAACGACGACGTAATTCGAGGCTAGGAAGGCGCAAACCCGGCGGAAAATCTCCTGCGGCAGGTGCAGGGACCAATCCAGCACCCGATCCGTGCCCATGCCCTCGCAAATGCCGTGGAAGGACAAGATACTGGCCTCATGCGTCTCGCGAATCCGGGTCAGCCCAGCCACCCCGGAGCCCACAAGGGCGACCGATTTCAGCTTTTGGCTCGTGCTGGAAGGGTAAAGGGTTTTCATGTTCAATTGCGGGGGAAGACGAGCCTGTAAGGGCACGTCGTTTGTATGGCTATTCTAATTTATCACAATATATACAAGCTAGCATCATGATTTTTTAACTTCAATGTATAATTCATAATTGCCATGCAAAGCTAGGCACCACCCGGACTTAGGCATTCTTTTCATTCCCACCTGCCCCTTTTGAACCTTCCATCCCCAGCACCGTCAGAGCCTGCAACAACCTTAGCAGGCTATGAAAACGAGTCTCTCCGACCGTCCTGACGTGCTCCACGATGCGCCGCACGCCCTTTGGGAAATCATCCACGGTCCTTCCGCTACGGCGCATCATTTCCGGGTCGATGTCGATCACGACGGCATCGCCTGGCTGGTCTTCGATTCACCGGGCAAACCCGCCAACGTCTGGAACGAGGAAACCCTCCGCGAGTTCAACCACCACCTCGAAACCCTCGAACATGACACTCGCGTGCGGGCACTCGTCCTCAGAAGCGGCAAAGACCGGATCTTTGTGGCTGGGGCAGACCTGAAGGCCATCCGACGCATGCCTCACGCCCGAGTGAACGACCTCATCTGGCTAGGCCAAGCCGTTTTCGACCGGCTGGCGAGGCTCAAAATCCCCAAAATCGCCGCTATTCATGGCGCGGCGATGGGTGGCGGCTTCGAGGCCGCCCTCGCCTGCGATTGGCGCATCGCCAGCGAACATGAATCGACGAAAATCGGCCTGCCAGAGACCCAGCTCGGCATTCTCCCGGCTTGGGGCGGCTCCACGCGACTGCCAAGGCTCATCGGTGTGCGCCAAGCGCTCGATCTCATCACCAGTGGCAAACTCCTCAGTGCTCACGCCGCCAAGCACGCTGGCCTCGTCAGCCATGTCGTGGCTCCCGAAAACCTCGAAAAACTGGCCCGCAGGCTGGTTCGCGAAAAACGGCCCGCGCCGCGTTTTCACCTCGAAAACCTCTTTTTGCGTCTGATCGGCCATTTTGCCAAAAAGAAGGCCTTCGCCAAAACGCGAGGCCTTTACCCAGCCATCCCCAAAGCCATCGACGTCGTCACGCGGGCCGCTCATGGCGTGATCGATGATGGATTGAAGCTCGAACGCGATGCCGTGGCCGAACTCATCCAAAGCCGCGACACCTCCCGCCTCATCGACCTCTTTTTCAAACGCGAAGAGGCCAACAAACGCCCCGCCGCTGCTGGCACCGCCATTCCCATTCAAGACGCCGTGGTCATCGGCGCGGGCGTGATGGGCAGCGGCATCGCCCACGCCCTCGCTTCGCGGGGTGTTCGCGTTTTGATGACCGATGTGGCCTCTGACAGCCTCGCTCGGGGCCACGAACGCATTCAAGGCCTTGTTTCAGACGCCACGCGCCGCCGACTCGTCACGAAGGTGCAAGCCCGCGACACGCTCGACCGCATTGCCACCACCACCGACAAGGCCCCGCTCACGCGTCACCACCTCATCATCGAGGCCGCCACGGAGAGCATGGACCTCAAAAAGAAGATCTTCGCCGATCTCGCGGCTCGTGTTTCGAGCGACACCATCCTCGCGACCAACACCAGCGCCCTTTCCGTAGCCGAACTGGCCCAAACCGTGCCGCATCCCGAGCGCGTCATCGGCCTGCACTTCTTCAATCCGGTGCACCGCATGCCATTGGTCGAGATCATCACCCTGCCAGAAACCTCACCAGATGTGCTCGCCACGGCGGTGAGCTTTGTACAAAAGATCGGCAAGACGCCCATCGTCGTCAAAGACAGCCCAGGATTCCTCGTGAACCGCATTCTCGTGCCTTACCTGATGGAGGCCGTGCGTCTTCATCAAAGCGGCATCGCGGTGAGGGACATCGACGAGGCGATGCTCGAATTCGGCATGCCGATGGGCCCCATGCGCTTACTCGATGAAATCGGGCTCGATGTGGCCACGCATGTCGCCAAGACGGATGCCTTTGAAAAGATGATCGCCGCCGGTCACCTCGGCAAAAAAAGCGGCCAAGGCTTCTACCACTACGAAAACGGCCGAGAGATTCCACCGCCCGCTCACAACCGCCTGCCGAGCCACGAGTGCATCCAGTCCAAACTGGCCCTGCTGCTCAGCCAGGAAGCCATGAAGTGCCTCAAAGAAGGCATCGCCCGCAGCGCCGATGACATCGACCTCGCCATGGTCCTCGGCACCGGCTACCCACCCTTCCGCGGCGGCCCCATCACCTTCGCCCGGGACACGGGGATCGTGGACTATTGAGCAAAAGAGGGATGACACATCGCTTCGAAGGTGCGTTTTTCCCCACACACATGTCCCAGCCCAAACCGAAGCCGATTGATCCCGCCGAAGTGCCCTCGCTCGCCCTTGAGACGATGAAACGGGCGAAGTTTCCCGTGCTCGCCACCTGCGAGGGAGATCAGGCGAGGGCCAGGCCGGTCTCGCCGGTGCGCACGGATGGTTTTGTGATCTATGTGGCCAATCTGCGGCGCTACGGCAAGACGAGGGAAATTGAAGCCAATCCGAAAGCCGAGCTTTGCTACATGGATGACGAGCACAACCAGGTGCGCATCACCGCCACCGCCGAGATCGTCACGGATCGCACGCTGCTCGAAGAGATCTGGAACTCGAATCCCCTGCTCCGCGCCTACCTCGGCAGCCTCGAAAATCCCGAATTCATCCTCTACCGCTTCACACCAAACCGCGTGCGTTACATGCGGGAGTGGGCGCTGGAGTATTTCGAGGTCCCGCTCATGGCGGCGTGAGTCCCACCACCGGCGGCGGCTTGCGGCGCACGCCGATGTACACCGGCGAGAGCTGCCTTTCGAGAGGCTTCCTCTCGACGGGCAGCAGGGTGTTGAAAGCCGTGAAGTGCCACGGTCCATCTTCGGTGCGGATCGAGTATTGCAAGGCACGTCCCCCATCAAGCAGCGTGGCATGCTGCACGTCGAGCTTGCGAGCGATTTCAGATACCTCGGCCACATTCATCACACCGCCATCGCCACTAAGCACGAAGACGATGCTGCCATCCTTCTTCATGCCGCCAAGCGCCCGGTAGGTGATCTTGGAGCCATCGAAGAACTCGTCCGGCTTCAATTCCACATAGGAGAAGATGGTGTGATTCTTCATCACCGCCGGATACACCTGCGAACCTTCTTGAATCGGCCCCGGCACCTCCACTTCGAGTGATTTAGGGCCGAAGTAAGGCCTCCCCCCCTTCACAAAGAAGCATCCGCTCCAGTCGCCAAACGGATTATTCTGCCGGACACCCTCGTGATACACCCAGCCCATCGGTTTGCCCTTCGGGTCGCGAAAATTCGAGGTGATCGAGAACCACAGATTCTCCGAGTCCATCCGCTCACGCGCCGTGGTGACGGCAAATTTGGGCCGGAAGGAGGTCATAAAATCAAAACGATTCGGCGAGATGGTGACGACATGCACCTGCGCTCCGAAAATCTTCTGCGCCAGATTGGCCCGCAGCCCCGCATCACGATTGACGTGCAGCGAAGCCCAGCGCAGCCCCGGCTCCGAATGCCGCTCGATGAGCGCGGCGGATAGATCAGCCGGGGTCAGATCGGTGGGAGACTTCCAGGCACCGCGTTTCAGGCGAACTTTCAACGGTGAACTCTCCGCATCTCGCACGGCCACAAAGACGAGGTTGCTGTTCAGATTGTAAAAGACCTCGCCAGCCATGTACGCACCCAGCACGCCCGTGAGGACGATGAGCAGCACGATTTTGAGCCAACGGCGTTTTTTGAACATAAAGAAGGCGCTCAAAGTGGAGCAGGCCACCCATGGTTCAAGATACAAAACACGGGGTTAGCGAACGAAAAGGAACGGCTGTGCATGGAACATTTTCTGACCGCTCGGTAGCTTCATAAAATGACCATTGCGAGCTATTCGGTGTTCCGGTAGCCTCAGTGGCCCTATGAACTCGATCACTCGTATTTGCCTTTTGACACTGTTTTCGCTCGGAATGTTGCCGAGCACCCTCCAAGCACAGTTTCGCCGTGTGGACCCAGCGCAGGCAACCTACCAACAGCAGGCGCAGACACGGCAAATGATCGTGGAGCGGGAGCTTCAGTGCCTGCAAAATACAACTCGGCAGCTCCAACGATCGTTTGCGGAGCACTGCCGGCAACGACGGGTGACGGTTGCACATCCAGAGTTCGAGCTCCTAGGAACACTCTCGGCGCTGGCGAATGATGTGGAGGAACTCGTGGAGGATGTGAGTGGCCGCTCGCGGGCGGATTTGGCGCATATCTATCGTGTGTTTCATCTGGTGGAGTATTCGGCGGAGGATAGCCAAACGGTGGCCTGTCAAACCGGCTACGGTCAGGCTTTTGGCGAGTACTTTCACGACATCGAGGAGCACATTGAGGCGCTGGCGGCACAGGGCTTTCGCAATCCGCGCATCAAACGCCCAGAGATGCACGGTCAATATGGACGTCACAGCGGTCAGCAGCGCCAGATCGTGCTGCCGCCACTGACACAGCAGCCAGGTGTGGTGATGACCCCGGGCTATCCGGCCGTGTCTCCTCCCATCGCACCGGCAGCTCCCGCCGCGCCTGCAGCGAATGATCCACGAGTCAAATTGGACCTCGGAGATCTATTCGGCCGCCTGTTCAACCGAGGACGATAAGGGGTGCGCCGAATGCGGTGAGCACTGCGGTTAGAGCGAATGGTTACCCTTCCTTTGATCCCAAATATCCATTTTGCGAGACAAGAAGCCGAATCCCGGTTGCACGCTTGTTCCGTATCTCCATGATGAATTTCCACTCCCCACATGAGCGCTGTTTTTGACTCCTTTTCACGGTTTTACGCCTCCTCCATCGGCAAGAAGATCCTCGTCGCCCTGACAGGTCTGATGCTGATCGGTTTCGTCTTTGGTCACCTCGTCGGCAACCTGCTCATTTTCGCCGGTCAGGACGCGATCAATGAATACGGCCACCTGCTGCAAACCGCGCTGCACGGCGCTGGCGTGTGGATCGCCCGAATCGGCCTGCTGGCAGCGGTTTTGGTCCACATCGTCGCCACGGTGTCGCTCACGAAGCAGAACAACGCGGCCCGCCCAAACAAATACGGCCAGCACAAGGCGCAGGTGAGCTCGAAGTCCTCCCACACGATGATCTGGAGCGGCCTGACGATCCTGGCCTTCGTCATTTATCACCTGATGCACTACACCGTGCGCGTCGGAAACAGCTACAACTCGGACGCCTACAAGATCGACCTTCACGGCGAGAAGGTGCACAACGTCTATAAGATGGTCATCGACGGCTTCTCCTGGGCTCCGGCGTCTATTTTTTATCTCATCGCCATGGCGCTGCTGTGCAGCCACCTCAGCCACGGCTTCAGCAGCCTCTTCCAGACGCTCGGCATCAGCACCGACAAGTCTGAGCCACTCTTCAAAAAGGCCGGTTATGCCTTCGCGGGCCTGATCTTCGCCGGAAACGCCGCCATCGTCCTGTCCATCTGGCTCTTCGGCTACGGTCGCTGATTCTGAACCTTTTTGCTCCTTTCCGCCATGTCTCTCCATTCCAGCATTCCCTCCGGCCCGATGGCCATGAAGTGGTCCAAGCACAAGCAGGACTCGAAGCTCATCAATCCGAAGAACAAGCGCAAGTTCACCGTGCTCGTCGTGGGCAGCGGCTTGGCTGGTTCCTCGGCCGCGGCGACGCTTTCCGAGCTTGGCTACAAGGTGAAGTGCTTCTGCTTCCAGGACAGCGCCCGTCGTGCGCACTCCATCGCGGCCCAGGGCGGCATCAACGCGGCGAAGAACTACCAGAACGACGGCGACAGCGTGCATCGTCTCTTTTATGACACGGTCAAAGGTGGCGACTTCCGCGCTCGCGAAGCCAATGTGCATCGTCTCGCTGAAGTGAGTGTGAATATCATCGACCAGTGCGTGGCGCAGGGCGTTCCGTTTGCCCGCGAATACGGCGGCATGCTGGCGAATCGCTCCTTCGGTGGCGCTCAGGTGAGCCGCACATTTTATGCTCGCGGTCAGACCGGTCAGCAGCTCCTCCTCGGTGCCTACTCGGCTTTGAACAAGGAAATCGCTGCGGGCGGCGTTCAGATGTATCCGCGCACGGAAATGCTCGATGTGGTAACCGTCGATGGTCACGCCAAGGGCATCATCACGCGAAACCTCGTCACCGGCAAAATCGAGTCCCACGCGGGCGACGCGGTGCTGCTCTGCACCGGCGGTTACGGCAACGTTTTCTACCTCTCCACGAACGCGATGGGCTGCAACGTCACCGCGACGTGGCGTGCGCACAAGAAGGGCGCTTACTTCGCGAATCCCTGCTACACCCAGATCCACCCAACGTGCATCCCGGTCAGCGGCGATTATCAGAGCAAGCTCACACTGATGTCCGAGTCGCTCCGCAATGACGGACGCATCTGGGTGCCGAAAAAAGCCGCTGATATCGGCAAACCGCCGGCGCAAATCCCCGAAGCGGATCGCGATTACATTCTCGAGCGCAAATACCCGAGCTTCGGCAACCTGGCCCCGCGTGACATTTCCTCCCGTGCCGCCAAAGAAGCCTGCGATGAAGGTCGCGGCGTCGGCCCTGGCGGTCGCGGCGTGTATCTCGACTTCGCCGAGGCCATCGGCCAGTTCGGCCAGAAGACCATCGCTGAGCGCTACGGCAATTTGTTCGCCATGTATGAAAAGATCACCGGCGAAGACGGCTACAAGCAGCCCATGCGCATCTACCCGGCCGTGCATTACACGATGGGCGGCCTGTGGGTGGACTACAACCTCATGAGCAACCTCCCCGGCCTCCATGTGCTCGGCGAAGCGAACTTCTCCGATCACGGCGCGAACCGTCTCGGAGCCTCCGCACTCATGCAGGGCCTCGCCGATGGCTATTTCGTCATCCCGACGACCATCGCGAACTACCTCGTGCATCAGAAGCCCGGCAGCGTCACCACCGAGCATCCCGAATTCAAGAAAGCGCTCGAAAACTGCGCGGCGCAGACCAAGCGCTTCCTCGACATCAAAGGCAAGCGCAGCGTGGACAGCTTCCATCGCGAACTCGGTCTCCTCGTCTGGGATAAATGCGGCATGGCCCGCGACCGCGCTGGCCTCACCGAAGCTCTCAAACGCATCCCCGAGCTGCGTGAGGAGTTTCACAACAACGTCTTCGTCCCTGGCAGCGGCAACGCTTGCAATCCCGAGCTCGAAAAAGCCGGACGCGTGGCCGACTTCATGGAATTCGCCGAGCTTCTCTGCCTCGACGCCCTCAATCGCGAAGAGAGCTGCGGAGGCCACTTCCGCACCGAGCACCAATACCCCGATGGCGAGGCAAAACGCGACGACGAAAACTTCAGCTACGCCGCCGCCTGGGGCTACACCGGCGACTTCGCCAAGCCCGAACTCAACAAAGAGCCGCTGACCTTCGAAGAGGTCCACCTTGCCGTCCGCAGTTACAAATAACGCCCTTTTCAACGTCCCATGTCCCAACTCAATCTTCACCTCAAAGTCTGGCGTCAAAACGCAGGCCAGCCCGGTCACTTCCAGGACATCGATGCTCCGGACATTCCGGATCATGCCTCGTTCCTCGAAATGATGGACATCGTGAACGAGCGCCTCATTTCCAAAGGCCAGGAGCCGGTCGCCTTTGACCATGATTGCCGCGAAGGCATCTGTGGCATGTGCTCCATGCAGATCAACGGCGTGCCGCACGGCCCCGAGAAGGCCACGACGACCTGCCAGCTTCACATGCGCAAGTTCCGCACGGGCGACACCATCTGGGTCGAGCCCTTCCGCGCGAAGGCCTTCCCCGTCATCAAAGACCTCGTCGTCGATCGCGGTGCGTTTGATCGCATCCAGCAGGCCGGTGGTTTCATCAGCGTGCGCACCGGGGCTCCGCAGGATGCGAACGCCCTGCCTATCGGCAAAGTCGTGGCCGACGCCGCAATGGACGCTGCGGCGTGCATCGGCTGCGGTGCCTGCGTGGCCGCGTGCAAAAACGCCAGCGCCATGCTCTTCGTCTCCGCCAAGGCAGGTCAGCTCAATGTTCTGCCGCAGGGCCAGCCTGAAAAGGATCGCCGCACGCTAGGCATGGTCCGCCAAATGGACAAAGAAGGCTTCGGCAACTGTACCAACCAATACGAGTGCGAAGCCGCCTGCCCGAAGGAGATCAGCGTCCGCTGGATCACCAAGCTGAATCGCGATTACGCCGTCGCCGCCGTCAAAGAAGCGCTCGGCAACTCACCGAAGGTCGCAGGTGGCGGGGATTGATCGTCCAACTTGCCAACTTCAATTTCTGAATGGAGATTTTGCGCATGCGCAGAATCTCCATTTTTTTGAGCTGCCTGTATTCGGCATGCGGAACAGCTTCTTCGGCAGAGTTCGATGCTGAGTTGAGGGCGAGACGAGATCGGGACACGCAGCGCTTGGAGCGTGGTCTAGCAGGCGAATCGACCTTCTATCTGGTGAAAAGCCTCAACCGGAAGTGCAAAGAGGAGTTTCGCACGATTCACCTCTTTCAAACGCTTGATGAAAAGAACCCCATGCTGGCGAAACGGTGCTTTCACCTCGTCAGTGATGATCTGCTAAACGGTAGCAAGGCCGAAACCACTCTCTTCTCGAAATACGCTGGCGACCTCCTCAGCTACCTGCAGCGCAAAATCGATGTGAAAGCAGGAGTGCACGCCGAGATAAGCAAAAGAAACCCCAAGGTTCGTATCCACAGGATCATGCAATCTTTGGAATGCACCAAACTCGAGAGACTGGCGACCAAGCTCGCTGACCTCGCTGAACAAGGCGGTGATAAGCTAACGGAAGATGGCTTGAGGCGGACGGCGACAAAAATTCATCTCATCCTCGGCTGGGACAAGCCGGACAAGTCACTGATTCCTCTTCTTCCGCTTTTCACACCCCGCTAGCAAGATCGTGTCACCTAACTTCGAAGCACACAGAGGCACCATTCCGAGGGAGAGAATATCACTTCAAAGCCGCCTCAATGGCGGAAAGAAGGTCACCTGATTCGGGTTCGGCATCGGAGCCGAATCGCTGGATGAGCTTGCCATCTTTGCCGACGAGGAATTTTTCGAAGTTCCAGCCCACCTCGCCGCTGCCTTGGGTGAGGAGGGCGTAGAGAGGATGCTTGGCATCGCCTTTGATGGTGACTTTGGAGGTCATCGGGAAGGTGACTTTGTAATTCGTGCTGCAGAAGGTCTGGATGGTTTTTTCGTCGCCGGGCTCCTGGCCGCCGAAGTCGTTGCAGGGCACGCCGAGCACCACGAGGCCCTTGGAGGCCATTTTCTCGCTCAGGGCCTGCAGGCCGGCATACTGGCCGGTGTAGCCGCACTCGGAGGCGACATTGACGATGAGCACGGCTTTGCCCGCGTAGTTTTTGAGGGGCAGGTCCTTGCCTTCGATGTCTTTCATCGTGAGGCCGTGGATGGAATCGGCGGCAAAGGCGGAGAGGGTCATGGCGAGGAGGGCAAGCAGGGTTTTCATGGTGGAAGGTGGGCGAGGGTTAGAGTTCGACCGTCTGCTTGAACGTGGCGACTTCGATCTTGGATTCAGGATGGCGTGTTTGGAGATCGTTCTGCAGGAGAGCGGAGCGTTCGGGCTCGCCGTGGACGAGGAAGACCTGCTTTTTCGGGCCGGTGACCTTGTCGAACCATTGTAGCAGTTCGTCGTGGTCGGCGTGACCGGAAAAGGAGTCGAGCGTTTCGATCTCCGCGTTCACCTCAAACTCCTCGCCGAGGATGTGAACGCGTTTGTGGCCTTCACGCAGCCTCCAGCCGAGGGTGTTCTCGGCGCAGTAACCGACGAATAAAATGATGTTCTTCGGGTTGCTGACGTTGTTGCGCAGGTGGTGAAGGATGCGCCCGCTCTCCGCCATGCCGGAGGCGGAAATGATGACGGCGGAGCCTTTGAGCCGGTTGAGCTTTTTCGAGTCATCGACGGTGCGGATGAGCTGGAGGCCCTCAAAGCCGAAGGGGTCGTTGCGCATGAAGATCGCATCTCGCAGCTCCGGGCGCAGGTCGTCGATGTGCAGGCGGAAAATCTCCGTGGCCCGCACGGCGAGCGGGCTGTCCACGTAGGTGGGAATCTCCGCGATGGTGTTGTGGTGGCGCATACGGTCGATGGCACAGAGGAGCTGCTGCGTTCGTTCGACGGCAAAGGCGGGGATGATGAGCTTGCCGCGCTTCTGCGAGGTGCGGCGGATGATGGCGGCGAGGTGCTCATCGGCCACCGTGGAGAGTTCATGCCGACGTCCACCATAGGTGCTCTCCATGATGATGTAGTCCACGTTTTCACAAGGCTCGGCGCTGTTGAGCAATTCATTGCCCGGACGGCCAATGTCACCGGAGAAAAGCAGGCGTGACTTCCGGCCCGTGGCGCGGTCGTCGATGTCGAGCACGACCTGGGCGGAGCCAAGCACGTGGCCGGCGTCGATAAAGGTAAGCCGCACGCCATCGGCAATCGGCAGCGGGCGATGATACGAGACGGTGACGAACTGCCGCATGCACTTCTCCGCGTCCACGACGGTGTAGCTGGGCTCCAGCTCAGCCTCGTTGTCCTGGCGGTGCTTGTTCAACCACAGGATGTCGTTCACATGAATGTGCGCCGCGTCTGGCAGCATGATGCTGCACAGGTCCCGCGTGGCCGGCGTGGCGTAGATGTTTCCTCCAAAGCCAAGCCTGCACAGATGCGGCAGCGCACCGCAATGGTCGATGTGCGCATGCGATAGCACGACGAGGTCGATGGTCTTTGGATCAAAGGGAAAGTTTTTGTTCCGCTCAATGGTGTCCTTGCGACGTCCCTGATAGAGCCCGCAATCGAGCAGGATGCGCTGGCCATTGACCTCGATCAGATGCTTCGAACCGGTGGTGGTGCCGGCGGCACCGCAGAAGGAGATTTTCATCACGGGAAAGACGCCGGGGGTTCGGAGAGTGCAAGCGCCTTGTCTCCGGGCGGCACAAAGGAAATAGACGATAAACCATAGGCAATAAGCGCCATGTGCCGCGCCAGCGTGATCGTCTATTGTCTATCGTCTATCCTTCCAGAACCGAAGGCGTATCTCACGCCGGGTCTACCTTCTTGCCGCGCCTCATGAGCCAGGCAAAAGGCTCCCATAGCTGACCGAGGAAACCTTTCGGCATGGGCTCGCAGATACCGAAGTTCTCCGGGTAACGACCGCGTGGCATGTAAAAGGTGCCGAAGAGGATATCCCACAGCGGCAGCAGCCCGGCGAAGTTCTTGTCCCAAGCCTCCCGCTCACGCGAGTGATGCCATCGATGGAAAACCGGCGTGGCGATCACATAACGCAGCGGGCCGAAATCCCAGTTCACATTCGCGTGGATGAAGATGGCGAAAAAGGTGAGGACCGGCGCAGTGCTCAGCGTCACCAGTGGATTGAAGCCCATCAGCAGCAGCGGCACGGCCTGCGAGAGCTTGTTGACCAGTTCATTCACGGGATGCACCCGCACGCTGCCCAGCCAGTCGAGATCCTCGGAAGAGTGATGCACCGCATGAAAAGGCCACCAGCGGCCGCAGTGAAAAAGCCGGTGCGTCCAGTAGCCCGTGAAATCGCCGATCACATAGATTTCGATGGCTTGCAGCCACACCGGTTGGCGACTCAGCGGGCCAAATCCCGCATACAGGCCCGCTTTGAAGGTCTCCGCTGGGACCACCTGCGTGATGACAAGAATCGCGGCAGGGAAAAACAGCAGCAATCGCATCAAGGGCTTCGTGAACAGCCCCGTGGCAAAGAGGTAGATGACATCGGTGAACCAGCCGCGACGGATCACCGGCTGCACACGGTTTCTCCCACGCCCGGCGAGGCGTTCGATGATGAAAAAGATCACCGACAGGATGAGCAGAGCCGCTGCGGTGCCGAGGAGGGTCTTGTTGTCTTTCATGAGTGGCAGCGGCTGAAACAGCTCCAGGCGCTAATGGTTTCCACTATGCCGCTTTTGCGGTCATCCCGGACAAATCATGCCGTATCCGACCACAATATCGGAACAGCGCACCGAGGGCATCATAGCGTCGTCAACCATCAACACCCACACGCGCCATGAACACCACCACAGCCCCCCTCAATGCTCGTCAACGCTTTATCCAGAACCTCGCGGATAGCGAGCTCTTCCAGCATTATCAGAAGGCTTTCAATACCCTCACCAGCCTGCCGCTGTGCCTTGAAACCGCTCCCGAGGACTGCCACTACGAAGGTGTGATCACTCGCACTGGCGTCGCTGGTGTGGTGGAAACGAAAGTGCCGGTGAAGGTCGGCAAAAACGTCATCGCCCTCATGCTCACGGGTGCCGTCCGCCTCCAGCCCGCGAATGCTGACACCTTCGCTCCGGTCGCCAAAGCCCTCCTCGATGAAGACCGCTCCGCCGCGGAAATCCGCAGTGCGAAGGTCCACTTCGACCACGCCCCGGTCATGGCTCCTGAGCGCTACGATGCCGCCATCGCCATCCTGCAATCTTTTGCCCTCCAACTCGGCGAAAGCGCCCACCGCCTCCTGTTTGCCACCGCCACGCATGAACCCGAGGCCGTGCGCAATGCGAAGGCCTTCATCCACCAGCATCTCGCCGAGCCGATGTCCCTCGAAGCCGTCGCCAAGGCGGTGAACGTGAGCCCCTTCCACTTCTGCAAGCTCTTCAAGCGTGCCACCGGTCTCACCTTCACGGACTTTGTGAACCGCGCCCGCGTGGAAAAAGCCAAGCGCATGCTGATGAAGCCTGCCGCACGCATCACGGAAGTGGCCTACGATGTCGGCTTCCAGAGCCTGTCCCATTTCAACCGCAGCTTCCGCCGCATCGCCTCGGAATCCCCCACCGAATTCCGCGGCCGGATGAAGCACGGCTCCCCTGCCCTCGCGGCAGCGTGATGCCCCAACAGCTTGCCGCCATGCGCATCGCACTGCGATGTTTCGACGGCACGGCCCCGGAGAGAGAGTACCGAGCGCGTCGGGATCTCCTCTCCGGGGTTTCTGTTTTTGACAATCCCGCTCGCTCCGGCGACACTCCTCCCGCTTGAAACGAGTCCTCTTTGTCTGCACCGGAAACACCTGCCGAAGCCCCATGGCCGAGGCGCTCTTTCGTGACCTCGTGAAAGGTCGCCCGGACTACGAGGTCGGCAGCGCCGGCGTGGCCGCCGCTCCCGGCATGCCAGCCAGCAAGCACACCACGGCCATCCTGAAGGAAAAAGGCCTGCATCGCGATGACTTCAGCAGTCGCATGCTCGATGGAAAGATGCTCAAGGCCGCCACGCATGTCTTTGCCATGTCCGGCCACCATCTCGCCGCCATCGAAGATGAGTTCCCCGAGCACGCGGAGAAGGTGTACCTCGTCTCCGAGTTCGCCCAGGACGACGCCATCCGCGGCAAGGACGTGAGCGACCCCTTCGGTGCCGGCCGCGCCGCCTACGAGGACACGCTCGCCGACCTCGAAAAGATGCTGCCGAGCCTCGTCGCCTACATCGACCAGACGCACAAGCAGTCGTAATCGGGGCATTCCTGCCCCGTTCGAAGGGCCAAGAATGGCCCTGCTACTTTCCGCCACCCCTCAGTTCACATACACGAACTCGTTCAAGCTCATCACCACCTGGCAGTAATCTGCCTGCGAAGCCCCTGATTTGAGGAAATCGAGCCCCGTGGCCATTTCGGCAGGTTTCGGGTCACGATGAAAACAAAGCCGATACGTCATCGCGATTTGCTTTGCGGCATCACCGGCACCTGAAACGCGTTTTGCGAGTCCTTCGGCCCATTGGCGGGCCTGTGGGCTGTTCATCAAAATGAGCGCCTGAGGCGCCACGGTCGTCGTGGGGCGTGCGCCTTGGCTCACAAGAGGCTCGGGCTGGTCAAAGGCCACCATGCTGCCGATGAGCTGGCTGCGCTTGATGTTGAAGTAGATGCTGCGGCGCTTGCTGTTCTCATCGCGCGTGCCGGGGCCGTGCATTGTCGGGTCGAGCACACCGCTCACGGCCAGCATCGAGTCGCGGATCGCCTCGCCTTCGAGGCGATACGGCACGAAGCGCATGAAAAGCCCGTTCGCCGGATCAGCGGTCTCTTTTTTCGCCTCGCGGGCACTGCTCTGCTGCCATGCACGGCTGCTGAGGATGAGTTTGTGCATCGGCTTCAGTTTCCAGTCGTTCTCGATGAGCTTCGACGCCAGCCAGTCGAGCAACTCCGGCTGCGTGCAAGGCGTGCCCGTCTTGCCGAAATCATTCGGCGTGGGCACCAAACCGGTGCCGAAATGATGCTGCCACAGCCGGTTCACGATCACGCGAGCCAGCAACGCCCCCGCGCCGCCATCCACATCCGTGATCCAGTTCGAAAGAGAGCGACGTTTGCCGGTCGATTTCGCGCCCGCTGGCGGCTGCCATTGCCAGCGCTTCACATCACCGGGCTTGCTCAGCACCTGCAGAAAGCCTTGCGTGGCCTCGCCGTCCTTCATGAGCGGATTGCCGCGCTTCAGCACATACGTTTTTTCAAAGAACGGCCCGCCCTGCGTGTGCATCACGATGGGATCGTAACCCTCGGCGCAGATCATCATGCGCGTCGCGCCTTGGACGGCTGGCGTGTTCTTTTTCGCATTCATCGTCGTCACGGCGGAGGTCACCTTGCCGTCGGGAAACACGTCCACGTTCATGCGCGTCGTCGTCGTGAAGGTGCTCAGCATCGCGTAGTAGTCGTGGGTGGGCAGCGGATCGAATTTGTGATCGTGGCAGCGGGCGCAGCTCAGCGTGAGGCCGAGCATCCCGCTCGCCGTCGTCCCCAGCATGTCATCCATCGCATCGTAGCGGGAGCTTTCGACCTCGTTCGCGGTGATCTGCGAAGGAAACACCCCCGCGCCGAGAAAGCCCGTCGCCGCGAGCGCCAACGGATTTTGCGGCTCGTATTCATCGCCCGCGAGCTGCCACTTCACGAACTGGTCATACGGCATGTCCGAGTTCAGCGCCTTGATCACGAAATCACGGTAATGAAAGGCAAACGGCCGGTCATAGTCCTGCTCAAAGCCCGTGCTTTCGGCGTAGCGCGCCACATCCAGCCAATGTCGTGCCCAGCGCTCGCCATAAGCTGGCGAAGCCAGCAAACGATCCGTCAGATCGGACAGATCCGTCGGATCGGTCTGATCGGGCGGCAGCCCCGTGAGATCCAAATACAACCGCCGCACCAACACCGCCTTCTCCGCAGCCGGTGCAAAGCTCATCCCCTTCGCATTCTTCAAAAGCAGCTCATCAATGCTCTTTGCCTGCACCTTCTTCAGCGGCTGAAACGCCCACCACTGCCGGTCCTCGTCCGTGACCACGCTGCTATCTTTTTTCGGCTTCTTGCCGGCCACCAGCGGCGCGGAGTATGGCGCGCCATCATCAATCCAGGCCGCAATCTTCGAAATGACTGCCTCAGGCAGCTTCGGGCTGCTGTCCGGCATCATCGGCTCCTTTTCGTGTCGGATCAGTGCCATCAAAAGACTACCCTTCGCATCAAACGGCACCACCACGGAGCCGTGCGAGCCACCGCGCAGCAAATCCTCGCGCGTCGCCAGGTCGAAGTCACTCTTCACCTTTTCACCGCCATGGCACTTGAGGCAGTTTTGCTTCAAAATCGCCGCCACTTCGCTGTCGAAGAGCTTCAGGCCATGCTCCATGCGCTTCGCATGATTGGGCGGCAGGTTCGCGGCCAGCGCGGCGCTGGCGGTGAGGATGAAAAAGAGGACTCGCATCACCAAAACCAACGCTGGACGAACATGCCCTTTTCTGCCGTAGTTGTGTCCGATCATGGCCACCCGGCGCAAATACCTCAACTACACCACACCCTGGGGCGTGGACCTCGCGCGTGTCGCCACGGCCGGTTGGACGCCGTTCCTGATCCACGAAAGCGGCTACCAGCCCGCCTTGGAGAATTGGAACCATCAAGACGTCGATTCGCCCTTCTGGCGCTTCTACTACAATCCCAAGCCCGGCTGCCACCTCGTCTTCCAAGGCCGCAAAATCCCGCTGGAGCCCAAAAACGCCGTCTTGATCCCCGCGGACACCGTTTTCGACTGCGTCGGCCCCGTGCGTGCCTGCCACTACTGGCTGCACTTCACGACGAACCGCCCCGGTGTGTCCTTTTCTGCCGAGCCCATGCTTTTTCCAGTCGATGACACGATGCGCAGCCTGCTCACGCAACTCATCGACACCCACCAAAGCCACACCGACGGCCATCGGCTGCTCCATCTCGCCTCCGCGCTGCTGCATGTCGTCTTCGCGAAGCTTGATTCGCCCGCGCCAACGCTCCCCGAGCGCCTTTCCGAGGTCCTCGCCCTCATCGCCCGCTCGCCGCACACGAAGCTCACGAACCACTTCCTCGCCGAGCGAGCCGGCATGAGCGTCGAACGCTTCATTCGCAGCTTCCGCGAGCACACCGGTCAAACACCCGCCGCCTACGTCCTCGCCACACGCCTCCGCCTCGCCGGCGAAGCTCTCGCCCTCACGGATAAGACCATCGATCAAATCGCCGTCGAAACCGGCTTCCCCAATCGCCACTACCTCAGCCGTATGTTCGCCCGACAAGTCGGCTGCGGCCCCGCCGAATACCGCGCCCGACAACGTGAACGGAAAGGCCGATAGTCGCATCGTTCGCGGCTCGTTCTACCGCTCGCATGCGCTACGTCCCTTTGGTCTTTATTGTCCCTTCCGTCCTTTGCTCGGCGGCAGACTTTTCTAAAGAAGTCTATCCCGTCCTCCAACGCGCCTGCTTGGAATGCCACGGCGCGGAAGTTCAAAAAGGCGATCTCCGCCTCGACACTGCCTCCCCCAAGCACGCGGAGATCGGCCAGGAACTCCTCCGCCGCGTGCAGCTCCCGCGTGAGGACAAAGAAGCCATGCCGAAACGTGGCGAACGCCTCAAGCCCGAGCAGATCGCGGCGGTAAAAGCTTGGATCGACGACGGCGCGAAGTGGCCGGACAAAATCGAGAGCCTCACGCACTGGAGCTACCTCCCGCCCGTGCGGCCGAAAGTGCCCGCGGGTGCAAAGAATCCCGTCGATGCCTTCATTCGGGATAAGCTCACCGCGAACGGACTCAAATCGGCACCTCCGGCGGCACCGGAGACATTGATTCGCCGAGTGTCTCTCGATCTCACGGGCCTGCCGCCGTCTTCGTCGGACTTGTCAGACGTGTCGGACTGGTCGGACCAGAAGTATGAGGCGCTTGTTGATAGGCTTCTCGCTTCCAAACAATTCGGCGTGCGTTGGGCACGCCCGTGGCTGGATTTGGCCCGCTATGCCGACTCGCATGGCTTTCAGCGGGATGACCTTCGGGACATCTGGGCTTATCGGGATTGGGTCGTCGATGCACTGAATGCGAACATGCCGTTTGATCAGTTCACGCTGGAGCAGATCGCCGGAGACTTGCTGCCGAATGCCAAGCCCTCGCAGATCATCGCCACCGGTTTTCATCGCTGCACGCCGACGAATGTGGAGGCAGGCACCGAGCCCGAGGAGAGCCGCATCAACCAGGTGATCGACCGCGTGAACACCACCGGCGCGGTCTGGCTTGGCACCACGCTCGAATGCGCCCAGTGCCACAATCACAAATACGATCCCATCACGCAAAAGGACTTCTACAGCCTGCTCGCCTACTACAACAACACCGAGAAGGAAGCCGAACGCACGAAGCCAACCACGCCTGGCTCCATCGCCTTCAACGGCAGCCCCTTCACGATTCCTGACTCAGCTCGCGATCAGCAGCGGCGCGACCTCGCCAAGCAGATCAAAGCCCTCGACGGTCAGATCACCGCCGCGTTGAAGCAGCCTGAAAAGACCGCGAAAGCCCCGGCGAATCTCGTTGTGCTCAAGCCGGAGGCTTTCATCACCGAGAGCGATGCCGAGGCGGAGGCGCAACCCGATGGCAGCACCCTGCTCACCGGCCCCGTGCCAGACACCGACACCTACACGATCGAGGTTTCACCGCCTTCGGGGCTGCTCACCGGCCTGCTTGTCGAAGCCTTGCTGCACGACAGCATCCCAGGTGGTGGAGGTCCAGGCCGTCGCGGTGGCGAGCGGCCGAACTTTGTCGTGAACCGCTTTGTGGCGACGCTCACGCAGGCCGATGGCAAGACCGAGCCGCTGACCTTCAAAAGCATCCACACCAGCCACACGCAGAAAAACTTCAACGCCCCCGATGCGCTCGTCGCCAACACGAACGGCAAGAAGGGTTGGGCCATCAATCCACGCTTTCATGAGGCACATTGGGCCGCCCTTGAGTTCGCCAAACCCATCACCACCAAGGCCAAGCTCACGTTGCGCATCGAGCAGTTCTACGGCCAGCAGCTCGTGATCGGCCGTGTGAAGCTCTCCGCCATTCAGGGCGATGTGCTCGCCAGCCTGCCCGAGGCCGCCACCGATGAAAAAGCCGCCACCAAGCCCGCCGAGGTCGTAAAGCTCGAAAAGCAGCGTGCCGCGCTCCAGAAGCAGCTCGCCGCCTTGAAGCCGCTGAGCACCGAAGTGATGAAGGAACTGCCTCAGCCACGCATGACGGCCATTTTCAAACGCGGCGTCTATACCGATCCCACCACGCCCGTCACTGCCGCCACGCCCGCCATTTTCAAAAACGCCGCCAAAGGCCCGCCCACTCGTCTCACGCTCGCCAAATGGCTCGCCAGCCGCGACAACCCGCTCGCCGCCCGCGTGACCGTGAACCGCTGGTGGGCAGAAATCTTTGGTCAGGGCATCGTGAGCACGCTGGAGGACTTCGGCATCAAAGGCGCTCCACCGAGCCATCCCGAGTTGCTCGACTGGCTCGCGGTGGAGTTCATGGAAAACGACTGGAACATGAAGCACATCTTGAAGCTCATCGTGATGAGCGAGACGTATCGTCAAAGCTCTGCGTTCGTAGTTCGGGCTTTAGCCCGTCCGGAAAAACTCGATGACGGGCTAAAGCCCGAACTACAAACAGATCCCGCCAACACGCTTCTCTCCCACTTCCCACGCTTCCGCCTCGATGCCGAGACCATCCGTGACAACGCTTTGAGCATCGCCGGCTTGATCGACCTCTCGCAAGGCGGCGAACCGATCCGCCCGCCGCAGCCGGACGGATTGTGGAAGAAGGTCGGCGGGCAGCAATACGACTATCAGGTGAGCCCCGGCACCACGAAGTATCGCCGCGGGCTCTATGTGGTGCTGAAGCGTGGCTCGCCCTATCCCAGCTTTGTGAACTTCGACGCCAGCGCCCGCATGGCCTGCGTGGTGCGTCGCTCCCGCTCGAACACGCCGCTGCAAGCCCTCACACTGCTGAACGATCCCGTCTATGTCGAAGCGGCGAAGCACTTCGCCCTGCGCATCGCCAAGGAATCTCCCAGCAGCGATCTCGATGAGCAAATCGCCCATGCGTTCCGCGTGGCGCTGGCTCGTTCACCTTCGGAAAACGAGGCGGAGGTGCTCAAAAACCTGTGGGAAGCCCAATTCGCGGCCGCAGAGGCGGATGCGAAAACCACGAAGGAACTCATCGCCGATGTCACGCTGCCCAAAGAACTCTCGCCCGCGCAGTTCAGCGCCTTTTACTCGCTCGCCACGGCGCTCTTGAATATCGACGAGTGCATCACGAAGCCATGAGACTCAACACCCGGAGCATTTGACGGGATGGATGTTTGTAGTTCGGCCTTCAGGCCGTGATTGGACATCCCTGAGCGGGCTAAAGCTCGAACTACGAACAGCTTGTGAATAGACCTCAATCAACAAACAGCATCTCATTCCCCGCCAGCAGCGCTTGAGCGTATTGGGACCACGCGGCGGCATCGTTTTCGCGACCGGTGAAAAATGCCTTCGCCACCTGCTCTTCCCTCGCCGTCGGATTTCGCTGAAAAAGCCGCGCATAAGTCTCCTCCGTCGTGTGCTTCATCGCCCATTGACCAAGCGCATCCGCCTGCTGCTGCATGAAGGGGGAGTTGAGTGCGAAGAGACCTTGCAGCGGCGTGATGGTCTCCGTTCGCCAAGGATTGTGCGCTCCCGGATCAGGCACGTCGTGAAGGCGCAGCATCGGGTCCATGTCCTGACGGTCGGAGGCCCCGTAGAGGGAGCGGCGTGTGTTTTTGAGATCACTCACGGCGGACGCGGGCCCGCCGAGTTGGAGATCGATCTGGCCGCTCGCCGTGAGGATGGCATCACGCCAGGCCTCCCAGTCCAGCCGACGACGCAGCATGCGGGCATAGAATTTGTTTTCCGAATCACGCTGTTCGGATTCGGCGGCCACGCTCGATTGCCGCCACGTCGCCGAGTTCAATATCTCGCGATGCAGCCATTTGATCGACCATCCGTGCTCAATGAAGCGCCCGGTGAGATCATCGAGCAGTTCAGGATGAGTCGGAGCGTCGCCGAGATTGCCGAATTCACTCGGTGTATCGACGAGCCCGCGACCAAAGTGATGCTTCCACACGCGATTCACCATCACCCGAGCCGTTAGCGGCGCAGCCTCCTCGGTCAAAGCCTGCGCCAGCTCTAGCCGACCGCTGCCGGTCGAAAACTTGCGCGGCGAACCGCTCTTCGAAGGAAAAGCACTCAGGAAGCGACGCGGCACCGGATCGCCGAGATCGTTGGGGTTGCCACGCTTCATGAGTTCAAGGTCACGCGACATGCCCATCTGGTAGTCGAGCTTCGTGCCATGCTCTTTTTCCTTCTTCACGACAAAGAGCGCGGCCTCCTCCACGGCGTTTGCCATGAGCATGCTGTAGTGCGGCGTGGTCGTTTTGATTTTGGCGATCTGCGCTTCCAGCTCGCTGACCGACTGCTTCTTCTTCGCGAGGTCTTTGACCTGTTTTTCCAGCGCGGCGACCTCGGCGCGGGCTTTTTGAACCGGCTTCCACAGCGTGTCATCCATCGTCGGCAGCTCGGCGAGCTTCACGGAGGCAAACACGCCTGCTAGCGCATAGTAATCCTGCGCCGTGATGGGATCGGATTTGTGATCATGGCAGCGGGCGCAGGCCAGCGTCAGACCAAGAAAGGTGCGCCCGATGGCATCGACATGCTCCTCCCATTCATCCGCCACGGTCGTCTTGATGATCTCCGGCGGCAGTTGCAGCTCTTTGAAGTAGGTGGGGCTCAGCCCGATGAATCCCAGCGCCACGCGATCCTTCGGCCCGCACTCGGGAAGGAAGTCCGTGGCAAGCTGCCGCACCACAAAGCGGTCATACGGCATGTCCTCATTCAACGCCTGCACCACCCAATCGCGGTAGAGGTAGGAGTATTTGGTCGAATCGAGCCAATCCGGCGTTTGGTCCACATAGCGGGCCAGATCCAGCCAGTGGCGTGCCCAGCGTTCGCCGTAGTGTGGGCTCGCGAGGAGCTGCCGCACCTGGTCGGACGTATCGGACCCGTCTGACTTTTCGGACGGCGGCAGGCCGGTGAGATCAAACGACAGTCTCCGCTGCAAAACGCGTGCCTCGGCTCGCGGTGCCGGTTTCAGGCCTGCGGCCTCCATCTTGGCGAGGATGTAGTAGTCGATCCGCGTCTTCGGCCAACTCGTGTCCTTCACCTTCGGCAGCGCCGTCCGCTTCAGCGGCGCAAACGACCACGGCACCGGCTTGGGACCTTCCTCCTTCTTCGCCAGCGCCAGCCCGCCGGTAGCCAGCAGGAGCAGGGTGAGTGTTTGAGGAGCAAAGAAGCGCATGAATCATCTACATGAGTCATGCGCTGCTGCTTTCAGCGAACACGAAAAGGAACTCAATGAGCCTGCTTGAGGTGCTCGCCGAGGATGTCGCGGCCGAAATCGCCGTCGAAGCTGCGGAAGACGCTGTGGACGTGGTTGGCGTCGTTCTGGGTGTTGTCGTATTCGATGAGGAAGCTCTTTCCCTGCACGCGGTAGTAGTGTGGCTCACCGCGTTCTTTGCCGCCGGCCCAGCCGAAGTGCACGCCACCGGTCTTTTCGATGTCGGCCAGCGTTTCAGCAGCCAACTCAGGGCGCATGCGCTCGGTGTATTCGAGGATGATGCGGCGAAGCAGGGCTTTTTGAGCGTCGTTCATCTCGCTCTCGGGCAGGCCAGCAGGCTGAAGAGGGTTCACCTTATGCTCGGCGGCCGTGATCATCTCCTTCGGCGCAGCATCGGCGACGACGGCTTTCTTGAACTGAGCTTCATCGAGCGATTTCACGAGCTCGCGGCCGAGTTCTTCTTCTTTGCCGAGCACGCGGAGGCCTGTAAGCGGTCCCTGGCGGATCTCGCCGGGGTTCGTGCCCATGAAGGCGGGCGAGCTGCGGATGAGCTGGCCGTCTTTGAGGGTGAAATTCAAGGCGAGGTGATGACCTTCCACACGCCAGCCCCAGGAGCCTTTGACGCCGGGCGTGCCGAAGATGGAGACGTAGTATTTCTCGGGATCACGCTTCTCACGAACGGCAGTGCGTTTCGATTCATCAGCGCCCTCCATTTGATACAGCACTTCTTCGAGGCTCATGATGGTGACGGCTTTGGCGGAGCCGCGAAAGCTCAAGCCGGTGTTCAGCAGGGCGTGGGCCAGCAGGCGCTGCTGCGGCGTCATTTCCTTCATCGGCAGGCCTTTGCGCTCACGGGGGATGAAGTGCCAGTTCTCACGCTCCTCACTGCCGAATTCAAAGGTGGCCTTCGCCTTCTGCTCCGGCGTGAGGGCGGCGAGGAAGATACCCGCGATGTCTGCCATCTGCGCCCCGGCTTCGTGAGCCTGGAGAGCGGGTGAAACAAGCAGCGAGAAGGCGGCGGCGAGGCCGAGGAGGCGTGGGGGGGCTTTCATGAGAGGTTGGGAAACGATAAAACGGGCTGCGGTGAACGCGGCGGAAGGCTCTTCTTTGTCAGAAGCTCTCCCAAATCAATGCGTGAGGGCGTAGAAGATGATGTTGATGCCCAGTGGGTAAGCGTATTTCTCGCTGAATTCGCGGAAGTACCAGGGATCGGTGCCCTCCTGCTCCCAGCCCTCACCGGTGTCGGTGTTCCAGCAGATGACCATCATGAGACGGCGCTTGTCATCGAAGACGCCGCGGTAGTGGACGTGCTCGGAGCCGGGCTTGTCGAACTCATGCGTGATGCCCTGCTGAATGACATACTCGGCGTAGCGGATGTGCGGGATTTGCGGCTTCACCTTGATGGGGAAGACCATGTGGAAGATCTCGTGCTCGAGCGGGATTTCCTCGATCTTGCGGTCCGGCCATATCTGCTTCAGCGCCACCTCGAAATTCTCCCAGGCCTCCGTGCCCCAAAAATCATCCACCATGATGAAGCCGCCATTGAGCATGTAATCACGCATCGCCTTGGCCTCCGAATCTTCGAGGCTGATGTTTCCCACCTCGATCATGTAGAGGAAGGGATAGTGCCGCATCTGCTCGGGGTCGATGTCCACCACCGCGCCATTGGGATTCACTTGCAGCGAGGTGAGCTGCTGAAGGCGGTAAGACATGTTCAGGTCCGAATCGGGATAGTCCGTGGCCCATTGACGACCTGAGCGGCCCCAACCACCGCGTCCGCCGAAGGAGTTGTAGCGGATGCGGGCAAAGGTGAAGACGTCATTCGGTAGGTCCTTGCTCACCGGCCAGGTGGGATACTCGTTGCCATGCCCGCCACGGCGAAACTCACGCGGATCTTCCGGCAGCGAACCGTCCTGCACGCCGAAGGAGCGTGGCTTGCCGCCCTCGGAAGGTTCCTGCGCCATCGCGGCGATGATCGACGCGGCAATGGCGAGAAGGGCGAGACGTTTCATGGGGCAGTGTTCGGTGAGTGCGGGGCAGGTTTCAAGCCAGCCGGAAGAGCTTCTTCGAGTTCTCAAAGAGGATTTTGCGCTCAATCGCCTTGCTGGAGGCCAGTTTGCGAATGGCAGCGATCGTCGCCGCGCCCTGGCAGCCGGGGCCGCGACCGAGGTGATCGGCGCAGTCGCTGCCGTAGAGCACCTTGTCTTGATGCCGGTCGAAAAAATGGCGCGTGTGCTCCTCATCGCGAGTCAACGCCAGCAGGCCGCTGCCGGCGGACATATCGGCAAACATGTTCGGATAATCGGCCAAGTAGCGATCCGTGAGGCCTCCGGGCGTGATCTTGCCCTTCGGGTAGTTTACCTTCTGGTCGTGGTTTTTGTCGATGTTGCCCCAAAAGGCCTGCGCATGGCCGATGAAGTTCGTTTGGGGAAACTTCGCCAGCATTGTGTGTAGGCGGTCGTAGCCGAGATTGTAGGTCTGATGCTGGAAGTGCATCAAAATGGGCACCTGATACTCCGCGGCCAGTTCATAGAGCCGCTGACTTTGCGGTGAATCGCACTCCACCATGAATTTCTGCTCGCCGATCAGGCAGGCACCCTGCTTGAGCCAGTGTTCCAGCTCGACCGGGGCGGAGTCGAGATCGGTGACCTCGTTGCAGGCCCACAGATAGGAATCGGGATGCGCCTGGGCAAAATCCCGCGCCCAGGCCGTGGCCACGCATTTCGCCGCGAGGCCGTTCGATTTGCCGTTGTGGGTCGAGGGCCGGTTCGTGTAGGTCCCGCCGGGCAGGATGATCGTTTTCGTCACGCCCATGGCCTTTTGATGCAGCAGCAGATGCTCATCGCCACGCAGGTGATAGTTCATGTGCTGATGGATATCGATCACCTGCTCCACCGCCTCCTCGGCGGGCAGTTGGGAGGCTGCGGCGGCAAAGGCGGTCGAGAGAAAGTGGCGGCGGTTCATGCGTGACTGAATACGGCCGCCAAACGAGCCTCCATTCACGGCGCTGAAAAGGCCTCGGAGGGGCCGCGGGAATCAAACGCCTTGCTATATCCCCTATTGATGGGACTATGCTCGCCCTCAAAACACGAGGGAAAGCAGATTATGAGTCAACACACCTTCCCCGAGTTGGGAATCGCTCCCGAGCTTCTCGGAGCCGTCAAAGAGCTGGGTTTCGAACAGCCCTCTCCCATTCAAGCCCAAGCCATTCCCGTGGCATTGGAAGGCCGCGACGTCGTCGGCCAGAGCCACACCGGCAGCGGCAAGACGATGGCCTTTGGCATCCCGGTGGTGCAGCGTGTGGATGGTGCCGTGCGCCGCGTACAGGCCCTCATCCTCTGCCCCACCCGTGAGCTGGCCATGCAGGTCTGCGCGGAGATCCACAAGCTCGCCTGCCACAAAGAAGGCGTCCGCGCCACCCCGGTCTATGGCGGCGCTTCCTATGATCGCCAGATCCGCGCCCTCCAGGCCGGTGCGCAAATCGTCGTCGGAACCCCAGGCCGTATCCTCGACTTCATCGAGCGTGGCACGCTGAACGTCAAAGAGCTCAAGATGCTCGTCTTCGACGAAGCCGATGAGATGCTCGACATGGGCTTCTCCGACGACATCGACCGCCTCATGGAGGCTGTGCCCGAGGACCGCCAGACGATTTTCTTCTCCGCCACCTTCGAGCCGCGCATCCGCCGCCTCGTGGAGAATTACACCCGCAACGCCGCCACGATCACCATCGAGCAAAAGGCGATGACCGTGCCCACCATCGACCAGCGCTACTACGAAGTGCATGGTCGGTCGAAGGCCGAAGTGCTCTGCCGCGTGCTCGATGTGGATTCCCCGCGTCTCACCATCGTCTTCGCCAACACCAAAAAAGCCGTCGATGACGTCACCGATGCCCTCGTGGGCCGTGGCTACGCCGCCGACCGCCTCCACGGCGATCTGAACCAAATCATGCGTGAGCGTGTGATGCGGAATTTCCGCAATGGCACCATCGAAATCCTCGTCGCCACCGATGTGGCCGCCCGCGGCCTCGACGTGAACGACATCGACCTCATCGTCAATTTTGAGCTGCCCTACGACTGCGAAGACTATGTGCATCGCATCGGCCGCACCGGCCGTGCGGGCAAAAGCGGCAAAGCCGTCAGCCTCGTGGCTGGTCGTGAAATTTACCTCATCCAGCGCATCCAGCGCTTCATCAACACCCGCATCAACCGTGCGAAGGTGCCCTCCCAGGAGGAGATCGAAGCCACCCGCGTGGATCAGACCTATGAAAAGCTCAAGCTCGCCCTCGAAAGCGGCGAATACACCAAGCACGAGCACAGCATCCAGCGCCTGCTCGATGCCGGGTTCACCGCCACGGAGATCGCCAGCGCCTTGATGCATCTTTGGATCAAAGACAGCGCCCGCGAAGGCGAGCAGATCGTCGAAGATCGTGCGATGAAGAAGAAGGAAATGCCGCAGCAGGAGTTCCGTGCCCGCCCGATGGCCGTCGAAGGTGCCACGGCCGAACCTGGCACTGCTCCCGTGCCCACGGTGATGCCTGCCGAGGCCTCAGGTGATGCCCCAGCAGCTCCAAGAGCCGCTCCCGCGCCTTCCTTTGAAGACGATCAGCAAGACGACGAACCTTCCATGCCAAAGCGCCAGACCAGCTTTGCGCAAAAAGGCCCTCGCTCCGGCATGGTGCGCCTCTTCATCAACATCGGCGGCATGGACATGGTGCGCCCCGCCGACATCGCCGGCATGCTCTACAACAACGTGCAGGACCTCAGCCCCGGCAGCATCGGCACCATTGATGTGCTGGAGAAATGCAGCTTCGTGGAGGTGCCAGATTCCGCCGTGGAATCCGTGCTCGAAACCATTCGCCAGCAGGCCCCCATGGTCCGCAATCGCGAAGTCCGCATGGACTACGCCGATCGTCCTGACGACACCTCCGGCATCCGTCCGAAACGCTTCGGCGGTGGCGGCGGTTTTGGCGGTGGTGGCTTCAAAAAAGGCGGCTTCGGCGGCGGCGGTGGTGGGTTCAAGAAACCCGGCTACGGCGGCGGTGGTGGCGGCTTTGGCGGCGGCCCTCGTCGTGAAGACGCCGGTGGCGGCGGTTACGGCGGCGGCGGTGGTGGATATGGTGGTGGAGGCGGCGGCTTCAAGAAGCCCGGCTTCGGCCCCAAACCCAAGCCCTGGATGAATCGCGAAGGTGAAGGCCCCAGCTCCGGTTACGGTGGTGGTGGCGGCGGAGATTCCGATGGCGGTCCACGACGTGAAGACGCTGGTGGCGGCTTCGGCGGTGCTGCCGGCGGTGGCGGCTACAAAAAGCCTGGCTTCGGCGGCCCTGGTCGCTTCGGCGGCGGTGGCGGCGGCTTCAAAAAGAAGTGGTGAGATTTCCACAAGGCATCGGGAGATATTCCGGTGCCTTGTTTGTTTTAAACCTGCTCGTGAACTCTTGACTCTTTTCACGCGGCCCGGCATTCTCGCGGCCCAGAATTAATCCAATCACCACTCACACCTTCATTTTATGGCCATCAAAGTCGGAATCATCGGAGCAGGCGGCATGTTGCAGTATCACGCGGCGGGTTTCCGCCAGGCAGGCGCGGAAATCGTGGCCGTGGCAGATGCCGCGCCCGGAGCTGCGAAGCGGGCGGCGGAGAAGTATGGCATCGCGAAGTCCTACGAATCCGTCGGTGCCATGCTCAAAGGCAGCCCGGAGATCAAGGCCGTCAGCGTGATTGTCCCGAACAAATTTCACAAGCCGCTCACCATCCAATGCCTCAAGGCCGGCAAACATGTCTTCTCTGAAAAACCCCCAGCGATGAACGCCAAGGAGGTCAAAGAGATCATCGACACCGCCAAGGCCGCGAAGCGCAAGGTTCTCTTCAACTTCAACAACCGCGCCCGCCCCGAATCGCAGGCCATGATGAAGTACATCACTGACGGCACCGTCGGCAAAATCAACTCCGCGCAGGCCAAGTGGATTCGCCGCACCGGCATCCCCGGCTTCGGCGGCTGGTTCACCACCAAGGCTCTCTCCGGCGGCGGTCCGCTCATCGACCTCCTGCACATGATCGACCTCGCCATGTATTTCATGGGCTATCCAGAGCCAGCTCACGTCCTCGGCCAGACCTTCTCCGATTTCATCACCGACAAGCAGTTCAAAGGCCCCTGGGGCATCCCTGACCGCGCCGACGGCACCACCGATGTGGAAAACGCCGCGCACGGCTTCGTCACCTTCAAAGGCGGCCAGGTGCTCAGCCTCCAGGTCTCCTGGGCGGAGATGGTGAAGCGTGAGGAAGTCTCTGTCGTCTTCCAGGGCACGAAGGCCGGTGGCAAAGTCGAGCGCCTCTTCGGCATCGACGGCCTCGACAACACCGCCATCGACACCTGCGAGCTCTACGTCCAGGAAAACGGCCACAGCGTAAACCGCAGCATCATCACGCCTGCCTGCGAAGACATGGGCCGCATCGGTTCCGCCGCGAACTTCATCCACGCCATCGAAGGCAAGGCCGCCCCGCTCAACACCCCCGAGCAGGCCCTCCGCCTCATGCAGGTCATCGACGCCATCTACGCTTCCGCGAAGACGAAGAAGCCGGTGTCGATCTAAAGAAACACAGATCAAATCCAAAGGGGAGAATGGGCGCGTGCCTGTTCTCCCCTTTTTGCATTTAATCAGACGGCTCCTCGTAGCGGAAAACGTGAGTTTTCCGATCTGGGTATCCAGCGCTCATCATTGACCTTCGGCGTGCTGACGCCCGCCGCGACGAACAACGAATGGTGCTGACGAACATTCATCTCGGTTATGGTCAGGAGCGGCTCCTCGTAGCGGAAAACGTGAGTTTTCCGATCTGGGTATCGATCGCTCATCATTCGCTTCCGGCGTGCTGACGCCCGCCGCGACGAACAACGATTGGTGCTGACGAACATCCATCTCGGTTATTTGAGGCGCGGCTCCTCGTAGCGGAAAACGTCAGTTTTCCGATCCGGATATCGACCGCTCATCATTCATTATCGGCGTGCTGACGCCCGCCGCGACGAACAACGAATAGCGCCTCCTCTCACTCCGCCTTCTTCTTTTTCTTCCCACCGCCTTTCTTCGGATCGGTGCCGCCGCTCGGGCTGAGGCGTTTCCACCAATCGGGACCTTCGGCGTCGATCTTGGCGTTGTGCTCGATGAGGCGGGCTTTGAGCTCGTGGAAGCGCTGGGATTCCTTGTCTTTGAGGTCGGTGGTCTCTTTCGGGTCGTCTTGGAGGTTGTAGAGCTCGAATTCGGTGAGTTCGGCGTTGGCGAGGATTTTCCAGTCATCCACCCGCATGGCGATTTTGGCGTTCGGTGCCATGTGCAGACGCCAAAAAAGCGGCTGCGTACGTTCGAGCTTCGTGGCGCTGCCATCGAGAGCCGCGAGGACATTCACGCCATCCAGCGTGCGATCCTTGGGGACCTCGACACCCGCGAGGCCGAGCATGGTGGGAAATACATCGCTGCCAATGACGGGCACCTCGCTTGTGGTGCCGGCTTGGATTTTGCCGGGCCAGCGGGCGAGGCCTGGCACGCGAATGCCGCCCTCATGCACATCGCGTTTGCGACCGCGAAGACCGCCGCTGGAGCCACGACCGGGTGATTTGATGCCATCGCCCTCGGGGCCGTTGTCGGAGGTGAAAAAGACGAAGGTGCTGTCGGCCAGTTTTTGCTCGTCGAGCGTCTTCATGAGCATGCCAAAGGCGTGATCCATCTGGGTGACGTTCGCGTGATGCTCGCGCTGGATGTCGTCGGTGAGATCGGAATAGAGCGCTTTGAACTTCGGATCGGACTTGATCGGGTAATGCGGCTCATGCGTCCACACGGCGAGGAAGAAGGGCTTCGAGGCATCGCGCTTCTCTTTGAGCCAGGTGATGGCCTCACTCACCACGAGCGGCGCGGAGTAGCCCTGCATCTGGCCGACGGGCTGGCCGTTGCGGGCGAAGTTGTTCGGGTTCTCGTGCGAGGGACCAGCGTTGTTCTGCGTGGCAAGCCACCAATCGTAGCCGTGATCACCCGGCTGGGGCTGGGCAGGGTTGTTGAAGAGGCCGTTGAGGTGCCATTTGCCGCTGTGGCAGGTGCTGTAGCCCGCTTTTTTCAGCAGCGAAGGCAGCGTGACCTCGCTGGTGCGCAGATGCACCTCCGAGCCCTCCGCAATCCAGGTGTAAACCCCATTCCGATGCGGTGTGCGGCCGGTGAGCAAGGCGGAACGCGAGGGACTGCACACCGCGCTGCCGGAGTAGCATTGCGTGAGCCTCACGCCCTGCTTCGAAAAGGCATCCAAATGGGGCGACTGAATGATCGGGTGCCCAAAACAACCCAGATCGCCATATCCGAGGTCATCGGCGAGGAAGAGAATCAGGTTCGGCTGCGCCGAAAGGAACGAGGTTGTGATGAAGAAAAGAAGGGTGAGGAGGCGCATGAGGCGCTTCAACGCCGACCGAGACGATGAAAATTCTGCCTTTCAGCCGTTCCGGGCACAATTTACGCTTCTCCCATCCGTTTGGAGACGTAGCTTTTCACACCATGAGACTCCCTTTCCTCTTTCTGGCCTGCCTGCTGTCCTTCACCGCCATGCTGCCTGCCCAGCAGCGTGTGGACGAACGCGAACTCCACAATTGGGCGGATCGGGGCGATGCCGATGCGCAGTTCGAGCTCGGCGTGCGCCAGATCACCGGCGAAGGCATGGAGAAGAACCCGAAGGCCGGTGCTTCGTGGATCGAAAAAGCGGCGAAGCAAAAACACCGACAGGCCATGCATGTGCTAGGCACGCTGTATCAAGACGGTCTCGGCGTGAAAAAGGATCTCGCCAAGGCCCATGAGTGGTATGAAAAAGGCGCGGCGGTGGGCTTTCCCATCTCGCAGCATGCGCTCGGCGTGCTTTACGAGTCAGGTGAAGGCGTCACCCAGGATCCCGCCAAGGCCGCCGAGTGGTTCAAAAAAGCCGCGGAACAAGGTCACGCCCAATCGCAGACCGCCTACGCCTCGAAGCTCGAAAACGGCGGTGGCGTGCCGAAAAGCGCCGCGAAGGCCGCCTTGTGGTATTTGAAGGCCGCGCAGCAGGGCTACATCCTCGCCATGAGCCGCATCGCCAATCTCTACTACACGGGCCAGGGCGTACCGGTCGATTTCCGCCGGGCAAAGGCCTGGTATCAGCGTGCCGCCACCTCCGAGGACCCGTGGTCCTCGAACAACCTCGCCTGGTTCTTCGCCACCTGCCCGGATGAAAGCATGCACAACGGCGAGATGGCCGTGCAACTCGCCCGCCGCGCCTTGAAACTCGTCACCGAGATCGCCCAGGAAGAAGAGCAGCCTTATGAGATGATCGACACGATGGCAGCGGCTTTGGCCCGCAATGGCGAATACAAAGAGGCCGAGTTGTGGCAGAAGCGCTCCATCGCCCTGCTCGCTGAGGACAAGAATGTGACGCCGGAAGACCGCAAAAAGCTCGAAACCGAGTTTCAATCTCGGCTGAAGCTCTATCAGAAGCAGACCCCCTTTGCCGAACCCGAGGCCGAAGGCGAGGAAGGGGCCGAACCCCTCCCGCAGGACACCATCCTCCAGGAGCAGGGCATTCCCGAAACCCCGAAAAAAGCCCCAAAGAAGCCCAATCGCGGCACCGTGGTCTGAATTCCTTGGAAGGGGCTTTTTGAGACAGCGGAGAAAAAGTGCTCAGTAGGCAGTGCTCAGTGCTCAGAATAGCTCTTGCGCCGCGTTTCCTGTTCCGATCTTGTCATTCACCCCTCCGATCCTGTCAAAAACCCCACTGAGCACTGAGAACTGAACACTTCTCACCTCTGACTTCTCACCCGCCTTTCCCGCCTCGATGTCCACCCTCACCGTCCGAGCCGCCAGCCTTCCCCCGCCGATCCCCGGCCTCAACCGTGCTCTTCGCAAACCGAAGAAGAACATCCCGCAGACCAAGATCGAGCGGGACCACATCCTCGCCAAAGTGCGCGAGTATGCGCAGCAGGTCGGCCTCGTGCCGCCGATCCCGCTGGAAGAACTCAGCCAGCACACGGACAAGCTCATGGCCATCGAGGGCTTCGATCCCATCCATCGCGATTACATCGGCGTGCTCATGGCGAATGAAAGCTGGCGCGAGCACCTCGCGACCGTCCCCTTCGAAAAACGCCTGCTGCTGATGCCGAAATGCCTCCGCGTCGAGAGCAAGTGCCCCGCGCCCTTTGATGAATTCGGCCTGCTCTGCAAGCAATGCGGCCTGTGCAGCATCCAGGACTTCCAAAACGAGGCCGAAAAGCTCGGTTATGCCGTTTTGGTCGCGGAAGGCAGCGCCATCGTCATGTCGCTCATCCAGACCGGCAAGATCGAGGCCATCGTCGGCATCTCCTGCCTGCCCGTTTTGGAAAGAACCTTCCCGTATGTCGAAGCCGCGGCCATTCCCGCCGTCGCCGTGCCCTTGCTACAGGACGACTGCATCGACACCGTCGTGGATATCGACTGGGTCTGGGACTACATCCACCTCACCAGCGAGGACAAAACGCGCCGCCTGAACCTCAACGAACTGCACGACGAGGTGAAGACCTGGTTCACCCGCGAGTCGCTCGACGCGCTCATGGGCCCGCCCCGTGGCCACACCGAGGAAATCTCGCGCGACTGGCTCGCCCGTGCCGGCAAACGCTGGCGTCCGTTTTTGACCGTCGCCGCCTATCAAGCGCTGCGCGATGATCCCGAGGCTCCGATCAGCGATTCCATCAAACGCGCCGCCATCTCCGTCGAGATCTTCCACAAGGCCTCGCTCGTGCATGACGACATCGAGGACGGAGATGCCGAACGCTACGGCGAAACCACACTGCACACCGAGCACGGCATCCCCGTCGCGCTGAACATCGGCGACCTGCTCATCGGTGAAGGCTATCGCCTCCTCGCCGATGGCGATCTGCCCGCGCACATCCGCAGCGCCGCGCTGCTCGTCGCCGCGGAAGGCCAGCGCGAACTTTGCATCGGACAAGGTGCCGAGTTGCTCTGGACGCGTCACCCGGTCGCCCTCACGAGCCAGCAAGTGCTCGAAATCTTCCGCAGCAAAACCGCGCCCGCTTTTGAAGTCGCTTTGAAAGTCGGTGCCGCGCTCGCCGGCCGCCTCGATGAATGCGCCGACGTGCTCCACACCTACAGCGAGAACCTCGGCATCGCCTACCAGATCCGCGATGACATTGACGACCTCGGCGAAGACAGCGCCGCCGCGAATGAATGGAGCATGCGCCCCAGCATCATCCTCTCGCTCCTCCGCGAGAAAGGCAAAGGCACCGCCAAAGACACGATGGAAGCCCTTTGGAACGGCCAGCCCTGTGAAAAGCCCACCAACGCCCTCATCCGCGATTGGTCCCACGAGAGCGGTGCCTATGAAAAAGCGACGACGCTGCTCGAAGGCTACAAAGAAGCCGCCATTCGCAGTCTTCAGGAAGTCGAGATCCCCAACCTCAAAGGCCTGCTGCGCCGCGTGATCGGCAAAATCTTCAACGAACTCGAAATTAAAGGCTGGTGCCGCGAATTCGAGCAGAAGAACCTCAATCCCGAGGTCCTCGCCGAAGCCGCCAAAGCCGCCGAACATCTGGTGGCGGTGCCGCAGAAGGCGTGAGTGGGATGTTTCAAGTTACAGGTTCCAAGTTTCATGATGGTGCCCTCAGGCATCTTGAAACCTGAAACTTGAAACTTGGATCCCGAAGACCCCGCTCACCCATCCACAATTCCCGCACAGCACCGGGCCTTGTGTTCATGAGGTGCACCGCTATGAGTGGCCGCTCGATTTTGCTCCTCCGACCATGCCCGACGCCGTCCTCCACACCGAACACACCGATCCCGTCAACACCCAGATCCTCTCCGTGAGCGAGGATTGCGTGAAGGGATTCCACCAGCACCCCTTTCAATTCATCTCCGAGCAAAGCGGCGTGCCTTTTGACACCGTGGTGGAGCGCATCCGCGCCATGCTGGCCGCTGGCGTGATCCGCCGCGTGCGCCAGACGCTGCTGGCGAACAAACTCGCCGAAGGTGCCCTCATCGCCTGGAAAGTGCCGACCGAAAAACTCGACGCCGCCTTTGAGTTCCTCTTCAAACAAGATCCCTTCAGCGGCCATGTCGTCCTTCGCAGCACGGACCGTGAAGTCAGTGGCAGTGACTTCCGTCTTTGGACGACCCTGAAGGTGCCCCAGGACAAAAACATCAATGAGCACTGTGACCTGCTAAAGCGTCTCATCGGCGCCGAAGACTACTACACCATGCAGGCGCATGGCATTTTCGCCCTCGGCGTGGGCCACGTGCGCCGCAAGACCATGGAACCCGGCGAAAAAGCCGACGAACCCGCGAAGATGATGACCACCAACATCGCCGACCTCGACGCGGAGGAGTGGAATGTGCTCCTCAATCTCAAAGGCGACCTCAAAGCCGAGGAGATCGGCCCGGAGCCATGGGCTGGCCGCGCCAAAGATGCCGGGGTGAGCCTCGAACGCTTCTGCGAAGTGGCGAAGCAACTCGACAAAAAAGGCGTTATCGGCCGCTTTTCGACCTTCCTGGAGCATGTGAAGCCAAGCGCCACCGGACAGCGCGTCACCCGCTTCAACGCTCTCTTCCACTGGCGAGTGCCCCAGGGCATGGAAGAACGCGCCGGCAGCGAAGTGGGCCGTCATCCCATCATGACCCACTGCTACTGGCGTGAAGGCGGTGAGCGCTTTGCCAATGTGAACATCATGGGCGTCATCCACGGCACCGATAAGGACACCGTCCTCACCCACAAGGCCGCCATCGACAAACACCTGGCCGACATCAACATCCCCCTCCTCTACACCAACGTCTTCTGGGGCGGTCGCAGCGAGATCAAGCCCAGCGAGATCAGCCCGGTGGTCTTCAAGGAGTTCCACGCCAAGTGGAAGGACGCCGCCGGGCCGGTGATTTGAGCACGGACCCGCTGAGGGGGTATTCGTAGCGGCAAACGTGAGTTTGCCGACCGGACGTGCCTCATCCGTCGTTCTATGCCCCCAGCCACGCCTCATTCATGTCTCAGGCATGTCTTGACCTTCCGCTCGCAGGCTCTACTCTCCGTCCTCTCCAAAACGGGGGCGTACTGGTTTCGACGGGTAGCCTTAGTTCGGAGCTGCATGCCGAGGATGATTCGTTGGCCTCGTTAAAATCGCGGATCAAAAACATAAATGTGAACTCTAACGAGCTCGCTCTCGCGGCTTAAGCCCCGCGACGTCACGCAGGCGATGTCTGGTAGCCTGCCTGACGACACTACCAGGCTGGTTGAATCACCGGGCGACCGGGTGACCAACGAGATCCAACAGGACGCTGGGTGAAGAGTAGGCCGTCTCAAGCCGCCTCCCGCCGAGACCAAACATGAGACTGAGCATGGAGACGCTGCGGATAACGGTTGTTCGGACAGGGGTTCAACTCCCCTCGCCTCCACTTCCTTGAAGTACAAGGATTTGATGGGCAGACAGGGACGGAAGGATTTACTTCCGCTTTTTCGCCTTGGGCTTTTCAGCCCCGGCGAGTGGGATCGAATGGATCTCAAAAGGAGCAGACGTGGCGCTGTCGAACTCGGCGGCGGCTTCGAGGCCGGCGCGGGCGATCTCTTCGGCGCTTTTGCCGCTCTCGTCAGCGGTTTGCATGGCTCCGAGGGCAAAATCACGGCCCGAGCCGGCGGCCCAGAATTTGTGAAACTGCTGCGCAGAGCGGTAGGAGTAGAGGGCGAAGATGCCGTGGGTATTCGCGGCGAGGCCGTAGAACTGGGTGGTCTCGTACTCTTCACCTTTGTCAGGCATGGCCGTCATGAAGTACTCGGCCTTTAACCAGGCGTGAGCATGGCGGAAGGTCTCGAAGATCATCTCACAGGAGGAGAAGTCGCGAGGACGATCAGGATTGGAGAAGTAGCTGTTGAGCACGACGAGACTGGCTGAAGTGCCGGTCAGGCCGATGAAGGTATCGCCGATCTTGGTGATCTTCGTCTTGTTCACAACATGCCCGGCTTTTTGCCGCAGCGAGCCGAGGCAGCTCAAAGTGTCCGCCCCGATGCAGGCGACGCCGTTTTTCTGGGTGACAACGATGGTGGACATGAGGCGGGAAGACGGAATGCTGAATGACGATTGGGCTCAGCGGCCTTTGTCGATCATGGCGGCGAACTCGGAGAAGAAGTATTTTGCGTCGTTTGGACCAGGGGCGGCTTCGGGGTGGTATTGAACGCTGAGGACGGGGGCCTCGCGGTGGCGCATGCCTTCGACGGTGCCGTCGTTGAGGTTGATGTGGGTGACCTCGACGTTGCCAGGTAGGCTGGCGGGATCGATGGCGAAACCGTGGTTCTGGCTGGTGATGGCCACCTGGCCGTTGCGGAGATCTTTGACGGGCTGGTTGCCGCCGCGATGACCGAACTTGAGCTTGAAGGTCTTGCCGCCGTAAGCGTGGCCGAGGATCTGATGGCCGAGGCAGATGGCGAAGATGGGCTTCACGCCGATGAGCTGCTTCACCTCGGTGTGGATGTAACTCAGCGCGGCGGGATCGCCGGGGCCGTTGGAGAGGAAAATGCCATCGGGATTCCGAGCGAGCACGTCTTTGGCACTGGTGGTGGCCGGAACGACATCGACGCGGAAGCCGGCCTGGCGGAGGCGGCGAAGGATGTTGCGCTTGATGCCGAAATCGTAGGCTACGATGTGGTGCTTGGCCTCGGACAGGGTGTGAAAGGCACCGCTGGGGCCGCCTTCACGATTCTGCGAAGGGCTGGGGATGTCCCACTCGCGGCTTTCGGTGCTCTCAGGGTCCCAGACGTAAGGTTTGGCAGTGGTGACTTCCTTGACGAAATCGCTTCCTTCCATAGTCGGGCTGCTGGCGGCAAGCTTCACGGCCTCATCGGCATTGAGCACGGCGCTGGTGATGACGGCCCGCATGGCTCCGCGAGTGCGGAGATGCTTCGTGAGGGCACGGGTATCAATGCCCTGGATGCCGGGGATGTTCCATTCTTTGAGGTAGCCGTCGAGGCTCTGGGTGCTGCGCCAGTTGCTGGGGATGTCGCACAGCTCTTCAATGACGAAACCACGAACGTGCGGCTGGCTGCTTTCAGGATCGAGCGGGTTCACGCCGTAATTCCCGATCATGGGATAGGTCATCGTGACGATCTGACCGCGATAGGAGGGATCGGTGAGCACCTCCTGATAGCCGGTCATGGAGGTATTAAAGCAGATTTCGCCGGTGTGTGTGGCCTCGGCGCCGAACGCCGTGCCTTCAAACACCCGGCCATCTTCGAGGGCGAGGAGGGCTTTTTTCATCAAAGTGCGGCCCCTGTGATAAACAGGCTGGCGGAGGTTCCAAGCTCAAAGTTGGCGTTTCTCAACGAGAGGACGGCATCAAGGCGATTCTGGCTCTTCGGTGCGTTCGACGAAGCGCATCGCGTGATCGATGAAGCGGAGGTGGACGTCATCGGTGGGGCCGTTTCGGTTTTTGGCGAGGATAAGCATGGCTTCCCCACGCTTTTTCTCTTCAGCCTCCTCATCTTCGACCTCCATTTTGGCACCGGCGTAGTCGGCACGGGTGAGGAGGCCCACCATGTCCGCATCCTGCTCGATGGAGCCGGACTCACGAAGGTCGGAGAGCACGGGACGCTGCCCTTTGCGGCTTTCGACGGCGCGATTGAGCTGGGCGAGCACGATGACCGGGACGTTGAGCTCTTTGGCGAGACCTTTGATCCCGGCGGAGATTTCGGCGATTTCGATCTGGCGGTTGTCCTTGGCCCGGCGGCTGCCGCTGGTGACGAGCTGTAGGTAATCGATCATGATCATCTGGATGTCGTGCTGCTTCTTGAGGCGGCGGGATTTGGCACGCATTTCCATGATGTCGAGGCCGGGGGTCTCATCGATGAAGATCTGGGCCTTTTGCAGGTCACGCGTGGCTTTGGCGAGGGCATCCTGCTGGGCACGGGAGAGGAGACCGCGGGAGAGATCCTGCATGCTGAGACGGGCGCGGGAGACGAGCAGACGACGCACGAGCATCGTGGCGCTCATTTCGAGGGAGAAGACAACGCAGGGCTTGTTACAATCCACTGCGATGTGCTCGACGATGTTCATCGCGAGGGAGGTTTTCCCCATCGAAGGACGAGCGGCAATGACGAACATTTCTCCGCCTTGCAGACCGCTACTCATCTGATCGAGCTTAGAGTAACCGGTGGAGAGGCCACGAAGCTGGCCAGGATGCTCGAGCATGTATTGAATGCTGTCGATGGCATCCATGACATGCTGGCTGAGGGTTTTGATGCCCTCTTTGGCCCCCACGGAAGAACGAACGGCTAGGGCACGCTGCTCGGCATGGTCGAGCACCGTGTCAATATCCTCGTCAAGCTGCTCTTTGCCATGCTCGTAGGCGGCGTGGATGTTGAGAGAAGAGGCGTGGATGAGCTCGCGGAGAATGTGCTTCTCCATGACGATCTTCTTGTAGTGCGGGAAATGTGCCGGGATGGGCACGAAGGTGAAAAGGTCACTGATCGCAGCGGCTCCACCGACCTTGTCGAGGAGGTTTTGCTCCCGCAGTGCGTGGGTGACAGTGACGGGGTCGATCGGCAGGTTTTTGTCGTAAAACTCGAGCAGCTTCTCGTAGATCGTGCGGTTGGCGTCGTGATAAAAAGCGTGCGCGGGAAGGGTCACGCGGCAGTCGCTCAGGCGCTCGTTGGGGTCCTGGAGAAGGCAGGAGAGCACCCCTTTCTCAGCCTCATCGGAAAAGGGTAGCGCTCGGTTGATCGAGGCGAGCAATTCCTCCGCCGTGGGCACTTCATTGCGTTTTTTAAACGGTGCTTTTTCGACGACCGATGCTGAGTTGGCAGCGGCGGTGGGTGGGGAGAGTGGTGCGGCGGAATCAGCCATGGGAGGAGGTATCGAAGCGGATTCGCAGCATGAATGATTCGCCCCTCCGAACAAACAAAGACTTGCTTTTTTTATGCTTTCTCCCGAAAAATGAACGCTCCCCGCATCACCGGGTCCAACGTCGTCCCTTCCCACAACCATCTATGCTCCTCAAAGCAATCAAACATAAAGTCGCCGTGCTTGCCGCCATTGCCGCCTTCCATGGCGCTGCATTTGCCGCTCCAATCGCCGGTATCGAAAAATCCGACCTCGTCAAACCCAGCGCCGAGCTCGACAAGATTCTTGTCACGCTGGAAGCCGAACAGGCCAAGGTTCAGAAAGATCCTCAAAACACGGGAACCAATGGCGACTGGACCAAGGCTTTCAACGCCGCCGTGACCCAGGTGCAAGAACTCGCCAACAAGAAGGACCCGAATGCGGCCTATGTACTGGCGAAGTGGGGCATCCTCGTGGGTGGCAACAACGTGAACGTTAATTCCATCGTCGATCTCTACCGCGCCGCAGGCAGCATCCCTGCTGCTCAGATCGAACTGGCTCAAGTTCTCCTCAACGGTTTCCGCCAGGATGCCGATAAGACCCGCGAAGCGGTGAATCTGATCGTGGAAGCTGAGAAGGCCGGCAACAAGCTGGCCCGCCGCATGAAAGCCCAGCTCCACCTCTCTGGCGCCGCTGCTCCAGTCATCCTTCAGGACAACAAGACCGCCGTCGAGCTACTCGAAAAAGCCAGCACCGATGGCGATGGTGATGCATCCCTCGGTCTCTATCAGATTTACGCCCGTGGCATCACTGGCTACGCGCAAGACTTCGCGAAGTCCTTGGAATACCTCAAGATGGCTGCCGAAAAGCAAGGCAATGCCACCGCCCTCGGTGAATACGGTGCTCGCCTCCTTGCAGGTGACACGGGTGACGGCAAGACCGCTCCGAACCTCGTCACGAAAAACGTGCAGCAGGCGCTGAAGATGTTTGAAGACTCCGCCAAGGGTGGTCTCGCTGCCGCGAACCGCATCCTCGGCCAGATCTACGAAGGTGGCGTGGGCGAAAATAGCGCCGATGTGAAGCCTGACCTCCAGAAAGCCATTGAGTATTATGGTAAAGCCGCTCAGGGCAGCGATCCCGCCGCCCTTTTCCGCCTGGCCCAAGCATCCGAATCCGGCATCGCCAAGCCAGATTCCAAGCCTGAAGCCGATGGTTCCTGGGATCCCAAGAACATCCTCGTGCAGCCGAATGCTAAAAATGCCCTCGACCTGTACCGCATGGCCGCCCAGAACAACGCCGCTGAAGCCTTCTTCGCCGTCGGTCGTTTCTATGAAACCGGCACAGTGGTGGATAAAGACCCTGAAAAGGCTTTCTCCCTTTACATCCGCGCTGCAAATGCTGGCGTCCTCGCTGCCATGAACCAGCTCGCTGGCCTATACGCCAACGGTGCCGGTGTGACCCAGGACATCATCGCCGCGGGTGGCTGGTATAAGCGTGCCGCTGATGCTGGCTACGCCCCCGCCAAGATCGCCTACGGCATGATGGCCGAGCAGGGCACTGGCATGGAGCGTAATTTGATCCTCGCTGAGCGCACCTACTCCGAAGCTGCCCAACTGGGTGCGCCGCTGGCCATGGTTCGCCTTGCTGCGCTGCACATCAACGGCGTGGAGCCCGGCAAGCCAAACTTCCCTCTCGCCTGGGCCTATGCCCAGCTCGCTAGCGAAGCCACGAAAGGCCAGTCTGCTGAGATCAATCAGTTCGTCGCCAACCTCGAAGACGCGAAGAAGGACGATAAGAAGATCTACACGGAAGACATGATCAAGCAGGGCAAAGCCGAGCTTGAGAAGCTCAAGAAGAGCATCAACCTCGCCCCCGCGCCTGCTGCGGCCGCCGCTCCCGCCGCAGCGCCTGCCGCACCCAAATCCGACGCCAAAAAGAAAGCGACCAAGTAAGGCGTGATTGAAGAGCAGATTTGCCAAAAACCTGCTTGCCAAAATATCGACTCCCTCTAGTCTCCGGCTCCCTTCGCAAGAGGGGAGCCGGTTTTCATTTCCGGGGCATTAGCTCAGTTGGTAGAGCGCCTGCATGGCATGCAGGAGGTCAGCGGTTCGAACCCGCTATGCTCCACCAAACCGCACGCAGGTTCCGCCATGAAGCGTGTTTTCCTATTCCTGCTATTTTTGCCACTGTTTATTCAAGCACGCGAGGTTCAGAGCCACGGCCTGCTGTTTGAAAAATGGCTGCGAGATACCTTCTTCGGCGCTTACGAGCCTACAAGCCACACACAGAAGTGGGACATCCCTGCCAGCGCCAACAAAGAACATGGCCACATTCCGGTAAATCCTAAGGCGGCAAAGCACGGGACCCCCATCGGGCTCGGCGACGCCTTGCGGCAGTTTGACATCGACGAGCCTTTCCTACTTATCACAGGCTTTTGGAGGCAAGAGACGGAGACACAGAAGGTCTGGACCAATGTGCAAGCCATTCGTGTGGAGCCAACATCGTGGCGGAAGCTCTGGCATCCGATTACGCGGGCAGATCTCGAACAGCTTGACGCCATGATCAAGACCCCCTCACTCAGTCTCGATGAGGCCCGGAAGGCTGCGCAGGCGATGAAAGCACGAATTCCGTTCACCAAAGCCGTCATCCAAGTGAATCCGAAGATCGATGGCAACCAGCGCCGCCTGCAATGCAGTCTTCGTTTTGATGATTTTTTCACTTACCTAGCCCCGGAGAGCTCACCCGAACCACAGCAGCAGCCACGGGTCTTCGGAGTTCCTGTGCCCAAGGGCTTTGCATCCCCCCAGAGGGACTTTTGAAGTGTCCTAACCTCAAGGGATTGTGTTTTGCCATTCGACAGGCCCAATTTTCCGTTCAATCTCATTGCCAATCTGCGGCGTCGTTGTTAACACCACGCACAATTTACCGGCATATGAAGTTCAATATCAGCAAGGAAGCCTTTTTGGGGGCCATCAATCAGGTACAGCATGTCGTTAGCTCCCGCACGACGCTCGCCATTCTCTCCAACGTCCTTCTGAAGGCCAAAGATGGCGTTCTCGAACTCACGACGACGGACCTAGATGTCGGTGTCACCTGCACGGTGCCCTGCGAAGTCTCCGAAGCCGGAGCCACGACCCTTCCCGCCCGCCGCCTCGCCACCATCGTGCGTGAACTTCCCGCCGAGGACATCGAGGTGAAAGTGGATGAGAAAAACGTAGCCTCTATCAAGAGCGGTCCCAGCTTTTTCAAGGTGCTCGGTCTCACCAGTGAGGAATTCCCTGCCTTGCCCCGCTTTGACGAAGCTCGCGAGTTTAAAATTGAGCAGCAGATGCTCCGCGATTGCCTGCGCAAGACCAGCTACGCGATCTCGACGGACGAGACACGCTATGTGCTCAACGGTATCCTCTTCTCATTCAAGGAGAACGCCCTCACCATGGTGGCCACGGATGGCCGCCGCCTCGCCATGGTCGAGCAGGAAATTGAATTCCCCCAAAGCCAAGAGATCGACATCATCGTGCCTACCAAGGCCGTGAACGAACTCTCACGCCTTCTCGGAGATTCCGGCCTCGTTTCTATCAAAGTCACCGGCTCTCAAGTGGGCTTTGATCTGGGTGACGGCCTCCTCGTGAGCAAGCTCATTGATGGCAACTACCCAAACTATCGCCAGGTCATCCCCGGCGAGTCTAAGGAGCGCATCCCGATTGAGCGTGAGGCCTTCCTCCGCGCCATTTCTCGCGTCTCGTTGCTCACCACGGATAAATCGAACTCCATCAAGTTCATCTTCACCCCAGGTCAGGTCGAGATCGTTGCCTCGTCCCCAGACATCGGTGAGGCACGCGAGACCGTCGCCATCAATTACAAAGGTGCCTCCATCACCATCGCGTTCAATCCGGAGTTCTCCATGGCTCCGCTGCGAAATCTCAGTGCCGATGAGATCCATCTTCATCTCATTGATGAGATCAGCCCTGGCGTCATCCGCAGCGGCACAAATTTCCTCTATGTGCTCATGCCCATGCGCGTGAACGCCTAATTGAACGCTCCTTTCATCAACAGCCAGATTATGAAAGCCCCCGCGCTGCTCTCCCTCGCCACCCTCGTCTTGTTGGCCTCATGCTATGGCCCAGGGCCAAAGCCGCCGCCCGGACCGCGTGGTTATTCCCTCGATCGTGCCCCAGGCGATGCCCGCTATGGCCAAGATCCTGCCGGTCCGGCAGACACGCGTTACCTCGAAACTGGAGATCCATCGATCTCGCCGCCGCCTCCCAATCCGAATGATCCGGCGGCGGCTTCCGTGCAGCCCCCCATTCCGGGCACACCAGCAACCACAGCTCCAGGCGTCACGCAGCCAGCCACGGGCACCACGCCCCAGCCCCCCGTCGTGGTCACACCACCAGCCACGACCACACCCACAGCACCTGTCACACCTCCTAGCACGGGCAGCTACCCCACGGCCACTCGCACGAAGCCCGGTTTTGTGAAAAGCCCCTTTGATTCACTCGGTCGTGAGATCGACGTCCGTGAGATGCGCTCCGGCCAGAAGGCCCGCTGCCCATACACGCAGAAGGTTTTCCTCGTGCCGTAAGTCCTGATTTGGGTTTCCTCTTCGAGGGCGGCCTTATTGAATCAGGAATCTTGAATCATGAATCAGGAATCCACCATTGCCATCCTCGCCCCGGGCTTACTCGGTGGTTCGCTGGCCTTGGCGGTGCGAAAAAAGTTCCCGTTAGCCGTGATTCGGGTGTGGGCGAGACGTTCGGACGCCTTGGATGAGGTGCGCCAGCGGCTTCCCTCCGCGTTGGGTAGCACCAGCATCGCGGAGACCATGCAGGATGCTTCCTTAGCCATCCTGTGCATGCCGGTGCAGCATATGAAGGCCGCTGCCGAGCAGATTATTGCCGCCAAAACCACTCCCGAGCTCCTCGTCACCGATGTGGGCAGTGTCAAAGGCAGTGTCGTGACGGCCTTGGAGCCGGTGTTTGCCTCCAGAAGCATCCCGTTCATCGGCAGCCACCCGATGGCCGGCTCGCACGCCACTGGCATGGCCCATGCGCGGGGGGATCTATTCCAAAATGCCGCCTGCCTGCTCACCCCAGTCGAAAACACACCTGCTCCAGCTCTGGAGCGCCTGCGAGCCTTCTGGGCCGCTCTGGGTTGCCGAGTGCTTGAATTGAACCCGGCAGAGCATGACCGCCATGTGGCTCGCATCTCGCATCTGCCACATGCAATGGCCGTTCTGACCACGCTCGCCGCTTTGAAGGATAATGCACGTGCCATCCCATGCGCCGCTGGCGGCTTTCGAGATACCACCCGCGTCGCAGCGGGTGATCCCACGATGTGGAGCGGCATTCTTCGTGAAAACCGCGCTGAAGTGCTCGCCGCGCTCCAGGATGCCTCCAGGCATCTGAATACCCTCATCGTGCTTTTGAACTCCGGGGATGAGACCCAGCTCGCCTCCTTTCTGGCGTCCGCCAAAGCCCTGCGAGACCTCGTGCCAGCCCCGCCCGAACTCAGGCGCTGAATCAGCGGATGAAGTAGCTGAGGTTTTCCAGCTCCACGGCCAGATCCACGCTGTTGACCACCACGTTTTCGGGGGTCTCGAGCACCGTCGGCGAGAAATTCAGGATCGCTTGGATACCGTGAGCCACGAGTTCATTGCAGACGGACTGCGCATTGATCGCTGGCACGGTCAGGATCGCCATTTTCACCTTGTTTTTGAGGATGTAATCTTCCAAGCCGCCCATGGGGAGCAACGGCACGCTAAACTGCCCAGCGGCCTTCGGCAGTAGATCAAAGGCGGCCGTGATCTCAAAACCCTCTTTGCGAAAGCCCCCGTAGCGCAAGAGTGCTGAACCAAGATTTCCCACGCCCACGAGGATCACCGGTTGCAGCCGGTTCTGCCCCAGCACCTCACCGATCATTTTGCGCAGGGCCTCCACGTTGTAGCCCAGGCCACGGGTGCCGAGCTGGCCAAAATAAGCCAAATCCTTGCGGAGCTGCGTTGATTTCACGCCTGCCGCCTTCGCCAGCGCCGCCGAGGACACCGTATCCACCCGGTTATCCCGCAGCTTCTGCAAGCAGCGCAGATAGATGGAGAGACGGTAGATGGCCTTCCGAGGAGGACTAGGGGGTTTGTTTCCTGACACGAGGGAGTGATCCAGCCACGCCGGGGCTGTTTTGTCAATCATGGCTCCAATCACCCTGGTTTTGCGCTGGCAAAACCCGCGCCCTTCGCCACTTCTTGCCGCCACGCCGATGCCTACTCACCCTTCGCTCCCTCTGGCAGATCGCTACGCCCGTTTTCGCGACGCGGTCTTCGGCGGCGTGGAAGATCGTGGCACGCTGCCCGGCTTCGACGAGGCTTGGACGGAGCTCGACTGGCAGAGCCTGTGGTTTGCCGGAGCCTTCGGCACGCAATTCACGACCACCGACGGCCAAAAGATCGAGGTCACCGATTTCGGCACTTGGAATTCCGGTCCCGGCCCCGATTTCACCGGGGTCACCCTTTGCGTGGAGGGTGAATCACGCCGCGGAGATCTCGAACTCGATACCGACGCCCGCGATTGGGAGCATCATGCCCATGGCTCAAATCCCGGCTACGATCGTGTCGTGCTCCATCTCGTCCTTCGCACGCCTGAGGCACGGTTTTTCACCCGCACCAGCCAGCACCGGGAGATTCCGCAGGTCCATTTATATGCCGCCATGCTACCAGCGAATGCCTCGCCAGCCCGTGGCCTCGCTGCTGCCCGCCTCGGCCGCTGTGCTAGGCCGCTCGCCGCCCTGGATGCGTCTAGAGCGCAGTCCATCATTGAATCTGCCGCGCAGTTTCGGCTGGAGCGGAAAAGCCGCCGTCTTCACCGCCTCATGCAGGCTCAAGGCCGCGAACAGGCCATTTTTCAGTCTTTGGCCGAAACGCTCGGTTATCGGAACAACCAGCAGCCCTTCGTCATCCTCACCCAGCGTCTCCGACTGCGTGATTTACTCTCCCGAGAGGCCTCGGAGCGCGAAGCCATGCTTTTTGGCGTGAGCGGCTTCCTCGAAAAAATCCGCGTCGAGGACACCGCCGATGCCACGCGTAGCTACCTGCGTCATTTGTGGAGTCTGTGGTGGAAGCAGCGTAATGCCTGCGCCCGTTGGATCGAGCCGCAGAGCCTTCCACGATGGAATCTGGCCGCCACACGCCCCGGCAATCATCCCCAGCGCCGCCTCGGTGCTCTCGCTGCCATGCTTTCCTCTTGGAAACGCCTCAGTGAGCCGCTCACCGATGCCTCTCGCTGGAGCCAGCCCGCCTGGAAAGACACGCTCGCCGCCTTGCAGCACGAGTTTTGGACCTCCCACTACACCCTCACCGCTGCACCCGCTGCGAAACCCATCTCCCTCATTGGTGAGACCCGCGTGCACGAGATGCTCGCCAATGTGGCCTACCCGCTCCTCGTGCCCGAACGCACTCGTTTGTGGGCCGAGTATCTCGATCTCCCCGCCCTCCTCGATAACCAAAAAATCCGCCGCGCCATGCTGCGACTCTTTGGTGAAGGCTCGCCCCTCGCGGCCATCTACAGCACCCGGCTCCATCATCATCAAGGCCTGCTGCAGATTTATGAGGACTTCTGCCTGGAGGACGACACTGCCTGCGCCGCATGCCCCTTCCCCGAGAGGCTCAAAGAGTGGGTGTAAAACATGGCATTCCAATCGGATAGGAGAGAGATCAGAAACATCTAAGCCACCTTCATTGGGGCAAATACTTTGGTTGACTTAAATATATAAAAAACCATACAAAGCTCCACTCCCGAAAACCAACGATCCCTACCTTCAACACATGATTCGAAACTGCCTACCCCGCTTCGCCCTTCTCAGCGCCGCTGCTTTCAGCGCCCTGCTTCCCCTCAGCACCTACGCCACCGTCGGCGTCGATTCCGCCGGAGGTGGACTCATCGGCCCCGCGCACGCGGCACATGCGGCTGGACTGGACCTGGGCCGCACGGTGGCCTTCATCCAATACGGGGATGGCACCGCCACCGGCACGCTGGTGCCTTCGAGCGAGCCTGGGGTGCTAAAATTCCTCACAGCCGCCCACAACGTGGACAGCAACAATGACGGCGTGCTGGACGCAGGCGCAGCCAACATCACCCTTTTCTTTGGCAATACGCCCGGCACCACCGGTGCCACCGCCACTTATTCCGTCGTGGCCACTCCGGCACAAATCGCCATGAATCCGAACTGGGCGACCAGCGGCGGCTCCGCCACGCACGACATGGCCGTGGTCAGCTTCACCTTTGCACAGATCGCCGCGATCACCGGCGGCCCCTCGACGATCCAGAGTTCTGCAGTAAGTTCGACCAACCCGCTGGGCGGGGCGGCCATCCTCGGCGGCCACGGCCTGCACGCGGACGGCACCGTCGATCTCGGCGGCGAAAATCCCGAAGACGGCATCGACCCACCGGGCTTGGATGCCCAGGAAGTGAATGGCATCCTCAAAACCGGCACCAACACCGTCGATTTCGTCGGCGTCCCTGGAGCTATCGCCCCGCCCACCATCTCCCCGGCCTCTGGCACAGTGATCCTGTTGGATTTTGACAAGCCTGACACCACGACGAGCACCTTCGGAGCCACCACGGGCGGCCCGCTCGAGGCCGGCACCGCCAAAGGAGACAGCGGCTCCGCTCTCTTTGTGGATACCAATAACGATGGCAAACTCGAAGTCGTGGGCGTGCTCAACGGCGGTGACAATCCTTTCCCCGGTGGTGCCAGCACCTTTGGCGACATCTCGCAATACGCTCCCGTCCTCACGGCTTCCAACCTCGCCTTCCTTGCCGCCCAAAAAGTCTTCGTCGGCACCTCCGTCGCAGGCACTTCCGCTGGGGAATTTGGCGGTGCGGGCTTCTCGATTGTCGATCTCAATGCAATCAACAACTTCAACAACGGCGTCGTTAACGCCCAGCAGGCGCAGTCCCACGCCACCCAGTCCATCTCCGCCCACCTCGGCGGCATCCAGACGCATGTGAACCGCTTCAACCGCGGCACCTCCCGCCTCGAAAACGTGGGCGGTGATGAGATCACGCTTGCTGATATGGCGGGCTTTGGCTCCCGCCGCTGGGAGTTCTGGGTCGGAGGCGATCTCGGCCGCGTCGAAACCGAGCCAAACGGCGTCACCAGCGGGCTCGATTCCCGTTTCGGAGCTGCCAACGTCGGTATCGACTTCCTCGCCACCTCCCATGTCATCGTCGGCATGACCTGGAGCCATCTCTACGGCAAGAGCAAGGCCGCTGTGAATGACCTCAGCCTCGAAAGCAACGGCAACGCCATCGGCTTTAACATTTCCGGCAACTGGGGCGGCCTGAATTCCTCCCTCATCTACAGCTACGCCTCCTCCGATACCGAGATGAGCCGCTCCATCGGTGCCACACAGGCCTTCGCCAATCCCGGCACCTCCGCCCACACGCTCGACTGGACGATCTCCTACAACTTCCGCCACGAGGGCTGGGTACACGGCCCCACCGCCGGCGTCCGCTACACGAATGGCAGCATTGATAGCTACTCTGAAGGCTCAAGTGCGCCTGTCGCCGGACTGATGTCCGTCTTGGGTCAGGATTTCGAAATCTTCCGCGTTAATGCAGGTTACAACGTCGCTTACCACATCCCCATCGCGGCTGGCAAAGTCGTTCCCTACTTCGGTGCCACCTGGATCCATGAGAGCCGCAATTTCAACACCTCCACGGCTTCCTTTCAAGGAACGCCTTTCTTCGCTATCGGTGGTGGCGGCCTCATTCCCGTCGGCTCCGGCCCGAGTGCCTCTGTGGGGAGCGGAAGCTCCAGCAGCAGCTTCCTCAACCTCCGTCTTGGCGTCGAACTGCTCTCGAACAAAGGCCTCAGCCTGAATCTCCAGGGTTACGTCAATGCTTTCCGCAACGATATGGTGGACGCTGGCGCAGGTCTCCAGATCGGTTACGCGTTCTAATCAGCTTTAGAAACTCTTCCTGAGTCTCTGAATAGAACGGCCACCCTCGACGGGGTGGCCGTTTTTTTGCATCCCGCCGCCTTCACGCTTCCGCAAAGCGCCGCCAGTAGAGCACCGCTAGAGGCACATAGCCCAGGCATTCCTTCGCCGCGTCCGCCACGCCAGCCATCGTCCGTGCGTCCGTAGCCGTCACCACCAGCACCGCCGCCACCAGCAGAGCACATCCCAGCGTGAAAACCGCCCGCAGCGCAAAGGTACTCCGCCGCGGCTCGGCCTCCTGCAGCAGCAGATCGATGAAACGGGAAGCGAGCAGCACAAAGAGCACCAGCGAAAGGAACCCACCCTCCTCCGCCAGCATGTCAGACGATGGCAGCCAGTCATACAGCCCGTGCAGCAGCACCACGCCCGCAAAGGTCGCCACAAACTGCCCCACCTCGGCAAAGCCGCTTCGAAACATCCGATACAGGCTGTGCGCCGTGATCGCCGTCATCGAGAGATGCAGGAAGTTCGCCGTCAGGAGCCGCGTGATGGCCGAGGAGAGACCATGCTCCGCGTAATACTGCACATTCTCCTCGATGGCGAAGCCTAGGCCTACAAACGCACCGGTGATCAGCGCCCGTCCCGGAGCACGCTGCCTCAGCAGCCACGGCAGAAAGATGGCAAAAAGAGCCAGCTTACACACCTCCTCCCGCATCCCCACGCCCATGATGTAATACCACAAATCATGCGGGAACTCCCCGCCCGCCTTCAGCCCCTGCACATGCTCCTGCCAGGCGAGAATGGAAAGCGTCGGCCACACACTGAAGACGCCCGCCAGCACGGGCAGCACGGGCCTTACCCATCGCAGCCCATCACGCCCATCGTGCTGCACGAGGATGACCAGCCACACCAAGCCCGCGAAGAGCGTAAAGCCCACCAACAACCATGGGATTTCCGTGAAATGATCCAGCAGCAGCCCCTTCCATTGCAGAGGCACATCCTGCAAAAGCGCCCCGGTGAAATACTGGTCCAGCGGCGGACTCGCCTCCACCCAGCCAGTCACCGCACGCATCTGGCGCAGGCTTTCCACATCATCCACCGCCACCGCAAGGCTCAGCGCCGATCTCCGTGCCTCCTTCGCCTCCGGGAAATGCATCCCCTCCCGCATCATCCACGGCACCGCCTCATGAGAGTCCATCCCCAGCAGAGCCAGCCCCGCCCGCAACTCGTTCGCCAGCATCGGCGGCGGCTCCTTCAGGGCTTGCTGCTCCAGCCTATCGCGAGCTTTCACCCCATCCGGTAGTTCACGGATCAAAGCAGCGCGGAGGTAATCATGCACCAGCACCTTCGTAATCCCCTCAGTATGTCGATCAATCACTTGTCGCCAGTCTCGTCCATCGACCACGCCGTTCTGTGAAAAGCCATCAAAGGCCATCCGCAGCTTCTCCTCATCCTCCAGCTTGCGTGCCATCCCCATCACCTGCCGCCGAAGCCAGGTAGCCAGCGCCCGTGGATCTGGCTCCATCGTCGAAATCAGCCTGCTGTAGTCTGCCTGGAGCCGCTGCTCCACCAGCGGCACTGGAGGCTCCGAAGGTAAGGAACCCGATTTCGTCGTCACGATCAGGCTCGCGATCAAAAAGCCCGCCGCCACGATCGTCCCTGCCGTGCGCAGCAGAATACGCCGATCCCGCGTAAGGTAAAACACCCGCGAACGCCAACCATGAAGTATCCCCACCCCGCTCATGACAACGCATCCCCGCCCTTCGAACCACCGCGCCACCAATCCGCCTCCCGTTCCCACGGAGCCACAGGCTTATCATTCGTCTCCCCCACGTTCGCATTCGCTTCACGCTCCTCCTCTTCGGCCATCTCCATCAGCAGCCGCACATGAGGCGGAGGATTCACCGAACGCCGCCAGATCACCCACATCAGCGTGGCAAAGCAGCCCAGTAGAAAAAACAGCGTTGCCAGTGTGATGAGCACAAACCACTGCGCCGCCGGCACCACCTCTGAGGCCGCCATCGCCTCCGCAGGCCTATCCATCCAGGTCATGAAAGCGGTGGGCTTATGCATGGCGGAAAAAGATAATCACACATCAAACACCAACCGCATCGGGATCATCTTCGAAAACTGGAAACCGTGTTTATTGAAAAACGCCTGAGATTCCGCGCTGATGCGGTCCGTCAGCAGCGTGATGCGCTTAAAGCGCTTCTCCTTCGCAAAAGCGATCGCGTGATCCAGCAAAAGGCCGCCGTAGCCCTGACGGCGGTGCTGTGGATGAACGATCACATCTTCCATGAGGATCACCATCCCTCCCTCGGCCGTCGAAATCGTGAAAAGCAGATTCACCATCCCCAGCAGCATGTGATCCGTGCGCAGCACAAAGATCCGCCCGCGGTTTGGTTGTTCCAGAATCATCCGCACCCCATGCTCCTGCTTCGCCGGGTCCGGCTTGAAATCTTCCTCCTCACTAAAAAGCGCCGCCAGCAGCTCCACGAGCTGCGGCATATCTTCGAGGGTGGCCGGCTCGATGCGCGGCTCGCTGGAGTTTTGGGTCATGAAAGCGGTCTGAATGAGGTCCGAGGATAGCGGGATGCCCGGCCCTGTCACAAAATATTCCAAGCCTCACACAATTCCCCTTCGCGGTGCCGTTGCGCCCCATGAACAGCCGGTCCCCCGCGGCACCTCAACCGACTCAAGCCCATGAAAACCAAATCGAACCACCTCCTCATGCTGCTCGCGCTCTGCGCCCTCGGCATCACCGCCCTTCCTGCCCAGGAAGCTCCAAAACCCACCCCTGCCCCGGAAGCCCGCAAGCCCGATGCACCTGCGCCCCAGGCCGAGACACGCCGCGGCGAACCCTCACGCGCCAATCCCGAACGCGAACGTTCCCAACCACAGCGAGGTGAACCCAACCGGGGGGAGCCCAATCGCGGCGGCCCCGAGCGCCGGCCTGAAGCCGACCGAGGCCAGCCCGAGGGCCATCCGAATCCAGAACCTCGCCGCGATGGCGATGCCCGCCGCCCAAGCCCTGAACCCCGCCGCAAGGGCGATCATCCGCAAGCCCACCGCGGCCCACGTGATGGTGATCGCGACCGCCAGCAAAACTTCCGCGGCCCCCGCGATGGCGACAGGCGTCGTCACGATGGCCCTCGTGAAGGTGGCCGCCCACCCTTTCGTGGCGATCAAATGCAGCGCGGAAACCATGACGGTAGCCAAGCCTTCCATGGCGGCCCCGATCACCGTCAAGGCCCACCACCCATGATGCATCGTGGACCTCAAGATCATCGCCAAGGCCCTCCTCCTCAGGGGCGACTGGAAGGTCGCATGCCAGAGCCCCAACGCTTTGGCTCCCCGCGCGGCCAAGAAGGCCATCCCCCGCACTTTGGCCCGCCCCATCAGGGGCCCGGCCCGCGCGGCCCTGAAAACTTCCGCGGCCCCATGCCACCACGCAGCGGCGATTCCCGCCACGACGACCATGGCCCTCGCGACGATCACCGCGGCCCGCCCCCCCACATGATGCATCGCGATGGCGAACGCGACCAAGGTTCACGCGGCCCACAAGACCGTTACGAACCCCGCCGCAGCCCCGAACCTCGTTTCCAGCCTCGCGGCGATCACCACGATCGTAGCCCACGCGGCCCCGAACCCCGTGGTGCCTAACATTTAGCCTACTCCTAAAGGCAGCCGTGGTGAACGGCTGCCTTTTTTCATGCTCAGGGGGACGGCAACTCCACCGGCCGCCACTGCACGCTCTCAAAACGAGTCGGACTTTGGTAACTCCCAATAGCCAGCGCCATCCGCCGTGTATTCGGCCCCAACTCCCACGCTGGCGTGATGGCGAGCGGCAGATCGCCTGTCACGAAGGCCTTCTTAAACTCACCATCCACGCTCACCCGTACCTCTTTGGGCCTCACCTCGACGAGCACCTCATGCGTCTCCCCATTCACCAATGGAAAGCGGAAGCCATAGCCCGCCGTGAGATCCTGACCATCGATCATCTGCACACCAGCCAGGCCCTCCTCCCAGGCATCCAGTTCCACCGTGCCCATGCGCCCCATACTGCGGAAAAACAGCGCCACGGAGTATTTCCCCTCCATTCGGGTAAAGCGGTAACGCACATCATAGGACTCCGGCAGTTCCTGCTCCAGCTTCACGATGCAGATATCCTGCCCCGCCGAGGTCAGCACACCGTGTTCATTCCGCCACTCGCCTCGAATCACATCCTCCCAGATGCGTGTGCCCGCCGCAGCGTCCCGCCATTCACCGCTGATACCATCAGGGGTCGGCATGCTCTCTTTCATGAGTGAAAATCCTGCCGCGATCAGCAGCACCACAACGAGCAGCCACGGCCAAACGCGGCGTCGCGGCTCGTGCAGGGCGAGCATGAAGGCAGCGATGCCCGCAAAGCGCTCCTCGGCGCGGGGCTTCAGCGCACGCATGATCGCGCCGCTGATATGCACCGGAATTTCTGCTCGCAAATGGTGTGGCGCATCAAAACTGCCGCGTGGTGTTTGTCCCATGAGCAGCTCATACGCCATCACCCCGAGAGCGAAAACATCCAGCCTCGCATCCGCCTCACCACCTTTGAATTGCTCCGGTGCCATGTAATCCACCGTGCCCACAGCGGTGCCGCTCAGCGTGAGACGCGCACTGCCCTCATGCAGCGGCAACGACAGGCCGAAATCGGTCACCCGCGCCATGCCATCCGCGCCCATAAGCACATTCTCCGGCTTCATGTCGCGATGAATCACCCCGCTCGCATGCGCCGCCTCCAGTCCCGCCGCGATTTGGCGCAGGATCCGCAGCGCCTCAGCCACCGGCAGGCCATTCGGATGCAGCATCAGCATCTCCCGCAGGCTGCCGCCCTCCACGAACTCCATCACAATCGCCGCCCCATCCTCCGTGCGCTGAAAATCATGCACCGCCACAATGTTCGGATGCCGCAGCCGCGCCATCACGCGAGCCTCACGCTCCAGACGTTCGAGAAACTGCGGATCATCCGCCAGCTCGCTCGCCAGCACCTTCACCGCCACCTCGCGGTCCAGGCTGATCTGCCTTCCCAAATACACTGCGCCCATGCCACCGCGACCCAGCGGCGCCTCGATCTGGATGCCACTCACTTCGATCACATCTTCATGCGGCACCAAACCCTGCGCCATCAGCGCCTCCGGCTTCAAACCGGAGAGGCGTCGGCGAGGAGAACGTGCGTCAGGCATGCGTGGAAGTAGCTTCGATTGGCAATCGAAGCCTGCCATCCCTCGAATTCGATTGCCAATCGAATCTACGCAGCACGCAAGACCTGCATCAAATACCCCATCTCCTCGTCCACATTCGCGTCCGCAGGCTGGGTCTCCGCCACTTCACGACGCAGCGCTTCGCGAAAACGTGCCCGCAGACGATGCACGGCCACTTTGAAGGCATTCGCACTCATACCGGCCTCACGGCCCGCTTTTTCGTAATCAGCCGCCTCGTCCCCGCCGATCAAAAAGGGCCGCAAAATGGCAAATTCGGCCGATTTGCTCTTCGCAGCGGCTTGTTGCTCCAATTTCGACATCGCCTGATCCAGCACCGTGAGCGCCCACTGGCGGTCAAACAGGTGATCAGCACTCTCACCATCGATTTGCTCCACTTCATACCACGCCTCCGCCTCTGCGGCATCGAAGCTCACGATCTGGCCTCCTCCACGCTTCTGGCGGCTTTCTTTGCGCTGTTCATCATTCACATGCCGACGAAACGCCGTGAGCATGAAGGTGCGCAGCTTGCCGAGTTCGGGATTGGCTGCACCAAAGAGCTGTTTTTGCAACACCTGAACGAAGAAGCCCTGCACATAGTCCTCCGCATCGCTTGGGGGGGCACCGCAGCGTCGGCTCCAAGCATACAGCGGAAACCAATACGCCGCGCACAGCTCCTCCAGTGCCCGTTTCGCCTTCTCATCCTGCCCCAGCGACTGCATCACCAGACTCCAGCGAGTGGGTTTGAAGGCGGCAGGAACCATTTCAGGCATGGGAAAAGAAAAGCGGCTCTACCTTGATTGGTCAAGGCAACGCTCTTCACACTTTCTTAACGCCTCGCTTTTTGACCTTCACTAGCCACTGTGGCAGCCCCTCGGCTCCTTCCTGCGTCATGAAAGAACACGAAAATCACGGCCTCCATAAACTCTCCACCACCAGCCTCGTCATCGCGGCACTCGGGGTCGTCTTTGGAGACATCGGCACCTCGCCGATCTACACGCTGAAGGAGTGTTTCAGCCCGCACAGCCCGCATCATATCGACCCGACGCATGCTCACATCCTCGGCGTCGTCTCGCTCGTGCTCTGGTCGCTTTTGCTGCTCGTCTGTGTGAAGTATCTTATCTTCATCCTGCGGGCGGACAACAAAGGCGAGGGCGGCGTGCTCTCGCTCATGGCGCTGGCGGCGCATGGCATGAGTGAAACGTCGAAACGCCGTGTCGTGATCGTGCTGCTGGGCCTGTTTGGTGCCGCGTTGCTGTTTGGTGATGGCATCATCACGCCGGCCATTTCGGTCTTGAGTGCCGTGGAAGGACTTAAAGACGGAGGCGTGCTCGGCGTGGCTCCGACGGACGCTTTGGCGGCCGAAGCATGGAATCACCACATGCAGTGGCTCATCATGGGCATCACCCTCGTGATCCTCATCGTGCTGTTTTCGGTCCAATTCCTCGGCACCGCCAAAATGGGGCGCTTTTTCGGCCCGATCACCGGTTTGTGGTTCGTCAGCCTCGGCGTGCTCGGAGCCTCGCATCTCATCCGCGGGCCGGAAATCCTCGCCGCGTTCAATCCCTGGCATGGATGGCACTTTTTAATGACGAGTGGTCACGCAGGCTTCGTCATCCTTGGCAGTGTCTTCCTCGCCGTGACCGGCGGTGAGGCCTTGTATGCCGATATGGGCCACTTCGGTGCCGGACCAATTCGCCGTGGCTGGTTCTCACTCGTGTTTCCGGCGCTGGGACTCAATTACCTCGGCCAGGGTGCCTTATTGATGAAGCAGCCGGAACTCGCTCACGCGCCATTTTTCCAAATGGCACCCGGTTGGGCCACGCTGCCGCTCGTGCTGCTCGCTACCGCCGCCACCGTCATCGCCTCACAGGCACTCATTACCGGCACCTACTCGCTCACACTTAGCGCCGTGCAGCTCGGCTACCTGCCACGACTGAGCATCCGCCACACCTCCGAGCATGCTCGCGGCCAGATCTACATCCCGATGGTGAATTGGCTCCTCATGCTCGCCTGTCTCGCCCTCGTACTCGCCTTCCGAACCTCATCGAATCTCGCCGCTGCGTATGGCGTGGCCGTCACGATGACCATGCTCATCACCACCATCCTCTTCTACTTTGCCGCACGGCATTTGTGGAAATGGAGCGCACTCAAAACGCTGCCTCTGTGCCTCGTCTTCGGCTCCATCGAGATCGCCTTCCTCAGCGCCAACCTCGTGAAATTCTTCGATGGCGGCTGGTTCCCGCTCGCCGTCGGTGCCGTGATCTTCACCCTCATGACCACCTGGGCCATGGGCCGCCGCCTTGTTCGTGCCTCCATGGAAAAAAGCTCCCTCACGCAGGAAATGCTCTGCGAGAGCCTCAAACGCCGCCCACCCATCAGCGTGCCTGGTACCGCCATTTTCATGACCAGCACCAGCGGACGCGCCCCCATCGCCCTGCTACACAGTTTGAAGCACTACCAGGCCATCCATCAGCGTGTCATCTTCATGACGCTGATCACCGAAGACGAGCCCTGGGTACCACCGAGCCGCCGCGTCGAGGTCGAAAACCTCGGTGAAGGCTTCTGGCGCATCACCGGACGTTCCGGCTTCATGCAAAAGCCCAACGTCCCGCGCCTCCTCCGCCAATGCGCCAACTACGGCCTCGAAGTCGAGCCCGACAAAGCCACCTTCTTTCTCGGTCGCGAAATCATCATCCCCAGCGCCAAACCCGGCATGGCCAAATGGCGCGAGCACGTCTTCTCTTTCGCCAGCAAGCTCGCCCAACAACCCGCGACCTACTTCCAGATCCCCATCGGTCGCGTCATCGAACTTGGGCAGCAGGTGGAGATCTGACGTAACGCAGAACGAGTTTTCCAAGTCGCTCTACGTTTCACACTTTCTTCACGCGGGGCGTCCGCCTGTTTACTGGCATGGACGTATTTCATGCACAGGATGCCCTTATGAAGGACTCATCCCAACCTCCACCGCCTCGCGAACCCATGCCCGTGCATGTCGTGGGGCAGTTTAGCTGGGGGCTGACGATCCTTTTTGTACTGGCCTCGACGTGCTGGGTGCTACTGCCTTACACGGGCTATCTTTTCTCCGCGCTGGTGTTTCTGATGGCCATCGTGCTCGCGGGCACGCGGTGGAATCGCGGCCCTGTGATGGTGATGGGCGTGGTGAGTGCGCTGGTGTGGAATTTCATCTTCATCCCACCGCGCTTCACGCTGCACATCGAGAAGCCGGAAGACGTGGTCATGTTTGCGATGTTTTTCGTCGTGGCACTGAGCATGGGACATCTCATCACGAAGCTCCGCCAGCGTGAATCGGCGCTGGAGCACAATCATCGCGAGCAGGAGCAGCTCCAAGCGGCCAAACATCGCGCGGAGCTCGCCGCGGAAGCGGAGAGGCTTCATCGCACGCTGCTCGACAGCGTGTCGCACGAGCTCAAAACGCCCATCACCATCATCCGCACGGCACTCGATGGCCTTGGCACCTCGAATCCGTTCGCGGCGGAGATCGACACCGCCACGCGGCGGCTTCAGCGCATCGTGGAGAACTTTTTGGAGATCACCCGCGTCGAATCCGATGCCGTGAAGCCGTCGCCAGACTGGTGCGAGTTTCTCGATGTGATCCACTCGGCCACCTCTCCCTTGCAGCGTGAGCTTCTGCCGCATCCGCTGCGCATCCTCGGCGCGGAGAACCTGCCGCTGCTCAAGCTCGACAACCGGCTTCTTTCCCAAGCGCTCGCCAATGTGCTGCACAATGCCACGCAGCATGTGCCGGCGGGGAGTGAGATCGAAATTCACGCCGCTTTGACGCCGGAAAGCGCTTTGGAGATCCGCGTGCGCGATCACGGCCCCGGTTTGCCGCCGGAGATGGAGGAGCGGGTGTTTGAGAAGTTTGCCCGGGCACCGGGAGCGCCAGCGGGCGGCACGGGGCTCGGTCTGGCCATCTCGCGCGGCTTGATGCGGGCGATGAAGGGTGACATCTCGGTGCGTAACCATCCGGAAGGCGGCGCGGAGTTTCTGCTGCGTGTAGAACGAGTTTTCCAACTCGTTCCCTCCGGCTCCGATTCACCTCAAACCCCGAAAACGAGTTAGAAAACTCGTTCTACATCATGAGCAAAGCCCTCATCATCGACGACGAGCAGCAGATGCGCCGCCTGCTGCGCATGCTGCTGGAGTCCCGCGGCTACGAGGTCTGCGAGGCGGACGAAGGCCAGCGCGGCCTCCAAGAAGCTGCTTTTCATCGTCCCGATGTGGTTTTGCTCGATCTCGGCCTGCCGGGTCTCGGCGGCCTGGAAGTGCTGAAGCGTCTCCGCGAGTGGAGCGATGTGCCGGTGCTCATTTTGAGTGTGCGCGATCAAGAGGCCACGAAGGTCCAGGCCCTCGAGATCGGTGCCGATGACTATGTGACGAAGCCTTTCGGCAGCGCCGAGCTGCTGGCGCGACTTGATGTCATCCAGCGCCGTCGCGGACCGCGTCACACGCCTGAAATCATCGCCGGACCGCTCAAAGTCGATCTGTTGCATCACGAAGCCCAAATCGCCGATGAAGCCCTCAAACTCACCCCGACCGAGTTTACCCTGCTCAAAGTGCTCACCGAGCATGTGGGCCGCATCGTGACGCAAAACCAGATCGTGAAGCAAGTCTGGCCCGGTCAGTCCAGCGACCCCAGCGAAGGTCTGCGAGTCCACATCAACCACCTGCGCAAAAAACTCGGTGATCGCGGCATTCGCATCGTGAACGAACCGGGCATCGGGTATCGGTTGGAGGCGTGAAGAACCACGTTTGAAGGGGCGAGATAAGCATGGGGCTTGGCAGCAGTCAGTCTTTGGTCGGCAACAGGGATTGAGACCGAAAAGAACTGATCGTTATCGTCACGATGTTGGCTTGGAGTCGGCTCTGCATGCTTTTACAAGCTCTACCAAGGAGCCGAGCACCGTCGTCTTGCGCAGCAACGTCAGACAGAGAAAGAGAAGCAGCCCGCAGGCGGCCCAATTGGCGTTTCCTGTCACGCAAAGCCAGATGAGCGCCCCGCCAGCGGCGGTGCCAAGCACGACCTCCACCCACTCCCGCACCATCCGGCAGCGGGAGCTAGCTGAAACAGCAAGCTGACGAGTAGTAGCGTTCATGCTGAGTTTTCGGGTGGGAGTTCAAGCACCGAACGGAGGATTTTTCGCTGTTCGAGGGGTAAAGAAAGCAAGACAACCTCATCCTTGGTTTGAAGGTAATCGATCCCTTTCTGATAGAGAAGCACCTTCAATTCGGCCTGGCCATCACCTTGGTTTTCAAGGGCTGACAACCAAAGATGCTGCCATTGAGTTGTGTCTAGGTTCTTCAAACCCAAATCCCATGAAGATTTCAAACGCACTAGCATCGAAATTAACAGACTGGTTAGCATATCGTGTTTGACGCTTGCCTTAACTGTGGCGGGGATCAACTCATGCCATAGCTGTACTGATTCGACAGACTCAGACAGGCTTCTCACGACAGATTCACAGTATAGAGCTTTCACATGGTCCGTGAATACGATTGGATTTTTATCCGCCAATTGCATGAACGCCTGCGCAACTCTCAGCAAGTCTTTCCCAGGAGGCAGTCCAGTCGCCAATAGAAACGCACCGACGGCATAGCATTCGGGGAATCCTGAATTCACGGTCAGGGCTTCGGTGCTGCTGATCACACCCACAAATGCTTTGGAAGCTTCGTCATAACTTTCTTTGCCTATTAAGACTAACCCTAGGGTCAATAAATCCAAAGGCTTGGCTGTTTCTTTTGCCAGAGTCCTCAATGCTTCCACTTGAATCTCATCACAATTCTCTGGATCAAAGCCAGAAACCATCTTTCGGAATATCTCATGCCTCAAATTCGGCTCATCGGAGTCAATAAGCTTCAAAGCTTCCTCAAAGTAGGCGCGTGCGGCATCTGAAGGGCTGAGCTTGCCGAGGTGCTGAACGATTTCCTCGCGCTCATACCAAACACGCAGGAAGTCCACGATGAGCATGAGCGGCTTCTTGTCGTGGGTGTCCTTGATCTGGAGGGCGAGGCGCATGAGCGGCTCGGCGAGTTCGTAAAGCACTTCGCGGCCGACCTTGGTGGACTTGAGGTAGCGGTATTCGCCGAGCTGGCGGAGCTGGCCGGTGATGGAGTTGTGGGTGGTGAAGAGGCCTTCGGCGATGTTTTTGACGGGCACGCCGCCGCGTTGATGGCAGAGGAACTGGATGATCTCCTGCTGCTGCGGACTGAGCCAACGCAGGCGCTCCTGATAATAACTGGTAAGCTGGCGGTCGGCGGTTTCTTCAAACGGGCGGACAAGGTCGTCGAGGGATTCGGGCGTGAGGAAATCCGAGAAGATGAGGTAGATGCGTGGATTTCCTCCTGCGAGGTCATGGATGGCCTTCACACGAGCGTGGCCGGTGGAAGTGTCGAGGAAGGCGACCAATTCGGGCTGGCCGTTCAAGTGAGCGATTTTTTTCAGCAGGAGCGTGGCGTCAGCCACATCGAGTGGCGTGAGGTGACGTGTGTCGAAGAAGCCAAAGAAGGGCTGCTTCCGGTCGGCGACGCCGTCGAAGAGGCTCTGCGCGGTGCCGACGGTGGCGAAGACGGGGTGGTTCTGCACAAAGGCACGCCAGATGCGCTGCTCGCCCTCTGGCATGTGTTTGAAGAGGGAATCCAGATTCTCCATGAGCACGACGAGCGTGCGCGGGCCGAGGTTTTTCAGGAGTCGCTCGCCCAGACGCTCGCGGGCAGTGTCTGCGTCGAGTCCGAAAATGGATTGGAGATCGGAGGCGGGGAAGTCCTGCGGGTAGCGCTGGCTGACGTCCCGGTAGATCAAGATGAGGAGCTTGAGGAAGCTGGTGGCCGTTTCGTCTTCATTGAGCCAAGCGAAGCGCATTTTGTCCGCGAGATCAGTCTGCTTGCCCAGGCGGTGGTGGATGAGACGCACGAGGTGAGTCTTCCCCGCGCCCCGCGGGCCGATGAAGAGCAGGTGGTGTTTGTTTCCTGAGAGAACGCTGCCTCGCATGGTGGAGACAGCCTCGGCGAGCAGTTCGTGACGCTGGACGTGGATTTCCTCTAGTAGCTCGGCCTCGGTGCGCTGGGGGGAGAAATGGGAGATGAAGGGGCGATCTGGCATGATGAGGTGTGTAGCGTGTCAAACGAGGTGCGGTGTCAAAGGCTGCGGCTGAGGCACCACCAGCGACGGATGAGCCCAAGGTAGAAGCGGTAACCACCTGCCTCGGTGCGGGTGAGGTAGTGATCCATGCAGAGGAGGCGCAGCAGGCGGCGGAGCTGCTCTTCATCGACAGCCATGCGGCTGTTCACCGCCTGACGGATGGCCTGAAAGCTGAGTGATTCCTCCACCGCGACGGCATCGAGCACCAAGAGGGCGAGTTTTTCCTCCGCCACGTAGTAGGGGCGCAGGCGGTCGCGATAGTGCTGGAGATCCCAGTCGTTGTTGTCGGAGGTGATCTCGCGATCAAGCAGGCTGAGAATGCTTTCCTCCGTGGCAGCCACGCCGCGAGGGAGACGGGAAACGAGCTTGTGAATGTAGAACGGGACATTCCCCACGGCATCGGCAAGACAGGCGGCACTGCCCTCCTCACTCTCTGCCTTAGCATCGACAGCACCAAGCAGCATGGCGGCCAGCGCCTTGCCATCCGCTGGTAAAACAGGGCCGGGCTGCACGAGCTCCATGCGATTGAGCGGTGAACCGTTGTAGCCGTCTTCTTTGAGGTCATCCAGCACGTGATGAATGCCGATTGAGCCAGTGAGGACGAGTCGGATGCGGTCATGGTCTGAGCCCAAGGCCCGCAGTGTGTCCAGCACCTCCATCGCGACGAGGCGGCCTTCACGCTTGGCGATGTTGTCGAGCAGGTAGGGCACCTCGTCCCAGAAGAAGACCATGCGCTGATCCGGGCCAAGTGCGGCCATCTCTTCCTCAATGTCAGCGAACGTTCGGCGCAGCACCTCCTTCCACGGAGCAGGGCTGCCGTCCGGCAGCTTGATCAATCCGGCGATTTCCACGCCCTTGGCCTTGCCGAGTAGCTCGTGCATACGGCGCAGGGTGCGCTTCTCGCCGCCCAAAACCTCATTCGATAGCCGGAAGGCCTGCGTGGCAAACTCCGCCGCTGTGTGAATGCCTCCGAGGTCACATTTGGCACTGCGCCAGCCGGCGGGACGCTCCGCGTGCATTTTGACCATGATCTGCGTCTTCCCGATGCGCCGGAGGTCATTCATGTAGATGCTCCGCACCTCCAAAATGCCCCACATGCGGGCGATCAGGTCGTCACGACCGATGATTTGATCCGGTGAAAGCTGGCCGCCAGGGTTCGGTTTGGGGTTCATGGCCCGGAAAGTCCGGGTTTATCCGCCAAAGTCAAATACGATGAAAGTGATATGGTATTATTTTTGTCGTATGAGTTGTCATAGAGACTGGTTCACCCCGCCAAGACCGGATCACCAAACAGCGTGAAGTGCCCTGCTTCAGTGATGCGGACTTTGAAGATCTCGCCAGTGTGGCGTGCGGGGTTGCCGTCGAAGACGACGATGCGGTTGCTGCCGGTGCGGCCGGTGAGGCGCTGGTCGTTGGTCTTGCTGGGGCCTTCGCAGAGGATCTCAACGTCTTTGCCGACGAGTTGATCGTACATCGGCAGGGCGATGCTGTTGACGAGGCCGAGGAGGTCTTGATTGCGGGCTTCTTTGACGGGCTCCGGCACCTGGGTGGCCTCTTCCATCTCGGCGGCGGGGGTGCCGCGGCGTTTGGAGTAGCGGAAGACGAAGGCGTTGTCGAAACGGATGTCTTCGAAGAGCTTCCGCGTCTCCAGGTAGTTCTCTTCCGTCTCGCCGGGGAAGCCGACGATGACATCGGTGGTCACGGCGATGTCGGGGCGGGCGGCGCGGATGCGCTGGACGAGTTCGGTGAACTTCGCGGCGGTGTAGGGCCGGTGCATGCGCTTCAAAATGGCATCGCTGCCGCTTTGCACGGGCAGGTGGACGTGCTCGGCGAGCTTCGGCAGGTAGGTGAAGGCCTCGATGAGGTCTTTTTTGTAGCCGATGGGATGCGGGCTGGTGAAACGGATGCGCTGGATGCCGGGCACTTCATGCACGGCCTCCAAAAGCTGCACGAAGGGGCTTTTGCCATCGACGGCGGGGAATTCGTGCCTGCCGTAAAGATTCACGATCTGGCCGAGCAACGTGACTTCCTTCACGCCGCGATCCGCGAGGCGTTTCACCTCCTCCACGATGTCGGCAATGGGACGGCCGCGCTCGCCGCCACGCGTGTAAGGGACGATACAGAAGGTGCACTTCATGTTGCAGCCCTGCATGATGCTGACGAAGGCGCTGGCCTGCTTTTCCTTGAGCGTGTGATCGCGGATGGTGTTTTGCGACTGCTCCTCCTCCTCGACATCGACGATGGAAAAGCGCTCGTCGTCCATCTGCTTCGCCTCTTTGGCGCGGATGATCTCATCGACGTAATCGACGACGCGGTGATACTTCTGCGTGCCGACGACGAGATCGACCTTCGCCTTGTCCACTAGCTCGCTGCCACGGCTCTGCGCCATGCAGCCCATGAAACCGGTGACGAGCGGGATGCGCCGGCGGCGCACCATGCCCATCTTACCCATGGCTTTCTGTTCCGCCTGATCGCGGACGGAGCAGGTGTTGATCAAAACCACATCCGCGTCCGTATCGGTCGCCGTCATGGTGTAGCCGCGCTCGACGAACATCTGCGACACCTGTTCGGTGTCGCGTTCGTTCATCTGGCAGCCGTAGGTTTTGATGTGGACGCGGGGCATTGGGGGCGGGGAGAGTAGCTTTCAGAGTCAAAATGACAACCCGGAGGATTTCATCGACAAAGCCGGTGCCGGATGACAAACTGGCTCGCCATGGTCAACACCGTCTTGGAATCTCCAGAAGCACGCGAACGCGTTTTGCCGCTCAGCGTTCGGGCTTACCATGATCTCGCTGAGCGTGGGCTCATCACCGAGAGGGCTGAATTGCTGCGCGGAGTCATCTTTGAGAAAATGCCCAAATCACGCTTCCATGTCCGCCTTGTCCGCTACCTGGAGGCGCTGCTGCGTCAGCAGCTTCCAGCGGATTTTCTGCTTCAAAAAGAGGATCCCATCACATGCGTGGATTCTGAGCCCGAGCCGGATTTGGCCGCCATTCGGGGTGTGGAGGCGGATTTTGCCCACCAGCATCCCGGCACCGCCGAGTTCATCATCGAAGTCGCCGTTTCCACCTTCGACACGGATCGCTCCAAGGCAGAAATTTATGCCGAAGCCGGAGTGAAAGAATACTGGCTCGTGCATGCAGAAAGCCGCTGCGTGGAGATCTACCTGCAGCCGACACCCGGCGGCTATCAGCAGCATCAGGTCGTCAGCACGCAGGCACAGAGTTCCACGGTTCCTTCATTCTGCCTGGATGTGGCAGCGATGTTTGCCGAGATCACGCCTTGATCTCAAAGATCGCCTCGACCTCGACGGCGGCGCCGGTGGGGAGTTGGGCGAAGCCGAGGGCGCTGCGGGCGTGGTAGCCGTCGCCGTCTTTGCCGAAGATTTCGTGCAGGAGGTCGCTGCAGCCGTTGATGACGAGGTGCTGGTCGCTGTAGTCGAGCGTGGAGTTCACGCAGCCGAGCACTTTGATGACTTTGAGGCCGTCGAGCGTGCCGTGGGTGTCCCAAACGGAGCGCAGGACCTTTTCGGCGCAGTTCTTCGCAGCCTTGTAGCCGTCCTCGGTCGAGACACCGGCTCCGAGCTTGCCTTTGAGGTCGCTGACATGGCCGGAAGTGAGGAGCTGGTTGCCGCTGCGGATGCAGAGGTTCAGGTAGCCGGGGGCCTGCTTCGTGAAGGTGAGGCCGAGGGATTCTGCTTTTTGCTGGGGAGACATGGGTGGTTGGTTCAACGTTTCAGGTTTCAAGTTTCAGGTTGGAAGGGCCAGATAACGTCCGCCCAGGCCATTTTCCAATTCCCAGTTCTCAATTTGTTGCTGTCATGATCGGCCTCAGGCGGTTTTCTTCCGATACACTGCCGGAGAACTGCCAATCCGCTTGCGGAAGTGTTGGGCGAAGCTGCTTTGATCGACGAAGCCACATCGCGTGGCGATTTCGTTGGCCGAAAGGGCGGATTGTTCGAGGAGCTTGGTGGCTTTCAGGACGCGGGTGCGGATGAGGAACTCCTGCGGGGTGATGCCAAAGGCGCTTTGAAAGCGGCGCTGGAGCTGACGGACGGATTGGCCACACGATTTAGCGATGTCTTCGATTTTGAGCGGCTTGGAGAAATCACGTCGGATGAGCTCGACGGCTTGCGCCACGGTTTGGAAGACGGGCAGCCTTCGCTCGGCCTCATCGGGACGGCGCAGCGTGCCCATCACCCCCTGCACGCGGCCACGGCGGTCGTAGAGCGGCAGCTTCGTCACGAGAAACCAGTCCGGCATGCCCTGGCGGTCCCACCAGAGCTCGATGCGCTCGATGAGTCGTGCCTGACCAGCGAGAAGGCGCTTGTCGTCATCCACATAGGCCTGCGCCATGGTGTCGGGATTGATGTCGAAGTCGGTGCGGCCGATGAATTCGGAATCGTCGTGCATCTGATAGCGTTGCAGCAGGCCCTCGCTGGCAAACATGAGATGGCCGTCGCGGTTCTTGGCGAAGAAATAGACGCCGGGAAGATGGTCAAAGAGCCGCTGGAATAGCAGCGAGGGCTCCAGGGAGGTCATCCACGCATCCCTCTGCTGCTTCCAGCGCCGAATGACCGCCGTCGATCGCCGCTGACGGTCGAGGGGCTTGAGGGGTGTCGCATTTCGCATCATCTTTGTCGTGACGAGAATGCCCGGCTTTGCTTTGCTGCGCAATCATGAAACCCATCGTCCAGATCAGCCTCGACCTCACGAACATCGACGAAGCCCTCGAAACCGCCGCCCTGGCCATGCGGGCCGGGGTGGACTGGCTGGAGGCCGGCACGCCACTCATTCTCGCCGAGGGTTTGCATGGCGTGCGTGCGCTGCGGAAGGCGTTTCCGACCACGCCGATCGTCGCCGACCTCAAAACGATGGATGGCGGCTATTTGGAGGCCGAAATGATGGCCAAGGCCGGTGCCACGCATGTCGTCGTGATGGCTCGTGCGCATGCGGAGACCGTGAAATGCGTCGTGAAGGCCGGAAAGGACTTCGGCTGCAAAGTCATGGGCGATAACATGATCTGCGAAGACATGGTCGCGGGAGCGAAATGGCTCGAAGACCTCGGCTGCGACTACATCATTCATCACATCGGCTACGACGAGCGCCGCGGCATCGCCGCCGCCGGCCACCGCATGCCCAGCCCGCTCGACAAGCTCCGCGAAGTCGTCCAAGCCGTGAAAGTGCCCGTGCAAGCCGTCGGCGGTTTGAGCTTGGAGCAGGCGATTCAGTGCCCGAAGTACGGTGCACCGCTCGTTGTACTTGGAGCGCCACTCACCATCGACGCGGATGCTTTCAAAACGGCGGATGGTAATCTCGAAGCCTCCCTACGAATGATCTGCGAGGCGGTGCATGCTCAAGACGTTCCCGCTTTTCAATAAGCCGCATCGATTCGTGGTCATTCTTTAACATTCCTTCTTCATTCGTGTTAAAAAACTCTTCCGCCTCACCTCTGAATTCTTTAAACACGAATGCCGAACCAATGAAAACGAATGGCCGCAAATGGAAAGGCATTCCGACGCCCATTCTGCATTCGTTTTCATTCTTTAAAATTTGCGGTCATTCGCGTTAAAAGCTGACCATGCCCTTCCAAGACGACAGCTTTGCCATCATCGGCTGTGCCATGCATGTTCACAACATGCTCGGTCCGGGGCTGCGCGAGAAACCGTATGAGAACGCTCTCGTGATCGCTCTGAGAAACAAAAACCTCAAAGCAGAGCCGCAGAAAGCCTTCCCCATCCTCTACTGCGGCCAGCCCGTAGGTGACTGCATCCCCGACATCACGGTAAGCGGCAATTTTCTCGTCGATGTGAAGTCTATTGATGTGATCGGTGACAATGAAGTCGCGCAGATGCTGAACTACCTTCGCATTTCAGGTTTGAACGTCGGTTTGATCATCAATTTCAAGAACGCCAAGCTGGAGTGGCAGAGAATTGTTCGAGGGCAGCAGCCTGGATGAATTTTCAACGCGAATGAAGAAGGAATGTGAACGAATGACCACGAATTACAGAGCTCAATCAAACCAACCCCATGAAATCCGCCGCCGTCGTCAACTTCGCGCCTGAAAAGGGCTCCGTCGAAATCCGTGAGATCGAAAAGCCAACCATCGGTGCCGAGGATGTGCTCCTCGAAGTCGCCAATGTGGGCGTTTGCGGCTCTGATTTGCATCAGTGGACCTCC
>CALSBJ010000025.1:0-70549 GCA_943373155.1 Akkermansia muciniphila | reverse complement strand
TCTGAAAGATCGTTTCTAACTCCAGAAAAAGTGAGCCGCTTTTGCTTCTCGCACTTCTTTTGTCAGCCGCTGCTTTTCGCTGGCGGGTAAACAGACTAGTACAGGTTAGAAACTGCGCAACTGGTTTCTGTTCTTTTTTGATTTTCTTGTTCTGGGTATTTTCGGCTGACCTGCATAAGGCCTTGATTTCACGGCGGACCTTTAACTTCAAACTCCCGGCGTGCTTCGTGCTTCGTGCTTCGTGCTTCGTGCTTCGTGCTTCGTGCTTCGTGCTTCGTGCTTCGTGCTTCGTGCTTCGTGCTTCGTGCTTCGTGCTTCGTGCTTCGTGCTTCGTGCTTCGTGCGTTTCACTTTGAAAGTTCAAACCCTGCCTGACGATGACTGCATGCATGGTATGATCACTTGCGATTGCATCGTTATATCGCACTCCCTTACTTTAGACGAGCAATGCGCATGTATCGAAAGACGAGCCATGCCGCGACATTGATCACCGCCATGGCCGCAAGAAGCTGGGTCATCGTTGTGGCGATGCTCTCCTTGCCCAAGCCGCTGCCGACGAGGCTGAAGGCGATGTTCAACGGTAGATAGCCCATCGCGGTGCCGAGCAGGAAGCGTGTGTGGCGCACGGGCGTCATGCCGATAAGAACATTTAGCACGATGCCAGGCACCATAAGTTGCCGAGCCCAGAAGACACGCATCAGGGAGGGCTTCTTCAGCATCTGCTTCAACCAGGGCCACTTCTCGGCACGGGCTTCTGCCGCACGGCGAAAGCCACGACGTGAAAGGATAAAGGCGCCATAGGAGCCCAACGTGGAGCCCAGGAGCGAAAGTAGCAGCCCTTCACCAAAGCCAAAAATCAGCCCCGCGGCCGAGCAGAAGGCCAGACGCGGCACACCCATCATTACCGCGCCCGCGCTAACGACTGCGAAAACCGCGTGTGCCATCCAGCCGAACTCACGCACAAAATTCTTCCAGGACTGCACATTCGTGATCCAGGCCTTCATTGGCGTGAAGTGAGCGAGCGCCATGAACGCAGCCACGACGAGCACCGCCACGAGTACCTGCCTTGTCTCCTTGCCTAGTGCCCGCGAAGTCTCTTGCTCGATCTCGCTAGAGATCGGCGTGTCCAGGTCTTCGGATGTGTCAGGCGGCTCCATCATTGCAGCTTCCAGAGCTTCGCATCGCTCCGCACATAGATGGCACCGCCGGAAATGGCGGGCGTGGTGAGAACGGTTTCCTTCAACTCGATTTCCTGCGTCACTTTGCCCTCAGGAGCTTCGGGATCGATGGTTTGGAAAATGCCGCGCTCATTCACGATGTGGATGCGCTTGCCTGCGGCTACCGGCGAACCGCTGAAGGGTCCCTTGAGACGCAGCTTCCAGGCTTCATCGCCGTTTTTGACACTCGCCTTGATCAGCACTCCAGCGCCGTTCACGACGTAAAGATGATCACCGAGCACCAGCGGGCTCGCGGTACCTGGATTGAGCTTCTCATTGCGCCAAAGCTGCGTCACCGAGCCCTTCTCAGGTGCGAGAGCCGTAATGCCCTTCGACACGGCATATAGAAGATCGCCGCTCACGACGCTCGATGGGATCGTGCTGGCGCCGTCTTCGTAGTTCCAAGCGGTTTTGCCCGTGTCTGGATCGACGCCGAGGATGCCTTTGCTGGACTGCAAGGCGGCCAAACCGTTCAATAGCGTGGCGCTCGTCCAATTCGCTGCCTTCGGACGCTCCAGCTTCCACTTGTTGATGCCGGTGGCCACATCGAGACCAGCGGCAAAGGACTCCGCATCGTTCTCGCTCTGCACCACAAGCGTCTTGCCAATCACCACGGGTGATTGCGACATGCCGAGGCTGTTACTCGCGTTTGGGTAGTCAAAGGTCAGCCCGCGCAGCCAGAGGAGGTTGCCATCGAGGTCGAAGGCAAAGAGGTCATTCGATGAAAACAGCGCAAAGACACGCTCCCCGTCGCTGCACGGCGTGTTCGCTGCCACGCAGGTCTTCGTGTGTGACATCGTGCGGCCCGTGGCACGCATCGCACGCTCCCAGCGCTTCGAACCGTCCTTCGCGTTGAAGCAGAACACATGCAGCGTGTCCTGGCCGGGGCCGCTGGAGCAAGTCACGAACACGTTGTCTCCCACGACGATCGGCGCGGAAAGTCCGCGTCCCGGCAGATCAGCCGTCCACGAAATTTTGAGTTCGTCTGAGGGAACTTGGGCATCCGTGGAAACGGCTGCCGCGTTGGGGCCTCGGAACTGGAGCCAGTCTGCGTAGGTGAGCGAGGAATAAAGGCCAAAGGCCAAGAGGAAGATGGATGTCTTCATGGTGTATTTGAATGGTTTAGTCCCAAGTTCGGAGTTTGCAGTTTTGGTCCTCCAGTTTTCGAAGGTGCGCCCTGAAACGCTTCAGGTCGCGATCAAGGACAAGGAGCCAACCTGTCGGGAGCAAAAGAAGGCTGTGCAACAAAAGCTGGGTCGAGGAGACATGCGGGAGCATCAACGCTCCAAAAGCCAGGCGGCAGGCCAACACCACACTGGCGAAGCTCCCAAGCAAAAAGGTCGGCCATCCCCACAACAACTGAATCCCGGAGGACTTGAAAACCCCGGTCCAAACAATCCCTAGAGAAGCGGGGATGATGAGTAAGACCCAAGCGACGGAAACCGCTCTCAAAAGATCCCGGATGGCGTAATCGAACACGAGAAGGCACATGCCTGCGAAAGCAACGCTGAGCTTCAAGGTGGGTTGTGAGGCAGGCGTGTTCATGAGTAAGAGTCTATTGCACCATCTTCAGTCCGCCGATTCTTACTTGGTTCCGCCAAGCCTTGATGTCTTTGTCGAACACCAGGACCCAGCCACCGAGAAGGGCGCAAATGGCCGATACCGACTGCAAACTGCCCAACACGCATCGCGCTCCATCACCAACTTGGAGCGACAACATGGTCATTGCCGCGAAGAACAGTGTGCCGAGCCCTCCAGCCAACAGGGCTACCCAACCCCAGTACATCTGACGAAAAGGTGAGTGCGAAATATGCAGCCAGATCACCAATATCGTCAGTACCAAGTAGATCGCCTTCAAAGCGACATCGACCGTTTCAAGTGCTGATTCCTTGTAAAGGCCCGACCAAGTAGCAACCAAGGCCGCGGCTGACAGCATCACAGCCGCATACCGGAGCTTTCGGCGTGTTTGTTGGTTCGGCTTCATTTGGTTCGCGACATTGAAACTTACTTCACCGCCACAATCGCCGTGCCCGTTGCATCGCAGACGCGGAGCTGGAATTCCCACTCGACGGTCCACTGCTCGGTCTGTTCGTTCTGGCAGCACTTCACAAGGAGCGTGTTTTTGCCCTTCTTGAGTTGGCAGGGCAGTTTGTATTGATCGAGCTTGGCACCGCGGTGGTATTCATCGCGAGCAAAGAGCAACTCACCGTTCAGCCAGACCTTCCAGCCATTCTTACAGCCGATGCGAATCTCGGCCGGGCGATCGCTCTCGCTGATGAAATCCGTGGCGGCATAGCCTGTGACGCTCTTCTCCATGCCGAAGGGCTTGTTGAAGTCGATTTTGCCGTACTCGTCCTTGCTGATGAAATCGACCCACTTAGCCTCCTTGCCCTTGCCTTCGTAGGCAGCGTCAAATTTGAGCTCCTTCTCCGGTGGATAAACGGTGTCGAAACCACTGCGGTCCGCATTGCTGAAGGGCGCGATGAGCTTCCAGCTCATGAGAAAGCCAAAGTGCGTGGGCAGATCGACCTCCTGGCCTTGATCCCGGAGCTTCTTCGCGAGCGTCTTGATCTGATCCTCGTCGCGGGCACCATCGAGCCCTTTGCGGTAGGCAAGCACCGCGGCGGTCTTGTCCTGGGCCGCGAGCGCCTTGTCGCCCGACTCGATCAGCTTCGCCACCGGATGACGGCGCAGTTCGCTGCTCACATCATTGATCAGGGTGGGTGTCAATTCCTCCCCAAGCTTCGCATCGGCACGTTGAATGAGATCAAAGGCCAACACGCGAGCACCGGGGCTATTCGCCGAGTCCTTCAAAAAGGCCACCAGCGCCTCAACCGGCATCTTTTTGGCCTTCAACGCCTCATCGGCGATCACCCCCACGGCCGCCCGCAGCCAGTTCTCGGCGAGCGGATTGGCCCCATTCATACCTTTGAGCACTTCGGGAAGATTCGCGGCATCCGCCTTGGTAATCTCCTGCCAGGCCTTGGACGCTTCCGCATTCCCCTGCCCTTCCTTTTGCACGGCCCGCAGGGCTTCGAGGGGTTTCGACAAATCCGCAGCCGCAGGCAGCGGCAGGCTGGCGAGGAGAAAAAGGGACGCGAAAGGCAACTTCATGGCGTGGGAGTTCATGCTTTCACAAACAACGCCTTCCGCCAAGCCAGAGTTTCGTTCCGTCTCACATCGACGCGGAAATGCGCAGTTGCTCTGCGATCTCGTGGATGAAGCGGTAGTTCCGTGTGCTTTGGGCGACGGTGAAGGCCAGCAACAGCACGGCCACGGGAACACCGAGCGTCCTAAATTTTTCCAGCGCACGACCCACACCCACGCCGGTGAGGGCGACAACGGCCGGCGTCCAGGCGGCGGAATGCAGAAGACGCTCACCAGGGTCTTCCAGCGCACCATAGAACAACACCTGCCAGCCGAGCAGCAGAAGCGCCCCCGTCGCCACGCCAGCATGCTCGGCCGCAGTGGGCAGACCCGTGAGGCCCAGCAGCATCAGAATCATCCATCCAGCCCACAAAGCGTGGCGGAAGTCGAGCACGAACCATTCCTCGTCCACGAGTGAGACCACACGCCGCGTCTTGCGTTCTTGCGCCTTACTTTGATCGAGCATCGTCGGCGTAGGTGCGAGGATGTTCGTAAAGAACACATCCTGCAGCCGAGAGACCCAAGGTGTCATCGCCGCGCGTTCCTTCGCTTGGTGCAGGGTGGTCATCGAAGACTTCGCCACGTCAAATACATCCATCTGGCTCGATTTGGGATAGATCCAACTTTGCAACATCATCCCCCCTACGGCCATCAAGATAAGCAAACTCATGCTACCGAGCACTGCGGGCACCGGCCTAAAGGAGTCCGTCGTGCGCCAGCGCCACACAGCACGGCTTAAAGCCAAAATCGCCACGGGAATAAGGTTCCAATGTGAGCACAGCACCGAGTAAAGTGCCGCCGCGGAGAATTCCCACCACTGCGCCCGCTTTCCGCGTGCCATCGCCGTCAGCATGCCCGTGAGGCCCAGCATGCTAAAGATCTGCACCTGCGGCACCGCCGCGAAGACTGTGGCCGTGGTCGAAAAGCCCAGGATCGCCGCAAACATCACGGCATTCCAAGTGCTCAGCCCGCTCCACAGAAGCAAATGGTAGAGAAAGACGACCATCAAGGCGCCCGCGATGCCTTGCAGCGTGCCCACAGCCATCTTTTTCGCTTCGTTGGCATCTTTTGAAAAGGACGTCCAGCCTGCCTCAAACACCGCCACCGGGATACGATGCACCAATAGAAAACTCGACGCCGCCCCCGTGCCCTTCGATCCAGCATCGACCCTCGGCAGCGTCAGATCCGCCTGCACCGCAGCGGCATCCGCGCCCATCACCACACCGTCCTTCAGATAGACAGTCGTCTTCACCAGTTCCAAATGCCCGGCGAAAAAGAAGCTATAGAACACCGTCAAAAGCAGTGCTCCCATGCCACGCCAACGGTGGTGGAGCTTTGAGGCTAGTTTCGGATCGGTTTCAGGGACGGGCATGAGGCCAGAAATCAAAACGAGTCTGCCCAAACCCGCCAGTGAATGTGCGGCTGCATCTGAAAAACAATCACCTGCCCAATCAGGCCACTTCGAGGCCCCGCATCGTCGTCTCGCTCGTTGCAAAGCGCTCCTCTTCCAATCCAAGGCGTTGTAGAGCACTCACATACAGATTCGGCAGCGGGTAGTTGTCCTTTTGATCGAAGGCGAGGTGCTGACCGTGTTTGAAGCCGCCGCCGGCGAACAGTACGGGCATGTTCTTGTTGTCGTGGGCGGAGGCGTTGCCGAGGTTCGAGGTGAGGAGCACCATCGTGTCGTCGAGGAGCTTGTCGGTCTTCAGTTTGCGCAGGAAGGCGGCCCACTCGTGGATCACTCCCTGCTCGACGAGGGCGAGCTGCGCGAGCTTTTCCTCGTCCATGCCGTGGTGGCTGAGGTTGTGGTAGCTTTCATCGACGCCCTCAATGCCCTGAACGTTGTTGCCGGTGACGTGCAGCGTGATGAAGCGCGTGCTGTCGGTGGCCAGCGCCATGTGCACGATGTCGAGGTAGATGCGCTCCACGGCCACTTCGTTGTCACGCGGTATCTGGCGCGGGGGCGCGAGCTTCACCTTGGGCTTCGGCTTGTGTGTCCAGGCCTCGTTCGCGGCGAGACGCTGCTCCAGCTCACGCACGCTGGTGAACCACGCGTCGAGCTTGTCACGATCACCAGAGCCGAGCTCTCGTTGGAGTGATTTTGCCTCCGCGCCGACCACATCCATTACGCTACGGCCCTGGCGGATCAATTCGGCCTGTCGCTCCTGCTCCGCGGGCGTGTCATCGACAAAAAGGCGCGTGAAGAGCTTCATCGCGCTGTTTTCCGCCGGAATCATCGAGCCGTTCTCCGTATAGCTCGGGCTCGTCTGCGAGTTCGTGTTCAAAACGAGCGACGGAAAGCGCGTCTCATGCCCCAGATGCTTCGCCATCAGCTGGTCGAGCGAGATCGTGTTCCGCGTCGTCGAGCCCCGCGCATTCGGACAAGCCGAAAAGATGCTCCCCTCCGCCGTGTGACCACCCGTGACCCCGGGATGCGACGAACCCGACACCACCGTGAAATCCTCCCGCAGATCCTGAATGCCCGCGAGGTAACGCGAAGGCTTGTAGCCGCGTCCCGAGCCTTCCGGCACCAGATTCGGATTGTGCAGCCCCAACGCCAAACTCATGCCGACGAAGCGCTTCGCCTGTTTCGTCTCCTTCACCGCCGCGAAGGCTGGCGTCATCGCTTCGAGCAAAGGAAGCCCGAGCGTGATCCCCGCGCCACGCAGCATGGCACGACGAGAGAGGTGTTTTTGAAAGGTGAAGGTGCTCATGGTAAGGTGAAACGTTATTTGGTTCGGAAAATGTCGCTCAAAACCACCTCGCGGATGATGGAACGAATGTTGGTGGTCTTCGTGGCGATGTCATCGAGTGCCGCTTCATCGCTGAAGCGAGGTGGAGCGCCGGTGGCGAAGGTGAGGAAGTGAGTGGCGAAGCCGCGGGCGAGATGTTGGGGCTGTTGCGTGTAGATTTGCTGCCAGGTGGCGAGGTCGGTGAAGGTCGTGCCTTCGGGGGTGAGGCCGGAGGAATCGATTTTGGCGCCTTTGCCATCCTTGCCGTAGCCTTTGCGCCATATGCCGACGGGATCATAATTTTCGAGCGCGAAGCCGGGCGGGTCGATGGTTTGATGGCAACTGGCGCAGCTTTCGTTGTTGCGATGCTTGTCGAGTTGGTCGCGGATGCTCGTTGCGCCTCGGATGTCGGGTTCGATGGCGGGCACGCCGGGCGGTGGTGGTGGGATGTGAATGCCGAGGAGGCGCTCGTTGATGAAGACGCCACGCACGACGGGCGAGGTGCTGGTGCCGTCGGCGGTGACTTTGAGGATCGCGCCTTGGGTGACGAGGCCGCCGCGTTTGGAGGCTGGCGAAAGCGTGAGCTTTTGAAGGCCGTCTCCGGGCTTCGGGGCGGAGACAATCAGACTTTCAGACCATGAGACAGGGAGAGCTTCGCGCTTTTGCCTCTTCTCCTTGTCTGATTGTCCCCCTGTCTGATTGTCTCCGGCATAGTGCCGTGCGAGGCGACCATTGAGGAAGGCGAAGTCGGAGTCGATGAGGTTGGTGATGCTCAAGTCGCGGCGCAACAGCTCGGTGAAGTAGGTGCGGGTTTCTTGGAGCATGGATTCTTGCACGACGGGGTCGAAGTCGCGGAAGAGGCGTGTGTCGGGCGTGGTGAAGTCGATTTGATTGAGCTTGAGCCACTGATCCGTGAAGGAGGCGATGAAGCGTTTGGCTTTGGCGTGCGAAAGCAGTCGCTCGACTTGCTGGGCGAGGGTTTGAGGGTCGTGGAGCTTGTTTTGGCTGGCGAGTTCGAGCAGTTCTTGATCGGGCATGGAGCACCAGAGGGCGAAACTGAGGCGCGAGGCGATGGCGTGGTCATCGAGAGGGCCGGGAGCCTCGATGAAGGTCAAAAAGCGTGGCGAGCACAAGATGGCGCGATAAGCAGCGCGGAGGGCTTCGAGCACGGAATCGCCTTCTTTGAGCGATTTGGCGGCGATTTCGCGATACGGGGCACTTTGCGCTTCGGTGACGGGTCGGCGAAAAGCACGCGTGGCGAAGCGATTGACGAGTTTGTCGATGTTTTCGGCTTTCAGCGCCTCCAGGCCATCGCCGCCGAAGAGTTTCTTCCGCACGCCTTCCGCGTTCGCGATGGGATAGATGCGCTCAATGTCGATGCCGCGATGCGCGATGCCGGGGAAGCCTTGTTTTTCGAGGTTGCGGCCCGCAAAGCTCACATTGCCGCCTTTGGCGCCCGTGGGGGCGTTTTTGCGCGTGCCGTCGTTCGGTCGCAGCTCCAGGCGATGATTTTCTTCAATCCAGGCCTCGAAGGTCATGTCGCGCGGCGTCGCGGTGGCTTCGACGAGGCCGATCATGTAGAGCAGCGGCGCATTGGATTCGCAGTGGCCGGAGCGTAGCGTGCCCCAAACCGCGCCATCGGCGGTGGGATTGATGCCGCGCACGCCACGGAGCGTGATGCGATACCATCCGCCTGCCGGTGCCCACGTCGGTGTGCGGCCAAAGAATTGCAGTCCGATGGGCCAGGTGATGCTCTCGCCATTGCGCAGCTCCGGGCCGCGGTAGTTGCCACCACGATTTTTGAGAAGCATCTCGGGCGTGTGATGCTTCGCGTAAGTGGCGTCTCCTTTCGTGGCGCGGTCAAAAGCGTCGTCGAGGGCCAGATCGGCCACGTCGAGGTAACGCGCGAGCTGATGATGCGAGAGCTGCTGGCCATCCGCGACGGTTTCAAAGCCGTGCGAGGCTCGATCCTCTGGCAGCAGCGTTTTGAGCGGGATGTCGATGCCGAGGAGATCGTGCATCGTGTGCTCATACTCGACGCGCGTGAGCCTGCGGCTGCGCACACGACCATTCGCCGCGATGTCAGCGGTGTCCGCTTCGAGAAGAGGCTTCTTCAAAGCGGCGAGGAAGAGGTTTTTTTCGTTCTTTTCCGGCTGCGGTTTCTTTTTCGGCGGCATCTCGCCATCGCGCACGCGTTCGAAGATGTGCTGCCAGGGTTTCAAAGTGGAGCCGTCAAGGCGGTCAAAGGTCAAGGCGGTCAAGTCGAGACCGCCTTTCTTCACATCGGCGTCATGGCACTCGACGCAGTGCTGTTCGAGAAAAGCTGCGATGGGTGCCGCGGAAAATGAATGGCCGCAAAGGAACGCAAAGAGCGCAAAAAAGACGAATCGAAACATGGGGGAGGCGCGACAACGTGGGGGATGTGCCGCTCTATCGCAGGGCGGAAGAGTAGGGCAGGATTTTTACCATGCGAAACCTCGCCCAGCGAGGAGCTGTTCCGTTAGACTCGATCCGTTTGAGCCAAGAAGGCCGTATGCCGCCTCAGCTCGCCTTCTTGGCCTTTTTCACGGCGGGGGCGGAGAGGTAGTTTTGGAGGGTGTTGGCGGGGACGCCGAGCAGCTTGCTGGCACGGGCTTCGTTTTCTTCGCAGTGACGCCAGGCGATGCGGGTGAGTTCACGCTCGACCCAGGGGAGCAGATCAATGTCAGGCGTTTTATCGGCCATGTTGACGAGCATGGTCAAGGCATCACGCATGCGAGTGACGGTGCTGGCGGGGCCGTGGTGGCGGGTGCCTTTGCTGCCGATGGGGATATCGGAGGGTAGGAGCACGTCCGAATTGCAGAGTGCACAGGCTCTTTGAATGGTGTTTTCGAGCTCGCGGACGTTTCCGGGCCAGTCGTAGGCCTCGAGGATATCGAGTGCGTCATCGGTGAAGCGCATGACGGGGCCGCGGCGGCGGGCAGACTGGCGCTGGAGGAAGAATTCGGCCAGCAGGCGCACGTCCTCGCGGCGCTCACGGAGCGGCGGAATGTGGATGCGCACGACGTTGAGGCGGTAGAAGAGATCTTCGCGGAAAGTGCCTTTGGAGACTTCTTCTTCGAGGTTTTTGTTGGTGGCGGCGAGGACGCGGACGTCGGTCTTGAGCGTCTGGTTGCTGCCAACGCGGCTGTATTGACCTTCCTGAAGTACGCGGAGGAGCTTGCTCTGCACGGCGAGGGGCATATCGCCGATTTCATCGAGGAAGAGGGTGCCTCCATCGCACTGTTCAAAGCGGCCGATGCGCTGGTTCACCGCGCCGGTGAAACTGCCTTTCTCGTGGCCGAAGATTTCGCTTTCGATGAGATTATCTGGAATGGCCGTGATGTTGATGGCGGCGAATTCCTTCTGGGCTCGCGGGCTGAATTTGTGGATGGCACCGGCGACGAGTTCTTTGCCGCAGCCGCTTTCGCCCGTGATCATGACGGGTGCATCGGAGCGGGAGACGCGGCCAATGAGCTTGAAGACTTCCTGCATCGGCGGGGAACGGCCGATGATGGTCTCCTGGATGGATTCAGGTGGCACCTCGCTGGCGGCCTCGCGGGTGATGCGGCGTGCTTCGATGCCGCTGAGGGCACTTTCGACGACGCTGCGCAGCTCGTAGGGCAGGCGTTCTTTCGGCAGCACATCGTAGGCACCCAGGCGCATGGCCTCAATGACGTGCGAGGTGGTGGCGGTGCCGCTGAAGAGGATGACCATCGCGTTCGGATCGGTCTGGCGCACCCGTTTGAGCAGCTCGATGCCGCTGGCGGGGCCGGTGCCTGCGCGGATTTCGGCGAGGACGAGATCCGCACGTTTCTTTTGATAGGCAGCGAGCCCTTCCTCGGGCTTTTCAAAGGTGACGATGGTCACGCCGGGTGCCTTCAAATGACTGGCGGCCCAGGAGAGGAAATCCGGGTCGGAATCGATGATGATGAGATGAGTATCCGGGGCTTCTGGCATCGGCGCGTTTTGAAAGTGGAGGCCGTTATCGTCGGAAAATGAGGCCGGGTCAAAGTTTTCTCTGCTCACATCCGGCTGACATACGCTTCTCACACGCCGCCAAAACGGCGCTGGCGCTGGTTGAAGATGCGGATGGCATCCACGAGATCTTCGCGGTCAAAATCGGGCCAGAGTTTTTCGGTGATGACGAATTCGGTGTAGCTGAGCTGCCAGAGGAGGAAATTTGAGAGGCGCATCTCGCCGCTGGTGCGGATCATCAAATCGGGATCGGGGTAGTAGCGGGTGTAGAGGTGCTTGGAGAAGACCTCGGTGTCGATCATGGCTTTGTCGAGGTGGCCGCTTTCGACGGACTCGATGAGGCTTTTCACGCCATCGACGATCTCTTCCCGGCCGCCGTAGCTAAGCGCCAGAATGAGCGTGAGGCCGGTGTTTTGCGCCGTGGCGGCGATGCAGCGGTGCAGTTCCTCCTGGCAGAAATCCGGTAGGGCGTGCAGCCTCCCGATGGCCTGGAGGCGGATGTTTTGCTTCTGCATGATGGGCAGCTCGGTCTTCAAAAAAAGCACGAGGAGCTTCATGAGGGCGTCCACCTCCCGTTTCGGGCGCTTCCAGTTCTCCGAGGAGAAGGCGTAGAGCGTGAGGAACTCCACGCCGAGGTCTCCGGCGGCTTGAGTGATTTTGCGCACGACTTGAGCCCCCACGCGGTGGCCTTCCGTGCGTGGCTGGCCGCGCTGCTTGGCCCAGCGGCCATTGCCATCCATGATCATGGCGATGTGGCGGGGGATTTTGAGGTCTTCGGAGGCGGCGCGGCTCATGGGAACGGGGCCGCGAAAGTAGCCTGCCGGGATGGATGTGCCAGCGTTGCTTTCAGTGAGCGGTAGGCAGTCGTCAGAAGTGACTTCTCACCTTTGACGAGCATCGCCGCGAGATTCGGCTCGCGCATTTCACGCGACCTGCACTACAGTTCCAGCTCCTTATGACCTCCGGACTCGTCGCCAGTGTCGTGTGTCCCGCATGTGGACAGCCTTTCCTCTGCCAGCAGCAGGCGGCGGAAGGCATGGTGACGTGCCCGCATTGTGCCCACCAAGGTTACCGGGCGCATTTCGCCACGCAGGGGCAGGCGGCCTCGCTCGCGCCGGGCCGGCGGCAGGCATTTCAACGGCCAGCCGAGATGCCGGTGAGCACGCCGCCGGTTTTTGAATCGCCCCCGGCACCGATACAGGTGCCGATGACGGCTCCGATGATGCCGTCACCGCCTGCATCGCAGATTTGGAGGCAACAGGCCTACACGCAGCCGACGGCGGCGATGCAGCCTTCGCTGCATCTTCCACCGCTGGAGGAAGGTGAGGCGATGGAGTTTGTGCCGTCGCATCAGCAAGGCTCGCCGGTGAAAACCTTTCTGCTCGGTGCCGCGATGGTGGCGGTGCTCGGCATTGGCGGCTGGGTGTGGTGGGATGCGCAAAACGATGGTGCCAAACGTCCAAAATCGGAGGCCACACCCATCTTGACTGCGCCGGAAATTCCTTCCGCACCCGAGCCGGAAGTGCGGCGAGCGGCGATCCCCACCACGGCGGAAACGGCGGAGGCGGTGCTGCCTGAGGTGGATGTGGCGGCCATGCAAAGCGAGGCTCGCGGGCTGGTGGAGAAGCTCTTCCAAACCGATGACGCCGCGCAACGCCTCGCCACCGTGCATGAAGGCGAGCGCCATGCAGCGGAGATCGAGGCGTTTTTCAATGTGCCAGTGGATCAACGTCCGAAGTTGACGGTGCTCAGCGCGGTGAAGGGCACGGCGGTGACGCTGCCTGGCGGGGAAGTGCATCCACTGCTCAATCTCAGCACCACCCAATGCAGCCAGGGAGCCCTCGTGAGGCTCATCGAAGGCTCCGACGGGAAACGCCGCATCGACTGGCCGCTGCTACGCGAGACGCACAATGGCGTGCTGCGCCAAAATCTGGCTTCCGCACCTGAGGCACCCTCCTGGGCGTGGGTGCTCCTCAAGCCGAGTCATGGTTTTGAACTGAGCGAAAAAGACCGCCCGCTCTATCTGACTTTTGCCATGCATGTGACGGCGGATGGCCGCTCCCCTCTCGTGGCCTGTGCGGAGCGTGAGACGCCGCTCGGCCGCTACCTCGATCGCGAGACAGACTGGAGCCAGGCCTACCTCTGCCGCGTTTTCACTCGTCGGCTGAATGTGCAGGCCAGTGGCGATGCCGTGCTCATCGTGGATATGGAAGGCGCGGTACTCAGCCAGGTGACGCCGCCCTGATAACACGATCACCCGCCCACTTCGCGGAGCAGTGATTCGGCGGCGGCGCGGGCTGGTTCGGCTTTGACGGATTCATCGGAAAGAAGATCTCGCAGCAAATCAGCGGCGGTTTGGGGCTTTCCATCGCGGCGAAACATCTCGGCACGGTAGAGCCGCAGCCGTACGCGGTCGGCGGGAGCAGGCGAGAGAGCCTCGGCATGGTCAAAGAGGTCGATGGCTTCGGCGTGCTTGCCTTGCAGGCCGGAGAGCAGGGCGGTGAATTCGAGCAGCCGGGAACTTTTGCGCCGCTCCGCCAGCGTGGTGATCGTCGTCTTGATGGCCGAGTCTGGATCGAGGGGCGAGCGGCGGGCAGCGCCTTGATAGAGCAGGTAGTCGCGGGTGTCATCGCTGCCGAGAGACGAGCCGCCATTCCTGGCAAACGGCCGATAAAGAGGATCACCTACCACGACGCTCATCCACGATAGGGCGGGCGTGGCCGACCACGCCGCCTCAGCAAGGGTGAAACCTTCCAGAAGGCGTTTATTGAGCAGATCAAAGTGCACCGTAAGCGAGAGGTAAGGCTCGAACACATTGCCAAAGGTGGCCGCCGCGCCCTTCACGAGCAGCGGGCCGGTCCAGTGCTGCTTTGGATCTCGCATCACGCTGGCACTGAAGGAGTGGATGTGACAGGCCACGGCACCGCGTTTGAATTGAAATTCCGGCGAGGCCACCGCGCCGGCGGCATCCATCGTGTACCAGCCGTAGTAAAGGATCGTGTCAGGCAGCGGCCAATGGTCGCGCATGACGAGCTCATGGCGATCCATGTAGAGCGGAATACCGTGACGCTGAAAAGTGGACGCGGAGGACAGCAGCCAGTCCTCGCCTTCTTTGAAGCCGCCGGACTTCAGCGCCAGATCGATCACCGCACGGCCTTGCAGCCCCTTTTCCTCGGCAAAGATGGCATCGTCGATCATGCGGCGCACGATGTCATCGCTCGGACCATCGAGCCGACCCACCAGAAGCAATCCAGGAGCCTTCGTGTAGCGCGGCAGGCGCACATCCGCTCCGTAATACGGATTTTTCAGCGCTCCCTCCGTCGGTGGCGCATTCAGCGCCAGTAACGTGAGCTCGGAATCGACACTGGCCTCGTCTTCTTTTTGAGGCGGTGGCGCATCCCGATCTCGCCGCACCTGAAACGGCACACCGCGCATCAGCACGAGCACGCGAATGCCGGAGCGTGCCACGCTGCTAGCTGCGGGCGATTTGCTTTCGGTGTCGAGCGTCCACCATTTTCTGGCGGTGAAAATTTTCCGCAAAGGCTCGCGAAGCTGCTGATTGAACTCCGAACGGCTCATCGAATCCGTCACCGGGCAATCGAGCCCGATCACGCGATCACTCGGAATGAGCCTTTTCGAGCCGTACTCGCGAGCAAGCGCCTCGGAGCCGGGAAACTTCGGATTGTAAACGACCACCGTTTCCGCCGCCGGTTCCCATTCGGCGGTGAATTGAGCCTGGGCGAGGTTTGGGAGCGCCAGAGCAACAAGAAGTAGCAGAGTCTGGAAAAGGGCTCTCATGCCTCCCAAGTGAGCTTCAGGCCATCAAACGCCAGATTCACCCCCGGCGGCAGTTTCGGGTCCTCGACGGCGTGCATGATCTCGCACTGAAGGTGAGTGAACCAGGTCTGGCGTGGCTTGAGCTCGCTCACGACGGCCAGCGTCTCCTCGAAGTTCATGTGCGTGGGATGCGGTGTGTGGCGCAAAGCGTCAATGATGAGTGTGTCCACGCCGCGCATGAGTTCCATGGCCTCGGGGCTGATCGTTTTGGCATCGGGGATGTAAGCGCAGAGCTTTTTGCCGCCGCGGGTGAAAAGGTAGCCGATGGTCACGACCTTGCCGTGCTGCACGGGCAGCGGGGTGACGGTCGTCTCGCCGAGGTGAAACGGGCCGTGGATGGGTTTCGGAAAGGGCTTCAAGTAGCCGCGATACCGGTTTTCGCCGTTGAAGGCATATTCGAACATCCGCTCCAGCACGGCGAGGCATTCCGGCGTGCCGTAGATGGGCATGAACTGGTCCACATCGACGGTGAAACGCCGCAGCTCGTCGAAGCCGGTCAGATGATCCATGTGCGGATGCGTGAAGATCGCCGCATCGAGATGGCGGATGTTTTCACGCAGGCACTGCGCCCGAAAATCCGGCCCCGTATCCACCACCCAGGCAAACTCCGGCGTGTGAATGTAAACGGAGCTGCGCAGCCGCTTGTCATGCGGGTCCGTGCTGCGGCACACCGCACAGTCACAGCCAATTACCGGGATGCCGACGGACGTGCCGGTGCCGAGAAAGGTGAGCTGCATGAAAGACATGCGTCATGAAGTCGAAAGCAGGGCGAAGCGCCAAGGGTTTTTGGAGCTGCGGTCAAGATGGCTTCGCCGTCAAAAAACGGTCAAGGGGTCAAGAAGCTGCCTTCTTGACCCCTTGACGAGACTTTGACGTTTTGACCTGCTCGTTAGGCAAACAGCTTCGTCACCGGTTTGGCCTTCACCAGCTCGCGGGGCTGGTTGAGGTGGTTGTAAACGACGGTTTCGGGGTCGATGCCGACGCTGTGGTAGATGGTGGCGAGGAGTTCCATCGGGTGGACGGCATCTTCGGTCGGGGCGGAGCCGGTTTTGTCGGATTTGCCGTGGACGTAGCCGCGCTTGATACCTGCACCGCCGATGACGGCGGTGTAGCAGTAAGGCCAGTGGTCGCGACCGTCAGCACTGTTGCCGTTGCCGGAGGTGGAGACGCCTTTTTCAGGGCTGCGGCCGAATTCACCGAGGGCGACAACGAGCGTTTCGTCGAGCAGTCCGGAGGCGTCGAGATCGTCAAAGAGGGCGCTGAGGCCCTGGTCGAGCATGGGGCCGGATTTGTTCTTCATGCGCTCGGTGAGGCCGACGTGGTGGTCCCAGCTGTGATTGTCGGAGTTGGCGACTTTCGGCCAGATGACTTCGACGACACGCGTGCCGGCTTCGAGCAGACGACGCGCAAGCAGGCAGCTTTGACCAAAGGTGTTGCGGCCGTAGCGGTCGCGGAGTTTTTCAGGTTCGCGGTCGAGGGCGAAGGCGTCGCGGGCGCGGCCACTGGAGATGAGGTTGAGGGCCTGGCTGTAGTAACTGTCGAGGCTGAGGTCCTTTGTGGCGGCCTCGATGGCGGGCATCTGGTCGTTGATGGCGTCGCGGAGCTTGGCGCGGCGTTCGAGGCGCACGCTGAAGAGATCGGGGCGGAGCTGGAGGTCGTCGATCTTGATGCGGTCCATCTTGCCCATGTCGAGGTCGTCGCCGTCGGGGAAGAGGGTGTAGGGATCGAAAGCTTTGCCGAGGAAGCCTGCGCCGCCGCCTTTGCCGACGACGTTGGATTCCTGCAGCGGACGCGGAAGCTGCACGAAGGGCAGCATGGGCTCCTGCGGCGGCTTCAGGCGGATGATGTTGGAGCCGAAATTCGGGAAGTCTTTGGCGTTCGGCGGCTCGAGCTGGCCGGAGGGGCTCACCTTGTCCGTCGTGTAGCCGGTCATGATCTGGTAGATCGCGGCGGTGTGATTGAAGAGCCCATTCGGCGTGTAGCTCATCGAATTGATCATGGTGAACTTGTCGTTCACCTTCGCGAGCTGAGGGAGGATCTCGGTGAAGTGCTTGCCGGGGACCTTCGTCGGGATCGTTTTGAAAGCGGAGCGCACCTTGTCCGGCACGTTTTCCTTGGGGTCCCACAGGTCGAGGTGGCTCGGGCCGCCCTGGAGGTAGATCATGAGGACGTGCTTCGCCTTGCCCCAGCCAGCGCGGCCGGCATTCGGCGAGGTGTTGGCCATGGCCTGGCCACGGAGGATGTTGTTGAGCGTGAGGCCCATGATGCCTGCGCCACCGACGCGGAGGATGTCACGGCGAGTGCTGCCGAGATGGGTGTCACAGAGGTCTTTGCCGATAACTCCAGGGATGCGGAACATGGTGTGCGAAGGGTGCGTGGTTAAATCAAAATCAGCGGCGAATACGGCAAGGGATGGTTGTTCTTGCCTTTCCGGGGCAGTTTACCGGGGAGGAAGCGGGAAAGTGCATGGAGGCGGGCTTTTAATCAAATCAGGCCTTGCGCAGTCGCGGGGGAATTTGCCATGCTGCGCTGCTTTCGTCTCCCGACGCGTATGTACGACCACTTCCAGCCTGAAAAACTCCTCGCCGCCGGGCCAGGGGCGAAGATCTATCGAGGCGTGGAGACGGCCACGGGCCGCAAAGTGCTCATCAAAGCGCTGCTGGCCGATCATGAGGCCTCGCATCCGTATGACCGCGAGCGCTTGCAGCTCCTCGCCCCCGCTTTGATGCAGCTCCGGCATCCGCAGATCGCGGGCTTCATCACGCTGCTGCCCACGGAGGAGGAGTTTGCCATCGTGAGCGAGTACATGCCGGGCCTGAATGCGCGGCAATTCGCGGCGGAGCGTCAGATCACGGCGGTGGATCTCCGTGCCGTGGCAGTGCAGCTCATGCAGGCGCTGCTGGTGGGCGAGCACCTGCGCCTGCCGCATGGCGATCCAAAGACCAGCAACCTCCTCCTGGCCGATCATCCCTCCGGCGGCGTGTTTCTCCAAATTCAGGACTGGGGCCTCTCGCAAGCCCGCGAGGCGCAGCCGCATGAGACGATGTGGTTCATGGCACCAGAGCGGCACAGCGGCGCTCCGGCCACGAGTCAAAGTGATCTCTTCACCGCGGCCGCGAGCCTTTTCGTGCTCGCCACCAACACCGCCCCGGCACAAGGCGACACCGCCGAGCAGATCCTCGCCGAATGGCAGACCTTCAACGTGGTCGTGCTGCACCAAATGAGGCCGGACATCGATCCCGCCTTCATCGAATGGCTCGGCTGGCTTTTGAAACTCGATCCCGCGCAGCGTCCACCGAGCGTGGCGCAGGCGCTGGACTCGCTGATGCTCAGCATGCACACCGGCATGATCCAGATGCCGCCCCGCCAGGCCCCGGTGATGGCCGCCGGGTATCAAACCGGACCTTTGGTGCAAAGCGGCACCGCGCCCATGCATCCCGGTGCCCCACGACCGAAGCCCGTCGGCCCCAAAACGACTGCCACAGCCGCCAGCGGTCCCGCCACGGCGAAGGACAAGCCCGTTTCCACTGCTCCACCGGCTCCCAAGCGCAGCAAAGGCCGTCTCGCCGCCATCATCGTGCTCAATTTCATCGCGCTGATCATTCTTGTTCTCGTCATCATCGCCCTCACGGGCAATGGCGGCGGCGGTTGGAAGAAGATGGTGGATGCGGTTTACGAAAAGCTGGGCTTTGGCTCGCCCATTCCTGCAGAGACAGTGGTCCCCGCTGGAACGAGCACGGAGCCTGCCGCAGCTCCTCAAGCCGCACCAGCCATCAAAGGCATCATGGCACGCTACGTCCGCATCGAGGCCGCGAAGGGCATGGTCATCAACCTCGCCGAGGTGGAAGTCATCAGCGACGGCAAAAACATCGCCGCGAAGGGAAAAGCCACCCAAAGTGGGGAAGAATACGGCGGCAAGCCCGAGTATGCCATCGACGGCAACACGGGCGGCGATGAGAGCAAAGGCGACAAGATCAGTCATACCGACAGCAAGAGTGCCAATCCGCTTTGGTCTCTCGATCTTGAAGAAGAGTTCCCCATTGAAGCCATCGTCATTTGGAACCGCACCGATGAAAAATGGAAAGGCCGCATGAACAAATTCACCGTGAAGCTTCGCAGCAAGCACCAGGGACCAAAGTGGGAGCAAAATGTGGAGGCCGCGCCGATGCCGAGCGTGCGGCTGGAAGTGCAGGCACCATGAAACGACGATGATCGGGGGAATCTGCGGCAGGGGATCATGCTAGCTCGACAGCGCCATGATTAAAGAATGTAATCCTTACGCCGCTGAGTAGGCTGCCAAGCGTTGGGAAGTCGCGCTTGGAAGCAACTGGTGCCGATTGGTAGCATCCTCGTGTTGGCCTCGTCCCTGCTGCCAGCACCATGTCCCAACTGGTGCGTGATCGCAGGGCTTCTAGGTTGATTTTGTTTTGCAGGAGCTTCTCATGCGCTCTGTGAATCCCGAAAGCAATTCCCCAGCCCCGAACAGTGAAGCAGGTCAGGCTGCTGACTTACTTGGTTGGAGGCCGCCCTCACTTGAAACGCTACAAAGCCAACTGCATGGATACGCGGTGACCACATTCCTCGCCCGCGGCGGTATGGGCGCGGTTTATCGCGGTGAGCAGATTTGCCTAGGACGGCAGGTGGCGATAAAAATACTTCCGCCTCAGCTACGCAGTTTAGACCCGATGTATGCGCAGCGATTCACTCAGGAGGCACGGGCCATGGGGCGGCTGAATCATCCCTGTATCGTAAGTGTGTATGATTTCGGAGAGATGGCAGACGGCACGTTGTATTTCATCATGGAGTACATTGATGGTACGGATGTTGCCCAGATGGTGTCTACGCAGAGGCGGCTCACCTCGCTGCACGCCATTTCCATTACCGCGCATGTGTGTGACGCGCTGGAGTACGCGCATCAAAACGGTGTTGTGCATCGGGATATCAAGCCCGCGAACGTCATGGTTGGCTACGATGGCCGTGTGAAGGTGGCGGATTTCGGTCTGGCGAAGTCCAAGCAGCACGCGAACTCGAGCCTGACGATCAGCGGGCATGTGATGGGAACTCCGCACTTCGTGGCACCGGAGGCGCTGACACTGGGCGTGGAGGTGGACCACCGTGCGGATATCTACGCCGTGGGTGTCATGCTTTACCAAATGCTCACCGGCAAACTGCCGCAGGGGCTCTTTGAGATGCCGTCGAAACTCGTCAACGGACTCGATCCACGTTACGATGAGATCGTGGCCTCGGCGATGCGGGATGACCGTGAGAGGCGCTACCAGCACGTCACCGACCTACGCCGTGCACTGAACGCAATTTTGACGAAACCCATAGCCCATGTGAGCGCGGCAGTCTCACATGCACATGCGGTGCCGTCCACGATCACAAATCCACAAAGTGTGCCGACTCCAGGAAGATCCGCAAAGAATGCAGCCTCATTTGTATCGGTTTGCGCACTTTTGACTGTGATTGCTGTGGCGGTTTTTTTTGTGCTAAAACCGAATGAACCAGCCCTGATCGAAAAGAAGGCTGAGAAAGTGAAAACAGAGCCGAAAATGGACGCCAAACTCGAACCACCGAAAGGGGTAAGCGAACTGAATCTACCCGTGGACATTCAACATAAACCGCCGGTGCAGAGATCAACCGCTGTTGGAAAGTCCACAGCACCCGAACCGGCCAAAGGCATCATGGCACGCTACGTCCGTATTGAGGCCGCAAAAGGCATGGTCATCAACCTCGCCGAGGTGGAGGTCATCAGCGACGGCAAAAACATCGCGGCGAAGGGAAAATCCACCCAAAGTGGCGAAGAATACGGCGGCAAGCCCGAGCACGCCATCGACGGCAACACCGGTGGCGATGAGAGCAAAGGCGACAAGATCAGCCATACTAACAGCAAGAGTGCCAATCCCATTTGGGCACTGGAATTCGAAGAGGAGTTCCCCATCGAGGCCATCATCATTTGGAATCGCACCGACGAGCAGTGGAAGGGCCGCATGAACAAATTCACCGTGAAGCTTCGCAGCAAGCACCAGAGCACGATTTGGGAGCAAAAAGTCGAGGCTGCGCCTATGCCGAGCATGCGACTGGAAGTTCAGGCACATTGAGTGGCCGGGCAAAGAACAGCGCGTCATTGCATTTGACCCTCTGTTTTTCGGCGGCATGAATCGCGCCCCCGCGAGGCCTTTTGGCTTCGTTTTTTGCCCAAAAACTCCCCCCAAACATGGAAAACCTCCCCACCTCCGTCTCCGTCGGCTCCACCGTGCCCGACTTCACCATGGAAACCTACGAACCTGCCAAGGGCGACTTCGGCAGCGTCTCGCTCGCCGACCTGAAGAAGGCCGGCAAGTGGACGATCCTCGTCTTCTACCCTGCTGACTTCACCTTCGTCTGCCCCACAGAGCTCGCGGACCTCGCTGACCAGCAGGACAAGCTGGCCGCTCTCGGTGCGCATGTTGTCGCCGTGTCCACCGACACGAAGTTCGCCCACATGGTCTGGCGCAACACGGAAGGCCTCATGAAGAACGTGAAGTACACCCTCGCCGCCGATCCGACCGGCACGGTGAGCCGTCTTTTCGGCGTGTATGACGGTGGCAGCGGCCTCGCCCTGCGCGGCACCTTCATCATCAATCCCGAAGGCAAGCTCGTCACCTCCGAGGTGAACTTCTACAACGTCGGCCGCAACGCCGAGGAACTCGTCCGCAAGATGGAAGCCAATGTGCATCTCCTGGCGAACCCCAGCGAAGCCTGCCCCGCCAAGTGGACGCCCGGCGCAAAGACGCTCAAGCCCGGCAAAGATCTCGTTGGCAACGTCGCCGCCGCGCTCGCCAACTGATCCGAACTGCTCGAAAACCACTCCACCGGCCTTGCGTGACCACCGCGTCTGCAAGGCCGGATTTTTTTTGGCTCAAAGAAGCAGTCGGCACCGTTCAAAGGAGATGAAACTGATCGCACGCATCGCCCTCGTTCTTTTGTCCGCCCTTGCCGCCCACGGGGAAATCACCCTCGGGACGTTTGACCTGAAGGAGATCCGCGACACCGCGACACTGGAGACGAAGGTGCTCATGGACTGGCACGCGAACCCCAAGGACGCGGCGATTCGTCAGAAGCTGGTCGAAATCACCGTCTGCGAATGGTGGCCGGGCATGAAGGTGCGGCTGCCGGTCACGATGCTCGCTCCCGCTCAAGGCATCTGCACGAATGTGCTCATCGAAAACACCGGCTTGCAGCCCAAACCGGCCGCCGCCATTGGAGCGAAACTGCGCTTGCTCAAGGAACATGGCGTGGGCCTTGTCTTCATCGGCATGGTGCCCATCGACGCGATGGAGCCGGTGGGAAAACTGCATCTCCTGATGGAGGAGCGCTTCATTAAGACGAAAAACACCCGTTACACACCCGCCTGGATCTGGGGAATCAGCGACATGCGGGCCCTCACGGCCGCCATCGCAGAGAAGGAGGTGTTTCAGCCGAAAAAAGTGCTCGCCACCGGCGGCTCAAAGCGTGGTGTGGCCACCGCCGCGGCGGGCATCGCGGATGATCGCTTCACCGCCATCATGCCGGTCGTCGCGCCGGTGATTGAAAGTCCCGGCGGGCCGTATGTCGAAGGCATGATGCCGCCGGAGATCACGCGGATGAACGACGAATTCATCGCCGCGATGAAGGACCCGGTTGGCAAAGAGAAGCTACTCATTCGTCAGAGGGCCCGCTCGGATGAACGCATCACGGTGAGCATGGCCCGCGAGGCCGGCTGGAGCGAAGACGAGATGAAAACCGCCTGCAACGCGGCTTGGGAAGCCTGCCGCACGACAAACTACCTCGACGTGCTGAACCAGCGCGGCACGGAAATCTTCTACAACCAAGGTTCGAATGACAACGTCAGTCCCGGGCTCGTCGAGCTCGGTCGGCGGTTTCCCCGGCTGCCGGTTTACATCGTGCCCGGCGGCCAGCATGGCGGTGCCAAGGAGGCGGGTTTTGTGAAGTCGGTGAACGGCCTGCCGGAGGTGGACGAAAATCTTTACGCTTTTGCCACGCATCACTTCTTTGGCTCACGACGTCTGGTGGCTACGCCGAAGGTCACGGCCTCGTGGGACAAGGACACGCGTCGCCTAGTCGTGACGGCGGTGTTTCCCGATGGCAGCGATCCGCAGGAAAACACGCTTTGGTGGTCCGTGAACCGCCACCCTGACTACAGCATCCAGATGGAGTTCGACGCGTGGTTTTCCACGCCGTTGACGAAGTCCGGCGCGGCGACCTACACCGGTGAAACCCTCGTCGAAGGCCCGGTGAAGTCGATCAACCTCATCACCGTCCATGCCCATCGCGAAAACGGCTCCACCTTGACCGTCTCCAGCCACGAAATCCGTCTCGACTGACTCGAGCCGTCGAGAGAACAGTCAGGATGGGACTTGGCAAGCCCCGCTCCTTGAAGCTGCGCCTACAGCCCAAACGCCGTGTCCATCTGCGCGGAGACGCCTTTGAGGTAGTCGAGATCGCCACCGGCGACCTCGGCGGCGAGCCAGCCGTGAAAATTGATCTCGATGAGTGCCTTGCGCACGTCGGCGTAGTCGATGTCGCCTTCGCCGATGGGCGTGAATTTGTTTTGGGCGCGGGAGAAGCCCTTCACATCGAGTTTCAGCACGCGGTGGCCGAGCTGGCGGATCCAGTCGCCCATGCTGCCGTATTTCCAATGGTTGCCGATGTCGAACTGCATGCCCACCCACGGCGAGCGGAACTCGTCCACATACTTCACAAACTTGTCCGCCTTCTGGTCGCTGCCGCCGCTGTGATCGTAGCAAAACTGGTTCCACACGTTCTCGATGACGATCTGCACGCCGAGCTCTGCCGCCAGCGGCACGGCCTTGGCGATGTTTTCCACGCTGCGCGGCCAGATTTCATTCTCCGGGCCGTCCTCGCCCTTGCCGACGACGAGCAGCACGCTGTGCCCGCCCACCTCGCGCGTGTCACGCAGCGCCTGCTTGAGATTTTCGAGCGCCTTCGCTCGCGTGGCGGCATCCGCACTCGTGTGGCGCACGCTCCAGTGCTCGCCGCACACGCTGCCATCCACCGGCAGGCCGCTCTCGGCGATCGCCTTCTTCGTTTCGGCCACGTCGTTGCCGGGAAAGCCCATCTCCACGCCTTTGAAGCCTGCCTCCTTCGCGATCTTGAATTTCTCCGTGAGATTCGCCCCGCTTTTGATCATGCCGATTTTGAGCGTTTTATAAAGACGACCCGCGAGCGCATTCGGCACATCAGGAGCCGCTAAAGCGTCGCGCAGCGGCCAAACGGCTCCTGCGGCGAGAATCGAGGCCTGACGAAGAAACTGACGACGGTGGGAAAGAGAGCGGATCATGGCGAATCCACTACGTCAGCGGCTTTTCGTCTTCTTCAGCCAATTCACCGTCACATCCGGAAAATCCGTGAAGAGCGCATCGACCTTCGCTTCATCAAAAAGCAGACGCATGAGCTCCTCGGGCGTCGAGATGCCTTTGGGCAGATCATCAATGCGCAGCGTGTAAGGATGCACTTCGAGACCGAGCGCATGCGCCTGTGAGGCCAGATCAGTCACCTGAGTGCCAGCGACGATGGCACCGATGGAAGGTCCGATGCCGTCCACGACCTTCGCCAGCTCGGCGAGGTCGATTTTGATCTTGCTGCCCGCGAGGAAAACGAGCTTCCCCTTCCAGCCGAGCTCATTTCGCAAACGCTTCACCTCCTCGAATTCGAAGCATTGCAGGTAGCACGCGTGCTCTTTGGTTGTGTAGCCATGCTTCGCCAGCACCCGCAGCACGATGGGGCTGATGTCGTGGCCCTCTTTGCGATGCCAGGCCGGTTGTTTGATCTCCGGGTAGATGCCCGCGACACGGCCCGTGCTGTGATTCAAGCCTGCGATGAGGTCCAGTTCCTCATCGAGCGTGAGGATGCGAAAACCGCCCATCGTGGCCGGAAAACGCTTCGGGAAGGCCTGCTTGCCCGTTTGGTGATCCATGCGCTCGTGTATCGAAAGCTGTCGCAGCTCCGCGAGCGTGAAATCGAGCGCGTAGTAGCGTCCATCGGCTCGTTGGCGAGCCGGGAAGCGTGTGGCGACATCGCTGGTGGTATCGAGATGAATGTCATGCAGCACCACCGGCACGGCATCTTGGCTCAAAACGACATCCTGCTCGATGAACTCCGCCCCCATCGCATGCGCCATGACCTTCGCCTCACGCGTGTGCTCCGGCACATACCCGCTGGCTCCGCGATGCGCGATGGTGAACGGCTGCGCGGCGGCGGTGACGAATGTGAAAAGGTAGAATCCAAGTTGTTTCATGGTCTTTTCAGAACGTTCTCGTTGTCCCGTTCCAGCCTGAGAATGTCGATTTGGCTTCGGAGAGCCTTGAGATTTGCGGTGACTTTCAGGCTCAGCATGGATATTCTTCCGGCATGCAAACCATGACGCTTTCATTGCCAGCCGAATCCTTGATCGGCGTGCGAATCCCACCCCGGCAGCTTCAGCAGGAGCTTTGTCGGCGATTGGCTGCGGCGTTGTTTTCAGATGGGGTCCTCTCGGGGGCCTCCGCTTGCCGGATGGCAGGCATGACCAAGGCCGAGTTTCAGCACATGCTTGGCGAGCGTGGCATTCAGCAGCCGCTCGATGAGCCTGATCTCGATCAAGATTTGAGCAATCTCGCTGCATGGAAAGCACGCTGATCATTTCGAACACCACACCGCTCATCAATTTTGCCGAGATCGGGCGCTTGGATGTTTTGGAGGGATTGTTTGGTTCACTGGTCATTCCGCCTGCCGTGCGAGCCGAACTAACGGAAAAAATCGGCGCTTTTTCCGAAAGCTGCCCAAGTTCCCTCTCTTCCGTTTATTGAACTAGCTGCGCCGGAAGACCGGCTGCTCGTCAAAAGCCTGGCGAGCCGGTTGCACCCTGGTGAAGCCGAATGTCTGGCCCTTGCCATGGAGCATCCAGACTCGCTTCTGCTGCTCGATGATCTGGCCGCCAGAGAGTTTGCGACGAGCAACGGCCTTTTATTCACCGGAACGCTGGGCTGTCTGGCCAAGGCCAAACAGCGTGGTTTGATCAAAGCAATCAAACCATTGATAGACGAACTGCGAACCCGCGCCCGCTTCTGGATTTCGGACCGGCTGGTTGAGCGTGTGCTGCGAGATGCCGCAGAATAGCCGACCAGTTCTCATCTTTCTCCCGCTTCCGCGCTTTCGGCTTTGTGTCCGAGTGTCAGGGCGCTGAAGACCATCGTGAGCACGCAGCAGATGCACATCGTGATGATCACACCGCCCCAGCCCCAGTGATCGGCGATCCAGCCGACACCGGTGCCGGCGAAGGCGCTGCCGAAGACGTAGCCAAAGAAGCCGGTGAAGCCTGCGGCGGTGCCAGCGGCCTTTTTGGGCACCATGTCGAGTGCTTGCAGACCAATGAGCATCACTGGGCCGTAGATGAAGAAGCCGATGGTGATGAGCGCGGCGACATCAATCCACAGCGGGCCGTTGCGATTCAAGCCGTAGGCGATGAGACCGAGCAGCGTCGGGATCATGAAAAGGATCGTCGCGGGAGCGCGGCGGGATTTGAAGACCTTGTCGGACATCCAGCCGCAGAGGATGGTGCCTGGCACGGCGGCCCATTCAAAGCAGGCCCAGGCTGTGCTGGATTGCTGGAACGAAAAGTTCTTCGCGGTCTGCAAATACGTCGGAATCCAGTCCACGACGCCGTAGCGCACGAAATAGACGAAGGCGTTCGCGGTGGCGATGGCCCACAGGAGCTTGTTGTTGAAGACGTGGCCGAAAAAGATCTCGCGGAAGGTGAAGGTGCGCTCGTGCTCGGCGCTGTAGTTCGGCGGGTAGTCGTTCTTGTATTCCTCGATGGCTGGAAGGCCGCAGCTTTGCGGCGTGTCGCGGATCAAAAGGAACGCGGCGATGGCCACGACGGTGGAAACCATCGCGTTGAAGTAAAACTTTGCGCCCCAATCGTGAAACATCGTCACGCCCCACAGTGCGATGGTCGCCACGAGGGCTCCGCCGACGTTGTGGGCGACATTCCAGATCGAAACCGCGCGTCCGCGTTCCTTCGTGCTGAACCAATGCACCATCGTCTTGCCGCACGGCGCCCAGCCCATGCCGTTGAACCAGCCATTGAGCGTTTGCAGCACGATCATGGCCGTGAGCGAGAGGTAGATCTCCTTCACAAAACCGAACACAAAAAGCACCGCGCAGGAAAGCAGCAAACCAAGCGGCAGGAAGTAACGCGGATTGCTTTTGTCCGACACGCTGCCCATCAGGAACTTCGAGAAGCCGTAGGCGATGCTTAAACCGGTCATCGCCGTGCCCAGCTCGGCCTTCGAGTATTGCGGGTAGTCCTTGAGGATGTCTGGAATGGCGAGCGAGAAATTTTTCCGCACGAGGTAGTAGGCCGCGTAACCGAAGAAGATGCCGGCGAAGACCTGGAGCCGTAGTCGGCGATAAACCAGGTCGATTTGAGCCTCCGGCAGACGCGGTGCATGCGGGGCAGGTTTGAGAAAGGCGAACATGAAGCCGCCATGCTGGCAGAAGAGCCGCATGGGCGTCAATCCATGTCTTGCGAGGAACGGTGCTGGAGCCTATGAAGATGACCGTGTTTTCCCTGTGGTCATGGCTTCGCTCCTCCTCCCGCCCTGCATTGGCCGAGCCAGCGCCATCGCTGCCTTCGGCGACCTTGCCGGCCTTCATCAAACCCGTTGCGAAGCCCGGTGCGGGAGGGCAGACTCCCGCCCATGAGCAAACCACTGCCGGAAATCAAGATCGGGACCCTGGCCGAGCGCTTGGCCGCCTCCGCAGCCGTGCCGCTGGAGCAGGCGATCGCGGGCGTGCGGGCTCACGGACCGCAACCGACGAGGCCGAATCCTTCCCTCGCGGCCTTGAAACATTTCCAGAGCTTGAAGTCGAAGTCTTCACCGGTGGCACCGCCTTCCTTGAGCACCGAAACGGAGCCGAGCACGATGCCTTCTTTGATCCCGCAACGGGCCGTGTGATCAAACTTACCCAGCCGGGGGAGTTTGGCGCGTGGGGTGGCCTTGAGGAGTATTTGCAGCGGCTGGCATGGTCGAACGAGTTCTTTGATGACGACTGGCTCGTCGAAGGCTGGCTTCGCTATCCGAATGAGCCTGCTCCGCGACTCGTGACCAGCCAGCCGTGGTCTCGCGTGAACCCGGCCCGGCCGGAGCCGACATTGGATGAGATCGACGCTTACCTGTGGCACATGGGCTGGCTGAAGGCCTACGATGGCGCGTGGATTCACCGAGATCGCCAGATTGCGATCAGCGATGCTTTGCCGAAGAATTTTGTGCTCGATGTGGCGGGTTATATCCAGCCGATTGACCTCATCATCCTCCAGCCTGATGACGATCAATGGGATCGCCTGCAAAACATGACGAGAAGCCTCCCACAGCATCCATGAAACGCTACCACGTCCAAAACGCCACGAACTGGTCTGAAGCTGATTTGCTCACGGATTTCACCTTTCCGTGGGAGGATCGGCCTGCGCCGAAGACGGCGTTTCGGGCGATGCATGATGGTGAAGTGTTTCGCTTTCGTTTCGACTGCGTGGATGAGGATCTCGTGCTGCCGGAGGGACCGACGGCGAAGGAGCGAGCGCTTGGGGCGGATCGCGTGGAGATCTTCTTCGCGACGGATTTGAGTCTGGAGCGCTACTTTGGCCTGGAAATGAGTCCGCGAGGTGATGTGGCGGATTACGCGGCGAAGTTTTATCGCGAGATTGATTGGAGCTGGAGCTGTGAGGGACTCGTTTTGGAGCCGGAGATTCGTGAAGGGGGCTACACGGTGAGCGGAAGCATCCCTCTGGAGGTGCTGCGTGATCTGGGCGTGTTGCATGGCCGCGAGATGTTCGCGGGGCTGTATCGCGCGGAGTTTCATCACAAGCCGGATGGCACGGTGCATTCCGGCTGGATGCCGTGGGTGAACCCGGGCACGGAAAAGCCGGACTTTCATGTGCCAGCGAGCTTTGGCGTGCTGGAATTGAAGTGAATCTCCGCCCTCTTTGCCTCGTCTTTTGTTCCCCGTGATACCGTCTCCCACCGAATCCACCTCCATGCCTGGCAAGTTCTTTGCCTCGTATTGGCGTGGCGTGAGTTACGGACCCTTCGCGCCGGATTCAAAGCGGGAGGTGGATGCGGACTTCGCGCACATCGCCAAGCTCGGCTTCAACAGCGTGCGTCTGTATGACATCCCCGATCAGGCCACGCTCGACACGGCGATGAAGCATGGCCTGAAGCTGCTGTGCGGCATTCCATGGTCAGAGCACATCGACTTCTTGAGCGAGGCGAGTGCATGGGAGGACATTCGGCGGCGTGTGGCGAATGGCGCGGCGTTTCTCGGCAGGCAGGAGGCGGTCTCGGCCATCCTGGTGGGCAATGAGATCGAGAAAACGCTCGTGCGCTGGATGCGGCCGAGCCGTGTGCGGGCGGCGATCGAGGAACTCATCGATCTGGCGCATGCGCAGGCACCGCAAAAGCTCGTGAGCTATGCCACCTACCCTTCGACGGAGTATCTGGTGCCGCGAAACGCGGACTTCCTGGCGGTGAATGTGTATCTGGAGCGTCGCGAGGAATTCACCCGCTATCTCGCCCGGTTGCAAAACCTCGCGGGGAACATGCCGCTGGTGATCACCGAGTTTGGTCTCGATACCGCCGCGCATGGTGAGGAGGCTCAAAGCGAGGCTTTTCGATGGTTTGAGGCGGAATGCCTTGCCGGAGGATGTGCAGGCACGTTTTGGTTCAGATACACCGATGAATGGTTTCGCGGCGGTGAAGAGGTCACGGCATGGCGTTTCGGTTTGGTGACGCGTGAGCGAAATGAGCGTGCGGTATGCCAGATCGAGCCTGCGAAGCTTTCACCGCCTGCGAATGCCCCGCGCATGTCCGTGGTGGTTTGCACGCGAAATGGTTCGCGGACGTTACGTGAGTGTTTGGAGTCGCTCAAAGCGCTGAACTATCCCGATTGCGAGGTTTGGGTGGTCGATGATGGTTCGACAGATGCCACGCCGGAGATCGCAAAGGCTTGCGACTTCGTGAAGTATCATCGCCAGGAGCCGGCAGGACTCAGCGTGGCACGCAATCGCGGCGCAGAACTGGCCACCGGCAGCATCGTGGCCTACACGGATGATGATTGCATCGCGCATACGGACTGGCTTTTGCATCTCAGTCATGCTTTTGCCGATGAAGGTGTGATCGCGGCGGGAGGACCGAACATTCCACCGCCGCCACGGAACCGCGTCGAGCGTGTCGTGGCTGCCGCACCGGGTGCTCCGGCGCATGTTTTGCTCAGCGATACGGAGGCGGAGCATCTGCCGGGCTGCAATCTGGCGATCCGCAAAGACGCGCTGAGTGCCATTGGTGGTTTCACCGCGGATTTCACCACGGCGGGCGATGACGTCGATATCTGCTGGCGGCTTCGCGAGCATGGCGGACGCGGCAGCCTGCGTTTCGTGCCGGGCGCGATGGTGTGGCATCATCGCCGTTTCACGATTCGTGCCTATTTGAAGCAACAACGCGGCTATGGCCTCGCGGAGGCACTTTTGATGGCGGAGCACCCCGAGCGCTTTGGCCCGCTGGGTGGTGCTCGCTGGCGCGGTGGCATTTACGGCGATCATCTGCCTTCCGATCATCCGCGTGAGGGCAGCATCTTTCATGGCCCGCTGGGTCTCGGGGCCTTCCAGACGATCTATGCGGCGAACACCGGCTTTCGCTGGTGGGATTGGTTCACGGGCGTGATCTGGATCGCGCTTGCCTTGCTGGCGATGGTGCTGAGGCTGGAATCAGTGGCGGTGATGATGGTGATGTTTGCCGGGTGGGCCGCGTGGCGGATCAGCCGGCGGAATGCGCATGCGGCCTGCCTGCGTGGTGTGCGTGATGGCGCTTTGCTTTGGCTGCTGAGCTTCTTGCAGCCGGTGGTGCGGGAGTTTGCGAGGCTGTGCGGCATGCTGATCTACGCCGCACGTCCCACCTGGCGGCCGCATTTGCCGGAGATCCTGCCACCGCTGAAGCCCGGCAAGATCTCGCTCACGCTGGCGACGCAGTCGTTTTGGAGTGAGGAAGGTCGCGACCGTCATCACCTGCTCAATGCGTTGCGAGGCGTGCTGGCGGAAAAACGCCGACTGTATCGTGAGGACGATGGCTGGCGGTGGTTTGATTTCGAGTTGGACCCGCACAGCGATCTCTCACGAGCCTTCATCACCGTCACCGAGTATCACGGGAAGGGCCGCTGCCTCACGCGGGTGCGCTGCCTGCTGCGGGTGAGGCGCGGGCTGGTGTGGAATCTCGTGCTTTGGCTGGGCTTCGCAGGCCTGCTGGCCACGCTGCCGATGCCCATCGGGCTTTTGGGCGTGATCGGAGCCGGTGGCACGCTCATCGGCATCCCGCTGGCGCTGCGCTTCATCCGCCGTGATCTGACGGCGATGCTGCACGAGGCCGCCGAACAAGCCGGGATGCCAGAAGCCACAAAACGATAGGCGTGATGGCACTCAGAGCGATGGCCCAAGTGGGCTCGCTTTGACCGAGATGTCCAATGGCGGCAAAAGCAAAGCCCAGCGGGATGCTGCCACACGCCAAAGCGGGCAAAAACACCCGCCAGCGCATGCGGGCGATGCCGGCGAGGCACGCGACAGCTTCCGGCAGCACCGGCGTCCATCGCGAAACCGCCACGAGCCATCCACCGTGCCGCTCAAACAAAGCCTCCGCCTTTTGAATGCCAGCCTCACCGGCAATCCAAACCGCCGCGCCGCGTCCCAGCCAGCGGCACGCGGCATACGCCACGATGCCGGAAAGCATCGAACCTGCGGCACACACGATGCCACCGATGAGCCAGCCATACACCCAGCCGATGGCGGACATGACGACGGTGGAAGGTACCGGCAGCACGATGTCACTGACGAGCAGCAGCACACCACCTGCCCAGGCCCAGATGCCAAAGCCTTCCATCCATTGACGAGCCCCCTCAAGGCTCAGGGCCGCGTCAAAGCGCCCGCCCCAAATGAAAAAGGGGATCAGGATGGCTCCCAGGAGCACTAGGATCAAAAGCACCAACGAACCGCGACGCGCAGGCATCCGGCATACCAACACGTCGCGAGGTCGGTTGCAAGACATCGTCTCATCCCGCATGCTGTCGCATGCCGCCGGAGCCCACCGACTTCTCCCGCCTCTTCAATCAAGGCGAGGCTGTGCTGTGGTTCGTCATCGCCATCACCTTGCTCGTGCGACCGGTGCCAAAACTCGCCAAAACAGGCTGGCGATGGCTGCTGCCGTTGTGCTTCGTCGTTTTCGGCATCTCTGATGTCATCGAAGCGCAAACAGGTGCCTGGTGGCATCCATGGTGGCTTTTTGTGATGAAGGCGCTTTGCGTGCTGGGCTTCCTGAGGGCGGTTCTTCAGGCGAAAAAGAGCCGCACGCCGGATTCCAAATGACGATGGCCTTCTCATCAGGCAGGATGGCGGCACCTTTTGCATGAATGCCCTTCTTTTCCGCTTCGCTGTTGCCTGCTGTTTTGCTGGTCTTTTGACGGCCGCCGAACTCCCCACTGTCGCTCCGGGCTCGGAGGAATGGAAGGCGATCTATGATCCAGCCTTTGAAAAACCGACGGAGTTGCCCGGCGACTCGGAATTGCGCCGTGATCTATTCGACCTGATCCGGCCCAAGGCAGAGAAGCTCGCTGGGGCACCTGTGAAATTCCAAGGCAATCTCCGAGTGTATCGGAACTGGGCCTTTTTCAGTGGCAACTCTCTCGATGCCAATGGCAAGCCGGTGCAGTATCCCGAGCTTCAAAACAGCGACACCGTCGCCCTGTGGTTGCGCACGCAAGATGGGTGGAGGGTGGTCGATTTCGCCGCCGGACACAGCGATGCCTTCTTCATCATCTGGCCGGAACAGTATGGCATGCCTGCCGAATTGCTGAAGTGACCGGGCTAGATGGAGCGCGGCAGCGGGCCCTGCGGCGAGAGCTTTACGTTGCTCGCAGGCAGTTTGGCGCCTGCCTTGATCCAATCACGCAGGATTTGGACTTCCTTCTTGGAGATGGCGTGGCCGCTCGGCGGCATGGCGCCGGGTGTTTCATCGGAGAAAGTCACCACCTGGAAGAAGCGGCTGGCCTCCGGTTTGCCGGGAACGATCCAGCTGGTGCCGATGAGCTTCGCGATGGCCTGCGTGTCATTGATCGGCGGCATGGTGGAGAGGCGGTTGTCGCCATGGCAGTGCACGCAATTCGTTTCGAGCACGCGACGCACAGGAGCGAAAGCGGTGGCATCTGCCTCGCTGACGGGCTTTTGAGCGCAGGAGGCGAGGAGAAGGAGAGGAAGAAAGCGCTTCATGTGCGCACTAGACGGCAGATCATGCTTTGAGACAAGCATTGACAACAACCGGGCAGGTTCCTAGACTCACGTCCAATTCCAAGGAAACAGCGGCATCGGGCGGCTGGTTTGGAAGATCAACACCACTGGCATGAGGAACTTTGATTCAGATGAAGAACGGCGGCCACACAACCCGCCCCTGCACTCGGAAAAAATCGTGACGGACCGGAAGATCTTCTTCCTGGACCTCAAGGAGAATGACCGCGGACGGTTCATCAAGATCACCGAGGACGTGCGCGGGCGCCGCGATACGATCATCCTCCCCATTGAGGCCGCCCAGGAGTTCATGGACGCGATGATGCGTGCCTTGGACGTGGCAAACGGCGGCGATGGCACGGTGGAGGATTAATTGTGGGCGGTGGACTGTGGCCGGTGGGCGGTAAAGAAGGGTGCTTGACCGTGCTCGTACGTTCATTCAGCATCGACGGCCATGAAATCCAGCCTGCTAGCCTTCGCTCTTGTCTTGCTCACCTCCGCCGCCCTCGCGGGTGATAACTACCTCGTCTATTTCGGCACGAACACGAATGCCAAAAACGGCAGCAAAGGTATCTATGTGGCCCGTTTCAACTCGGCCAGTGGGGCGCTGACAAAACCTGAACTCGCTGCCGAGGCTGGCAATCCGGGCTTCCTCTCGATTCATCCTTCCAAGAAGTATCTGTATGCCATTGGCGATGTGACAGGACCGGATGGCAAGAAGGGCGGCGGCATCAGTTCCTTCACGATGGATGCCAGCACAGGCAAGCTGACGCTCATCAACCAGCAGAGCGCCGTCGGCAGCGGTCCCTGCCATGTGAATGTGGATGCCACCGGCAAGATGGCCGCCTTGGCAAACTACGGCAGCGGCAGCGTGGCCTCCTACGCGATCAGCGCCGATGGAAAGCTCAGCGAGGCCGCCAGCTTCATCCAGCATGAGGGCAGCAGCATTGATCCGAAGCGCCAGGCCGGGCCGCATGCCCACTCAGTCAATTTCAGCCCCGACAATCGCTTCGCTTTCGCGTGCGACCTCGGACTCGACAAGGTGCTCATCTACAAAGTCGATCCCGCCACCGGCAAGATGACGCCAAACGAGCCCGCCTTTGCCAAAACACCCGCAGGCGGCGGTCCGCGTCACCTGGCCTTTCATCCAAGCGGCAAGTTCGTTTTCGTGAACAACGAGATGGCCATGACCGAGACCGTTTTCGCCTACGATGCCGCCACCGGTGCCATGACCGAGGTTCAAACCGTCTCGACCTTGCCGGAAGCCGATCGCGGCAAGCCCGGCTACAGCACCGCCGAGACCTTGGCGCATCCGAACGGCAAGAATGTCTATGTTTCCAACCGCACGCACGACACCGTCGCCGTGTTTGCCTGCGACCCGGCCACCGGAAAGCTTACGCTCATCCAGAACGTGCCCGTCGAAGGCCAGATCCCGCGCAACATCTGCCTCGATCCCACCGGCAATTGGCTCATCGCCGCTCATCAAAACAGCGGCACCGCCGCGCTTTTCAAAGTTGATGCCGAAAGCGGCAAGCTGACCTTCACCGGCACCAAGGTGGAAGTCCCCGGCAGCATCTGTGTGCGCTTTTTAGCGGCGGAGTAGGATTATTCAGGGTGGTGCCGCTTTGCCAACATCACGGCTCCTTCACCCAGGCAGGCGTACCGAACCAGTCGTGCATCTCTTTCTCAAAGGGAGCGATGATTTCCGGAGGCTCGGGTGTGGCTCCTCGATCACCGGTTTCGGCGATCCAGGTGTCGAGGGCGGCGCGGAGGCGGGTGAGGGCCTCGCGGTGCTCGGGCTGCGTGGATTGCGCGAGATCGTGAATCTCATGCGGATCGGCCTGCGTGTCGAAAAGCTCCTCGCAGGGTCCGTGATGCTGCATGAGGACGAGCGGCGGGCCGGTGAGTTTTCCCTCGGCATGGAGCTGGCGCATGAGGGGCTGGATGGGGAAGCATTTTTCCTTGTAGCGGTTCAGCGAGGCAAAGGTGGGTCCCGTGGTGAAGGTGCGGACGTAGTGAAAGCGCTCGTCATGCACGCTGCGGATGCGCTGCACGGCCTCGTCAATGCGGTCGCGGGCGGCGAAAGCGAAGCGGCGTGGTGCCTCCGCGTGATCACCAAGGAAGACGCGGCCTTGCATGAGTGGTGGGCGCTCGATGCCAGCGAGAGCGAGCGTGGTCGCGGTGACGTCGATGAGACTGAGGATGCGGTCATCGACGCTGCCGGGCTTCCACTGCGGCGGTGCGGGATGGTTTTTCGGCCACTGGATGATCATGGGCACGCGCAGGCCATTGTCATAGCACCAATGAATGCCGCGTGGCTCCAGGCGGCCATTGTCGCCGAAGAAGATCACAATTGTGTCGTCCTCCAGGCCATCGGCGCGGAGTTGGGCGAGCACTTTGCCAAAGCGCAGATCCATGCCGGAGACAGAGTTCAGGTAGCGTGCCCACTCCTGCCGCACCACGGGATGATCCGGGTAATAAGGCGGCGGCGTGACGTTTTCCGACGTCGCATGCCTCACGTGGATGTCCTCGCCCACCCACTTCACGCGATCCTTCTCGGCGCTTTTGCGGTCGTAGATGTCGTATTCGTTTTCCTCGGCATTCACGACGGCGAAGAAGGGCTGCCGCGACTTCAGCGTGCTCCAATCCTGCGAGTTCTCATCGTAGATGGGGCCTTCGTTGACGAAGTTGAGGTCCAGCTTGCCTGTGCCCACGCTTTCGCCGTTGGCGGTCTTGATATTGGCGGTGAAGAAGCCTGCATCGCGCAGTCTCTGCGTCACAGGTCGCACGCCAGCGGGAAGCCGAAAGTCATCGCTGCGATGCGACCGCATCGGATGCGTGTCCGTCGTGGTCTGATACATCCCGGTGAAAAACGCCGAGCGACTCGGTGCACAGGCCGGATTCGTCGAAAACACCCGCGTGTAGCGCACGCCACGTGCTGCGAGCTGGTCGAGATGAGGCGTGTGGACATTCTTCGCGCCGTAGCAGCCGAGATCGTGGCTCAAGTTCTCGCCGATGAGCCAGAGAATGTTCGGCTGCTTTGCCAGCAAGGACGAATGTAGAGCCGAGCAAAGCGAGACAGCCAGCACCGCGAAGCGTGTGATGCCCCGCAGGGGTGAGCGAAGCGAAGCAACCATGAATGCCGAAAGGATGAGCAGGAAACGTTGCATGAGAGATCAGAGGCGCTTGGGGTTCACGGAAGAGGCCGGTGGCTGACCGATGGCACGACCTTCAAATTGAGCATGGAGCTGTTTCATCACGGCACTGGCTTCGGCCTTTGGCAAGCGAGCGAGGTTCGTGTGTTCAAGCGGGTCTTTCTCATGATCGTAAAGTTCGAGGCCGTTCGCGCCTTCGTTCCACTCGGTGTAGCGCCAGCGTTCGGTGCGGAGGGTGCGGCCCATGACTTGCTTTGGGAGGCGGTCATCAGCAGGGCGGAGGATCTGGGTGATGGCGATGCTGTCCCATTTTTGCGCGGGATCATTCAAAAGCGGGCGCAGACTTTTTCCGTCGAGTTGGGGAGGCGTGAGTGAGGCGAGATCGGCGAGGGTGGGGTAGAGGTCGATGAACTCGACGAGGCGATGGCAGGTGCGGCCGTTTCCTTTGGCGGCAGGGGCGTGGATGATGAGTGGAGCGCGGGTGCTTTCTTCGAAGAGGGTGCGCTTTTGCCAGGTGCCGAGATGCTCGCCGAGGTGGTAGCCGTGATCGCTCCAAAGGACGACGATGGTGTTGTTGGTGAGCTTCAATTTATCGAGCGCATCGAGCACGCGGCCGACTTGGGCATCGACGAAGGAAACGCTCGCGCGGTAGGCTTGCAGGGCTTGGCGGCAGGTGAGTTCGTCGAGTCCGTAGTGCGGTGTGGGGTTGTTGTGGGCGAAAGCGGCGACGGGGATGTCGCTGCGATCATCGGCGGGGGCTTCGGGGAGGCGGATGGAGTCGAGCGGGTGCAGGTCGAAGTATTTTTTCGGTGCGACGAAGGGCGTGTGAGGTCGGAAGAAGCCGACGCCGAGGAAGAAGGGCTCGTCGCGATGCTTTTCGAGCAACTGAATGGCTTCGGTGGCGATCAGGCCGTCGGTTTGCTCTTCATCCGTGCCTTCGGCGGCGAGCCAGCTCAACGCGGCGCTGACGGGCTTTTGCGGCGTGGGATTGGTGATGAGCTTAACATCGGTGACATCGCGGCCTTTCGGGTTCACGACGAGTTGCCACGAAGGTTTGTCGTCGAGTCCATCGGTGCCGATGCCGTTGGGGACATCGTAGTGGTAGATTTTGCCGACGCGGGCGGTGAACCAGCCGTTTTGACGGAAGAGCTGCGGCAACGTGACGACATCGGGCAAAGCGTCACGGAAATGGCGGTCGAGGTCATAGACCTGCGTGGCATCGGGCCGGCGACCCGTGAGCACGGAGGCGCGGCTGGGATTGCAGAGCGGGATTTGATTGTAGGCGCGGTCAAATCGCACGCCGCTGGCCGCGAGCCGGTCGATGTGCGGCGTGTGCGTGCAGTCGTTCGCGAGATCGTCGATGGCGATGAAAACGACGTTCGGCTTCGCCGATAAGGACGAAGCCAACATGAGGAATGAAGCGAGGAGGAGAGTCCTCATGCCTTCCAAAGGTCTTCGCCGTAGCTCCAGCCTTCGCGGACGGGTTCTTTGATCCAGGTGTCGAATTCGGGGGCGTTTTTGACTTTCATGGCCGCGGCGTCCCATTCGATGGTTTTGCCGCTGCGGATGGCGAGGACGCCGACGTTGACGAGTTCGGTCAAAGGGCAGGCGTAGTCGAAGTGGGAGCCTGCGTGCGGGATTTCGCCGCGGATGGCGGCGAAGAGCTCGCCGATGGGTTCGCCCGCTTTGGAGCGCGGCAGCGGTTTGCGGCGCAGGATGTCGATGAGCGGCGTCATGCGCTCGCGGGGCCAGAGTTGCGGGCTTTGCACGCGCATGCCGTCGGAGAAGAGCGTTTCTTTGCTGCCCTTCATGATCATGCCGTTGGTCGGCAGCGGCTTGTCCATGCCAGCGAGGCGTTCGGGCTGCCAACCGCCTTCATACCAGTGAATCTGCACCGGTGGCAAAGCACCGCGTGCGGCGAAATGGAAGATGATGTGTGAACGCGGCGCGGTGTAGGTTTTCAGGGTGCCAGGCTCTTGTTTGACGACTTCGACCTTCTCCGGCATGCCGAGCTGCAAGGCCCAAAAAGGGGCGTCGAGGCAATGACAGCCGATGTCGCCGAGTCCACCGCAACCGTAGTCCCACCAGCCGCGCCAGCGCTGGGGTAGAAATTGCGACGAGTAGTCACGCGGGGCCACCGGCCCCTGCCAGAGATCCCAGTTCACCCCTTCGGGCACCGGCTCGGAGGCAGGTGCGACCGCAGGCTGTGGATCGAGGAAGCCGATGTGTCCAAACGGGCGGTCGGTCCAGCAATGCACTTCTTTGACCTCGCCGAGCACGCCGGCCTCGAACCACTCGCGCACGAGGCGGATGCCTTCCCAGTAGTGGCCTTGATTGCCCATGACGGTCTGCACGCCGTATTTCTGCGCGGCTTTGTGCAACGTGCGCACCTGCCAGATGTTGTGAGCGAGTGGCTTCTGCACAAAGACGTGCTTCTTCGCCTGCATCGCGGCCATGGCGGCGGCGAAGTGCGTGTGGTCCGGGGTGGAGATGAGCACGGCGTCGATCTCGCTGCCCTTCTTGTCGAGCATCTCGCGGAAGTCGGTGAACTTCGGCACGTTCGGATGCTCCTTGGCGATGGCACCGGCGCTGCGCTTGTCGAGGTCACGCCAATCGACATCGCAAAACGCGACGATCTCTTCTTTGAGCGAGCCTTTGACCGCGCCGTTGCCCATGTTGCCGATGCCGACGCAGGCGACGCGGATTTTTTGTTTCGAATCGAGCGCACGCAGGATGTTCGGCGCGGCGAAGGCGCTGAGAGCGGCGGTTTGGAGAAAGTGGCGGCGGTTTTGCATGAGGATCACTTGGCGTTCTTTTTCGTGGAGAGGGTCACAGGGGCGAATTTCGGCAGAGTATCCCGTTTGGTAGCCCAGGTAGGCTGGGCGTCGGGTTTGATGCTCCAGAGCGTGACATTGTCGAGCTCGACGGTGCCGTCCTTTGGACCGGCGAGGCCGAGGCCGTTGCCACCACTCGGCACGGGCTTCGCAAAGCAGGCGTGCTTCGCATAGAGCGTCGGGCCGCCGTCGAACTGGATGACGAACTCGTCGCCCTTCATCTCGGCCAGGGCATGCAGCCACTTGCCGGGCTCGAATTGGAGATCCTTCGACTCCGCGACCTTGGTCGATTCGCCATCGGCGAGCACTTCCGCGCCGTCTTTGGTGAAACGAAGGCGGCAGACGTGATGCCCGAACTCCACAAACGGCACGATGGCCGTCTCACTGCCGCCCTCGAAGCGCACGGAGAATTTCGCGATGAACTGCGCGGGCGTGATCGGTGCCGAAAGACGCGGCTCCAGACCTTTGTGATCCTTTTTCGATGCCTGAAACTCCGGCGTGGAGGGCTTCCCGCGAAGCACGCCATCCTCCACGGCCCACTGCGTGCCCTGACGCTTCGCCCAGGCTTTTTTGTCGAGCGGCCCAGCTTTGGAAAAATCATCCTGAAGCACGATCTGATCCGGCACGGCCAGAAGCGGCTGCAAATCGGCGGCCGAAGCGAACGAGGTCAAAAACAAGAGGACGAGGATTTTCATGCTTTTGGGCAACGCGGATGCCGGGCAGGGCTTTCAGCCTGAAGTCGAGAATGATCGGCCAAGCGCCGGTATCGAAGGCGCGGAACCACCCAGTGGAGCTGCACCTTGAGGAGAAGGCGGATTTTCAGGCTGCGCTCACCTCAACCTCGATTTGCATGGCGGCGGTGGCGTCCATGGGGCCGTCGAATTGGCCTGTCAGAGGCGCGGCGTCGGCGTAGTCGCGGCCGGTGGCGATTTTGACGTGGCGCTCGTCGGCGAGGGTGTTGTTCGTGGGGTCGAGGCCGAACCAGCCTTTGCCGGGCACGAAGACTTCACACCATGCATGCGAGGCCTGGGCACCGCGGAGATGAGCACCGGGGCCGTTGTAGAGGTAGCCACTGACATACCGAGCGGGGATGCCAAGGCTGCGGCACATACCGATCATGACGTGAGCGAAGTCCTGGCAGACGCCCTGACGATTCGCCATGACGTCGCGCATGTGGGTGGAGGCATGCGTGGTGCCGGGAATGTAGGCCCAGTTCGTGTGGATGTGCGTCATGATGGCCTCGGCAGTGGCGAAGACATCATCCGAGGCCGCTTTGACATCGAGGGCCTCCTTCCAGATCTCGCGATGGATATCCACGTAGGTGCTGCTTTTCAGCAACGGGGCCAAAAGATCGTCCTGGAGGTCGTTGAGGGCCGCAAAGCTCACGCCGTGCGGCATTCCAGCCGTGTAGGGGCTGCTCGTGTGCACGGTGAGCTGGGCATCAATGCTCAATCCATTGTGCGGCTCGGCGATGTCGAACCAATGGACGTAGTTCATCCACTCGTCGCGGTAGTGCTTGAGGCGTACCGGCGGATTGACGTTGAGCAGGAAAAACTCGCAGCGTGCGCTGTCGTCCGTGGCAGGCCGCAGTCGCACCTCGTTGTGGCTGTCGCGCACGGGAGCGCGGTAGTGGTAGCGGGTGCGGTGGAAGATGCGGAGGCGCATTGGGTAATGACGAATTGAGAATGAGGAATGACGAATTTCAAAGCGATGCTCGCGAATCTGTCATTCGGACTTCGAGCTTATTTCGTCATTCGAATTTGCTCATTCGTCATTGCTGTTGCTGCATCTGCACGTCCGAGGACAAAATCGTGTGGAAGGCACCTGGAATGGTGGCGGCCGCGGCGGGAGGGATTTCGTTCTCGGTGGTGAGGGCTTCGGAGTAGAGGACGAAGGTCTCAAAGATGGTCTGGCCGATGTCGTTGAGCTTTTCCTGGAGGCGGTCGATGTATTCGTGGAGGCCTTCTTTGAGCACCTCGTTCATCGTGATGTAGGCGATATCGGCCCGCAGGCGACCGGAGGTGCGGACGGGAGATTTCATCTCGTCGAGACGGCCATTGCCGCTGAGCTCGATGAGGGTGTCGTGGAGCTGCTCGACGCACCAGGCGACGCTGCGCGGGAAGGTGGGATCAAGCAGGAGGTACTCGATGATTTTGACGGGATCGAGCTTGTTGCTGCTGTAGGCCTGGAAGGCGTGCCAAGCGGAGCAGGAGCGCAGCAGAGCGGACCAGCGCAATGGGCGGGCGAGCGGGCTGGGCGGCATGTCGAGCGAGATGGCGCTGCAGGTATCAATGAGGCGGCTGGTTTTATCCGCCCGCTCAAGGCACATGCCGAGGCGGAGGAAATGCCAGCTCTCATCCCGTGGAGTGGTGCAGGCGGCGATGCCCTGGAACTGATACGAGGTGACGAGCACCTTCTCGTAAAAGGCGGCCGTCTGCGTTTTGTGCATCTCGGCAGCTTCCGGGGATTCGAGGAAGAGGCGGAGGCTGTTGATGCACTCCCACATCTCATCACTGATCTGATCGCGGATGGTGCGGGCGTTTTCGCGGGCGGCACGGACGCAATTGAGGATGGAATTGCCGTTCTTCGTGCTCAACGCGAGGAAATCGGCCACGGTGTCGCCATCGATGAGCGGATGGGCAGCGTAGTATTTCTCTTCGTCGCCAGTGGCCATGAGGAGCGGCCCCCAGAACTGGGATTCATCGGCGGCCTCGGCTCCGGCATCAAGAAGGAGGTCCTGCGTGGAAAGCAGCAGGCGGGCGAGGTTTTCGGCTCGCTCCATGTAGCGAGCCATCCAGTAGATGCTGTCTGCGACGCGGCTTAGCATGGTGATAAAGGAGAAATGGAGGGTTGGATTGGTGGAGGGCAGTAGCTCAGGAAATCATTCTTGATCATCCCAGAGCACCCAGGTGTCCTTGCTGCCGCCGCCTTGGGAGGAGTTCACGACGAGGGAACCTTTCTTCAAAGCCACGCGGGTGAGACCGCCGGGGACGACGCGGACGCGGTCGCCGTAGAGGACGTAGGGGCGGAGGTCGATGTGGCGACCTTCAAAGTGGTCGCCCTGGAAAACGGGGTGGCGGCTGAGCTGCAGCACGGGCTGGGCGATGTAGTTGCGCGGATTGGCAGCGATGCGCTTGGCGAATTCGGCCTGCTCTTCTTTGGTGGAATGCGGTCCCATGAGCATGCCGTAACCGCCGGATTCGTTCACGGCTTTAACGACGAGGTTGGGGAGGTTGTTGAGGATGTAATCGCACTCCTTCGGGTCGATGCCGAGGTAGGTGGTGACGTTCGGCAGGATGGGGTCCTGATCGAGGTAGTATTTGATCATCTTCGGCACGAGGGCGTACACCGCTTTGTCGTCCGCGACGCCGGTGCCGATGGAGTTTGCCAAAGCCACATGGCCCTGCTGGTAGGCATTCACGAGGCCGGGTACACCGAGGAGGGAGTCTTTGCGGAAGACGAGCGGGTCGAGGAAGTCGTCATCAATGCGGCGGTAGATCACATGCACCTGCTGGAGACCGGTGGTGGTGCGCATGAAGACGCGGCCGTTCTTCATGATGAGGTCACGACCTTCGACAATGGGCACGCCCATTTGCTTGGCGAGGTAGCAATGCTCGAAGTAGGCGCTGTTGTACACGCCGGGCGTGAGCACGACGATGTTTGGATCGATCACGCCGGGAGGGGCAAGGTGGGCCAAGGTCTCGCGAAGCATCGAGCCGTAGGCATCCACCGGGCGCACAGGCAAGCTTTGCAGCAGGCCGGGGAAGGTGCGCTTCATCGCATTGCGATTCTCCAGCATGTAACTGGCGCCGGAGGGGCAGCGGCCGTTGTCTTCGAGGACGAAGTACTCACCCTGGTCATCGCGGACGAGATCCGTGCCGCAGATGTGGATGTAGATGCCGTGGGGCACTTTGACGCCTTTGAACTCCGGGCGGTAGTGGCTGGCGGAGAGCACGAGCTCGGCCGGCAGCGTCTTGTCGTTCAGAATGTGCTGGCTGTGATAGACGTCGTTCAGGAAGAGGTTCAGCGCGGTGATGCGCTGGATGAGGCCGGCCTCGACGCGTTCCCATTCCTTCTGCGGGATGATGCGGGGCATCAGATCGAAGGGGAAAATGCGCTCCGTGCCCTGCTGATCGCCATAGACGGTGAAAGTCACGCCCTGGCGCAAAAACACCGCGTCGGCGGTTCGCTGGCGGGCGGCATATTCTCCGGGTGTGAGGGTGCCGATACTGCCGGTGATGCCCGAGTAATGCTCGCGGGCATGCGCGGGCGAAGCGAACATTTCATCAAAAAAGCTACCTGGTTGGTAGTCGTCGAATAACGAGGACATATCCTCCACTTAGCACAGGCCGTGCCAGAATGCCCGAAGGCAATTTTGGCGAAGGAAGCGCCGGGCTTGGCTGGGGTGGGCGGAGGCGTCAATCCATGAACATGAACTCGTTGCTCATGAGGAGGATTTGCGCGAGCTGGCTGAGGGGCTGCTGGGGCTGGGCGCGGCCGAAGGGCCAGCGGTTGGCGTTGCAGAAGTCGTTTTTGGCGTGGGTGAGCAGCTCGCCGGTCTCGGCGCGGGTGATGAGGGGCTGCCAGTCGAAGCTGTCGCTATCGGTGCTCTTCTCGTTGTGAACGAGGAAGCTCAGGATATCGCCCTTTTTCACCTCGGTGGTGAGGGCGGTGGGGACTTTTTTGTTCTGCGGGGTGCAGAGGTATTCGCTGAGGACGCCGGTGCGGCTGTTGTGAATCCAGCCGCGAACGCCATCGCCACGATCACTGCTGCGACTGAGGGTGGCTTCAATGTGGATCTTCAGATCGGCTGGGACGTGCCAGCGGGCAGTGACGGCGACATTTTGGGGGGCGGCATGGCCGCCGTAATTCGCCCAGAAGGCGTGACCCCACTTGGGATCGGCGCTGGGGATTTTTTCGCCGGGACTCCAGAGCCGCTGACCGCCGCCGCCACGCTCGGTGAGGTGGGCAAAGGGTTGGAAATCGGTGAAGGCAGGTTTGCCATCGGCAGCGGGTGCCAAAATCATGCTGCCGTAGCTCCAGCGGAAGGGTTTTTCGCCATTCAAAGCCGCCGCATCGGCCAGGAAGCGTTCCGCGATGGCTTTTTCCTCGGCAGTCGGCTGGCGGGCGAGGATGCGACGGTAAAGCGACTCGACCTCGGCGGTGGCAAAAACATCGGCCCGGGCACGCATGAAGGGGCTGTTCATCAAAAACAGCGCCTGCTGCGGCACGGTGGTGTTGAAGCGCTGTGGGCTGTGGCCGTCCGGATTGGCGAAATCGAACATGGCGGGCACGGTGGCCTGATCGTAGCGATCGACCTTCAAATAAAGCGTGCGGCGGGTGTCGGCATCCTTGGCGTTGAGTTCGATGGCACGACCGCCGTTTTTGGAGGCATCGAGTTCACCGGTGGCGGCGAGGATGGCATCTCGCATGGTTTCATAGTCAAGGCGCTGGCGGTTGAAGCGGCTGATGAGCTCGTTGTCGGCATCTTGGACGATTTTTTCGGGCGTGGCGTGGCTGCTCTGCTGCCAGGTTCGGCTGGTCAAAATGAGGGTGTGGAGCTTTTTGAGGCTCCAGCCGTTCTGCATGAGGTAATCGGCCAAAAAGTCGAGCACATCGGCCTGGACGGGTTTCGGGGTCTGCACGCCGAAATCGCTCGGTTGCGAGACGAGCGGCTTGCCGAAGTGCTGCATCCACACGCGGTTCACGATGACGCGGGCGGTGAGCGGGTTGTCCTTGCTGGCGATGTGCTGGGCGAGCTCAAGGCGACCGCTGCCATCGGCGAATTTCTTCCCGCCAAACATGGTGAGCCAGCCGCGAGGGGCCACATCACCCTGGCGGGCTGGATTGCCACGGATGTAAACACGCACATCGTTCGGCTTGGGCTTATCGAGCAGCACCATGGCACGCGGCGGAGCGCCTGGATGCGTGCTGTCGAGCTTGGAGCGTTCGTTTTCGAGGCGCACGACGGTTTCGCGGTCTTTGCGGGTGAAGAAGATATCCGCCCCTTCGACGGGCACGGACATGGGGGAGAGCTTGTCCTGCATGAGCTGAAGCAGGGGCTCCACGTTGCTGTCGAGAATGATCTGCGCATAGGCACTGGCGACGTCCTTCATGGACTTCGGCGGGGCTTTGGCAAAGCTGGCGGCGATCTCAGGGGCGCAGCCGCTTTCGGCTTTAGCCAGTTCCTGGGCGATGGCGGGTGCTTTGGCGGTGAATTCACCGGCGGGTAGCTCGGCAAAGCGTTTCCAAGCAACCATGGTGGCGTGCGGTTTCGCGGTGAGGGCGTGGCGTTTCAGGAAATCACGCCATTTATCGGCCACGCGATCCCGCAGCTTGAGCTGACCGGCACGGCCTCGGAAGGCGGAGTCATCGGCGATGTTTTGCGCTTCCTGGGCAAAGACGAGGTATTCCGTGAGGCGCTCCGGCTGGCGAAATTCGTCGTAAACAGTGCGCTTGAAGTCGAGCATCTTCTTGTCGATCTCGGCGACCTTGGCCGTGTAGTCCTGCGCGTCCTTTTCATTCGCCGCCTTGCCGATGACGGGCATGGCGGGCTCATCTGGCTCGTCGGAGCTATTGAGGATGCTGTAGATGGCGTAGTAATCGCGGCTGGGGATGGGATCGAATTTGTGATCGTGGCAGCGGGCGCAGGCGACGGTGAGGCCCATGAGGCCACGGCCGATGACATCAATGCGGTCATCGGCGATGAGCAGGCGGTCATTGATGAAACGCTCGCCCACGTTGTAGAAGCCGAGCGCCGCGAGGTGCGGCGAACCCGGTGTGGAGGCCGTGAGGCGATCCGCCGCGAGCTGATAACTCACGAACTGGTCATACGGCATGTCGTCATTCAGCGCTTTGACGATCCAATCGCGGTAGGTGAAGGCGTAAGGATAGAAATTCGAGCGGCCAGCCACTTGGTAGCCATTCGTGTCCGCATAGCGGACAACATCGAGCCAGGTGCGTGCCCATTTTTCGCCGTAGGCGGGGGAGGCGAGGAGCTGGGGAATGAGATCGGTCGAATTGGACGGATCGGACTTATCTTCTGTGGGCGGCAGGCCGGTGAGCGTGAGGTAAAGGCGACGCGTGAGCGTGCGGTTGTCCGCCTTCGGGGCGAACTCGAAGCCGGCGGCTTTGAGTTTGGCTTCCACGAGCTGATCGAGTGTCTTGCTGCGATCCGCCTTCACCGGCTGGAAAGCCCAATGCTGCATGGGATCGGCTTTGGTTTCTCCGTGGGAGACCACGGGGGCTTCCGCCGGCCAGGGAAGGCCGAGCTGCACCCACTTTTCGAGGTCGGCGATCTGCGCGGCGGGGAGTTTATCGCCCTTCTTGGGCATGCCTTCCACACCGGGAGCATGATGGATGGCTTTGATGAGCTTGCTGGCGCTCGGATTGCCGGGCTCGACGACCTTGCCGTAGTCACTGCCACGCACGACGGCCTCGCGGGAATCGAGGCGGAGGCCGTTTTGGTGCTTGTGAGCACCGTGGCACTCGTAGCAGCGCTCGGCGAGCACGGGACGCACGTTTTTCTCGAAGAACTCGATCTGGTCCGGCGGAAACGTGTTCTCCGCGGCGACGGCGAACCCGCTCCCGATCAAGGAGAGGATGAAAAGACGATGGAACATGGGGGTAAAAGGCAAACGCCTCGCCAACGTAGCACCTTACAGCCGCATCAGCTCTGGATATTGCGACCATCTTAGACGAGCTGTGACCTTGCCTTCGATGCATTTACGCCGAGTACGTTCTCAAATCGCCTCTGGGGTTGTTCGTCGAATCTCGATTTCTTCTCTGCAGAATGAAAATGCCCTCCACCATGCTTCGAGAGACTACACGGCGTCTGGCGATCCTGCTGGCCGCAGTGAGCCTGGTGGCGCTGGCGGTGTGGCTCCCGCGTCAGGAAAAGCACCTGCGCCTGCGTTTGGCTTCCGGGCTGTGGCCTGGCTCGGAGGCGATGGTGCTGGCGCATGCACGAGGAGAGCTACCGAATGCGGATTTTCAAATGATCGAACTGCCGTGGTCGTCCGCCGTGATGCGTGCCTTGGGGAATGACGCGGCGGATGCGGCGGTGGTCACGCTGGATGTCGCCCTCCGCATGCGGGAATCTGGCCAGGATCTCCGCGTGGTGATGGTGCTGGATGAATCGGCGGGAGCGGACGTGGTGCTGGCCGGCGGCGGCTTGGCGGAGATGAGAGCTTTGCGAGACAAACGGATCGGGGTGGATGTGCGAGGGGCAGGTGTTTATGTCCTGGCGAATGCCCTGGAGGGAGCGGACATGACCCTCTCGGATGTGGTGGTGGTGCCGATGATCCAGGCCGAGATGGAACAGGCGGTGGCGGACGGTCTGGTGGATGCGGTGGCATCATCCGAGCCCTGGGCCAGTCGTTTGCGCAGCGCTGGCCTGCGAGAGGTATCCGATGTGCGTGAGCCCAAGGTGCCGGTCATGCGGGTGCTGGTGGCCTCCGCTCGTGCCTGCGAGGAATTGCGTCCCCAACTGTCCCGGCTGATCGCCGCCCAGATCGAGGGAACGAAGATGATGCGGGAACAGCAGCCTTTTCCCGGTATGGAGGTGGTGATGAGGCGTCAAAAGCTGGCTGCGGAGCAGCTTCAAGCAGCCCTGGGCCGGTGGACGCCATTGGATCTGCACGCGAACCGCAGCCTCCTCGATGGTGACCCGCCTAAACTGGCGGAGATGGCGGATGAAATGATCTCGATGATGCTACGCTACGGCCTGCTCAAGTCCGAACCGGTCGATAAAACCTGGATCGATGGCACGCTGCTGAGGGAGTTGGCTCCATGAAGATGCCAAACTCCATTCAGAAGAGAATTTCAGGCATTGTGCTGTTGTTTGGCTGCCTCACGATCGGCCTGAACAACTGGCGCAGCCAGACCTGGCTGGCGGAGCGAAGGCTGGATCGTCTGGAGCAGGAGGCGCAGGACACGGGCAGCCGACTTTCAGGCCTGCTTCAGCATTTGTCCCGGCGACAGCAGGAACGTGCGGCGGAGCTGGAAATGGCCTACGCCTCCCTATCGCACGATGTGGAGCTCGGCGTGGTGTGTGATGATGATGGATTGATCCGCTATTCGACGCAGTTGCAATGGCGTGAAATGCGAGTGGAGGACTCTCCTTTGAGCGGAGAGTGGGCAGAGACAAAGCCCGTGATGGAACGGATGACCACCCTGGCCAGTTGGAATAAGGCGCGGACGAAATTCATCGTCGTCGCGCCCTTTTTCGAGAGCTACGATGTCTCGGGCAAAGCGGTGGTGATGATCCGCTACGATCCTGCGATCTCGCTGGAGCAGGTGAGGCAGGAAGCGTGGGATGAATCGTTTCGACAGGCAGCGGTGCTTTTGGCGCTGGTCCTTCTTCTGTGGCTGGCGCTCGATGAGGTGGTGGGGCGTCGTGTGAGGGGGCTGCTGCGGCAGGTCTCGGTCGTGGGCCATGTGGGAAAGGAGACTGCACCCGCAACGATGACGGGGAATGATGAGCTGGCGTTGGTTTCGCAGGAGTTTGAGCAGGCGGTGGAGCGCCTGAGTGAGGCGGAAAAGATGGTGGTGGGCGCTGCTGAAGAGGAACGGCGGAGGATCGGACGTGATCTGCATGATGACCTCTGCCAGCGGCTCTCGGCGACGAAGATGAAAACCGAGGTGATGGTGAACGCGAGCGCCGAAACAAGCCCGGAGGTCAAAGCGCTGGCGGAGCAGGTGGTGAAGGAGCTGAAGGATTCGGTGACCATCGCCCGCGGTCTTGCGCGGGGCCTTTCGCCAGTGGGACTGGATGCCAACGGCCTGCGGGATGCGCTCGAGGAGCTGGCGCAGTTCACGCGGGATGCTTTTCAGACCTCGTGCTTCGCCGAGGGCGATGATGTGGATGCCGTGCTGGACTTCCATGAACGTGAACTGCTATTCCGCGTGGCTCAGGAACTGGTGATGAATGCGTGCAAGCACTCCCGTCCGACCGTCATCAGTATCACGACGCTGCTGGAGGAGAATGCCGTCGTGCTACGTGTGCTGCATGATGGTGAGCCGTTTCAGCCCGCTGTGGCGGCCAGCGGGACGGGCATGGGCCTGCATTTGATGACACAGCGCATCCGGGCACTCGGTGCCACGCTGGAAAGGACGGTGGAGACTGACCTTACGATCAACACGGTTCATATCCCGTGCAGGAAAATGTGACGTGCGCCACATCCCATGTTGACGGCTTTTGCATGGCAGCGCTTCATGTTCCTATGAAAGCCCGTGAGCAGCCGACTCAGATCCGCGTCGCCATCGTCGATGATCACACCATGATGCGGGAGGGGCTGAGGCTGTTCCTCGAAAGCCACGCAGAGATGTGCTGTGCGTGGACGGCAGTGAATGCGGCGGACGCAGTGCGTCATGTGGATGAAGACACCCCGGATGTGCTCGTGGTGGATATCTCCCTGCCGGACCGCTCCGGGCTGGAGCTAATCAAGGACCTGCGGCTGCTGCGCCCCAAGATGGCGATGCTGGCCCTGTCGATGCACGATGAACGCATGTATGCCCAGCGGGTGCTGAAAGCAGGCGCACGGGGTTATCTGATGAAGAATGCGCCGCAAAAGACACTGGAGCAGGCTTTGCGTCGTGTGGCAGCCGGTGGCATCGCGGTGAGCGAGGAGATGTCCGAGGAAATTTTGAAGGCATTTTCATCCGGGGCTCCTTCGCAAAGCCAGGATCGAGTTTCGGACCTGAGTGACCGTGAGTTTGAAGTTTTCATGCTCATCGGGCAGGGGAAAAACACGGCGCAGATCGCGGAGGCAATGAAGATCAGCACCAAGACCGTGGATGTGCATAAAATGAACATTCGCCTGAAGCTGGGCATGAGTGATCCGGCGGAGCTAGCCTACTTTGCCATCCGCTGGACGGAGGGGCAGGAAAAGCAGGGCGCAGCGAGCTAAAGGATTCCTTTAACAGCTCCCAAGAGCTGGCGGAGGGATGAACAAACCACGCGCCAATGGTTTGGGAAACGCGTTCGGGATCAAATGCCGGTGAAATCCACCCATCGGCATGCCTGGCCGGTGCGGCGGGATTTCAACGTCCCCAACCCATCGCAAGCCATGATCCCCCAACCTGCCCCTTTTCGCCTCTGGCTCCGTCAACGTGCCCACGTGCCAGTGGCCACGGTGCTCGCTGCGCTGACGCCCTTACTCACCGCACCCGTGCAGGCGGCCACCGTGGACTGGGGTGTGACGCAAAGCGGGACACCGGGGATCTATTCGTGGCAGCATCTCTACCATTGGAATGCGGTGGGTCTGCATCAGACGCCGCTGGCGGTGCCGAACGCGGTGGGAGACATCGCCAATTTGAATCTGCTGAACCTCGCGGGCCCGCAGACGATCAATCTCGACGGGGCCGTCACACTGGGCACGCTGAACATTGGAGACACGACCGGCCAGCAGAGCTACCTCCTCGCGGCAGGCACGGGTGGATCGCTGCTTTTCAATGGGGGAGCAGCATCCGCACTGAATAAATTCGGCCTCGGGACGGATGTGATCACCTCGGGCATCACGCTGAATGGCACGGCTCCGCTGACGGTCGATGTGGTAGATGGCATTCTGGCTCTCACCGGCGTCATCGGTGGCGCGGGAGGCATCACCAAGACCGGCGAGGGCACGCTCGTCATGCGTGGATCGAGCACCTTCACCGGACTCACGACGATCACGAACGGAATGCTTCTCGCCATTCCCACAGCGAATGACGGTGCGGTGCTGGGCTCGGCCACGGCTGGCAATGGCACGGTGGTCAATGCGGGCGGCACGCTGGCTTTCGGCCCGGACTCAGCGGGCGCAGGCGGCATTGGAAATCCGGCGGAACCCATCACCATCCATGGCAATGGCTTTCGCAACAACGGTGCCCTGCGCGGCTTCATGGGTATTAATACGGCCAGCATCACCGGCGCGGTCACTTTGGGCAGCGCCGCACGCATTCGAAATGACCAGGCGGGCACGCTCCAGCTCACGGCGGCATTTGATGTGAGCCAGGCCCTCTCGGCAGGTGGTGTCGGCTTCATTTCGATCAATGGGCTGGCTTCCGGCAGTGCCGATATCCAGCACTATGGGATCGGTGGTTTCCGCCTGCTCGGTGTGGGAGCCGGGCAGAGCTACTCGGGTACGATCTCCTCTTCCCTCGGTGAAATCCGGGCTGATACGGGCAATGCCACGCTGGCCAACACACCCTATGCGGACGTGGCAGCCCTGAATCTCAAAGACTCGTGGCTGCGCATGGCTTTTGGCGCAGGGGCAGGCGCACCGGCTGCGGGCGACACGGCAAACAGCAAGTTCTCCACCACGGCGCCGATCAGCCTGTCGAGCAGTCAGATTTACATCGATAATTCGGCCTTCAGCACGACGGCGTCGAACTTCTTCGACTACGCGGTCGTGCAGAGCCTGGGCGCGGTCACCCTCAACGGTGGACACAACCGGATCGGCTACCGCACGGCGGACACGGGATCGGTGACGCTCACGCTGGCGGACCTCGTGAGGCCTGCGGGCAGTGCGACGCTGGAGTTTCACGTGGATAATCTCTCCGGCGCGGCTCTCGGCACGGCAGCGAAGCATCGCATCCTGAATTCAGCGCTCGAAACGGGCGGTGTGGATGTGCCTTTCGTGGGTGGCTGGGCTTATTCGAGCACCGAGTTCATCAAATACAACACGGTAGCCCTCGGTGGCTTTGGTTACACACCACTCACCGCGGCTGATTATGCCATCGACACGGCGGAGACAGGCTGGTCAGCAGCTGATCATGTGAAACTCTCGGCTGGTGGTGCCACACTCACCGCAGACCGCGTCATCAACTCCCTGAACATGCAGAATGCCACGGCACGGACCCTCACGGGCAGTTCTGGGACGACGCTGGAGATCGGCTCGGGTGGTTTGATCACCAGCGGCGGCGGGCATGTCATTTCGGTGCCGTTCTTGACCGCTGGCGCGGCGAGTGATTACCAGTTCTTCGACATCGCGTGGTCGTCGAATGTGATCTTCTCCGACGTGACGGACAACGGGGCCAATTCCGTGTCGCTGGTGAAGACCGGTGCCGGCATCACCTCCTTCCGCACGGGCAATAGCTACACCGGATCGACGATCATCAATGAGGGCGTCTTTCGCGGCGTGATCGGCGCTCTGGGCACGGCGCTCGGCTCGGGGAATCTCGTCTTTGGCGGCTCACCGAGCAGCCCTTCGGCTTATGAAACCGATGCGGACTTCACGCGTGCCCTCGGCACGGGTGCCGGGCAGGTGCAGTTACTCGGTGGAGGTGGCCTAGGCAGTGGTAGCTCGGGCATCAATGCCTTCGGAGCGCCGGTGACGGTGAATTTTGGTGGTGCGGGAGCCACAGTGACCTGGGGCACGCCCACGTTTGATCCGGGCATCTTCGGTTTGAATGTAGGGGGTGCCTCCACGCATGCCATCACGATGGTGAACCCGATCGACCTCGGCGGTGAGCAGCGCTACATCCGCGTGGATGGCGGTGCCTCCGGTGCGGAGCGAGGAGCCGTCGTCATCATGCAGGGGGATCTCTCGAATGGCTCGCTGGTGAAACGCGGAGGCGGCCTGCTGGTCTTTGATACGCCGAAGAGCTATGAAAATGGCACCATCGTCAATCAAGGCACGCTGTGGCTTCGCGGCACGGGCACAGCCGGGGCGAACGTGATCGGGAATGACATCCAAATCGCTCCTGACGGCGTTTTGAAGGTCGAAAGCCCGGCGAACATCGGCTCGCGGCAGATGATCATTCTGCAAAACAATGATGTGAACACGCCTGCGGTGATTTCCTTCGGCGCAGGTTACGGCACAGGCGCAGACATCGTCTTCAACAGCCTGACCGCCACCGGCGGCATTCCCGGCACGGGCGGCAACAACATCATGATCGCCAACAACCAGAGCGGTCAGGCGCGGCGCATCGCGGTGACGATCAGCGGCAATCATGACTTCCAGGCGGATCTTCCCGGACAAATCCGGGCCGTCGCGCCGAATGTCGAGATGTGGTTTGGTGCAGACTCACGCAATGGGACCTTCACCGGCAGCACGCTCTCGCCCTCCGGCGGTGCCGTGAGTGCCTACCGCCTTGGCGGCCACACCAACAACGGCGGCGTGCTCACCATCGCGAATGCCAATGTTCTCACCGACAACGTTCTCGGAGCGCCTACGCGGCTCATCGTCGGTGCCCCGGATCAAACGGACCGCAACTACACGGACGGCACCATTTTTATCCCGCAGACCCAAAGCTACTCCGGGCAGGTCACCATCGGTCAGGGAGGCATTCTTTGGGCGGGTGAAAACGGATCTCTCGGCGCTGGGACGGCGGACATCCTGCTGCGTGCTGGCGAACTGCGACTCGACACGGCGGACGGAAACTTCGGTGGCGCGGTCGGCACGCAATACTCGGCGAGAAACATCCATACAGCGGGTGGCACCGGCACGCTGCGCACCAGCACGCTCGACGGCGGCGGCTTCAATACCGTGGTGCTCGGAGATCTGACCATCGCGGATCGGGACACCGGCAACAACCGTGTGGTGCAGATTTTATCCATCGGCACGAACTTCACTGACCTCCAGCTCAACAACATTTCGCCCAATCTGGGGGCAGCGGGGAATTTTTATCTCGATGTGGGCATCGACAACAGCTTCCAGGCCGGTGCCGGCATGATCACCGTGAATGGCGTGATCGACGCGGGCAGCGCAGGGGCTCAAAACCTGCGCAAACGCAATGGTGGCGTGCTCATCCTCAACAGCGACAACCTTTACGACGGCGACACCTTCGTCGAGCAGGGCCGTCTGGTGCTCACCCACACGGGTGCGGCGGGGCTTGCGGGCTCCGCGATCACGCTGTCCACCGCAAACGACCGCCGCTCCGACCTCGAACTCCGCATCAATGGCAGCGGCCCCTTCCTTTTCGACAATCCCGTGGCCACCACGGGCGGGAATGATGGCAGTGATCGCTTCATCGTCATCGGACCCACATCCGCAGGATCAGAAAACCAGGTGGTGCAGCTCCCCTCGCTCACGGTGGGGCATGGCGGCACCTATGCCGTGGGTGGCGCAGATAGCAGCGCGATCTTTCTGGATGGCTACAATGGCTACCGGCTCGAAATCGGCTCCGTGGCGCTGAATCGCGACATTGCCCTGCGCACGCGTGGAGCATTCACAACGGTCATGGGGGTGATTTCCGGTGTGGCAGGCAATGACCTCGAAAAGAACGATCAGGGCACGCTCTGGCTGAATGGAAACAACACCTTTCTCGGCAGCACCACCACCAGCGGTGGTTACCTCGTGCTCGGGCATGACAACGCCCTCGGCGCTGCCACTTCCGACGTGACCTTCCGCAGCAACGTAGTCTCCCAGGTGCTCGCCAGCGGCACACGCACGATTTCGCGAAACTTCATCAACACCGCCACCGCAGCATTGCAGACGCTCGGCGGTTTGGATGCGGGCGCGAAGCTCTTCAGCGGCCATGTGAACCTCTCCACACGCGGCATCGCACTCACCGCCATCACCGGTGGAGATGTGACCTTCACCGGCGAGATCAGCGGCGGTTTCGGCATCGACAAGCAGGGAAATGGCACTGTGATCCTGAATCCAGCCACGGGCACCGGAAACAGCTACACGGGCACTACGACGGTCACGCAGGGTACTTTGATCGGTCAGGCACAAAGCACGAGTGGAAGCCCTTTTGGCACCAACACGGCGTTTTCGATGCTGGACGGCGTTTTGCAGCTCAACGGCCTCGCCACGCCGTTGGCGAACTCGGTGACCTCCACGACGGGTGACCTCACTTTTTCCGGCGGAGCACGTTTGGTCGTGAATGACCTCGCGACGGATACTTTCAGCACCGAGTTGAACTTCAATGCGCTGACCCGAGTCGGCGCAGGCACGATCACCTTTGTACCGCAGCGAGGCGATCTGGGCGGTGAGGAACGCATCACCTTCACCACCGCGCCTGCGTTGACGAATTCCATCATCGGCCCGTTTGCCCTGCGCTGGCAAAACGGCACGAGCAACGCGGCTGACTATGTGACGATGAGCGGAAACAGCGTCGTCACAGCCACTTACGGCGGCACAGGCGATCTCGACCTCGCCGCGGGCAGCACCCAGGTCTTCAACGCAGGAGCGACGGGTGGCACGCTGACGGCGGACCGATCTGTGTTCGCCTTCCGCACGGATGCGAATGTCAATCTGGGCACTTTTACTCTCAACGTGGGTGATCAGACCACACCAGCCAACGGTGCCGGCATCATTCTGAATGCGGGCGCGGACATCACCGGTGCCGCTGGCTCCCAGATCAACATTGGTCAGTCCACCCTCTACCTCTACACGGATGATGCAGCCGTCTCCACGCTCGGTGTGCCGATCAACAACATGCGCAACAACGCCACGAATACACTCACCTCCTCGCTGGTGAAGTTTGGCGCTGGAACGGTGGACATCAGCGTGCCGCAGACGCTTCAAGGCCACATCGAACTGAACCGTGGCACCTTCAACCTCACGGCGGCCAACGTCTTTCCGCTGTTTGAGAACGTCAACGCACTCACCGGAGGCACGATGACGCTTTCGCCCGGCACCTCGATCCTCTTCAATAACAACAACCAGGAGTTCGGCGGCCTGGCGGCGCTTAATCCAAGCAATTCCTTCCAATCTTCCGCAGGCACCGTGGATCTCGGCACGGCAAAGCTGACTGTGGGGCGCAATGGAGCCAGCACGACCTTTGACGGTCAGATCACGGGCGGCGCGGGGTCCACCGTGCTGAAAATCGGCACGGGAAGGCTCTCGCTGACCAACATCAACGGCAGCAAGCCGAACACCCTCGCGGTGCTCGACATCGCGCAAGGCTTTGTGGAGACTCACCTCAATGACCAGTCTCTCGCCACCCCGGAGCTGGTGGCTCCGGCGCTGCCTGCGAGCACCTCCATCCTGCTACGCGGCGGCGAATGGGAGATCCGCTCCATCGGCGATAGCACGGCCAACCAGCAGCGCATCGCCATCGGCAACAACGTCACCGTGCAGGGCGGAAACAGCAGCATCGACGTGAATCGCCAGGCGGGCGGTGGCTCGAACAAGCTGCTCACGCTGGGCACGCTCTCGCTCGACCGGAACCAGCTTCTCATCACCGGCGGAAACACTTACATCCCACGCTTTGACGGCACGACGACGCTGACCAACCACGCACGCATCCAGACGGACACGCAGCTCGTGCTCGCCGGAGCCATCCATGATGGTGGGAATGGCTACACGCTCAACAAAGTGGGCGGATCGGACCTCTCGCTCGGTGGTGACAGCAGCGGGAGCTGGAGTGGTGGCCTCATTGTGACGGGCGGCACCTTGTTCTTCGGCACACGCGGTCAGGATGACATCCGCTCACCCGGAACCACGCTGGTGCCGCTCTCGACCGCCAATGCAGGCACGGGTGACATCATCGTGAACATCGGCTCTGCCATCCGCCTCGCTTCACCGGCGAATATTCTCACAGCGCAGGGGCAGGAAGTGCGCATCTACGGTTCCGAACGCGGAGCCACCACGCGTGTGGAACTGCTCACGAATGCGCCACTGACAGCTTACGGCCTGCGTTCACTTACCGACGGGTCGATCGCGCTGGGTCTCTCCGAAGGCGCATGGACCACGCCGCTCAACATGGCCCGTCTCGGCAATGGCAGCTGGGGCCTCTCCGCCGCGTCCAACACCTACTACACAGCGAACACGCTGGGCCCGAGTGAAGAGAACAAATACAACTTTGGCGGCAGCAGCGCAGGCATTTTGAGCTTCACGCAGGCCAATGTGATCACCGGCACGGCCTCCGTCGAGCTGGGCAAGAGCCCGATCTACGCAGGCCTGACTCCGGCAGGAGCCGGGGCCTCGATCCGCTTTTACGACAATCAAAACTACACGGGAAACACCACCATCTTCCGCATGGCAGACGCGGGCAGCCTCGGTGCGATCCTGGAGATCACAGGCGACAACGCCTCGCCCCTTTTTGAAGTATATGGCCGCCTCACGCTGCGTGGGGCTGGCAGGCTCACCGATGACAGCGGCACTCAGATCCATGCGCTGAACCTCCGCCCCGGCGGCAATCTGCGGCTCGATTACAGCATGGATGTGAATGACAGCATCTTCAATGCCCGCCTCCGCGAGAGCAATCTCGGACGCGAGAGCGATGAGAACAAGCTCGGCGACACCACGCCGCTCATTCTCGACGGGGCAGGCATCAATCTGATCAACAGCGGCAGTCGCGTGAACATGGAAACCGTCGGAGCGATCACGATCAGAGGCGGTGCAGGCATCACGCTGGAGCGAAATGGCACCAACGGCCAGATCGTGCTCAGCACGGCGAGCATCACCCGCAGCGGCCAGTCCACGCTCACGCTGCGGGAGAATGCCAACGAACTCGGCTCGCTGAATCTGCAAAGCATGAAGCTCTTCAATGGCGCGGCTCCCGCGCTCACGAATGGCATCGTGGCTCCGTGGATGATCAATGCCACACGCCGCACCTTCCTCGGTTACAATGCGGACACTGGCTATGTGAATGCTCCGTTTGCCGCTGCTACCCCCGTGGCGGCGGGCGGTGATGCCTACCTGGGCACTTTCACCGGCACGGAGATCGTCCAATTTGCCGGAGGCTGGGGCGACACCACGCTGACCGGCACCAAAAACGTCTATGCCCTGCGTGTGGACGAGGAAAGCAGCACCAATGACATGATCTTCACCGGGGGCCAGATCAACATCCACAGCGGTGGCTTGATCCTCGGCAGTGATGACGGCAACCGGGTGAGCTTTAGCACGACAAACATCTTCTTTGGGGATGGCACGACCGCGGTGGAAGGCATTGTTTATGCCGGCCACAGCACGCCCAACCAGCTTTTCGGTGGGGTGGTCACTGCGGCGAACCTGACTCTCGATGGCCCTGGCGGCTTTCACCTGACGAACACGGGCAACGCCATCTCCGGCACGATTCAAATGAATGGCGGAAGGCTCTATCTCGATGGCTCAGGCACGCAGGGCACGGCCAGCGAGATCATCCTGCATGGCAACTACGCCAACAATTTCAACGGCAACCAGATGCCCGACCTGCGCCTGCGTCATGACAGCGCCACCACCACCTTCACCGGCCTGACGGTGACGGTGGCCGAAAATGTGCCCTACGCCCAGATCCAGACCGAGCGTTTCGGCGGCACAGGCACGACGACGGCCGTGCAATTCGAAAACCTGAACATTCTGGGCACCACGGGGCCTGCGGGCACGCTCCTCCGCCTGAACAACAGCAACTCGAACACCAACGTGCTCGGCACCACCACCATCGGCGGCACCAGTGATGTGGGCATGAACGTGAACGCCAACACCTGGCGGCTCATCGGCGGTATCAGCAGCGCCGCGCAGATCGTCAAAACGGGCGATGGCACTCTGCGCTTCGATGCAGACAACTCCGCCTTCACCGGGGGCTTCACTCTACGCCGTGGTGAGTGGCGTCTCACGGCGGCAAACACGGCAAACTACGATGTCGGTGGCACGGGCGATGTGAATCTCGACTTCGGCACGGTGCGCATGGCGCAAAACGGAGCCTCCAGCATCTTCACCGCCGCAGGACAGGACATCACAGTGCGTGGACAGGTCACTCTCATCACCGATCGCAACGGCGGAGCGACGGGAGCCACGCGCACCATCGGCGTGAACAATGCAGGGAACCTTGTCACGACGCAAAACAGCCCGTACATCATCTTTCAGGCCGCCAGCTTCGGCGATGACATGATCATGGAAAACCAGATCGTGATTCATGATAGCCCCGTATTCCGCGTGGACAGCACGGACCTCTTCCTGCGCGATGTCGTGAGTGGCAGCGGCCAACTGAACAAAGCGGGCGTCTGGTACCTGCACTTCGACAACAACGCGGCAAACACCTTCTCCGGTGGCTTCAATAACTTTTTGGGCGTCACCACCCTGCGTCAGGCGAATGCCACGCTCGGCGATGGGCCGGTGCAGGTCTTTGCAGGCAGCGGTCTTTCCATCAGCAGCACCGCCCAGCTCGGCAACACGGGCTTGACGAAAGTCTTCACCAGCGGCGCAGCCTTGCCCGTCATCGGCACACGCACCATCGCGAACTTCAATGCGATCACCGCCGTCGTGGCGGCAGCGATCAGCGGCACAGGCGCTGGGGTTCTATCCATTGATGCCAATCAATTGCTAACCGCCGATCCGCTCATGGCCACGCGGGATGGGGGTGTCTTCAATCTCTGGCAGCTCGGTGGTGGTGAAGGCAATGGCAATCTGACGGCGAACAGCGTGACTCCTTGGGGCGTCGGCGGCACGGAGTTCCGCCTCGGCGGTGGCAGCAGCCAGTTGACGCTGAATCCGGCCACGGCGAACTCAGATCAATTGGCAGGCGCAGGCAACAAAGTGGTCCTCGGCGTCGCCCATACGGTGATGGGCTACGGAACAGTTCTGTTCGGTGCGAATGGAAACAACAGCTACGACGGCGGCACACTCGTCTCTCGCGGTCGCAATCTCGATGGAGGCTATCGGGGTGTCGTCCTGAGTGTGCAAGGCGGCGCGATTGGCACGGGCAGCACTTTCCGCACGCCACTGGGCACCGGTCAGGTGGATGTTTTCGGCGAAGTGCGCATCGAAGGTGCCTCCGGCACGGCCGTGACCACCGGCGGCCTCACCAATGCCAACACCTGGGTCTTTCACTCCGGCTCACGCATTCGTTTGGATAACAATACCCCCTTCACCGGCAGCGGAACCACCGGCAATCGTGCCACCGGCACCCTCGGCGGTGGAGGCCGCTGGGCTGATGCCACCGGCATGACGCTGAACAGCTCTGTGCTCGAACTGTTCGGCGACAACTCCGACCACATCGCCAATCGCGAGATCATCGGTGATCTGCTCATTCAAGGCGGCTCGGAGGTCGTCATTCGCCGTGATACAGGCGACTGGGTGGAGCTTTCCGCCGGCAACATCACCCGCAGCGGCTCTGGTACTCTGATGATCGCCGGCATGGTGGCCACCACCAACACCGCGAACATGCTCGGCACCGTGGCCAGCCATGTGGACAGTGCTCTTTTCCTCGCGGCGAATGGCACCAGCCTCATGAACAACGGCATGGTCGATCCATGGATCGTCAGCCGCTATGACAACAACTTCGTCAAATACGACGCCACGCTCGGCTTTCAGGCGATCACGCAGGGCGGAGATCCGGCGAATTACCTCACCAGCGCGGGCGGCACGCTCGATGGCAGTCTTTTGGCTCTCAACGACGGCACGGAGATCCTGAACCTCAACACCGCCAATGGCACGCTCGGTGCCAATCTGGATCTATATGCCCTGCGCCTCGACCGTGACATCAACAACAGCGCGGACAATGCCTTCAACAAGATCATCCTCCGCAGCGGTGGCCTCATGCAGGCCGGAAGCACGCCCACGATCCATGCAGACCTCTTTTTTGGCTCCTCCGGCCTCGGAGATGGCGAGGCGCTCATCTGGGCGAACAACAACACCATCCAGATCAACGGCAAAATCCACGCCAGCAATGTGATCAAGTCCGGCACGGCCTTCCTCAGCGTGCGCAGTGATCAGCCTCAATTCACGGGTGACTGGATCGTCAATGGTGGCGGGCTTCAGTTCCTTACCCCCGGTGCACAAAGCAGCGGTGAGGTGATTCTCAACGGCGCTCACATGACGGATCGCGACAACACGCTCCAGACCACCGAACTGCGCTACAACTTCAACAGCGGCACGCCGGATCTCTTCACCTGGGGTGGTGGTAAGATCACCGTCAATGATCTGGGCATCGTGCGCAGCATCGCCGCTAATGATCGTCTTGATCAAATCCCTGCGATTGACCTGAAAACGAGCGGCGGCGGGCATGAAGGCATCATCTTCTTCCAGTCGGACGCCTCGCGTCACACCATCCGCACAGGCACTGTCACCCTCTTCGATGACTACATGCTCAGCATCGACGCCACGAGCTTCGGTCCCGGTTCCTCCAGTGGCGTGCAGCTCGGCGCAGGCACTGGTGCGGGCGGGTTGAACAACCAAGGTCTCTACGATGTGCGTGTGACCGGTGATGGCATTTTGAGCCTCGGTGACAACAGCGCCAGCTTCACCGGCACGCGGAATTTCCGCGTAGGCGATGGCACGGTTCGGGTGATGCACGATGGAGCCTTTGGTGCCTCCACCATCACCGCGAGCCTGCGCTCCACGGCGGCAATGGAGATCGCTGTGTCAAACTTCGTCCCCACCGCCACGGTGATCCAGGAAGCAGGCTCCATCGAACGCTGGGCCGTCAGCGATGCTCGTGGCACGGGCCATTATTCGCTGCCCACCGGCGTGCATCTCCAGCTTTTCACCGATGTCACCGGCACACGCACCATCGACCTCGCCGGTGGTTCTCTCATGGGCTATCTACCGCTGGATTACGATCAGGTCGCCGTCATTCAAACGATCCGCAGCGGCGTCACGGTGAACCTCACAGCCGACTCCTTCCTTGGCCAGATCTACCCCGCAGGCACCTCAAATGGCTCCAACCATATCATTTATGACATGGGCAAGCTGAACACGAGCACCAACCTCAACCCGAGCGATGTGGGGCTGCGCGGCTCCTACCTCGTGATCGATGGCAGCGTCACCGGCAGCTTTAAACTCACCAAAGTCGGCCAGGATGTGATCAAGCTCGCGGGCAACAATGCATTCACCTCCCTGAGCATCGAGGACGGCATCATCCAACTCGGGCGTGACAATGCGCTCGCGACCTCGGTGGAGGTCAGCACACGCGGCAATGGCTCGTCCGGCATCCTCGACCTGAACGGCTACAATCAGGAAATCGGCTCGCTGAGCGGTCCTGGCGGCTCCATTAACAACAGCGGCATGGACATTAACACGCTGACCGTCAATCAGGCCTCCAGCACGGTGTATGGCGGCTCCATCAACGGCTCCGTGACGGTCCGCAAGCAAGGCGGCGGCACGCTGACCTTCACGGCGGTGAACGAATACCAAGGCGGCACGGTGCTGGAGGCGGGCACGCTTTCCGTGGCGCAGGACACGAGCCTCGGCCGGCTCCACCTCACGCCGAGAGCCGACTCGCTGCGCTTCGATGGCGGTGCGCTGCAAACCACCGCCAGCATGACGATCTTTGCCAATCGAGGTCTCACTCTCGCGGCTGGAGGCGGTCTTCTTTTGCCTGCATCCGGCACCACGTTGGGAGTGGATTCCATCATCACCGGCACCGGTGGTCTCTCCATCGGCGATGAAGGCACCGTGCAGCTCAATCAGGCCACCAACGACTACACAGGCGTCACCGGCATCTTCGCGGGCACCTTGCAAGGCGGCGCGACGGATACCTTGGCCCCGCTTTCGCGTCACAATCTGCATGGCGACGTTTTCAACGGCACGCTGAGCCTTAACGGCTTCAATCAAACCATCGGCTCGCTTTCCAGCTCCGGTCCCACACCCGCGAACACCCTGGCGGCTCTCAGCGGCACGCTGACCGTCGGCATGGACAGCACTCAGGACGCTGTTTTCGCCGGAAGCATCACTGGCTCGGGAGCCTCCATTTTCAGAGTCAATGGCAAGGGAGCCGTGCAGACCCTCGCGAGCGTGGACAACAGCTCTCAGGCCTGGAACACCGAAATCGCCAATGGCGTGCTGGTTGTCGCTAGCGGGGCCAAACTCGGCTCTGGAAGCGTGACTCTCGGCATCACCGGTGTCTCCGGCACGGATGATCACACCGAACTGCGCCTGCAAAACACGCCCACCTTTGCCAACAACATCACGGTAGGCACCTCGAACGTCGTGGGAAGTGCTGCGATCACGTCGATCCTCGCCGATACCACCCTCAGCGGCACGCTCACGCTGAATCGCGACACTTTCACCGGAGCTGCCACGGCCACTCAGCTCAGCCTCAGCAACTCCGTCAGTGGCGATGGACGCCTGACCGTGATCGGTGGCGGCACTTTGCGGCTCAGCTCGGCCAACAGCTACGGTGCAGGCGTCAGCGGCTCCGCTGGCAGCGCGGTGGATGGCGGCACCATCATCCGCGCAGGCAGCGTGCTCCTCGAAACCAGCACGGCGGCCGGTGTGAAGCACATCGAACTCGGTGACACCACCTCCTCCCTCGTCGCCGCGGTGGATCGGGCGAGCTTCACCAGCATCCTCGGCACGGGTGAATTCAATCCGAATGGCGGAACGAATGGCTTTGGAGCCTTCGGCAGCGTCAGCACCACCTTTGACGGCCAAACTTACACCGCAGGGGATGTGGGCACCCGTCTTCTCATCGCAGGTGAGGAGGCTCATCCTGAGAGAAACGGCATTTACACGATCACCGCCGTCAGCGGCGGCACCATGAGCCTCACCCGCGCCACCGACTTCGAAACCGGCGGCCAAATCCTCTACGGCAGCCAAGTCGCCGTCACCAGCGGCAGCTACTCCGGCCAGACGATGTTCCAATTCGAAGAAAACATCGTCGTGCGGAATGAACTGACCCAGGAGCCCATTCGCTTCCGTCAGGATGTGGTGAACCCCCATCTCTCCCTGCTGCAAAACACCAGCGGCCTCAGCGTGGCTAATGACATCGACGTGAATGCCACCAATGGAAGCGGCAGCATCTCCATCGGCGGCAGCGCCACCCTCACCACCGGCAGCGGGGCCTTCACCGGCGCACTCACTCTCGCCAATGTCGTCAATGGCACCGCCGAAAGCAAAACGGTCCATTTGGTGTCCTCCACGACCACCGCGAACGGCATCACCTTCGGCGGCATCCTTTCCGAAGCAGACATCACTGCTGGCACGGGCGACACGCTCTCCATCATCAAAATGAATGCGGGCACGGTCACCCTCAGCGGTGCAAACACCTACCGTGGAGCCACCACCGTCGCAGAAGGTCGCCTGCAAGTGGGTGATGGCACCAGCGGCAGCCTCCTGGGTGCGGGCGGCACGGCGGGCGTCGTCAGCGTCACCGGCGCGGCCACCACGCTCGCCACCGCCCCCGTGCTCGCGGGTGGTTCGGCAGCATCCTCGATCGCAGGCTCCACGATCATCGGCACCGCGACGAATCCCGGCATCCTAGCCCCCGGATTGACGAACAGCAGCACCAGCAACCAGCAGCTCATCTTCACCAGCATCAGCGGCATCACCGTGGCGAATGGTTCGCAGCTCCAGATGTCCATCACCACACCCACGCTCGATGGGAGCAACAGCACCGTGACCTCCTGGCTTAGCAGCGGTCAGGACCTGGGCACCTTCATCATCGCCAACAGCAATGCCGCGGTGTTCAACGTGGCCCCCGCCACCTACGGTGACCATGATTTCATTCAGCTCACGAATGGTGGCCTCAACCTCGGAACGCGAGCCTCTGGCAGCTTTGGAGATGGTGCCTTGCTCGTGATCGACAACGGCTGGCTCAGCGGGGCTGCTGCGGGCGATGTTTTCAATCTGCTCGACTGGACCACGATCCTCGGCGGCTCCTTCAGCACCCCGGGCTTCACCACCACGGGCGGTGCGTATGGCGATCTCGATCTGCCCACCCTCTCCGGCGGTCTGCTGTGGGACCTCTCCGCCTTCGCCAGCCACGGATTGATCGCCGTGTCCGGCGTCCCCGAGCCATCACGTGCGCTGCTGCTCGCCGCTGGCCTCCTCGGTCTTCTCCTGCGCCGTCGTCGGTCGATCTGAACCGATCCTTTTCTATGAATTCAACTACCACATCGCCTTTTCTCATTCTGTCCGAATACGACCTCGATTTCTGCCAGCGACTGGCTTTGTCACCAAAGTCAGACTTCGGCGTGAAACGCATGGCCCGGCTGCTGCTGGAAATGCATCGCTACCCCGATGCGGCATGCCTTTCGCAGCGCACCGGCATCTCCACCCGCACACTCACCCTGATCCGGCAGCGATACGAGGAGCACGGGCTGCCCCAGGTGTTGGATGAGGGATTGCCTGACGACGCCCGCCTGCCAGATAAACGCGTCACCCTGACGGAAGACGAGCGAGACTTCTGCCAAAAGGTCGTCCAGCACCGCCAAGGATCGGCGGGACGCCAGCGCCGTGCCCGAGCCATGCTGCTCCTGCATGAAGGCCTGCCGCGACCCGAGATCGCCAAGGCCAGCGACGTGTGCGAGCGAACCCTGGAACGACTCGTGGATCGCTATCAGACACACGGCGTCGAAGGTGCGGTGAATGACGCGGAGCGCAGCGGCCGCCCGGTGCGTTATCCGCAGGATGAATTCGTCCCGCTCATCCAGCAGATCGTCAGCCACACCCAGCCGGCCACCCTGCTCTCTTGGACCATGCAGGACCTGCGCCAAAGCCTCGCACGTCATCGCGTCGAGGCCGCCAAGATCTCCGAGCCCACCCTCAGGATGCTTTTGCGCCTAGCGGGCATTCAGCTACGACAGCGCACCTGTGCTTAATGAACAAAAAAGCCGGAAGCCTTGCGGCCTCCGGCTGAGATGAGTGGCTCACACGGGCATCAAACCAGCATCAGGGCCGGGTTTTCCAGAAGCTTGCGCAATTCCGCGAGGAAGGTGGCGGCCACGGCACCATCGACGACGCGATGATCCCCGCTAAGGCCCACCCACATGCGCTGGCCGACGACGATCTGGCCCTTGTCATTGACGACAGCGGCGGCGCGGATGCTACCGATGGCGATGATGGCCGCCTGCGGGGGATTGATGATGGCGGCGAACTGGTCGATGCCATACGCACCAAGGTTCGAGACGGTGATGGTGCCACCCGCGAAGTCATCGGGGCTGAGCTTCTTGTTCTTGGACTTGCCCGCGAGGTCTTTGACGGCCTGGCTGATTTCGAGCAGCGTTTTCTTTTCCGCCTGCTTGATGACTGGTGTGACGAGGCCGTCCTCGACGGCGATGGCGACACTGAGGCCGACGGATTTGAACTTCACGATCGCATCACCATCCCAGGCGGCATTGATGGCGGGCTGGGCCTGCGCGGCGCGGACGACGGCCTTCAGGATGAAGTCGTTGACGGTGTATTTGTTGCCGCCGGTCTTCTCATTGGTGGCGTTCAAGTGAGCGCGGAATTCCATGAGAGGGCCAGCATCCACTTCCATCTGGAGGTAGAAGTGCGGGATCTGCGTCTTCGAGGCCAGCAGGCGCTCGGCGATGATGTTGCGCATACCGCTGGTGGGCACACGTTCGTCCTCGGGACCAAAAGTTGGGCGAATGGCCGGTGAGGCGGCCACTCGGGCGCTGGAACCGCCCACGGGGGCGTTTTCGACGTCCTCACGCACGATGCGTCCACCTGGCCCGCTTCCGATGAGGGCATTCAAATCGACGCCACGCTCAGCGGCGATCTTTTTGGCCAGCGGAGAGGCTTTGACGCGCAGCGCGGCACCACCGGCGGCAGCGCGGGATTTGTGCTGCGGAGCCTGCGGGAGGCGCGGACCGGCGGCGGCGGCTTTCGAGGCGCTGGCGGCGGGTTTTTTCTCGGCAGCGGGCGCAGGAGCAGCGGCGGCCTGGGCCTTGGCGATGAGTTCGTCGAGATTGGCCGGAGCAGCCTCGTCGTCTTCGAGCATGACGGCCAGCGGGGCGCTCAACGGCACTTTTTGACCGGCCTGGACGATGAACTTATGAAGTACGCCTTCAAACGGGCTGGCGTATTCCATGGTAGCCTTGTCGGTCTCGATGTCCGCAATGGCTTTGCCGACGGTGATCTTGTCCCCTTCTTTGACCGTCCATTTAGCGAGGGTTCCCTCGGTCATGGTGTCGCTGAGTTTGGGCATTTCGATGAATTTGGGCATGGGAAAGGGGGGATTTGGAGCCGCCATCTATGGGCGCAGGAGGGCTGGAATCAATGACGAATGCCGAATGAGGAATGCCGGGCGGAAAATTCCTATTCAAGACATCATTGATCTGCTCAACCAAGCGTGTCGCCCGCCGCCAGCGGATGCCCACGAAGGAAATCGGCGGCGGGGAGGCGTTTGCCGCCTTCGATTTGGACTTCGAGGAGGTTCAGCAAACCGCTGCCACAGCTCACAAGGATGCCGCTGGCATCGGCTCGGACGATGGTGCCGGGTGCGGGGCAAACCTCGGCAGCCTCGATGGAGGCGCGGTGGACTTTTAACTGGCTGCCATGAAGCAAGCAATGCGTGCCGGGCCAGGGGGTGAAGGCTCGCACGAGGCGTTCGAGTTCGGCGGCAGGTTTGGACCAGTCGAGCTTGCCGTCCTGTCGCGTGAGTTTGCGGACGTGGGTGACTTTGGACTCGTCTTGTTTTTCACGCGGCGGGTTGCCAGCGGCGATGAGATCAAGAGCGGCTTCGAGGGCGGACGGGGCGAGGAGCGCCAGTTTGTCGTGCAGGCTGCCGCCCGTGTCGTCGGCGGTGATGGGCAGCGTGCGCTTGAGGAGCATGTCGCCCGTATCGAGGCCTTCATCCATGAACATGATGGTGATGCCAGTCTCGCTGTCGCCATCGCGGATGGCGGCCTGGATGGGCGCGGCGCCGCGATGACGGGGCAGCAGCGAGGCGTGGATGTTCAGGCAACCGAGCGGGGGCACGTCGAGCACGACGCGGGACAGGATCTGACCGTAGGCGACGACGACGGCGAGGTCGGCATTGAAGGCTTTCAGTTCCTCAACGGCGTTTCGAATCTTGAGCGGCTGGAAGACGGGCAATCCGGCGGCGAGGGCGCGGACCTTGGTTTGAGGTGGTGTGAGCACTTGCTTGCGGCCGACGGGCTTGTCCGGCTGCGTGATGACGCCGACGACCTCGTGCTGGGGCGTGTTGATGAGCCACTCCAAGGATGGAAGGCCGATGTCTCCAGTGCCGATGAAGAGGATGCGCATCAGATTTTCATCTTCTCGAGCTCTTTCCAAGCGTCGAGGGTCATGATGCCGGCGAGGATGTCGTAGAGGACCTTGGCTGGGGCTTGGGAGGCATCGATGGGAACGACGCGATCACCCTGATAGTAGTCGAGGATGGGTTTGGTCTCGGCTTCGTAGGTGGCAAAGCGCTGCTGGATGACCGCTTCGTTGGCGTCGTCAAAGCGGTTGTCCTTGAGGGCACGTTTGCGGAGGCGGCGGGCCAGTTCGGTGCGGTCCGGGCAGGAAAGGTGGAAGACTTTGAGCACCTCGATGTGCTCCTCCATGTGCCTCGCCTGCTCCACATTGCGTGGAATGCCGTCGAGCACGAGAAAGTCGATCTCCGGCTTGAACTGATGCGAATCGACCCGCTGGCGCACATTGGCATGCCAGAGCTGCACGGTGACGTCATCCGGCACGAGCTCGCCACGGCTGGAGTATTCGACAAACTTCTGCCCGAGTGGCGTGCGGGTATCGAGCGAGCGAAAGACATCCCCGCAGGCGAGGTGATGAAAGCGCGGGATGGAGCCGAGCACCTTGCCCTGCGTGCCTTTGCCGCTGCCTGGGGCACCAAGGATGAGGATGGTGCGGAATCGTTCGGGCTGTTGGAAGTCGGACATGGTTGGCGGGGCGGGGAGCGTGAGAAGTCAGATGTTAGAAGTCAGAAGTGGCGACTGCCCTTCCACCTCTCACGTCTTACTTCTCACTTCTGACGAAGGTTTGATGGCAACCTGCTTAGCACGCTACGATTTCGACACAACTTGCCGGGCGGCCAATTTTACCTGCTGGTCTTCGAGGGAGGCCAGATCGCCATTTTCGGCGCGAAGCACGGTGACCCAAGGCTGCGGCGGAGCCCACACCGCCGGATCGGTGGGGCCAAACAGCAGCAACGAAGGCACACCGCATGCGGCGGCGAGGTGCGAGATGCCGCTGTCGTGACCGAGAAAGGCCGCGCAGGTGCTCAAACGGCTCGCGAGCTCCGGCAGGGGCAGCGAATGCCAACTCGGACGGTTTTCGATCAGCATGCCGCGCTCTTGTTCCGCCTCGCCAGTGATGAAAATGACCTCGTGATCACGAAACTCGTCCGCGAGGGCCAGCCAGCGTTCCAGTGGCCAGTTTTTCTTTTCGGAGCCGCTGCCGAGATGGATGGCGAGGCGGTTGGGGACAACTTCGCGACGCTCAAAGTGCGCCCTCAGCAGATGTTCGTCCTCCACGAACATGGCGAGCTTTTCGAGCGGTTTCGCGAGCTGTCGGGAGGCGTGACCTTGATCGGGCTGCACACGGTGGGAGCACTCGATGAGCGTCTTCACGCCGACACGTTCCATGCTGGCGCGGAAGTGGCCGTCGGGATCAAAGAGGTAGCTGACGATGAGATTGAAGCTCTTCAGATGCTCGCTGAGCGCCTCATCGATGGGCGCGTTTTTGGCAAAGAGAGCCGCCATCGTGCGGTGATCGAGGCTGCGCACCGAATCGGCGACGCCAGCGGTTTGGGCGAGCGTGGCGATGTTGAGGTAACCCATGACCTCAAGGTGGCAATTCGGGATCATCTCCCGCAGCACACGCATGGCAGGAAGGGTGAGAATGAAATCCCCGATGGCCCCGCCGCGGATGACGAGCACGCGAGGTGGCGGTTTCATGGCCGATCAATACGAAACGATGGCCGTGACGAGCATCAGCACGCCGTAACCGATGCCGCCATACACGGCGGCATTCCAGCGGCCCGGCTTCGCTGTGAGCCAGGTGATGCCATCACGCATCAGATAAGGCATGCCGATGAAATACATGCCCGCGATGATCCAGGCGTAAGCGAGGATCGGCAGCAGCAGACGGCTGGTCTGGGGCTGCATGAAGGCAGCGTAAAGCACCGGGCTGGCTGCCAGTAGCATGAGGCAGCCGAGGGCGCGGACGGAGAGGAACTCAGGCACATAGATGATCATGCCGATGCCTCCAGCAGCGACGACCATCATGAAGTACTGCCGCATGTTGAAGAACTCGCCCATGTCCATGTTTGAGAGCAGAAAGAGCGCCCACAGCAGGGAGAGGCTCATGAGGATCACGCCCCATTTGAAGGTGCGCGGGAAGGCCTTCAGGAAGGCTTTCGTCTTCTCCCCATTCACGAGCACCCACGCATGCGAGGCGATCAAGGCGAGCCCCAGCACAATCCCTGTGCCCTTCAGCGGAATGCCGCCGGTAGGCGCATCGTGGTAGAGGTAGTCGTAGAGATCGTGAAACATCGGGCGGGGCCGGAGGGATGGAGGGGTGGAGTAGGGGAGTGATGGGTTGGAGCCATACTCCAAAACTCCATCACTCCATCGCCGCAGGTTTACTTGGTGCCAGCGGCCTTGAGGTCGTTGTACATCTGGAAGCCCTGCGCAGGCGTCAGGCCTTCATGCACCACGCCGCGAACGGCCTGCATCATGCTGATCGGCGCATCGCTCTGGAAGATGTTGCGGCCCATGTCCACGCCGTTCG